>NZ_LLXU01000095.1 GCF_001431645.1 Stenotrophomonas panacihumi | reverse complement strand
GTGACGACCCTATACGGCAGGCCGGTGCCCGCACCGTAAGGCAACACAACACACCGCATCACCACGAACGCGCCACTATAAAAAACCCAAACCACCATCCCCCAGCCCACAGCACACCCAAAGAAAAATCCCGCGCAATCCGCGCAAACCCTCGTGATGCATTGCAGCAATATTGCGTGACGCCCGGGCGCACCAACCGCCCCGCGCAGCGAACAAAACCTCGCCCCCAACCCGCTTTTCCCGCTGCACACCCCATATATCCCATTTCGATATACGGATGCCCATGAGCTATAGCGAAGCCGATGTTTGACAGCGCTATACAAAATGCAGAAACGTACCCGCCGCCGCCGTCGGCTCACCGCCCGACGGCCTACCCGTATGGAGAACCGCATCTTGGAAAAGCTGCCTCGTCGCGCGCGTGCGCCGATGACCCGTCATCTGCTGGCCGCCGCCACCGCCGCCTCGCTGTTCCTGCTCGCCGCCTGCCATCGCGATGGCAACGCCGAAGCCGAGAAGACCGCCGCCGCGTCCGCCACGCCGGCCGCCGACCAGGCCGTCACCATCCACCCGGACCAGTGGCCCACGCCGAAGTGGCCGTTCGCCAACGATCCGGCGCTGGAAAAGCGCATCGATGACGTGATGGCGCAGATGAGCGTCGAGGAAAAGGTCGCCCAGACCATCCAGGGCGATATCGCCAGCATCACGCCCGATGACGTGCGCAAGTACCGCATCGGCTCCATCCTCGCCGGCGGCAGCTCCGATCCGGGCGGCAAGTACAACGCCAGCCCCGCCGAGTGGCTCAAGCTCGCCGACGCGTTCTACGAAGCCTCCATGGACACCTCCAAGGGCGGCCACGCGATCCCGATCATCTTCGGCATCGACGCCGTGCACGGCCAGAGCAACATCGTCGGCGCCACCCTGTTCCCGCACAACATCGGCCTGGGCGCGATGCGCAACCCCGAGCTGATCCGCAAGATCGGCGAAGTCACCGCCGCCGAAACCCGCGTCACCGGCATGGAGTGGACCTTCGCGCCGACCGTGGCGGTGCCGCAGGACGATCGCTGGGGCCGCAGCTACGAGGGTTATTCCGAGTCGCCGCAGGTCGTGGCCAGCTACGCCGGTGAAATGGTCAAGGGCCTGCAGGGCGAGCCGGGCACGCCGGGCTTCCTCGACGGCCACCACGTCATCTCCTCGGTGAAGCACTACGTCGGCGACGGCGGCACCACCGACGGCAAGGACCAGGGCGACACGCAGGTCACCGAGGCCGAGCTGCGCGACATCCACGCCGCGGGCTACCCGCCGGCGATCGAAGCCGGCGCGCAGGCCGTGATGGCCTCGTTCAACAGCTTCCACGGCGAGAAGATGCACGGCTACAAGGCCATGCTCACCGACGTGCTGAAGGACCGCATGAACTTCGGCGGCTTCGTGGTCGGCGACTGGAACGGCCACGGCCAGGTCAAGGGCTGCACCACCACCGATTGCCCGGCCGCGTTCAACGCCGGCCTGGACATGGCGATGGCCTCCGACAGCTGGAAGGGCCTGTACGAGACCGAGCTGGCGGCAGTGAAGTCCGGCCAGATCACCCAGGAGCGCCTGGATGACGCGGTACGCCGCATCCTGCGCGTCAAGATGCGCCTGGGCCTGTTCGAGGCCGGCAAGCCGTCGCAGCGTCCGCTGGGTGGCAAGTACGAACTGCTCGGCTCGCCCGAACACCGCGCCATCGCCCGCCAGGCGGTGCGCGAATCGCTGGTGCTGCTGAAGAACAACGGCGGCACGCTGCCGCTGGATCCGCACAAGCGCATCCTGGTCGCCGGCGACGGCGCCAACGACATGGGCAAGCAGTCCGGCGGCTGGACGCTGAACTGGCAGGGCACCGGCACCACGCGCGCCGATTACCCGAACGGCAACACCATCTGGGAAGGCCTCAAGCAGCAGATCGACGCGGCCGGCGGCAAGGCCGAGCTGGCGATCGACGGCCAGTACAAGACCAAGCCGGACGTGGCCGTGGTGGTGTTCGGCGAGAACCCGTACGCCGAGTTCCAGGGCGATATCGCCACGCTGCTCTACAAGCCGGGCGATGACAGCGACCTGGAGCTGCTGAAGAAGTTCAAGGCCGACGGCATCCCGGTGGTGGCGGTGTTCCTGAGCGGCCGTCCGCTGTGGATGAACCGCGAGATCAACACCGCCGACGCGTTCGTGGCCGCCTGGCTGCCGGGCTCGGAAGGCGGCGGCATCGCCGACGTCCTCCTGCGCAAGGCCGATGGCAGCGTGCAGAACGACTTCAAGGGCAAGCTCAGCTTCTCCTGGCCGCGCACCGCCGTGCAGTTCCACAACAACGTGGGCCAGAAGGACTACGACCCGCAGTTCGCCTTCGGCTACGGCCTGACCTACGCCGACAAGGGCGAGCAGGCCAAGCTGCCGGAAGACTCCGGCGTGAGCGGCGACCAGTCGGCCGGCGGCGTGTACTTCAACCGCGGCAAGCCGGCGATTGGTTTGGCGATGCAGCTCTCCAGCGCCACCCAGGCCGACATGCCGGCCACCACCGTGCCGGTCGGCCTTTCCGATGGCAGCCTGAAGATGAGCGCGGTCGACCACAAGGCGCAGGAAGACGCGCGCCGCCTGGTCTGGTCGGGCGCTTCGGACGCGCGCGTGCAGCTGGTGTCGGGCAAGGCGGTGGACCTGAGCCGCGAAACCAACGGCGACATCGTGATGTACGTGACGCTGCGCCGCGACGCCGACCTCGCCGCCCCGCTGTGGCTGGGCGTGGGTTGCGGGCAGGGCTGCGCCGGCCAGGTCGATATCGGCAAGACCGTCGGCAAGCTGCCGGCGGGCGAGTGGAAGGTCATCGGCGTGCCGCTGAAGTGCTTCCAGGTCGCCGGTGCGGACATGTCCAAGCTGGTGCAGCTGCCGTACGTGGCCAGCGCGGCCAAGGCCGATGTCTCGTTCTCGCGCATCGCGCTGGGCCAGAGCCAGGCCGACGCGGTCGCGGTGGATTGCGCCACCACGAAGTAAGCAACGCAGCGCGCGGCGGCCGGGGAGGCCGTCGCGCGTTTTTTCAGGCAATGAGCCGACGCAGCCGCGCGCCGCGTGCGTTTGGCCGGGAGAAGTGAAGTGGGTCTGGCGACACTCGATATCGTGATCGTGCTGGTCTATCTGGCCGGCATCTTCGTGCTCGCGCAGTGGGTTTCGCGCGAGAAGGCAGGGCATGACAAGAGCGCGGAGGATTACTTCCTCGCCAGCAAGTCGCTGCCGTGGTGGGCGATCGGCGCTTCGCTGATCGCGGCGAACATCTCCGCCGAGCAGATCATCGGCATGGCCGGCTCCGGCTATGCCATCGGCCTGGCGATCGCCTCCTACGAATGGATGGCGGCGCTGACGCTGCTGATCGTCGGCAAGTTCTTCCTGCCGATCTTCCTGCGCAACGGCATCTACACCATGCCGCAGTTCCTGGAACGCCGGTACGGCAACCGCATCCGCACGCTGATGGCGGTGTTCTGGCTGGGCCTGTACGTGTTCGTCAACCTGACCTCGATCCTGTGGCTGGGTTCGATCGCGGTGACCCAGGTCACCGGCATGGACCAGATGCTGGCGCTGGCGCTGATCGGCATCTTCGCGCTGCTGTACCAGCTGTACGGCGGCCTGAAGGCGGTGGCGCTGACGGACATCGTGCAGGTGACCCTGCTGGTGCTCGGCGGCCTGCTGGTGGCCGGCCTGACCCTCTCGCGCATCGGCGACGGCGCCGGCGTGCTGGCCGGCTTCAACCACCTGTGGAATGCCCATCCGGAGCACTTCCACATGATCCTGTCCAAGGACAACCCGTTCTACAAGGACCTGCCGGGCCTGAGCGTGCTGCTGGGCGGGCTGTGGATCATGAACATCAGCTACTGGGGCTTCAACCAGTACATCATCCAGCGCGCGCTGGCCGCCAAGAACATCGGCGAGGCGCAGAAGGGCATGGTGTTCGCCGCGTTCCTGAAGCTGCTGATGCCGGTGGTGATCGTGGTGCCGGGCATCGCCGCGGTGGTGCTGGCGCCGGACCTGGCCAAGCCCGACCAGGCCTACCCGACGATGATGCAGCTGCTGCCCAGCGGCATCCTCGGCCTGGTGTTCGCCGCGCTGGTGGCGGCGATCGTGGCCTCGCTGGCTTCGAAGATCAATTCGGTGGCGACCATCTTCACCCTGGACTTCTACGCCAAGTCGCGCCCGCAGGCCGACCAGAAGCACCTGGTGCGCGTGGGTCGCATCGTGGCCATCGTGGCGGTGATCGTGGGCATCCTCACCGCGCGTCCGCTGCTGGGCGGCTTCGACCAGGGCTTCCAGTACATCCAGGAGTTCACCGGCTTCTTCACCCCGGGCATCGTGGTGATCTTCATGCTGGGCCTGTTCTGGAAGCGCGCCAACGAAGCCGGCGCGCTGACCGCGGCGATCGGCTCGTTCGTGCTGTCGATCGTGTTCAAGCTGGCATGGCCGTCGCTGCCGTTCATGGACCGCGTGGGCGTGGTGTTCCTGGCCTCGCTGGTGGCCGCGGTGGCGGTGTCGCTCGCGACGAAGGCGCAGCCGGGCCGCGACATGATCCGCACCGACGACGTGCGCTACGGCACGCCGATGAGTTTCAACATGGGCGCGGTGGGTGTCATCGCGATCCTGGTCGCGCTGTACACGGCGTTCTGGTGAGTTGCCGCTAGCGTGATGCAAAAAGGCCGCCTTCTGGCGGCCTTTTTGTTTGGGGTGGGATCAGCAGCGCGGCGTCAGCGCCCCGGGCTCGGCCGCTTGGTCAGCTTGCGCTGCAGCGAGCGCCGGTGCATGCCCAGCAACCGCGCCGCCGCCGAGATGTTGCCGCCGGTCTCGTGCAGCGCCTGCTGGATGTGTTCCCACTGCAGGCGGCTGAGCGGGGTCATCATCTCCGGCGTGGTGTCTTCCTCGCCCTCGGCCTCCGGCAGTTCCTCGTCGTCCTCGCCGAGTGCGCGCAGGATGGTCGGGATGTTCGCCGGCTTGGGCAGGTAGTCGTCGGCGCCGAGCTTGATCGCTTCCACCGCGGTGGCGATGCTCGCGTAGCCGGTCACCAGCAGGATGCGCATGTCGGCGCGGATCGCGCGCAGCGGCTGGATCAGCGCCAGGCCGGAATCGTGGCCCAGCTTGAGGTCGATCAGCGCGAAGTCCGGGCGCGATTGCCGCGCCACGCTCAAGGCGCTGGCCGGGTCGCTGGCCACCACGGTTTCCACGCCGTGGCGCGCGAGGCTGCGCTGCAGCGTGCGCAGGTACAGCGCATCGTCATCGACCAGCAGGCCGACGCGGCTGGCGTGCGCGTTCACGTCCACGCTCCCGGCGCCGAACGGGGCGGGAGCAGGGTAGGCGGCATAAGCGCCGGTCGAAAGGCCACGGGAATCTCCTTGCGTGTTACTCGGGTTCACGACGTCGTCTCCTCTGCCACGGGCAACGGCAGGCGGAAACCCACCCGCGCGCCGCTGCCCTGGGCGGGCTGCATCCACAGTTCACCGGCCAGGCGTTCGACGGTGGCGTGCGACAGGGCCAGGCCGACGCCCATCCCGTGCCGCTTGCCGCTGTCGTACAGGGTATTGGGAAGCGTGGCCTTGGCGGTGTCGAAGCCAGCCCCATAATCGCGCACTTCGCCCAGCAGCTGGCCGCTGGCCACGCGCAGTTCCAGGTCCACGCGCGGGCGGCCGGCGCGCTCGCTGGCGTCGGCGGCGTTGTTGAGCAGCACCATCAGCAGGTGGCCCACGCCGGGTTCCAGGCGCAGCCGCATGGGCGCGTCGAGGTTGCGCTGCAGCTGCACGTCCGGGCGCACCAGGCGCCACTGCGCCAGCACTTCCTGCACGGTGATCGCCTCCTGCGCGTTGCTGCGGTCGGCCGGGGCGGCCAGCGCCAGCACGCGCTCGTGGCAGAGCACCAGCAGCTCGCGCAGGGTGTCGAGGTCTTCGCGCAGTTCGGCCTGCCGGGATTGCTCGGCGATGTCGTCCACCAGCAGCGTCATCGTCGCCAGCGGTGTGTTGAGTTCGTGCGCCACCGAGGCCGCATGCGTGGCCAGGGTGACGATGCCTTCGTTGCGGGCGAAGCGCTCGCGCAGCGTGGCCAGCTCCTGCTCGCGCCGGCGCAGCGAGAACGCCAGCCGCGTGGTGAACACCACCACCACCACCGAGCACAGCAGGAAATTGAGCGCCACGCCGAACAGGTAGAGCATGCGCGGGTCGAAGTAGCCCGCCGGCAGCGGCAGCCCGAACATCGCGCTGAGCGCATAGCCGAGCACGCAGGCCGCGGCCACCGCCAGGCCCCAGGCCAGCGGCAGGGCGAAGGCGGCTAGCGCGATGAGCACCAGGAACAGCGAGCCGAACGGGTTGGCGATGCCACCGCTCCAGCCGATCATCCAGGTCAGCACCACCACGTCGACCAGCACGTGGCCAAACGCGGTGGCCGGCCCGATCGGCCGCTCCAGCCCGACCCGCCAGCGCGCATACAGGTTGAACACCGCCAACGCGGCCACGCCGGCCCACAGCGGCGGCTGGGGCAGGGCCAGGCCCAGCGCCCAGGTGGCGACCAGGATGGTGACCGCCTGCCCGGCGGTGGCCAGCCAGCGCAGGCTGCACAGGGTGCGGAGGAAGGAGGCGTTGTTGCTGTTGTCCATCAGGGCGCCATGCTATGCCGTCGTGCGTGGGGGCGCGTGCGACAGTCTGTCACAGCGCATGGCGGGTACCGGCGGTGCCGGCCGCCCGCTGCCGCCCGGAAGGGAAGTTGGCACGGATTGGGTCGGCTCGCACTAAAATGGGTGCATGCATGACGCCGTGACCCGACCGACCCCGCCCGCCGACACCGGCGCCTGGCCCCGCCGCCTCACCCAGCCGGTCCGCATCGGCAACGTGACCGTCGGTGGCGGCAAGCCCGTGGTGGTGCAGTCGATGACCAACACCGACACCGCCGACGTGGCCGCCAGCGTCAAGCAGGTCGCCGAACTGTGGCGCGCCGGCTCGGAAATGGTGCGCCTGACGGTCAACAACCCCGAGTCCGCCGCGGCCATCCCGCGCATCGTCGACAAGCTGGCGATGATGGGCATCGAGGTGCCGCTGATCGGCGATTTCCACTACAACGGCCACCAGCTGCTGGCGGGCGAGCCGGCCTGCGCCGAGGCGCTGGCCAAGTACCGCATCAACCCGGGCAACGTCGGCTTCGGCAAGAAGAAGGACCTGCAGTTCGGCCAGCTGATCGAATTCGCCATCCGCTACGGCAAGCCGGTGCGCATCGGCGCCAACTGGGGCTCGCTGGACCAGGGCCTGGCCGCGCAGCTGATGGACGAGAACTCCCGCCGCGAGCAGCCCTGGGACGCCGGCCGCGTGCTGCGCGAGGCGCTGATCCGTTCGGCGGTGGATTCGGCCGAGCGCGCGGTGGAACTGGGCCTGGCGCGCGACCGCATCGTGCTCTCGGCCAAGGTCTCCGGCGTGCAGGAGCTGATCGCGGTGTACCGCGACATGTCCGCCCGCTGCGATTTCGCCCTGCACCTGGGGCTCACCGAGGCGGGCATCGGCAGCAAGGGCATCGTCGCCTCGGCCGCCGCGCTGTCGGTGCTGCTGCAGGAAGGCATCGGCGACACCATCCGCATTTCGCTGACGCCCGAGCCGGGGCAGTCGCGCACGCAGGAGGTGATCGTCGCGCAGGAATTGCTGCAGACCACCGGCCAGCGCGCCTTCACCCCGCTGGTCACCGCCTGCCCGGGTTGTGGCCGCACCACCTCGGAGTTCTTCCAGGAGCTGGCCAAGGTCGTGCAGAACCACGTGCGCGGCAAGATGCCCGAATGGAAGGTCACCCACCCGGGCGCCGAGTCGATGACGCTGGCGGTGATGGGCTGCGTGGTGAACGGGCCGGGCGAATCGCGCCACGCCAACATCGGCATCTCGCTGCCGGGCACGGGCGAGGCGCCCGCCGCGCCGGTGTTCGTGGATGGCGAGAAGAAGGTGACGCTGCGCGGGGAGAACATCGCGCAGGAATTCGTCGCGCTGATCGACGAATACGTCGATAGCCACTATGCCCGTTCGGCCGGCTGAGAGCCCGGCCGGATTCCGCCACTGGCTGGGCCGCAACGCCTGGCGCGTCGTGCTGCTGTTCGGCGGGGTGTTGCTGCCGCTGGGCCTGTTCGCCAGCCTGGCCGAGGAAGTCCACGAGCTGGAGAACTTCTTCTTCGACGACCCGCTGCTGTGGCGGTTGCGCGGCTGGGCGAACCCGGCGCTGGATGGGTTCTTCGTGCTGGTGTCCAAGCTGGGCTACCAGTGGGGGCTGATCCCGGCCGATACGCTGGTCGTGGTGGTGCTGCTGGGCCTGCGGCGCTGGCGCGAGGCGACGTTCGCGCTGCTGGGGTTCGTGGGCTCGGCGATGTTGAATATCGGGGCCAAGCACTTCTTCCAGCGCGAGCGGCCGAGCCTGTGGGAGTCGATCGCGCCGGAAAGCACTTTCAGTTTCCCCAGCGGACACGCGATGGGTTCGATGACGCTGGCCGCCGTGCTGGTCGCGCTGGCATGGCGCACGCGCTGGCGCTGGCCGGTGGCCGCGCTGGCGGCGGCGTTCGTGGGGCTGGTGGGGGTGTCGCGCGTGTACCTGGGGGTGCATTACCCCTCGGACATCCTGGCCGGCTGGTGCGCGGCGCTGGCGTGGGTGACCGGCTTGTACCTGGTGCTGTTCCGCGGGCACCGGCGGCCGTGGCGACGGCATCGGCCGGTGGCGCCGCCGTCGCTGTAGATCCAGCGCGCCTACAGGTCGAGACTTCGCAACGCCGCCGCTTCGGCATGCAGCAGCGCGGTGTCCAGCAGCGGCACGCTCGCATCTTCGGCGCCCACCAGCAGCGCGATCTCCGTGCAGCCCAGCACCACCGCGCCGGCGCCTTGCGCCACGAGCCCGGCGATCACCTCCCGGTAGCGCTGCCGCGAGGCCTCGTGCAGCACGCCCACGCACAGTTCTTCGTAGATGATCCGGTGCACGTCGGCGCGATCCTGGGCGTCGGGCACGATCACCTCGAACCCGCGCGCCTCCAGCCGCTCGCGGTAGAACGGTTGCTCCATCGTGAAGCGCGTCCCGAGCAGGCCGACCTTGCGCACGTCCAGCGACGCCAGCGCCTCGGCGGTGGGGTCGGCGATATGCAGCAGCCGCAGCGGCGTGGCCGCCTCGATCGCCCCGGCCACCCGGTGCATCGTGTTCGTGCACAGCACCAGGAAATCCGCGCCGCCGGCCTGCAGGGCACGCGCGGCATCGGCCAGTGCTTCGCCGGCGGCTTCCCAGTCGCCGGCCTGCTGCATCGCCTCGATGTCGGCGAAGTCCACGCTGTACAACAGCAGCCGCGCCGAATGCAGGCCGCCGCAGTCGCGGCGCACGACCTCGTTGATGTGGCGGTAGTAGGGCAGGGTGGATTCCCAACTCATGCCGCCGATCAGGCCGATCATGCGGAGCGGGGCGGGACGCGACGCCGGGAACGAATCAGTAGCCATGCGGCCACTGTAGTTCATTCGCCCGGCTTGGCCCCCTCCACCGGGGCATGCGTGGCGGCCCGCCGCGCCAGCACCGCCTCGCGGTGGGCGATGTAGACGTTGGCGCCGACGATGATCACCGCGCCGGCCACCGTGTGCCGGTCCAGCGATTCGCCGAACAGCCAGCCACCCAGCGCCGCGACCAGCGGCAGCTGCATGAAGCTGATCGGCTGCAGCGCGGAGACTTCGCCCAGCTTCAGCGCACGCGTCCAGAACAGCTGCCCGCCGGTGCCGAACACGCCGGTGAGCACCAGCCACACCCACGTGCCGCCCTGCGGCCAGCTCCAATTCGGCAGCGCGGTGAGCAGCGACATCGGCACCCACAGCACGTAGGTGTAGAACACCACGGTGTCGGGCGGATCGGTGCGCGAGAGCTGCTTGATCTGGATCGCCACCACCGCGCTGATCATCGCCGCCGCCAGCGCCACCAGCAGCCCGGGGCTGAAGGTGGACGAGCCCGGGCGCAGGATGATCAGCACGCCGATGAACCCGGCGGCCACCGCCAGCCAGCGGCGCATGCGCACTTTCTCGCCCAGCCACAGCACCGCCAGCACGGTGACGAACAGCGGCGTGGAGTAGGACAGCGAGATCGCCTGCGCCAGCGGCAGGTGGCCGATCGCCCAGAAGCCGCACAGCATCGAGGCCAGGCCGATCAGCGTGCGCACCAGGTACAGGTGCATATGCCTGGTGCGCGGCAGCGGGCCGCCACGCACGAACAGGAACGGCAGCAGCGCCAGCAGGCCGAAGAAATTGCGGAAGAAGGCGATCTGGTTGGTCGCCACCGAGGCCGAGGCGTAGCGGATGGCGATGGCCATCAGGCCGAAGCAGCAGGTGCTGACCAGCATCAGCCCGGCCGCGCGCAGCGGCGTGTGCGTGCTGGCGGCGTTCACCACTGTGCGCCGATCAGCAGCGGCTCCGGCTCGATCACCACCGCGAAGCGTTCGCGGACCGAATCGGCGATGCGGCGCGCCAGCGCCAGCAGCTGCGCGCCCGTGGCCTGGCCATGGTTCACCAGCACCAGCGCGTGGTGCGGGGAGACCCCGGCATCACCCTCGCGCGCGCCCTTCCAGCCGCACTGTTCGATCAGCCATGCCGCCGACACCTTGCCCTGGCCCTCGCGCTCCCCGGGGAACACCGGCAGGGCGGGCCATTCGTGGCGCAGCGTCTCGATCTGCTCCAGCGGCAGCTGCGGATTCTTGAAGAAGCTGCCGGCGTTGCCGAGCACGTCCGGGTCGGGCAGCTTGCGCCGGCGGATGGCGATCACCGCCTCGGCGACATCGCGCGCCTCCGGGTGGGCCACGCCCATCGCCGCCAGTTCCTCGCGGATGCCGGCGTAGTCCAGGCGCAACTCGTGCAGCAGCGGCAGGCGCAGTTCGACCGCCATGATCAGCCACCGGCCCGGTTCGCGCTTGAACACGCTGTCGCGGTAACCGAAGGCGCACTGTTCGGCGTCGAGCCGCACGATCGCATTCGCCTGCCGGTCCCAGGCCTCGACCACGTGCACGAACTCGCCCACCTGCGCGCCATAGGCGCCGATGTTCTGGATCGGCGCGGCGCCGACGGTGCCGGGGATCAACGCCAGGTTTTCCAGGCCCGACAGGCCCTGCTCCAGCGACCACATCACCAGCCCGTGCCACGGCGTACCGGCGCCGGCGCGCACGAGGGCGTGGTCGGCGTGGTGTTCGAGAATCTCGATGCCGCGGTTGTTGAAGCTCAGCACGACGCCTTCCGGGTCGCCGGCCAGCAGCACGTTGCTGCCGCTGCCCAGCACCAGCAGCGGTTGCCCGGCCAGGACGGGCAGGGCCAGCGCCTCGGGCAGCGCGGTCGGGTCGTCCAGCTGCAGCAGCCAGGGCGCGGTGGCGTCGACGTGGAAGGTGTTGAGGCTGCGCAGCGGCGCGTTTTCGTGCAGCGTCCAGGCCGTCGTCATAGCGCCGAGACCGCCCCGCGGCTCGGGGCCTCGCGGCGGCGGCGGATCGCCTCGACGCATTCGCCGACCAGCGCCGGCCCGCGATAGATCAGCCCGCTGTACACCTGCACCAGGCTGGCGCCGGCGGACATCTTGGCCACCGCGTCGGCGCCGCTGGCGATGCCGCCCACGCCGATCAGCGGGATCGACTCGGGCAGGCGCGAGCGCAGGCGGCGCAGCACCAGCGTCGATTGGCCCATCAGCGGCGCGCCGGACAGGCCGCCGGTTTCCTTCGCCACCGGGTCGCTTTCGACCAGCGGGCGGCCGATGGTGGTGTTGGTGGCGATCACGCCGTCGACCGAGAGTTCCGAGAGCACGCGCGCGGCGGCCTCGATGTCGCGGTCGCTCAGGTCAGGCGCCACCTTGACCAGCATCGGCACGCGCTTGCCATGCTGGGCGGCGAGCTTCTCCTGGCCTTCGCGCAGCGCGCCGACGAGCTGGCGCAGCGCCTGCTCTTCCTGCAGTTCGCGCAGGCCGGCGGTGTTGGGCGAGGAGATGTTGACGGTGATGTAGTCCGCCAGCGGGTACACCCGCTCCAGGCAGTGCAGGTAATCGTCGGCGGCGGACTCGTTGGGCGTGTCCTTGTTCTTGCCGATGTTGATGCCCAGCAGGCCGCCGCGGCGGCGCGCGCGCTCGACGTTGCGCACCAGCGCATCGACGCCGAGGTTGTTGAAGCCCATGCGGTTGATGATGGCTTCGTGCGCCGGCAGCCGGAACAGGCGCGGGCGCGGATTGCCGGCCTGCGGGCGCGGCGTGACCGTGCCGATCTCCACGAAGCCGAAGCCGAGCGCGAACAGCGCCTCGACATGTTCGCCGTTCTTGTCCAGGCCGGCGGCCAGGCCGACCGGGTTGGGGAACTGCAGGCCGAAGGCCGGGGTGGGCAGGGGCGCGATGCGCGGCGCCAGCAGCGAAGTGGTGCCGGTGCGGTAGGCGGTCTCGATCGCGCGCAGGCCCAGGCCGTGGGCGCGTTCGGCGTCGAGGGCGAACAGGAAGGGGCGTGCGAAGGAATACATTCAGTTCAAGGTGCCGGCGAAGGCACGCGTCTGGTAAGCGAATTCGATGTGGCCGTCCACCGCGTGGCGGTCGAACAGCGCGCGCAGCGCTTCGAGCATCGGCGCGTGGCGCGGCTGGCCTTCGGCCGGGGCATAGGACGAGGAGAGCAGGCGGCCGCGCAGCGCGCTGAAATCCATGCGCTGCACGTTGGGGAAGCTGGCGGCGTCAACGAAGCCCTCGCCGAACCAGGCGCGCATGGTGGCGTCGTCCTGGTAGCGCTCGGACACCGCGCTGTAGTCGGTGCCGTACTCCAGCAGCAGGGCCTCGTAGCCGGCCAGGAACGGCGTGGCCTCCAGCAGGCGCGAGTTCCAGTAGACCACCGCCAGCCCGCCGGGGCGCAGGATGCGCGCCCATTCCACGCGCACGGCGCGCATGTCGAACCAGTGGAAGGCTTGCGCCGCGCTGACCACGTCCACGCTGGCGTCGGCCAGGCCGGTGGCTTCGGCGCTGCCGCCGATGGCCGAGAAACCGGCCTCACCGCCCAGCCACTGCTCGGCCGCCGCGCGCATCGCCGCGTTCGGCTCGACCGCGATGACCGGATGGCCGGCCTGCAGGAACAGCCGCGAAGAGATGCCGGTGCCAGCGCCGATATCGGCCACGCGGGCCTGCGGCGCGATGCCGAGGCGGCCGTGCACCCAGGCCATCAGTTGCGGGGGATAGCCCGGGCGGTAGCGGACGTAATCCGCCACCCGGTTGCTGAAGCGTGATTGCGAGGACAGGTCCATCGCGCTCAGGAGTTGGCCCAGCCCAGCCAGGCCAGGCCGCCGAAGAACATGACGAAGGCGAGCACGCCGAGGATCCACAAGCCCACGTTGACCCAGCCCAATACCAGGCCGACCAGGGCCAGGGCGTCACCGTCCAGGCGGTCCGGCTGGCGACGGATCTCGCCGCGCGCCATGTGGCCGGTGATGATCGCCGTGACGCTGCCGAGGAAGGGCAGGATGGTCCAACCGAGGATGCCGGCCACCAGGCTGACGATGGCCAAGGTGCTGGTCTGTCGAACGCTGCCCATCAAGCGGCTCCGTTGCGGTGAGTGAGCGGACAGCCGGGATTATCCCTTAGGACGGCGCAAAAAGGGGCGCGCCACGGCATGGAGGCAAGACGCTGCGCCATCGCCTCCCGCGCTGGGGAGGCGATGGCGGCCGGGGGCCGGCTCAGAGGTCGAACTTGATGCCCTGCGCCAGCGGCAGCGAATCGGAGTAGTTGATGGTGTTGGTCTGGCGGCGCATGTAGACCTTCCACGCATCCGAGCCGGATTCGCGGCCGCCGCCGGTGTCCTTCTCGCCGCCGAACGCGCCGCCGATCTCCGCGCCGGAGGTGCCGATGTTGACGTTGGCGATGCCGCAATCCGAACCCGCGGCCGACAGGAAGCGCTCGGCGGCCTTGAGGTTCTGGGTGAAGATCGACGACGACAGGCCCTGCGGCACGCCGTTCTGCATGTCGATGGCCTCGTCCAGGGTCGCGTACTTCATCACGTAGAGGATCGGCGCGAAGGTCTCGTGCTGGACGACCTCGTCGCTGTTCTTCAGGCCGGTGACGATGGCCGGCAGCACGAAGTTGCCCGGGCGGTCGATGGCGTTGCCGCCGGTCTGCACGGTGCCGCCGGACGCCTTGGCCTTCTCGATGGAGGCCAGGAACTGCTCGACCGCGCCGCGGCTGTTGAGCGGGCCCATCAAGTTGGCCGCATCGGTCGGGTCGCCGATCTTGCCCTCGACCTGCTTGTACGCCTTGACCAGCGTGGCCAGCACGTTGTCGTAGATGGATTCGTGCACGATCAGGCGGCGGGTGGTGGTGCAGCGCTGGCCGGCGGTGCCGACCGCGCCGAACACGATGCCCGGCACCGCCAGCTTCAGGTCGGCGCTTTCGTCCAGGATGATCGCGTTGTTGCCGCCCAGTTCCAGCAGCGAGCGGCCCAGGCGCTGGGCGACCTTGCCGGCGACCGTGCGGCCGACCTGGGTGGAGCCGGTGAAGCTGATCAGCGGCACGCGCGTGTCATCGACCAGGCGCTCGGACAGCGCGGTGCCGGCATCGTTGATGAGGAAGAAGATGTCCGGGAAGCCGCCTTCCTTGAGCGCGGCGTTGCAGATCTTCATCGTGGCCAGCGCGGTCAGCGGGGTCTTGTTGGACGGCTTCCAGATGCACACGTCGCCGCAGATCGCCGCCAGGAACGCGTTCCAGCTCCACACCGCGACGGGGAAGTTGAACGCGCTGATGATGCCGACCAGGCCCAGCGGCTGGTACTGCTCGTACATGCGGTGGCCGGGGCGCTCGGAGTGCATCGTGTAGCCGTAGAGCATGCGGCTCTGGCCGACGGCGAAATCGGCGATGTCGATCATTTCCTGCACTTCGCCATCGCCCTCGGGCTTGCTCTTGCCCATTTCGAGCGCGACCAGCGAGCCGAGCGCGTCCTTGTGCCGGCGCAGTGCCTCGCCGCACAGGCGCACGGCTTCGCCGCGGCGCGGGGCCGGCACGCTGCGCCAGGCCTTGAAGGCTTCCTGCGCGCGGGCGATGACCGTCTCGTAGTCCGCCTCGGTGGTGGCCTGGACTTCGGCGATCACCTCGTTGGTGGTGGGGTTCAGCGGCTGCAGGACGCCGGCGCCGGTGGACTGGGACCATTCGCCCTGGCCGAGATAGGTGCCGGGGTTGGTCGCGGCGAGGTCGAGCGTCTTGAGCAGGGCTGCGGACATGCAAGGTACTCCTAAACGTGGCATCGAGGCGCCGCCGGAAAGCGCGGGGGAAGGCGGCGCGGGAACCGGTGATTTTAGCAGAGGGCCGCGACGGGCCTTGCTGCGCTGCGTTCCGGCGCGGCCCGCGGCTGTGGGGCGCGGGGGGTTCGTGCGACAATGCCGCCGCTTAGGCCCCGTAGCTCAGCTGGATAGAGCGTCCCCCTCCTAAGGGGAAGGTCGCCCGTTCGAATCGGGCCGGGGTCACCAGATCAAGCAACGACTTGGCGCACAAGTGTAGCTGCGACCTCAAGGCGCTTCTCGTCTCACCACCTTTCTGTCAGACAGACGCCAACCGACGTCCGCGCTACGAGGCGCTTGTTGGGCTCTTTCGCTATCCTCACGCCTCAAGCAACTAGTCAGGGATGGCGCATTGATGGATATAGATGCAGAAATCGCAGCCCTTGTAAGGGTTCTCGGAGGCTTCAAGCCAGGCAGGCCGCTGCCAGGGTTCATTACCCACATCCGCTTCCCTCAATTCAAGAGCCTTGAGCCATATGCAACTGTGAAGTTCGACTTTCCTTTTGCTGCGCTGGTTGGCCCGAACGGAGTTGGCAAAACTTCCGTCCTGCATGCGTTCTATGGTGCTCCGTTTGGACAGTCTACCGCTCAATTTTGGTTTGCTACCGATCTAGATCCTATCGCGGGTACGAGGAAAGATCCTCAGCGCTTCGTCTATGGTCACTGGAACGCATCGTTTAAAGGGGTGGTTGAGACGCGGAAGGCGCGCTTGGGTAAGGCCCGAGACTACGACTACTGGGAGCCGTATCGTTCCAGTCGGGCTGATGGCATGAGCGATATGCCTGAGGGCAAGTACGAAGGCATGTCAAAAGACCGCTGGAACCCCGTGCGGCGCGAGGTTGTCTACATCAACCTAAAAATGTCGTTCGGGTCATTCGATCGTTACTTTTATATGGACCAAGGTGGCAGCCTGGGAGACCGTCGTGTCGTGATGCTGCGTGAGGCCACGCGACTCAAGCGCATCAAGGATTCGGGTGTAACCTCGTACTCTCTTGGTGGGCGTGAGAGATTGTTTGGCAATCGGCTATTAACACCAGATGAGCTCAAGGCTGTCTGTCTAATTCTGGGTCGCACATACGATAGCGCCAGAGTGATCGAACACTCGCTGTATCCAAAGAATCGTGGCAAAGATCTGACCGTTGTGTTCAAGCGCGGCATCGAATACTCGGAGGCCTTCGCGGGAACCGGTGAGGTATCCGCGGTAAGTGTGGTTACAAAAGTGATGGGGGCGAAGCCAGGCTCCCTGATTCTATTGGACGAGCCAGAGACATCGCTTCATCCGGGTGCTCAAAGGGCGCTCCTGAAGTTTTTGCTCGATCAAATCAAAGTCCACAAGCATCAAATCGTCGTTTCAACACATTCGGCCGATCTATTGGAGGGGTTGCCGGACTCGGCGATCTGTGTTTTTGAGGATAATGGTAAGGGAAAGGCGCGGGTCATCAATGGCTGCTCTCCTCTCGTAGCCCTTCATCGAATTGGGAGAGCTCCGGCAGGGAAGATGCGTGTTCTAGTCGAAGATCCGATGGCTCAGATGCTCGTCGTGAAGGCGATCGAGTCCTTGGATGAGGGTGAGCGATCGATCGTGGAGGTAAGAGTTGCGCCTGGTGGTGCAGAGGCAATGTTCGTCCACCACGGGCCGGGAGCAATGTTGACGGGTGATGATGTCTATCTACTTCTAGATGGTGACAAGCGCAGGGTCCCCGAGTTCCGTGACCCTGCCCAGATTGCTCCCGCACAATATGCAGACCTTCCAGCATTGTACGAGAGAGAGTTGGGCGCAAGGCCCAAGTTCTTGCTTGCAGGCGGAAATGACGATGAGGGGAGGGCGCGTGCGGAGATAGAAGCCCAGCTTGACTATTTGACATGGATCCGACAGCGCCTCCGCTATTTGCCAAAGCTCTGTCCTGAGCAGGTCATCATGGATGGAGTTCCGGGATGGGGGTGCGCCGCGCCCAAGAGCTCGGAAGAGTGCAAGGAGGCACTAGCTGTGTTGCTGTCGAATGGTGTCGAGGTCAACGCTCAAGAATTGTTGGTGCTTGCGAAAATGAAGATCGCACAGTTGTCCGAGGACAACGCGGACCTCGTTACAATAAGGGCTTGCGTGGCTGCCTGGATTAAGAGCCGCCGTCGATGACTGGGGCGCGAATATGAGACATATCGAAACATCACGAGAAATGCCAAGCGCCGTTGACTTGTTCAGTGGTTGCGGCGGGTTGAGCCTCGGTCTTCGTCAAGCTGGCTACAGAGTGCTTGCCGCGGTAGAGGTCGATCCGAAAGCTCAGGAGACCTATCGGTTAAATCATCCTGATGTGCAACTCTGCGCAACTGATATCCGTCAGCTTGACCCGGTGCTCCTGCGAGATCAGCTGGGTCTGGGTGTAGGCGATCTCAAACTGCTGGCTGGCTGCCCGCCCTGTCAAGGTTTCTCTAGGCTGCGAACTAGAAACAAGTTCGCATCTATCGAAGACCCTCGGAACAATCTGGTTATTGAGTTTCAACGCTTCGCGGAGGCATTTCGACCCCAGAATATTCTATTGGAGAACGTGCCTTCATTGAGGGGGGATGCTCGTTTTCGATCTTTCGTGGCTACGCTAGAAAGTATGGGCTATAAATGCTTGGTAGAAGTGATCGATGCCGCAGACTACGGAGTCCCTCAGCGCAGGAGGCGGTTGATCATGCTTGCTTCATTGCTGGAACTACCGTCGCTCCCGGAGCCGGTGGCTGAGCGCTCGACCGTCCGGAAAGCACTGAGCGACGTACGAGAGCCTGGTGACGTAGACGATCCGTTGCATTCAATTCCGGAGAATCGCTCCGAAGCAGTGCGGCGGATAATTGGGTTGATTCCTAAGGATGGCGGAAGTCGCCGCGATTTGCCCGATCATTTGATTCTTGATTGTCACAAGAAGAGTAGCGGCTTTAACGATGTCTACGGGCGTATGGCATGGGACAAGGTTGCACCTGCCATAACTAGTGGGTGTCACAATCCTTCGAAGGGTAGATTCTTACACCCTGAGTCCAATCGGACGATAACCTTGCGAGAGGCGGCTCTACTCCAAGGCTTTCCGCTCGACTATAAGTTTGTTGTTGGCCACGGTAAGGAATCCATAGCGCTGATGATTGGGAACGCGCTGCCTCCGCCGTTGATCGCCGCTCACGCTGGGAGCTTTATTTCTTAGCTGCGTGCGAGGCCTGGGCAAGCCGCCGCCACCGATTTCATTGCATTGCGAAGTACTAGAATCGCAGCGGCGATGCGATTGATCATTTCCATATGTTGTCAAGCGCGCGGAAATAGTCGACGGGGCATGGTATGGGTGGCCGGCCAAGATATGGTCCCGACGCAGCGAAGTGTGAGAGATGCGGCCGTGAACCCAAAGGTGTGCGGCAGCCTTTACAGATGCCCATTTACGTCAGCCTTGGAAGTTCTTCTTAATCAGACCGATAGAGTGTCCTTGGGTGGTCACCAGTTCGAGCTGGGCTGGGCCGCAAGATCCGCTTACTTCGCCGGGCACTGAATCCGCTTCCCCGCCGCCGTCACGCGTTCGTTGAACGCCTGCGCCGACCTCTCCGCGAGCAACTGCAGCTCCTGCGTATCCGGCAACGCCATGAAGGCGACATTGATTTCGTCGCGTCCATTCTCGATAGGGCGGCGTTCGACACTGCCGTAGAGGCCTTCCATGCGCGGAAGGTGGCTTTCCAATCGGAAGCTGGAGATCACCTCCAGCCGCGCGCCCGTGAAACGCTCCAGACCGCTGGCCGCTTCCACCCACATCGCGTCGCACTGGCGCGCGCAGCTGCAGGTGGGGCTGGCCGAAGGGGTGGGCGAGGGGGCCGCGGCCTGCAGGGCGGCGGTGAGCAGTAGTCCGTACAAGTGCATCTCCTTGGTTTCTGTGGGCGCCATGGCGGCCCGCGTGGATCACTCGCGATGGCCGTTCCGAAACCTCCCGTGGAAGGCGGAGGCGTACGCATCGCCCCGCCAGTATGCCGGAAGTGGCGTTTCCGCGATCCGCTCCGAAGAGACGCCAAAATTCCCGCGATTCCATCTCATGGCTTTGCGATCTCCCTGGCCAGCGTCCGGGCCCTGGCCAACTCCTGGCTGCTCAGTTCTGTCTCCACCGCCGACGCAGGAATGGCTGATCCGGCAGCGGCCGCAGCAGCGATCTCGTAGGCATGAGCGAGCAAGGGATCACGTTCGACCAATACGCCCGACGAATAGGCGGCGGCGAGCCGGGCCATGGCTTCTGGGCTTCCCGTCGCTGCGACCGCTTGCAGGTAGGTGATGGCGTCGCGCCTGAACTGCGCGACTTTTTCGGGGGCAGCCAGCATTTCCCTCGGGCCGCCGACGAGGTCTTGCACGCTGTCGGCGTAGACCAGTCGAGCGTAGGGGTCGCCCTCCCGGGCGGCACGTTCCAGCCACGTGCTGGCCTGTCGCAAGCGATCGGCGGGAATGTTCTGGCAATCCTCCAGCTCGGCTGCTTCCGATGCCAGCGCGTTCCATTCCAGGCCAGCGAGCAGCTGGGCTTCGGACATCCCCAGCCGGTCCAACAGGGCCGGATCCATGTACTCGGGGCGCCAGTCAATGGAGGTGTCCCGGGCCAGATGATTGCATCTGGACAGCACGAGATAGAGTTGACTGGCCGCTTGGGAGTCGCCGGCCTGCGCGCGCGACGCCAGCGACTCGGCAAGCTGGGCCGCGGGAATATCGGGCAGCCGTTGGGTCGAAAGGATATCGCTCGGCTGGCGGGAGGCGGGTGCCGACTCGCGCGCCTCGGGCGTGTAAGACGGAGTTGCCTCGGCGGGCGCAGTTGCTTCCATCTGCGCGGGAAGCGCTGGAAATGGCGGGCGTGGTCGGTGGGTGACCTGCCATGCCAAAAGACCCATCAGGACGAACGTACCCACGATCAACAAGCGGCGCATGGTGGTTTGGCTCCCGGCATGACGTGCATGCGCAGCCTCCCCCTCGGCGCAAAACCAGGGCCATTCGATTTATCTAAGCGATCTGCTGGTGTGCGGCTGCCCCGATTTCCCGCCAAGCCGCCGCCCGGCCCAAATGCCGCGCGAACTGCAGCAGCACCTCCACGATCTGCGCCTGCTGCTCGGGAAACAACGCCAGCAGCTCGCCATGCGCGCGGGCGAAGACGATATCGAACGTGGCCTGGTCGCTGGCGCCGGCCGCGCGCAGGAGGGCGTAGGCCCGGGCATAGGCGAGTTCGATGGGCGTATCCGTGCGCATCGCTGGACTCTAGGGTTCCCCCGTCTCACCGGATGAGACGGGCCGGCCGGGCCGGGCGCGTTGTCGCCCCCGCCGCGCGCTGGCTAGAATGCGCCCAGGCCAAGGTCGGCCTTCAGGGGAAAACACATGAAGTCCATTTTCGTGGCGCTGTTCGCGGCGCTGCTGTGCGTGAGCGTGTCCGGGGCGCGGGCGGCGGAGGACGTGTCCTCGCTTCCCTGGCAGGTCGGCAAGGCCACCGGCGACATCGCCGGCAAGGCGACCATCGACATTCCGGAGGGCTACGCCTTCCTCGGCGCGAAGGGCACGCGCGAACTCAACCGCATGATGCAGAACCCGCAGGGTTCGGAAGACATCTACACCTTCGCGCCGCAGGACCTGAGCTGGGTGGCGTTCTTTACCTACAGCGGCATCGGCTACGTCAAGGACAACGACAAGCTCGACGCCGACGAGCTGCTGGCCTCCATCCGTGAAGGCACCGAGGCCTCCAACAAGGAGCGCAAGGAGAAGGGCTGGGACCTGATGCACGTCTCCGGCTGGCGCTTCCAGCCCAAGTACGACAAGTCGGTGAACAACCTCGAATGGGCGATCATCGGCGAGAACGAGGCCAGCCACGAGCAGAGCGTGAACTACAACACCCGCCTGCTTGGCCGCCATGGCGTGATGGAAGTGGTGGTGGTCGCCTCGCCGGAGCAGTTCGACGGCGCCATCGCCGATTTCAAGCGCGTGCTGCCCGGTTACGAATACAAGGCCGGCGAGCGCTACGCCGAATTCCGTGAAGGCGACCACGTCGCCGCGTACGGCCTGGCGGCACTGGTCACCGGCGGCGCGGCCGCGGTGGCAGCCAAGAAGGGCCTGTTCGGTGCGATCGGCGCGTTCCTGGCCAGCATGTGGAAGCTGGTGGTGGCCGGCGTGGTGGCGGTCGGCGCGTGGTTCCGCAAGCTGTTCGCGCGCAAGCCGGCGCAGGAGAAGGGCAAGACCGTCCAGTGATGCCGGCCGATTCATGGCTGCTGGCCGGCATCGTCGCGTTCTATCTGTACGACGCGGCGATGTGGCTGCATGTCGACGAACTCGTCGCCTGGCCGCGGCGAGGGGGCTGGGCCGCGACGACCGGCGGTGACGTGCAGTGGCGCGGCGGCTACCTGTTCCTGCCATCGCCGTGGACGCCGTGGCGGCCCCTGCTGCGTTTGTCGTGGATGCGTGCGCCGGGTTCGGCGCCGCAGGCCGCGATCGCGCAGATGCAGGCGTTGCGCGAAGCGCTGCGCCCGTTGCAGGTCGGCGTGGTGTTGATGGCCCTGCTGCTGTTCGGCGCGCTGCCGGCGCTGCTCTTCGCGTGGCGGCATGCGCTCGGGCTGCTGGCGCTGGTCGGCGCGGTGTACCTGCTGTCCACGGCGATGGTGGTTTACCTGGTACGCCGTCGCGATGCCCTGGGCCTGTCGCGTGGCGCGCTGTGGTCCATCGCCATCGACACGCTCGCCTGTCCGCCGTTCGCGCTCAACGTGGTGCGCAAGGTCGCGCTGCGCCAGTCGCTGGCGGTGGATGGGCTGGCGTTCGCCCTCGCCACGCTGCCGGACGAAGCGCTGCGGCGGTTGCGTCCGCATCTGCTCGCACGCCTGGACCTGGTGCGTGATTTCACCCCCGCCGACAGCGCCCGTCTCGCCGAGCTGGACGCCTGTCGCACCCGGATCCTGGAGATCGCCGATGCGCATTCCTGAGTTGCTCGTGGTGGGCGTCGCCTTCGTGGTGGGCTACTGGCTGGTGTCGGTCTTCCTGCCGCTGTTGCGGGGGCGTACGCCTGCCGCCGACGCACCGGCCGATGCGCCCTCGCCATCCGATGGCGCCGCGCCGCCGCCGCGCTGGTTCGAGGTGCTGGAAGTCCAGGAGAGCGCCAGCCGCGAGGAAATCGTGGCCGCCTACAAGCGGCGCATCAGCCAATACCATCCGGACAAGGTGCAGCACCTCGGGCCGGAACTGGTCGCGCTGGCCGAGCAGCATGCGCGCGAGATCAACGCCGCCTACGACACCGCGTTGCGCTTGCGCGGTCCGCGCTGAGCCAGCACCCAGCACCACCGGCGTGTAGGCGGCGTGACGTGGCTGATCGAAAAATCGGATTTTTCTGACCCCTCGCCCCAGCGTTTGCCCGAGGCCTTCGGCCGCACATCCATGACAACTTATCGCTACCGGACGCGGTGCCCTGTGGCTACTCAACCGCGGGCCCTTGAGTAAGGCCAGGCCGGTACCGAAAAGCTGGAAGCACTGTTCCCGCCTCCCCAATTCGCGGGACTCCCCTGGTGCTTGGCGCCCCCACGGCTCGCCGTGACCAGCGCTTTCGGGATTTCCATCCCCCTGGATCGAGGCGAGGCATCTGCATGGACAAGCATTGCTACGTGGTCGCGGTCGAACAATTCGAAGACGCGTGGCTGGTGTCGCGCCCGCAATGGAGCCCGCTGCGTTACCTGGCCCGCGACGGCGCATTGCGCAACGCCGAGATGATGGCGCGCCTGCATGCCTGGACTACCGGCCAGCCGACCGAGGTGGTGCTGCGTTCGGAAGAAGGCGACCACCTGGTGCGCCGCTTCGGCTGAGGGGAAGGTGCCCGCGGGCGCCGCGGCATCACCCTGGCGCACCGGGCTGCAACGCCTCCAGAACCCGGCAGTCGGCGACACGTCCCCCGGGGCACCCCTCGATCATGCGTTCGAGTTCGCGTTGCAGGGACTGCAAATCCTGGATCCTGCGCGCGATGCCGGCGATATGCCGCCGGGCCACGTCATCCACCGAACTGCAGGCGTGCTCGCGCTGTTCGCCCAGGGCGATCAGTTCGCGGATGTTGTCTATCGGGAAGCCCAACTCGCGCGCACGCAGGATGAAGGCGAGGCGGCGCTGGTCGGGCGGCCCGTAGTGGCGGTAGTTGCCTTCCGAGCGTGGCGGGGCATCCAGCAACCCGATCTTCTCGTAGTAGCGGATGGTTTCCGGCTGGGTGCCGGCCTGCCGGGCCAGCTTCCCGATGGTGAACGCGGTGGACATGGCTTGACCTTGGAGTGGCTACAGGGTTCATAACGATGCCCTGTCGAAATTTCAAGCGTGGCCAACCGCCCGCGGGAGCATGACCTTGGACCATTGTTGCGGGCACAAGCGCCAGGCGCTGGAGGCGCTGGCCCAGCACCGCGCACAGCGGCGCGTGCTGGTCGCGGTGCTGGTGATCAACCTGGCGATGTTCTTCATCGAGTTCGGCGCCGGGCTGGTCGCGCGCTCCAGCGCCCTGCAGGCCGATGCGGTGGACATGCTGGGCGATGCCATCGTGTATGGCGTGAGCCTGTGGGCGGTCAATCGCGGTGCGCGCTGGGAAGCGGGCGCGGCGCTGGCCAAGGGCTTGCTGATCCTGGCGTTCTTCGTCTTCGTGGTGTTCGAGGTGGTCGACAAGCTGGTGCATGGCGTGCCGCCGTCGAGCGAGCTGATGCTGTGGTTCGGCGCGATCGCGCTGTGCGCCAACCTCGCGTGCCTCGCGCTGTTGTGGCGGTTCCGCACCCTCAACATCAACATGAAGAGCACGTTCCAGTGTTCGCGCAACGACGTGGCGGCCAACCTCGGCGTGCTGGTCGCCGCGGGCGGCGTGGCGTTGACGGGGCGAGGCTGGCCGGACATCGTGATCGGCGCGGTCATCGCGCTGCTGTTCCTGCGCTCGGCGATGAGCGTGCTTTTCGAGGCATGGCCGGCGTGGCGGGCGACACGCCAGGCGTAACGCATACAGCGTTACGCCGCCCTGGCAGCGAACTCTTTACGCCCCGCGCCGGGGAGTTTATGGCGCCTATACGCGCGCCGGCGATAGCATTTTCCCGTACTTTCACGGGTAGTGCGTCATGGACAGCTTCTTGCGCGAATCGCTGGAAAACTCGGCCGACCTGAGGGTCTGGCGGGCGATCCAGGCCATTCGCGATTACTCGTTGCAGCACGCGCCAGACAACGTCAGCGACTTTAGCTGGTGGGGGTCTTTCGAGCAGTTCTACCTCGGTCTGGCCAACGAGTTCACCGGCCACGACAGGGAAGCGCTGGAGATCGCCACGGACGCCTTGCTCGTACGGGCCGGCATGCAGAGCTGGTCATTGGCCAAGGCGGCGCTGGCCGTCAGCCGTGCGCAGGTGCCGGCCCATGAGTGAGCGCCACGGCATTCGCGACGAGGTCTTCCGGCTGCTGGCGCTGGGCAGCCTGGTGGCGATCATCTGCGTCGGCACCGCGGTTCCCGCCGACGCCCGCTGGCTGCTGCTGGTGCCGGCCTTGCTGTTGCTGGGGGCGTGCGCGTTCGCGCGGCCGCGTCGGGGCGCGATGCGTACGATATCGCGACGGGGTGGGCGTAGCCGCGCTCAGTGAGCGCGCGAATGCGCCAGGTAATTCTGCAGCACGTGCGCGTGGTTGATCACCGGATCCTGCGCGCCATACAGCAGCGTGGTGGTGGGATGCCCGGCGATGATGTCGCGCAGCCGCGCCAGCGCCGCCTGGTGCGTCGGGTCGCGCAGCTCGGCGCGATAGCGCTCGGTGAATTCCACCATTCGTTCCGGGTCGTGGTCCCACCATTCGCGCAGCGCGGGGGAGGGCGCCAGTTCCTTCAGCCAATCGTCCAGATGCGCGCGCGTCTTGCTGACGCCGCGGGGCCACAGCCGGTCGACGAGGACGCGGGCGCCGTCGTGTTCGCCGGCAGGGTCGTAAACACGCTTGATCTTCAGGCTCATGGCGGGCTCCAGGGGAAGCGGGCGGATGTGCTGCGATCGGCGTCGAAAAGGTTGCCACTGCAACCGTGAGGACGGCGTTCGCGCGATCTGTCGCGCGCCTCTTGACAGCCCCCGGGGCGATGCTGAATCGTTGGCGCCATGCACGCATGCGCCGCCCCCTTCGCCTTCTCGCTGCCGGTTCCCGGCACGGGCGCGATCGCGTCGGCCACCGCGGCCATTACCACCACCATTACCACCCGTACCACTCGCACGGTGCGGCCCGTCGTCTTCGCGTAGTTCACGAAAACCACGGCCCCGCACCCGGATCAGGATGCGGGGGTTGGCTCCCGGTCGAATGATCCAGCACAGGCGGGGCCTCAACACGAGGTCTGTCATGTCGTCTGCCCACGCATCACCCTCCGCTCCGCTGTCGCCGGCCGCGCCACGCACCGTGGTGCACAAGTTCGGCGGCACGTCGGTGGCCGACGCCTCGCGCTACCGGCACGTCGCCCAGCTGCTGCTGGCGCGCGCGGAGAGCCGCCAGGTCACCGTGGTCTCGGCGATGAAGGGCGTCACCGATGCACTGATCGACATGGCCGGCCAGGCCGCGGCCGGTCGCCCGGAGTGGCGCGAGCTGTGGCACGAAACGCGCGCCCGGCATCGCGGCGCGGCGGTGGCGCTGCTGGGCGAGCATGCCGGCGCGTTGATCGAATGGCTGGACCGGCAGTTCGAGCAGCTGGGCGAGATCCTCGCCGCGCTGGCGGTGATCGGCGAGCTGCCGCGCGAGGTGCTCGACCGCGTGCAGGGCCTGGGCGAGGTGTATTCGGCGCAGCTGCTGGGCGAACACCTGCGCGCGCTCGGCGAGCCGTGCGCGGTGCTGGATGCGCGCGAGGTGCTGGTGGTGAATCGCGGCGAGCTCGGCGTGGACGTGGATTGGGGCGTGAGCGCCGAGCGCCTGGCGCAGTGGCGGCAGGCGCAGCCGCATGCGCGCGTGGTCGCCACCGGTTTCGTCGCGCGCGACCGCGCCGGCCGCGTCACCACGCTGGGCCGCAACGGCAGCGATTACTCCGGCGCGATCTTCGCCGCGCTGTTCGAAGCCGACGAACTGCACATCTGGACCGACGTCGACGGCGTGCTCTCGGCCGACCCGCGCGTGGTGCCCGAGGCGGTGCAGCTGGAAACCCTCAGCTACGACGAAGCCTGCGAGCTGGCGTACTTCGGGGCCAAGGTGGTGCACCCGCAGACGATGTCGCCGGCCATCGAGCGCGGCCTGCCGATCATCATCCGCAATACCTTCCAGCCCGAGCACCCGGGCACGCGCATCAGCGCCAGCAGCCATGTGGGCGGCCCGATCAAGGGCCTGACGCTGAGTCCGAACCTGTCGATCCTCAACCTGGAAGGCACCGGCCTGATCGGCGTGCCGGGCACGGCCGAGCGCGTGTTCGCCGCGCTGCGCAACGCGCGGGTGTCGGTGGTGATGATCTCGCAGGGGTCCTCGGAACACTCGATCTGCTGCGTCGTGCGCGAGGAGGAATCGGCGCGCGCGCAGGAAGCGCTGCTGCTGGCCTTTACCCACGAGCTGGCGGTGGGGCAGGTGCAGCGCGTGCAGCTCACCAGCGGGGTGAGCGTGCTGGCGGCGGTCGGCGACGGCATGGCCGGGCAGCCCGGCGTGGCGGCGCGGCTGTTCGAGTCGCTCGGTCGCGCGCAGGTGAACATTCTTGCGATTGCCCAGGGCTCTTCGGAGCGCAACATCTCCGTGGCCATCGACAGCGCGCACGCCACCCGCGCGCTGCGCGCCGCGCATGCCGGCTTCTGGCTGTCGCCGCAAACCTTCGCGGTGGGGGTGATCGGCCCGGGCAATGTCGGCGCCGCGCTGCTCGAACAACTCGGCGCCGCGCAGCCGCAGTTGCTGGCCAAGGCCAACCTGGACCTGCGCGTGCGCGCCATCGCCTCGCGCAGCCGCATGTGCCTGGCCGAACGCACGCTCGACGGCGACTGGCGCGCGGCGTTCGCCGGCGCACGCGAGGCCACCGATCTCGACCGCTTCACCGCCCACCTGCTCGATGCCAACCTGCCGCACGCGGTCATCATCGATTGCAGCGGCAGCGCGGACGTGGCCGACCGCTACGCGGACTGGCTGGCCGCCGGCATCCATGTCGTCACCCCGAACAAGCAGGCCGGCGCGGGGCCGCTGGGCCGCTATCGCGCCATCCAGCAGGCGGCGGCCGGCAGCGGCGCACGCTTCCGCTACGAGGCCACGGTGGGCGCCGGCCTGCCGGTGATCACCACGCTGCGCGACCTCGTCGACACTGGCGACCGCGTGACCTCCATCGAAGGCATCTTCTCCGGCACGCTGGCCTGGCTGTTCAACAAGTACGACGGCGCGCTGCCGTTCTCCGAGCTGGTCGCGCAGGCCAAGGCGATGGGCTACACCGAGCCGGATCCGCGCGATGACCTCTCCGGCATCGACGTGGCGCGCAAGCTGGTGATCCTCGCCCGCGAAGCCGGCCGCGAGCTGAGCCTGGAAGACGTGGCGGTGGAAAGCCTGGTGCCCGATGCCCTGCGCGAAGGCGGCATCGACGCCTTCATGGCCGGTCTGCCCGAAGTGGATGCCCTGTTCGCCCGCCGCTTGGCCGAGGCGCGCGAACGCGGCAACGTGCTGCGTTATGTCGCCCAGCTGCCGCCTGATAGCGCGCCGAGCGTCGGGCTGGTCGAAGTGCCAGCCGACCACGCCTTCGCCAACCTGCACCTCACCGACAACATCGTGCAGTTCACCACCGGCCGCTACTGCCAGAACCCGCTGGTCGTGCAAGGGCCGGGCGCCGGGCCGGAGGTGACCGCCGCCGGCGTGTTCGCCGACCTGCTGCGCGTGGCGGTGGGCGAGGGCACGCGGCTGTGAGGACGCAGGCGAAGGCTTTTTCGCCGGCTTCGGTCGGCAACGCGGCGGTGGGTTTCGACATCCTCGGCCATGCCATCGCCGGGGTCGGCGATACGGTGACGGTGCGGCGCATCGATATACCGACGGTGCGCATCACGGCGATCCGCGGCACCACCGTCGAACTGCCCACCGAGGCCGAGGACAACACCGCCGGCGTGGCGTTGATCGCACTGCGCGAAGCGCTGGCGTTGCCGTTCGGTTTCGAGGTGGAGATCGACAAGGGCATTCCGCTCGGCTCGGGCATGGGTGGCTCGGCCGCTTCGTGCGTGGCCGCGCTGGTAGCTGCCAATGCGCTGCTCGATGCGCCGTTGTCGGCGCAGGCGCTGTATCCGTTCGCGCTGGCCGGCGAGGCGGTGGCGAGCGGCGGCCGCCATGGCGACAACCTCGGCCCGATGCTGCTCGGTGGGCTGGTGCTGGCCACCGCCGACTGGCTGGTGCGCATCCCGGTCGCCGACGCCTGGCATAGCCTGCTCGTCCATCCGGACGCGGTGCTGGAGACGCGCCGCGCGCGCGCCGCGCTGCAGGGCGACTACCGGCTGGGCGAATTCGTCGAGCAGAGCGCCAACCTCGCGCTGGTGCTGGCCGGTTGCCATGCGGCCGATGCGGAACTCGTGCGCGCCGGCCTGCGCGACGTGCTGGTGGAGCCGCGTCGCGCGCCGTTGATCGCCGGCTTCGCCCCGGCCAAACAGGCCGCACTGGCGCATGGCGCGATGGGCGCCAGCATTTCCGGCGCCGGCCCGAGCGTGTTCGCCTGGTACGAAACCCGCGCCGCGGCCGAAGCCGCCGCCCCGGCCGTGCAAGCCGCCTTCAACGAGGCCGGCTTCGACAGCCAGGCCTGGGTGTCGCCGCTGGCCTGTCCCGGCGCGCACCTGCTCGACTGATCCCTCACTTCTTCCGGAGCTTCGATGAACTTCGTTTCCACCCGTGGCACCGCGCCGGCCGCCACGCTCAGCCAGGCGCTCGCCGCCGGCCTCGCGCCCGATGGCGGGCTGTACGTGCCGCAGGCATTGCCGCCCGTGCGCGAGTTCGTGCCCGGCACCGATCTCGCTGCCAGCACCGCCGCGCTGCTGCAGCCGTTCTTCGAGGGCGACCCGCTGGCCTACGTGCTTTCGGATATCTGCACGGAGGCCTACGCGTTCCCGGCGCCGCTGCGCGCGCTCGCCACGCCCGGCGACCATGTGCTGGAGCTGTTCCATGGCCCCACCGCCGCCTTCAAGGACTTCGGCGCGCGCTTCCTCGCCGCCTGCCTGCGCCGGCTGCCGCGTGCCGATTCGCGCGAACTGACCATGCTCGTCGCCACCTCCGGCGACACCGGCGCGGCGGTGGCCGCCGCGTTCCATCGCCAGCCCGGCGTGCGCGTGGTGGTGCTGTATCCCGATGGCCGCGTCTCGCCGCGGCAGGCGCACCAGCTGGGCTGCTTCGGCGACAACATCCATGCGCTGCGCGTGGCCGGCGCCTTCGACGACTGCCAGGCGATGGTCAAGCGCGCGCTCAACGACGAGGCACTCCAGGCCAAGGTGCCGTTGAGCTCGGCCAACAGCATCAGCCTCGGCCGCTGGCTGCCGCAGATGGGCTACTACGCCGACGCGGCGCTGCGCCATCGCGCCGCCACCGGCCGCGTGCTCAACCTGGTCGTGCCGACCGGCAATCTCGGCAATGCCCTGGCGGCGATCCTCGCGCGCCAGCTCGGCATCCCGCTGGGCCGCATCGTGCTGGCGACCAACGCCAACCACGTGCTGCCGGATTACTTCGACGGCGCCGACTACCAGCCGGCGCCCAGCGTGCCGACGCTGGCCAACGCCATGGACGTCGGCGCGCCGAGCAATTTCGAACGCCTGCGCTGGCTGTACCAGGGTGACGACGCGGCGCTGCGCGCGGCCTTCGACGCGGTGTCCGTGGACGATGCGACCATTCGCCGCACGCTGGCCGAACGCCATCGCCGCCATGGCGAGGTGTTCTGCCCGCATACCGCCACCGCCGTGCACGTGCTGGAAACCTTGCGCGCCCAAGGCGTGGAAGGCGACTGGGCGGTGGCGGCCACCGCGCATCCGGCCAAGTTCGAGAGCGTGGTCGAACCGCTGATCGGCGCGGCGGTTCCGGTTCCTGAATCGCTGGCGGCCCTGCTGAACCGGCCGGCACGGGCCGAGCCGCTGGCGGCGGAGTATGCTGCGCTCCGGCACTGGCTGGCCGCCTGAGCGGCAGCCGAACACGGGCGCAGGGAAGCCTTGGGAGCCCGGGGTGTCGTGGCCATATCGCTGTTTCCCCGGGGAGCTGGACGGATTCGGTTTCTCCTGCCATTGCAGATGACAGGTGTTCGTCCATGCGCGCTTTACTGAAATTCACCACCGTTGCCGCCCTGTGCGCGCTGGCCTCGGCGGCCACCGCCAAGCTGGCGCCGTCCACGCAGCGGCTCGCCGAACTGGCGCCGACGCCGTCGGCGGCCCCGCCGGCCCCGGCCGCCGTCGCCAACGCCACCGCGCCGATGGCCGGCGTGGCGCTGGTCGAGGCGCTGGCCCACCAGGCGCCGACCATCGACCGCCACGTCCTGAGTCTGGCCACCGAAGCGCTGCAGTGCGCGCGTCGCCACCAGCAGGTGGGCGAGGATGCGGTGCTCAGCGTGATCGACTATTCGCGCCCCTCCACCGAGCGCCGCCTGTGGGTGTTCGACCTCGCACGCCAGCGCCTGCTGTTCCAGGAGTGGGTCGCGCACGGCCGCAACACCGGCGACAACGTCGCCGCGCGTTTCTCCAACAACGATGGCAGCTACATGTCGAGCCTGGGCGGGTTCACCGCGCAGGAGACCTACACCGGGCACAACGGCTATTCGCTGCGCCTGAAGGGGCTGGAGCCGGGCTTCAACGACAACGCACGCGGCCGCGCCATCGTCATCCACGGCGCGCCGTACGTGAGCGAGGCGGTGATCCACAGCCAGGGCCGGCTCGGCCGCAGCCTGGGGTGCCCGGCCGTGCGCCCGGCCATCGCCAAACAACTCATCGACACCCTGCAGGGCGGCTCGTTCGTGTTCGCGTATTACCCCGACAGCCAGTGGCTCAAGCGTTCGCAGCTGCTGATGGCCGATTGCGGGGGCGGGCAGCTGGCGCAGGCCGGGCAGGTGGCCGCCGCGCAGCACTGAGGCGGCGTCGCGCCGCCCTCAGGCGATATCGCCGGCCAGGCGTTGCAGGCCGGGGAGATCCAGGATCTGCACCTTGTGCAGTTGCGGCAGGGCGATCAACGCCTGCTGGCGCAGCTTGGTGAAGGTGCGGCTCACCGTTTCCATGGTCAGGCCGAGGTGGTCGGCGATATCGCCGCGCCCCATCGGCAGCATCACCACGTCGGTCGGATGGCCGGACAGCGCGCCGCGCGCGCCCAGCCGCAGCAGGAAATGCGCCAGCCGTTCGCTGGGCTGCAGGCGCGCCAGCAGCAGGCCGGCGTCCTGGGCGGCGGCCAGTTCCATGCTGGTGCGCTGCATGAGCTTGCGTTCCAGCTGCGGGTAGCGTTCGCGCAGGCGGCGCATGTCGGCCAGCGGGGTACGGCAGGCGCGGCTTTCGCCGATGGCTTCGATGTCGTGGCGGTGGCGCAGGGTTTCGGTCAGTCCGACGTAGTCGCCGGGCAGCACGAAGCCGGTGATCTGGCGGCGGCCGTCGGGCAGGGTGCGCACCAGGCGCAGCGCGCCATCGGTCAGGGTGTAGACGTATTGGCGGGTGTCGCCGGCGCGTGCCAGCGTGGCGCCGGCGGCCAGCCGCAGCGGCTGCGTCACTTGGTCCAGCGCGGCCATTTCATCGCCGGTGAGGGCCGAACACACGGCCCGTCCGCGGACCCCGCAGTGGGCGCATTCCAGCACCGGCGCGCCGTCGCCACTGCCGGTAGAGGCCGGTGTGCAGGGCGTGGGCGTGGCAAGGGCTGGCCGATACATGGGCACCGGGGCGCGTGGGGAGGTGGCCTTCATCATACGCCATGCCGTGCACGGGGCCGGCAGCCGTTAGAATTGCGCGTTCTTGTTCCCCCTCATCGTCGTCGCAGGAGTTCCACCAGTGATCAAGCCCCGTACGCCGCCCGGCATCATGGAACTGCTGCCGCGCGAGCAGATCGCGTTCCAGCGCATGCTGGACGTCATCCGCCGCAACTACGAGCGGTTCGGGTTCCTGCCGGTGGAGACGCCGGTGTTCGAGCTGTCGGACGTGTTGCTGACCAAGTCCGGCGGCGAGACCGAGCGCCAGGTGTACTTCGTGCAGTCCACCGGCGCGCTGGCCAATGCCAAGGCCGACGAAAGCGGCGAGGGCGGCCTGCCGGAGCTGGCGCTGCGCTTCGACCTCACCGTGCCGCTGGCGCGCTATGTCGCCGAGCACGAGCACGAGCTGGCCTTCCCGTTCCGCCGCTACCAGATGCAGCGCGTGTACCGCGGCGAGCGCGCCCAGCGCGGCCGCTTCCGCGAGTTCTACCAGTGCGACATCGACGTCATCGGCAAGGACGCGCTGAGCATCCGCTACGACGCCGAGGTGCTGGCGGTGATCCACGCGGTGTTCTCGGAGCTGGAGATCGGGCAGTTCGCCATCCAGCTCAACAACCGCAAGCTGATGCGCGGCTTCTTCGAAAGCCTGGGCGTGGCCGAGGGCGAGCGCCAGCTGGCCGTGCTGCGCGAGGTCGACAAGCTCGACAAGCGTGGTGAGGACTACGTGCGCGAGACGCTCACCGGCGCGGAGTTCAACATCCCGGCGGCCGAGGTGGAGAAGATCCTCGACTTCGTCTCCTACCGTTCCAGCGGCCACGCCGACGCGCTGGCCAAGCTCGACACGCTGGCCGCCCTGGCGACGGGGGCGGATTCGGCGCTGGCGCAGGGCGTGAGCGAACTGCGCGACGTGCTGGTGCTGGTGAAGGCGCTGGGCGTGCCGGAAAGCGCGTACTGCCTGAACTTCTCCATCGCCCGCGGCCTGGATTACTACACCGGCACCGTCTACGAGACCCTGCTCAAGGACCACCCGCAGATCGGCTCGATCTGCTCGGGCGGCCGCTACGAGAACCTCGCCAGCCACTACACCAAGTCGAAGCTGCCGGGCGTGGGCATCTCCATCGGCCTGACCCGCCTGTTCTGGCAGCTGCGCGAGGCCGGGCTGATCGCCGGCATCGAGGCCAGCAGCGTGCAGGCGCTGGTGGCGCTGATGGACGAGCAGCAGCTGGACGATTCGCTGGACATCGCCCGCCGCCTGCGCGCGGCCGGCATCAACACCGAAGTGCAGATGGAGCCGAAGAAGATCGGCAAGCAGTTCCAGTACGCCTCCAAGGCCGGCATCCGCTTCGTGGTGCTGGCGGGCGAGGAGGAGCGCGCGCGCGGCGTGGTCGCGGTGAAGGACCTGATGCGCGAGCAGCAGTTCGACGTGGCGCGGGCCGAGCTGGGCGACACCCTGCGGGTGGAGCTGGAGCAGGCCAAGGTCATGTGACATCGCCGGCCCCGGCCGGTGACCCCGACGGCCCTGTCGCCTCCCGGAACCCCGGGCAGGCGGCGGGGCCGTCGTCTTTCGGGACGTCGAAAACCTGAACCCGGGGCCGGGCCCGGGGCGGGGCAGGTTGCCCTGGGTCGGACTTTGTATTAACGTACTAACACGCTATTACATTAACGCGATGAAACAACGCCCCGCCACCGCCGATGCCCAGGACGCCCAGGTCTCCCTCCAGGCCTTGGCCCACGCCTTGTCGCGCCTGGATGCGCCCGAAGACGTGCTGGCGTTCCTGCGCGACCTGTGCACCCCCGCCGAGCTGGAAGCCCTGTCCGACCGTTGGCGGGTGGTGCCATTGCTGCTCAAGGGCGTGCCGTACCGCGAGATCCACGACCTGACCCAGGTCAGCGTCACCACCATCGGCCGCGTCGCGCGGACGCTGGAATACGGCGCCGGGGGCTATGCCGCCGCGCTGCGGGCGCAACGCGCCGAAACCACCGAATCCCACTGAGATACCTGCAATGACTGCTTCCCAGGCGAGCCCGGCACGTGACCGGTTGCGAATCGCCATCCAGAAAAGTGGCCGCCTGGCCGAACCGGCGCGCAGCCTGCTCGCCGCCTGTGGCCTGAGCTGGCGGCAGAGCCGCGACAAGCTGTTCTGCTACGGCGAATCGCTGCCGGTGGACCTGCTGCTGGTGCGCGACGACGACATCCCCGGGCTGATCGCCGATGGCGTGTGCGACCTGGGCATCGTCGGCCGCAACGAGCTGGACGAACAGGCCGCCGAGCGCCGCCGCAACGGCATGCCCGACGCTTACCAGTCGCTGCGTGGCCTGGGCTTCGGCCAGTGCCGGCTGATGCTGGCCGTGCCGGAGGAATGGGAGTGGCGCGGTGTCGAGCAGCTGGCCGGCCTGCGCATTGCCACCAGCTACCCGGCGATCCTCGCCGACTGGCTCGAACGCCAGGGCGTGGACGCGCAGGTGGTGGAGCTGTCCGGTTCGGTGGAGATCGCCCCGCGCCTGGGCACCGCCGACCTGATCTGCGACCTGGTCTCCAGCGGCGCCACGCTGGCCGCCAACCAGCTCAAGCCGGTGGAAACGCTGCTGGAAAGCGAGGCCGTGCTGGCCGGCGCCGTCCGCGAACCGAACGACATGCGTGCCGGCCTGCTGGCGATGCTGCTCAAGCGCGTCGATGGCGTGCTGCACCAGCGCGACAGCAAGCTGCTGATGTTCCGCGCCGCCGGCGAGCAGCAGGTGGACGCGCTGCGCCGCCTGTTGCCCGATGCCGACCCGATCGAACGCCTGCCCGACGACGGCAGCGGCGCGCTGCGCCTGCAGACCATGTGCCACGGCGCGGTGACCTGGCAGCGGCTGGAGGAACTGGAGCGCGCCGGCGCGCAGGGCTTGACCGTGCTGACCGTGGAGCGCTCGCTCGCATGAACGCCAACATTGCCCCGCAGGAAACCGCCCGCGTGCTGGACTGGTCGCAGCTCGATGCCGACGCGCGCGCGCAAGCGCTGCTGCGCCCCGTGCAGGTGGTGGCCGCGCAGACCCGCGCCGCCGTCGCCGCGCTGATCGATGACGTGCGCACGCGCGGCGATGACGCGCTGCGCGAGATCACCGCGCGCTTCGACAAGGTCGAACTGGACGCGCTGGAAGTGGGCGCGGAGGAATTCGCCGCCGCCGAGGCCGCCATCGACCCCGCGCTGCGCGCGGCGATGGTCGAGGCGGCGCAGCGCATCGAGGTGTTCCACCGCGCCGGCATGAGCCGCGATTACGCGGTGGAAACCGCCCCCGGCGTGGTGTGCGAGAAGGTGGTGCGGCCGATCGGTCGCGTAGGCCTGTATGTGCCGGCTGGCTCGGCGCCGCTGCCGTCCACCGCGCTGATGCTCGGCGTGCCCGCGCGCCTGGCCGGCTGCCGCCAGGTCGTGCTGTGCACGCCGCCGCGCGCCGATGGCAGTGCCGACCCGGCCGTGCTGGTGGCCGCGCGCCTGACCGGCGTGGGCCGCGTGTTCAAGCTCGGCGGCGCGCAGGCGATCGCCGCGATGGCCTTCGGCACCGCGAGCGTGCCCGAGTGCGACAAGCTGTTCGGGCCCGGCAACAGCTTCGTCACCGAAGCCAAGCAGCAGGTGGCGCAATCCGGCGCGGCGGCGATCGACATGCCGGCCGGCCCCTCCGAAGTGCTGGTGATTGCCGATGCCGGCGCCAACGCGGCGTTCGTCGCCGCCGACCTGCTCTCGCAGGCCGAACATGGTCCCGATTCGCAGGTGCTGCTGCTCTCCGACAGCGATGCGCTGATCGCCCGCGTGCAGGACGAACTCGTCCGGCAGCTGGCGCAGCTCTCGCGTGCGGACATCGCCACGCGCGCGCTGGCGCAGTCGCGGCTGATCCGCGTGCCTTCGCTGGACGAGGCCTTCGAGATCAGCAACCGCTATGCGCCGGAGCACCTGATCCTGGCGCTGCGCGAGCCGCGGTCGTGGCTGGAGCGCGTGGAGGCTGCCGGTTCGGTATTCCTTGGCGACTACACGCCTGAAGCGCTGGGCGACTACTGCAGCGGCACCAACCACGTGCTGCCGACCAGCGGCGCGGCGCGCGCCTACAGCGGCGTGAGCGTGGCCAGCTTCCAGAATTTCGTCAGCGTGCAGAGCGCCAGCCGCGCCGGCATCGCCGCCATCGGCGACTGCGCTTTGCGCCTGGCCCGCGCCGAGGGCCTGGACGCCCACGCCAATGCCGTGGCCCTGCGCATGGAGCAGGCCGCATGAGCGCTTCGCTGCTCGATCTGGTGCGCCCGGACCTGCGCGGCTTCGCCGGTTATTCGTCCGCGCGCAGTGCCAAGGTGCAGGGCGAGGTGTGGCTCAACGCCAACGAATCGCCGTGGGCCAATCCCGCCGATCCTTCGGCCAGCTGCCGGCGCTACCCCGCGCCGCAGCCGCCCGCGCTGCGCGAGGCGCTCGCTTCGCTGTACGGCTGCGCGCCGGAGCAGTTGCTGATCGGCCGCGGCAGCGACGAGGCCATCGACCTGCTGGTGCGCGCGCTGTGCCGCCCGGGCCGCGATGCGGTGGTGGTGACGCCGCCGGTGTTCGGCATGTACGCGGTGAGCGCGCGCCTGCAGGATGCGCCGCTGCGCGAAGTGCCGCTGCGCGATGGCCCGGAAGGGCTGCAGGCCGATATCGACGCGATCATCGAGGCGGCAAAGGCCTCCGGCGCGCGCCTGGTGTTCCTGTGCTCGCCCTCCAACCCGGCCGGCTCCGGCATCGCGCTGGCGGATGTCGAGCGCGCCGCGCGTGCGTTGCAGGGGCAGGCGCTGGTGGTGGTGGACGAGGCCTATGTCGAGTTTGCCGACCAGGCGTCCGCGACGAGCCTGCTGGGCCAGCACGAGAACCTCGCCGTGCTGCGCACGCTCTCCAAGGCGCATGCGCTGGCCGCGGCGCGGATCGGCTGCGTGATCGCCGCGCCGGAATTGATCGCCGTGCTGCGCGCGCTGCAGGCGCCGTACCCGGTGCCGCAGCCGTGCGCCGATCTTGCGTTGGCCGCGCTGGCGCCCGAGGCGCTGGCGCGTACCGCCGAGCGCGTGGCCGAGGTGCGCCGCGAACGCGAGCGCCTGCAGGTGGCCTTGTCGAAGGTACCTGGCGTGCGCCGCGTGTATCCCTCGCAGGGCAACTTCGTGCTGGTGCGTTTCGAGGACGCCGAATCGGCCTGGCAGGCCCTACTGGCCGCCGGCGTGGTGGTGCGCGACCAGCGTGCCGCGCCGCAGCTGGGCGACGCGCTGCGCATCAGCATCGGCACGCCGGAGGAGAACACCCGCGTATTGGCCGCGCTGGGCGTGCGCCAGGAGGTGGCCGCATGAAGCCGATCCTGTTCGTGGACCGCGACGGCACGCTGATCGAAGAGCCGGCCGATTTCCAGATCGACCAGTACGAGAAGCTGCGCTTCGTGCGCGGCGTGATCCCGGCGATGCTGAAGTTGCGCGATGCCGGCTACGAGTTCGTCATCGTCACCAACCAGGACGGGCTGGGCAGCGAGGCCTACCCGCAGGCCGCCTTCGATGGCCCGAACGATCTGATGCTGCAGGTGTTCGAAAGCCAGGGCATCGTGTTCCGCGAGGTGCTTGTGGACCGCAGCTGGCCGCAGGACAACGCGCCCACCCGCAAGCCGGGCATCGGCCTGATGCTGCCGTACCTGCAGGACCGCACCATCGATTGGGCGCGTTCGGCGATGGTGGGCGACCGCCTCACCGACATCCAGTTCGCCGACAACCTGCGCATCCGCGGCTTCCAGCTGCGCACCGAACAATTCGGCGGCGAGTGGGACTGGGCGGGCATCGCGCACGAGCTGGCCGATGCGCCGCGCCGCGCGGTGGTGCAGCGAAACACCAAGGAGACGAAGATCCGCGTCGAGCTCGACCTGGACCGCGTCGCCGAGCCGCATACCGCGACCGGCCTGCCGTTCTTCGACCACATGCTGGAGCAGATCGGCAAGCACGGCGGCTTCGCGCTGGATATCCGCGCCGAAGGCGACCTGCACATCGACGAGCACCACACCATCGAGGACACCGGCCTGGCGTTGGGCCAGGCGCTGCGCGACGCATTGGGCGACAAGCGCGGCATCGGCCGCTACGGGTTCACGCTGCCGATGGACGAAACCCTGGCCAGCGCCGCGCTGGATTTCAGCGGCAGGCCTTACTTCGTGTTCGAAGGCGAGTTCAGGCGCGAGCGCGTCGGCGACATGCCGACCGAGCTGGTGCCGCACTTCTTCCGTTCGCTGTGCGACGCCTCCGGCTTGAACCTGCACCTGACCGTGCACGGCGAGAACGACCACCACAAGGTGGAAGGCTGCTTCAAGGCCTTCGCGCGCGCGTTGCGCCAGTCGATCCGTCGCGAGGGCACCGCGCTGCCGTCGACGAAGGGGGCGCTGTGAGCCGCCTTGCACTGATCGATGCCGGTGGCGCCAACCTCGGTTCGGTGTCCTACGCGCTGGAGCGCCTGGGGGTCGAGGCCACCCTGGTGCGCGATGCCGCCGGGCTGGAGGGCGCCGAACGGGTGATCCTGCCGGGCGTCGGCGCCGCGCCCGAGGCGATGCGTCGCCTGCACGCGCAGGGGCTGGTCGAGCCGCTGCGCCGCTTGCAGGTGCCGCTGCTCGGCATCTGCCTGGGTATGCAGCTGCTGTTCGAGCGCTCGGAAGAGGGCGATGTCGAATGCCTCGGCCTGCTGCCGGGCGTGGTGCGCCGGCTGCATCCGGCGCTGGGCATCCGCGTGCCGCACATGGGCTGGAACCGGCTGCTGCCGCTGCGCGAATCGTCGCTGCTGGAGGGCCTGCCGCCGCAGCCGCATGCCTACTTCGTGCACAGCTACGGCGCACCGGTCACCCCGCATACCGTCGCCGCCTGCGACCACGGTGGCCTGTTCACCGCGGTGGTGCAGCATGGCCTGCATGCCGGCGCGCAGTTCCACCCGGAGCGCTCGGCCGAGACCGGTGCGCGCATCCTGAAAAACTTCCTGGACATTCCCGCATGAGTTTCACCGTCTATCCCGCGCTGGACATCCGTGGCGGCCGCGTCGTGCGCCTGCTGCAGGGCGACTACGCGCGCGAGACCACCTACGGCGACGATCCGTTGCCGCGCGCGCAGGCCTTCCTGGCCGCCGGGGCGCGCTGGATGCACCTGGTCGACCTCGACGCCGCCCGCGCCGGCGGCTACACGCTGGCACCGTTGCTGCGCGCCATCGCCGATACCGGCCTGCAGGTGCAGACCGGCGGTGGCATCCGCGCGCGCGAGGATCTCGAGCGCCTGTTCGAGGCCGGCGCCGCGCGCGTGGTCATCGGTTCGCTGGCGGTGCGCGAGAGCGACAAGGTGATCGAATGGCTGCGCGCGTTCGGCCCCGAGCGCATCACCGTGGCGCTGGATACGCGCCAGGACGCGCAGGGCCGCTGGCGCCTGCCGGTGCAGGGCTGGACCGATACCGCCGGCGAAGAACTCGACGTGCTGGCGCGTCGCTATGCCGATGCCGGCCTGCGCCACCTGCTGTGCACCGATATTGCCCGCGACGGCATGCTGTCCGGCCCGAACATGGACCTGTACGCGCAGCTGCGCGAGTGGGTGCCGCAGCTGCAGGTGCAGGTGTCCGGTGGCGTGCGCGACCTCGGCGACGTCACCGCCGCCCGCGCGGCCGGTTGCGCCGGCGTGGTGCTGGGCAAGGCGCTGCTGGAAGGCCGCCTGGCACTGCGCGAGGCATTGGCATGCTGAGCCGCCGCATCATTCCCTGCCTGGACGTGCGCGATGGCCGCGTGGTCAAGGGCGTGCGCTTCCGCGACCACGTCGACATGGGCGACATCGCCGAGCTGGCGCTGCGCTATCGCGACGAAGGGGCCGACGAGCTGGTGTTCTACGACATCGGCGCCAGCCCGCAGGCGCGCTCGGTGGACGTGCAGTGGATCGAGCGCGTCGCCCGGTTGATCGACATTCCATTCTGCGTGGCCGGCGGCATCGGCGACGTGGAAACCGCGCGCCGCGTGCTGCATGCCGGCGCGGACAAGATTTCGATCAACTCACCCGCGCTGGGCCGGCCGCAGCTGATCGCCGAATTGGCCGAAGCGTTCGGCGAGCAATGCGTGGTGGTGGGCGTGGACTCGATCCGCGAGGCCGATGGCGAGTGGCGCGTGCGTCGCTACACCGGCGACCCGAGCAAGACGCAGGCGCTGTCGATCCGCACGCTGGACTGGATCGACGAAGCGCAGCGGCTGGGCGCGGGCGAAATCGTGCTCAACTGCATGGACAGCGACGGCGTGCGCCGCGGCTATGACCTGGTGCAGCTCAGCCAGGCGCGGGCGCGCTGCCGCGTGCCGCTGGTCGCCTCCGGCGGCGCAGGGGAGATGGCGCATTTCGCCGATGCCTTCGAGGAAGCCGACGTGGACGGCGCGCTGGCCGCCAGCGTGTTCCACAGCGGCGCCATCGCCATTCCCGCACTCAAGCGCTACCTGCGCGAACGCCAGATCGAGGTCCGTGATGTCCAGTGAACGTGATGCCCAGCTCGATTGGGGCAAGGGCGATGGCCTGCTTCCGGTGGTGGTGCAGGACGCCGCCAGCCTGCGCGTGCTGATGCTGGGCTACATGAATGCCGAAGCGCAGGCCGCCACGCGCGCCAGCGGCCAGGTCACCTTCTACAGCCGCAGCAAGCAGCGGCTCTGGACGAAGGGCGAAAGCTCCGGGCATTTCCTCGAAGTGGTCTCCATCGACCAGGATTGCGACGACGACACCTTGCTGGTGCTCGCGCATCCGCGTGGCCCGACCTGCCACCTCGGCCGCGCCAGCTGCTTCCCGGATGCGCCGGGCAACTTCCTCGGCACACTCGATGCGCTGGTGGCCGAACGCGAGCGCGAGCGGCCCGCCGGCAGCTACACCACGTCGTTGTTCGAGAAGGGCACGCGACGCATCGCGCAGAAGGTGGGCGAGGAAGGCGTGGAAACCGCGCTGGCGGCGGTCGCGCAGGGGGACGAGGAGTTGATCGGCGAATCGGCCGACCTGCTGTACCACCTGCTGGTGCTGCTGCGTGCGCGTGGGCTTGGCCTGGCGGACGTACTGCAACTGCTGGAAACGCGGCACCGCTGAGCCGCCAGAGACGGCCTGCGGGCTGTCATCGTCGCGACGCTACAATCGTTCCCGGCATTCCATGGGAACGAGCATGAAGCGACAGGCGGCGATGGCGCTGGCGACCCTGCTGTGGCTGGGCGCGGCACAGGCGGCGGAGACGACCGCCAGCGGCACGGTGTACGAGGAGCGCGACGGCCAGCCGGGCCGCGGCACCCGCGATGCGGGCCTGCCGGGCGTGCAGGTGTCCAACGGGCAGGACATTGTCCTCACCGACGCCAAGGGCCACTACCAGCTGCCGGTGCGCGACGGCCAGGTGGTGTTCGTCATCAAGCCCGATGCCTATCGCTTCACCGACGCCGCCGATGGCCTGCCCGCGTTCTGGCGGATGTACGCGCCGGAGGGTGGGCCGAAGCTGAAGTACGCCGGCGCCGCGCCGACCGGCAGCCAGGCCGATGGCTGGGATTTCGGTTTGCGGCGCGAGAAGGCTGCGCCGGCCGACGGATTCCAGATGCTGGTATTCACCGATCCGCAGGTCGTTCGCGAGGCCGATGTCGGCTATTACGACAAGGACATCGTGCAGCCGTTGCTCGGCAAGACCCAGGCGCGCCTGGGCACCACGCTGGGCGACCTGTCCAGCGACGACCCGCGCCTGTACCCGGCCCTGAACCGCGTGACCACCCAGCTGGGCGTGCCGTGGTTCCATGTGCCGGGCAACCACGACGTGAACTATGACGCGGCCGACGACATGGCCTCGCTGACCAGCTGGCGCGCCGTCTACGGCCCGGACACCTACGCGGTGAACGAGCAGGGCGCCAGTTTCGTGTTCCTGGACGACATCATCTTCAAGCCCGGCACCAAGCCCGGCTATACCGGTGGCCTGCGCGAAGACCAGTTCGTCTTCCTGGAGAACTACCTGCGCACGCTGCCGAAGCAGCGCCTGCTGGTGCTTGGCATGCACATCCCGCTATTCGATGCCGAGCCGGGCCGCGAGACCTTCCGCCACGCGGACCGCGCGCGCCTGTTCGCGCTGCTGCGCGAGTTCCCGCACGTGCTGGTGCTCAGCGGCCACAGCCACAACCAGCGCCATTACTACCATGGCGCCGCGGAGGGCTGGACGGGTGCCGCGCCGCTGCACGAATACAACGTGGGCGCGGCATGCGGCGCGTTCTGGTCGGGGGTGAAGGACGCCGCCGGCGTTCCCGATGCCACCATGTCCGATGGCACGCCGAACGGCTATGCGGTGCTCACCGTGCGCCCCCAGGGCGCCTATGCGCTGGACTACCACGCCGCGCGCGACCCGGATGACGCGCAGATGTACCTGCATGCGCCCAAGGTGCTGCGCAAGGATGCTTATCCGGCGTGGGGCTTCTACGCCAATGTGTTCATGGGCCAGGACGACACGCCGGTGGAATTCCGCGTCGATGGCGGCCAGTGGAAGCCGATGAAGCGCGTGCTGCTGCCCGATCCGCGCCTGACCGTCGAGAACGCACGCGACGACCTCGCCGAGGCGCTGCGCGGCGATGACCGCTCGCCCGAGGCGACGCCTTCCCCGCACCTGTGGCGCGGCACGCTGCCGACCGATCTGGCGTTGGGCGAACACACCGTGGAAGTGCGCGCGAAGCTGCCGAACCGCGAAGCGACGGCCAAGACAACCTATCGGCTTGCGCTGAACCACTGACGCGTGGCCGGTGGCGGGCGGTACCCGTCGCCGGCCCCAAAAACAAAAACGCCTCCACGAAGGAGGCGTTCTGCAAGGGATCCTGGCGGGCGCGCGAAGGCTGGCGGGCTGGATCAAACCGCGGCTGGCGATGGCTGGCGCGGTGTCGCCATTCTAGTGAGCCCTTCGCGGGCATGACGGAATGCGAATTCCTCTCATCTGGAGGGGCTGGCGGCGGCCTGGGCGTCCACGGGCGGATAGGGGTAGGGCACGGCCGCACCGGCATGCAAGCCCGCGCGCCAATGCGCCAGCGTCGCGCCGATGTGCTTGCCCTGCGAGAGCTGCGGCAACGAGGGCAGCTCGCCCTCGGCCCGCTCGCGCGCGGTGATCGCGCCGCTGGCCAGCCGGTAGGCCTCGACGAAATCGTCGGTCTGGTTCATGGCGTCGATCAGCCACGCCTGCCCGAAATAGGTGGCGTTGGAGGTGTTGCCGCAGCCGAACGAAGGCCGGTCGGCGCGCGCGGCGGTGATCACCAGCGTGTCGGCCGAGCGCAGGCGCGGAATGAAGCCGCCCGAGTAGCAGGCCGACAGCACGATCACCCGATGCTTGATCCCCGCATCGTCCAGCGCCTGGCGCAGGTCTTCCGGGGTGATGTAGTCATAGCCGAAGGGGCCGGCGTCCACGTACAGCGCGTGGTCCTCGGTACCGTGGGTGGAGGCGAACAGCAGCAGGATGTCCTCCTCGCGGTCCATCAGCGCGCCGATGCGGGCCAGGCCGTCGTAGAGGTTGTCGTAGGTCGCCAGCGGCGCGTAGCGCTCCTGGCCGACGTTGTCGCCGGCATTGACCAGCACCAGCGCATGGCCGCGGCTGTCGAAGCGTTCGCTGAAGAGCTGGCGCAGGTAGAGCACTTCGTTGCGGAACACCGGGTCGCCGCCGTCGCCGGCGAAGCCCAGCACGTAGAGGTCGCTCACGCCGGGGCGCTGGGGCGTGAGCGCAGCCAGCGCGGCGGCCAGTTGCGGCGGGTCGAGCGGATCGACGGGCGCCAGGTCGTCCCGGGCGATGGCCGACGAATCGGCCGCCCCGGTCAGCAGCAGCGCGGGCGACAGGGCGAGCAGGCAGGTCAGCATGTGACGAAGCGGCAGCAGGCGCATGGGGGCGGCGAGCAAGGAAGGCGCGCGGAACCGGCGCCCACGCGGGGCGCCGGCGCCGGTCGCCCTCAGGCGAAGACGATCTGGTCGAACGCTTCCACGCGCTGGTGCTTGCCGACTTCCAGACCGCTGCGCGGCGTCGGGTAATCGCTGAGGCGGTCGAGCAGGGCGGTGTGCATGCCGGCGCGGCCGGCCGCATCCAGTTCCTCGACCACGTCGGACAGGAACAGGATCTGCGGCGCCGGCAGGCCGATGCTCTCGGCGATCTTGCGGTAGCTGTTGCTCTCGCGCTTCGGGCCGACCTGGGTGTCGAACCAGCCGGAGATCAGGCCGGTCAGGTCGCCCGCGTCGCTATGAGCGAAGAACAGCTTCTGCGCCGGCACCGAGCCGGAGGAATACACGTACAGCGGGATGCCGGCGTCATGCCAGGCACGCAGCAGGCGCGCGGCGTCGGGGTAGATGTGCGCGGTGAAGTCGGCATCGCGATAGCCGGCTTCCCAGATCATCCCTTCCAGCGCCTTCAGCGCGGTGGTCTTGCGGTCCTCGTCGATCCACTGCTGCAAGGTCAGCACCAGCTTGTCGTCGGACGCTTCCTCGCCGAGTTCGTCGGCCACCTGGTTCAGCCAGTGGCGCACCTGCGGATGGCCGCCGTGCTCGCGCACGTACTTGGGCAGCTCGCGCCGCGCATACGGGAACAACACGTCCTTGACGAACGAAATGCTGCTGGTGGTGCCTTCGATATCGGTGAGGATCGCCTGCGGTTGGGTCATCGTCAGCTCGCCTTTCTCTCGGGTTGGTAGCGGGGGAACTGTCGTGCAATGTCGGTGCCGGTGAAGTGTCCCACCCAGCCGTCCGGCTCGGTGAAGAAACGGATCGCCACGAAGTACGGCTCGGCGCCCATGTCGAACCAGTGCAGCGCGCCGTCGGGCACGGCGATCAGGTCGTCCTTGACGCACTCGATCTCGTAGACCTTGCCTTCGACGTGCAGCGTGAACAGCCCCGAGCCGGCGACGAAGAAGCGCACCTCGTCTTCCTTGTGGAAGTGCTCGTCGAGGAACTTGGCGCGCATTTCCTCGCGCTTGGGGTTGTCCGGGGCGATGGAGACCACGTCCACGGTCTTGAAGCCGCGCTCGGCGACGAGGCGGTCGATGTCGGCGCGGTAGGCGGCCATCACTTCCTCGGGCGAAGCGCCCGGGGCGATGGCCTGGTTGGCCTGCCAGCGTTCGAACACCACGCCGATCGGCTTCAGTGCCTCGGCGATCTGCGCGCCGTCCTGGCTGTCGAACAGCGGGGTGTCGGGGTTGTTCTCTTCGAAAATGCGGAGTCTGCTCATGGCGGCGGCGATGCAGGGGAAGGGGAGGGGCAGGTCAGAGGGTAGCGCGCAGCTTGCGCAGCTCCAGCTCGCAGTGCAGCAGGAACTCGAAGGCCTCCAGGTGGCGGCGTGCCTCGGCCATGTTGCGGCCCCAGGCATACAGGCCGTGCCCATCGATGAGATACCCCCACATGCACTGCTTGTCCAGCAGCGCATCCACCTGGGCGGCCAGCACGTTCATGTCCTGGGTGTTGGCGAACACCGGCACTTCGATCGCCATCTCGTGGGTGGTGTTGCCCTCGAAGGCCTTGAGCAGCTCGTAGCCTTCCAGGTGGATCTTGCCCTGGCCGGCGAACAGGCGCGAGGCGATGGTCTGCACCGGCGAGTGCGTGTGCAGCACGCAGCCGATCTCCGGATAGCGCCGGTACAGCTGCGTGTGCAGCAGGGTTTCGGCCGAGGGGCGCAGCTGGCGGCCGACCGGGCGGCCGTCGAAGTCCACCACCATGATGTCGTCTTCCACCAGCCGGCCCTTGTCGCGGCCGGACACGGTGATCGCCGCGTGCTGGTCGTCCAGGCGGTGGGAGAAGTTGCTGCTCGTGGCGGGCGTCCAGCCGGCCTGGGCCAGCTCGCGGACATTGCCGATCAGCAGCTGCGCCAGTTCATGCAGGCGCGCGGTGCTGTAGGGGACGGTGGTCTGGTTCATGCCCACATTCTAGGGCTTTCGCCGCGTAGCGGGAGGTGAGCGCGGCGGATCCGGCTCTGCGGCTGGCTGGCGCTGCCCGCGGGACGGGCAGCGCCGCGGGGCTCAGCCGCGCAGGCGGCTGTGGCGGAAGCCGTAGGCGAAATAGATCACGAAGCCGCCGACGGTCCAGAAGGCCATCAGCATCCAGTTGTGCGCGGTCATCGCCGAGAGCAGTGCCAGGCAGCTCAGCACGCCCAGCGTGCAGATCAGCGGCGCGGCCGGCATCTTGAACGGACGCGGCAGGTCCGGCTGGGTGCGGCGCAGGATCAGCACGCCGGCGCAGACCGCGGCGAAGGCGATCAGCGTGCCCATCGAGGTCAGCTCGCCCAGCACGTCCAGCGGGAACAGCGCCGCCAGCAGCGCGATGCCCACGCCGGTGATCACCGTGTTGATGTGCGGCGTGCGGTACTTCGGATGGATGCGGGTGAACACTTCGGGCAGCAGGCCGTCGCGCGCCATGATCATGAAGATGCGCGGCTGGCCGATGATCATCACCAGCACCACCGAGGACAGGCCGATCAGCGCGCCGATTTCCACCACCACGCGCAGCCACGCCAGCTCCGGGTGCGCGGCCACGGCGGTCACCACCGGCTCGTCGGTGCCGAGCATCGTGTAGGGCACCAGGCCGGTCATCACCGCGGCCATGGCGATGTACAGCACGGTGCAGATCACCAGCGAGAGCAGCATGCCGATCGGCATGTCGCGCTGCGGGCGGTGCGATTCCTGCGCCGCCACCGACACCGCCTCGAAGCCGATGTAGGCGAAGAACACCATCGAGGCGCCACGCAGCACGCCTTCCCAGCCGTACTTGCCCGGGCCTTCGTTGGCCGGGATGAACGGGTGCCAGTTTTCCGGGTTCACGTACTTCCAGCCGACCACGATGACCAGCACGATCAGGCCGCTCTTGAGCAGCACCATCGCCATGTTCATCGCCGAGGACTTGCGGATGCCGACGTAGCACAGCCAGGTCAGCAGCAGGGTGATGCCGGCCGCCGGCAGGTTGGCGATCGCGCCGGTGGGGCGCAGCTGCGCGTCCAGCGGGGCGTTCACCAGCGCCGGGGGCAGCACGATGTCGAAGTGTTCGAGCAGGCTGAGGAAATACCCCGTCCAGCTCACCGCCACCGCCGAGGCGGACACGCCGTATTCGAGCACCAGCATCCAGCCGATGAACCAGGCCGCCAGCTCGCCGAAGGTGGCGTAGGTGTAGGTGTAGGCGCTGCCGGAGACCGGCACCATCGCCGCGAACTCGGCGTAGGCCATCGCGCAGAACGCGCAGCAGATGGCCGCCAGCAGGAACGAGAGCATGATCGCCGGGCCGGCGTGGTTGGCCGCCGCGGTGCCGGTGATGACGAAGATGCCGCCGCCGATCACCGCGCCGATGCCCAGCGCGGTCAGGCCCCAGGGGCCGAGCGCACGGGTCAGGCCCAGCCCGCCGGCATCGGCATGGCTGGCGTGGGGATGCTTGGTGGCCCAGAGTTGCTTGAACATGTAAGACGTTCCGGTGGGGTCGGGCAAAAGGCGAAGCCGGCGCGGGCGCCGGCTTCGGGTCGGGTCAGGCCTGCTTGGCCAGGCGGCTGTTGCGCATGCCGTAGAAGAAGTAGATGCACAGGCCGATCAGCGTCCAGCCCACGAACACCTTCCAGTGCTCCTGGAAGGCCTGCAGGAACAGCGCCACGCAGGCCAGCGCGCCCAGCGGGCAGACCACGATGGCCAGCGGCACGCGGAACGGACGCGGGAGTTCCGGGCGCGTATAGCGCAGCACCAGCACGCCCACGCACACGGTGGCAAACGCCAGCAGCGTGCCCATCGACACCAGCTCGCCCAGCACCTTGAGCGGGATCAGGCCGGCCAGCGAAGCGGCGACCACGCCGACGATGATCGTGCCCACGTACGGGGTGTGGAAGCGCTTGTGCACGCGGCCCAGCAGCGGCGGCAGCAGGCCGTCGCGCGACATGGTGTAGAAGATGCGCGGCTGCGCCATCAGCATCACCAGCACCACCGAGGACAGGCCGGCGATGGCGCCGATCTCCACGGCGGTCTTCAGCCAGGCCAGCTGCGGGTAGCTTTCCAGCGCGGTGGCCACCGGCTTGGCGGTGCCCAGCTGGGTGTACGGCAGCAGGCCGGTCAGCACGGCGCAGACGATGATGTAGATCACCGTGCACACCGCCAGCGAGCCGAGGATGCCGATCGGCATGTTGCGCTGCGGGTCCTTGGTTTCGCCGGCCGAGGTGGAGACCGCATCGAAGCCGATGTAGGCGAAGAACACGATCGACGCGGCGCGGAACACGCCGCTCCAGCCGAATACGCCCGGGGCGGTGTTCTCGGGGATGAAGGGATGCCAGTTGGCCGGGTTCACGTAGGACCAGGCGAAGGCGACGAACAGGCAGATCACCACCACCTTGATCGCCACCACGATCCCGTTGACGAACGCCGACTGGGTGATGCCCACGTAGCACAGCGCGCTCACCGCCGCGACGATGAGCACCGCCGGCAGGTTGATGATGGCGCCGGAGGCGATGAAGGCGTGGCCGGTCCAGTCCAGCGGCGCGTTGGCCAGCTCGGCGGGGAAGGGCAGGCCCAGCGTCGTGGTGATGAAGCTCACCAGGTAAGCCGACCAGCCCACCGCCACGCTGGAGCCGGCGAACAGGTACTCCAGTACCAGGCACCAGCCGATGAACCAGGCCATGCCCTCGCCGAGGGTGGCGTAGGAATACGAATAGGCGCTGCCGGAGACCGGCATCATCGCCGCGAACTCGGCGTAGCACAGGCCGGCCAGCGCGCAGGCGAAGCCGGCGATCACGAACGACAGCATCACCGCCGGGCCGGCGTGGTTGGCGGCGGCCTGGCCGGTCATCACGAAGATGCCCGCGCCGATGACCGCGCCGATGCCCAGCATTACCAGGTGGCGCGCGGTCAGGGTGCGCTTGAGGGTGGCTTCGCCTTCCAGGCTGCCCTCGAACGGCTCGCCGGCATCGACGTGGCCGGCGGGCTCGACTGGCTTGACCCTCAACAGTGACTTCAGCATGCGGTGGCTTCCCGGGAAATGGAGTACGGGGCGCGGCCGGGCGGCCGTGCCCTTCTGGGGCTGTGGGGGTTCCGGCCAGGCCGGAAGGTGGCCCGTACCTTAGCCAAAGCTGAAGCCAGACCACAAGCGCAGCTGCAACATCGGCAGGCGATAATTCCGAATCTTTTTCGCCGGAAGCCCGATATGACGCCCGACCGCTCGCCGACCCTGCGCCGCCAGTTCCAGGATTACGCCCGGCGCGGCACCGCGGAGGCCGAGGTCGCGGCGCAGTTCCTGGCGTTGCTGGACGACGCGGCCGACCCGTTCGTGCGCGAGCGCCTGGCCGGGCACTTCACCGGCTCGGCGTGGCTGGTGGATGCCAGCGGGGAGCGGGTGCTGCTGACCCACCACCGCAAGCTGCAGCGCTGGCTGCAACTGGGCGGCCATGCCGATGGCGACCGCGACCTGGCGCAGGTCGCGCTGCGCGAGGCGCAGGAGGAATCCGGGCTGGACAGCCTGGTGCTGGCCGATGGCGAACTGTTCGACCTGGACCGCCACTGGATTCCCGAGCGCGGCGAGGTGCCGGGGCATTGGCACTACGACGCCCGATACGTCGTGCGGACGACGGGGTCGGAGGATTTCGTGGTCGGCGAGGAGTCGCTGGCGCTGGCGTGGCGGCGCATCGACGAACTGCCCGAAGACCTGCAGTCGGACGAATCGATGCGGCGCATGGCCGGCAAGTGGCTGGCGCGCTGACTCTCAATCAATAGGTCCAAGGTTCGAACCCTTGACCGCCCACCAAATAAAACAAGCACCTAGGTAATTCCTAGGTGCTTTTTCTGTTTCCCGGTCCGGGAAAATTCAGTTGGGTAGAGATCCTGAAACCCTTGGTGCGCTTGATGCAGCGCGCGTGGAGCAGTTGACGCCCGCTTCCCAGCCTTTGGCATGATGGCCTTCGTCGGTCGGCGCGGAGCGAGTGCTAGAGTCTGCCTCCGACCCAAAGCGGATATGCGTAATGTCCAGCTCACCTAGTTGAATTGGCGTTAGGGGGATAGATGCCGTCATGCATACTTCGAGTTTCAGGATCGACAAGCAAGGTCCGCAAATTTCTTGCTGCCTCGTCAATTAAGCCAATCCGAGTATTTTGGAAAGGCGAGCCGAGCAGCCCGAAGAGTCGCGGCCTCATTAAAATGTCTGGCTTCAATGTGAGATTGTCGGCTGCTGAAGGTTTGGTTGCTCAATCAACACAAGCCGCCAAGTTCATGCGAAAGCACAAGAGCGACATACTTCTTATCAGAAGCCTTGGTTTTTCTTCGGTCACGATAGATTTCGGCTTGTATGACCTTGCTACCGAGGACCGACCTTGGCCGTCCTACCGGCTGCCTCAGGCCTTCGTACAGCTCGCGAGTGATCTAGGTTGTGACATTGATCTGTCGTTTTACGGAGCGCCGCCCGATGCGACCTGACAATTCATACAAGCCGAAGCCGCTTCGCGGCTTGCCTTGGTCTCGACGTTGGACCGCGGACCAACATGTTTGTCCGCTCCCGACCCGAAGCGGACATCGCGCCAAGGTCTGATCTTGAGGTCCGATCCGGTGCCCTTCGAAGTCATCTTCATGACCGACGAACCGGACAGCACCCGGCTGCCGAGATTCAGTACGGCGGACAACGTCTCTGCGTGATTCGACTGCGTTCCGGGAAGCCCGAGATTGAATTTGTGCAGGACCTGTACGTCGGGAAGCCCGTCGGAATGACGTTCGAGCTTAATAAGTTCACAGTGACGTTGAAGCTTGCGACCGGCGCTTCGATTCCGGATTGCGAACCTGGCTAACCAAGAAGCGAACTTTATCCCCGGTCGGCGTGGCGTCAGGGCCACTGACGGTTGCCTAACCGGGGGTGTCGGGCGTTACCATCCGGCCATCGGATCTCCGCAGGGGGCGGACATGGACGGTCACGCGCAGGCTGCGCGAGCTGAGCAAACTGACGAGCTGAGTTTTCGCTGGCTGCACGCGCGGGTCCAGGACTATGCGGCCAAGGGCCACCGGCCTTCGGCGTCCAATCTGGTGCGCCGGTCACTCTGGATCGGCATTGGCATGGGCGGTCTCGGCCTGGCAATAAGCGCGTTGAGTAAGTGGATCCCCCAACCGCTGGCCCTCTTGTTGATCGTCGCCTGCCTTGTCGCCGAAGTGGCCGGACTGGGGCTTTCGCTGTTCCTTATGGTGCGGCGCGAGCTGCCCCAGCTAACCCGGGTCCGCGAGGCGCATGCTGACGAAATGGACGGGGATTTTGCCGCTTGGCAGCGCTTGGTCGGAGAGCTTCGTCGGTTCCCGATTACCAAGCGCGAGGCACACCTCCGCTTCGTGACCACTTTGCGACAGAACATGGGCGAAAGAATGGGGCTGCTGCTCGGCAGCATCCAACGCCTGGGCGTTCTCCCGATTCTGATCGCGCTGTACCTGCAGTTTCGGGACTGGCAATGGGGTGACTGGGCGGGTGCTTTCGACGTCAACCTCGTTGGAGGGTTGCTCATCTGGGCCATGCTGCTGCTCTACGCAGGCGGCTGGTATCTCGTTGGCTTGCGTGCGCGACTGGATTTGTACGTGAGCCTGCTGGAGGAGTCGTTGAAAGCTTAGGTCGCGACTGCCTGCGCCAAGCCATGCCACTTCACGCCGTTCAGCTTGAACCATAGGCGATCACATGCCAACCAAGCCCCCGAAATGAAAAGATACCGCCTTATTGCGAGAACACCAGGCTGGATGCGCATCGTCGGCATCCTTTTGGCTGCAATTAGCCTCATCGTCATATTGACCGCCCTTCGCAATGGCGCAGCCGTGCTGTCGCTATCCGGTACATCGGTGAAGAACCTCGAAGAACTCGCTCAACTCGGCGACTTCTTTGGCGGTCACTTTTCTGCGTTTGTCGGGTCGATCACTCTTCTCATCGTCTTGTTCTTCTTTCCACCAAGGAAAGCAACAGGAAGAACACTTCGCTCGGCAGGAGCTGCTTGCAACACAGCAGGCTGAGCGCCAAGCCTTTCTGGACGGCATCAATTTGATCACGCAGTGGGACATACAAAGCCCAGGCTGCGATCAAGCGATGCGCCTGCTCGACTACTACAGCCGGCTGGCTCTCAGGTCGGATGATGAAGAGCTGCTCTTACTGCTCAATACCGTAGTCACCGCCCAGCTCAGAAAGAATCTGGAGGGCAAGAACGGTAGCTTCAAGAGTACGAACTATGCGTTCGCCTGCGAGGCAATTGAACGAATTCGACCGCTGCGAGAGCGGGACGGTCGCGCACAGAGGGCGCGACTCAAGAAATTGCTGGACCCCTCCGTTGACGACGGGCAATAAATTGCCCGCCGTCAACAGGTCCTCGACCGTCACCTCTCATAGTGGGGAGAGGTAGGGGAGTTGCTCAGTTGTTCTAGCGCGAGAACATCCCTTGATCCTATCAATCCGGCGCCGGAACTTCCAGCGTGTTCGGCAGTGGCTTGGGCGACAAGGAAGGTTGTGAACGCGGGCAGGGGCGGCCACGCACGACTGAGGGAAGGCCAGGGGTAGGACGAAGCGGCGAGCGTGTGAACATCGCTCGCAGCGCCAGAGGTTGGGCAGGGACAAGGGGGGCGTGTGCAGAAAGGAACCGTCAGTTTCTGGGAGTTCGAGAATTCGCACGTAGCCACCAGCGGCGCACGTGTAGTGCCAAGAATGAAGCGCGGTGGAAAGCCCCCCAAGGGATGCGTCGGCGCGGTTCCTGTCGTAGTGAATGCGCTCAAGCTCACAATGGCGCTTGCCAGGTCCGGAGCAACGCTCGCGCCCAACCAGAGAACCGGCTTCTGGCGCGCCTTGTCGGCGTATGCCCGCGTCCGTGAGGCCTGCCTCTGGCAGGGCAATGAGCTTCGTGCGCAGCCTCACCTGTTGCAGACGCTGCGCGACTCGTCTCGGACTGCGTTGGCTGGCGACCTGGGCCAAGCGATGACGTGGCTCTACGCGACCGAGAAGCTGAAGATGTCGGCCGTGGTCGACTTCGGGGTTGGCTGCGGGCTGCTCGCGGCACCCGTTCCAGCGCCGAAGGCATTCAACAAGCGACCGGACTTCATGGCGGCGACGGGAGCGCTCAAGGACGTCGTCCTGCTTGAGAGCAAGGGGATGATCCTTGAGCACGCCAGCGGCACGAGTTGGAGAAGCGGCTTGGCCGACGGATTGGAGCAGACCACCGCGGGTGTTGATTGGCTGAATCTCCACGGCTCCACCGCCGTCGTCGCCAACAAGTACGCCGTCAGTTTTGGGCTGGTCGAGAAGGGCCCGAGTCTCGCCGTAGTTGTCGATCCTCCCGCGAAGACGGGAACGGAACTGGATGCACCCAAACAGTTGGCCCTCCTGCGGCATCACGCCGCCAGCTGGGCCTTGGCTGCAGGCGAGTTCGAACTGGCAGCTGCGCTGGTGGATCCTGAGCAGACGCGTGAACGCATGCAGCTCGTGGAGCTCCTGCCCGAGGTTGGGAGGCACGGCGTAGCTGTGAAGGTCGGTCTCCAATCCAGGCGTGAGCGCTGGTACGAACATGTGAGGCCGGTGCACTTCATCTCGAGTGATCTGATCCGCGCTGTTGCACGAAACGATCTGGAGGGGGCGCTTGCCGCGATTGCGGCATTCAATAGTAGGCCTGGCACGAGCGCAAACACACGCGAGATGTTCGGGATTGTCGATCGAACCGAGGAAGAAGGATTCGTCGCGCTTCCTGATGGCACGGCGGCAGAGTGGTGGCCGGTTGACGGCATGATCCGAGGGCCGGAATGACGGTGCCAAGCTCACGTTGGTCGCAGGTAAGACTCGAGGTGGCGGGCGAGACGTGCTGCACTTCCCTTGCGAGCGTCGCTTTATCCGTTCGGAAGTGCTGTAACCTCGGTGTCGTGCGATAGCGGGGTGGTGGGCCGATGTCAGCTAAGTCATTGCCTGACTGGGCGGATACTAGGGCCTACTTCGGTAAGCCAATTGAAGAGCGCCCTCGCTAAGCCCGGGCTGGCGATGTCGAATAACCACACATAGGTGCGTGGTGGCCAAGCTTCCTGCGTATGACGCTAGATTGATGCATTTGGGTGAGGCAGGGGATCTTCTCGCGTACGCCAAGGAGATGAGCGGCCTGCTTGAGTCGCGTTGGGAACGCCATAGAGCTTGCATCGGTCCGCGTTGTGCGCAGGCCGGATATTCGCAGGAGGACTTTGATTGCGAGTACCAGGTCGAGGAGTACCAGCACGCGAAGTATGAGGTGTACCTAGACGGGCAGCTAGTTGTTGCAGCTTGGTCGGTACTTCAAGGTGCAGTCGAGCATTGCGCCTCGTTCCTTGCGGAGCACTTGCGCATTGAGAAGAAGCTAGATTACTCGCGAAAGCCTGCAGAGTTGGCTTGGCAGCATTATTACGAGCAAGGCATTCAAGTGGGTTGGCCGCTGAAGGATGATTGTTTGGAGATTGCGGCTTTGAGGAAGTTGCGCAACGACTACGCTCACTCGCTATTTTTCGAGCCGTATTCTGTCCGAGGAAGACTCAAGAAGATCGCCCCCGACACTGCTGTGGACAGATCTCAGATCTTCTATCAGGTTGATGCGTTCGTCGCGCTGAAAGGCCAAGGCGTCCTGGCTTGCGAGCTTGTAGCAAGATTGGTGGAAATGTTGAAGGAACACGCCATCGCACAGTTCCCGCATGATGGGGTTTCGCTCTCTTTCTGGGCTCGAACGAGGTGACTCCTCTGGTCCGCTCCTGGCCGAAAGCAGCCACCCGATCCGCGCGGCCACGTCCACCACCGTGAAGCCACGCTCGAGCACCTGCTTCACCGCCTCGCTGCGGAACTCATCCGTGTACTGCTTGTTGTTGCTCATGGGCACCTCGGTTATTGCCATAAAGTATGGCTCCTAGGTGTCTACAAAAGCCTGGTCGGTCCAGATTGTATGTCGCGTTGCCCTGAAGGGCTCCCAAGATCCGGGAAAACTTACGAGCTCGACTAGGTGGATCAGGCGCTTACAGAGGGTGGTCCGGGAAAATTTCGCTACCTAAGTCTTTGATCCGAAGCCTTAGACATCCTAACGCGCCAGCCGCACGGTCAATACAGGATGCGGGTGCGCAGCGTGCCCGGGATGGCCGCCAGCTCGTCCTTGATGACCGCCGCCTGCGCTTCGTCGGCGGTGATGTCGATCACCACGTAGCCCACCTTCGCATCGGTGCGCAGGAACTGGCCGTCGATGTTGACGTGGTGGCGCGAGAACAGTTCGTTGATCTGCGACAGCACGCCCGGCACGTTGCGGTGGATGTGCAGCAGCCGCAGGCTGTCGGCGTGCTCGGGCAGGGTGACTTCCGGGAAGTTCACCGCCGACAGCGTGCTGCCGTTGTCGCTGTAGCGCACCAGCTTGGCCGCCACCTCGATGCCGATGTTGTCCTGCGCCTCCAGCGTGCTGCCGCCGACGTGCGGGGTCAGGATCACGTTGTCGTGCGCGGTCAGCGGCGAGACGAAGGCATCGCCGTTGCCCTTGGGCTCCACCGGGAACACGTCCACCGCCGCGCCACCCAGGTGGCCTTCGCGCAGGGCCGCGTCCAGCGCTTCGATATCGACGACGGTGCCGCGCGAGGCATTGATGAGGTGCGCGCCACGCTTCATCTTCGCGATCTGCGCGGCGCCGAACATGTTCTTCGTGGAGGCCAGCTCCGGCACGTGCAGCGTGACCACGTCCGAATGGGCGAGCAGGTCGTCCAGGTCGGTGGCCGGGCGCGCGTTGCCCAGCGAGAGCTTGGTTTCGATGTCGTGGAAGAGCACCTGCATGCCCAGCGCCTCGGCCAGCACGCCGACCTGGGTACCGATGTGGCCGTAGCCGATGATGCCCAGCGTCTTGCCACGGGTCTCGTGGCTGCCGGACGCGCTCTTGGACCAGCCGCCGCGGTGGCATTCGGCGTTCTTCTGCGGGATGCCGCGCAGCAGCAGGATCGCCTCGGCGATCACCAGCTCGGCCACGCTGCGGGTGTTGGAGTAGGGCGCGTTGAACACCGGGATGCCGGCCAGTTCGGCCGCGTCCAGGTCGACCTGGTTGGTGCCGATGCAGAAGCAGCCGATGGCGATCAGCCGCTTGGCCTCGGCCAGCACCTCGGCGGTGAGGTGGGTGCGCGAACGGATGCCGACGATGTGCGCCTCGGCGATGCGGGCCTTCAGCTCGTCCTCCGGCAGCGACTTGGCGTGCACCTCGATCTGCGAATAGCCCGCCGCGCGGAACGTGTCCACCGCGGTCTGGCTGACGCCTTCGAGCAACAACACGCGGATGTCCTGCTTGGGGAACGACGTCTTCTTCGGCGACATGGCAACGGAGGCTGGCTTGGTGCGGGCGGTCACTATGCCAGAGCGCGGCCCTTTTTGGTGCGCCGCCACATCGTGCAAGCCCTTGTCGCGCAATGGTTTCAGCTGTATCGAAGCACGCGCGTGCATGCGGCTGGACGCCATCGCGCCGCGCTGGCAGGCTGTCACGCTTTCTTTCCTTGCCGCATCGACGATGACCGACCCCCGCATCGCCTCGCTGGAACGCGCCGTCCACGGCCTGCGCCTGAAGACCGACCCCGCCGACCTGGAACACTACGGCCGCGACTGGACCCGGCGCTGGACGCCCGCGCCGCTGGCCATCGCGCTGCCGGCCTCGGTGGCCGAGGTGCAGGCCGTCGTGCAGTGGGCCAATGCCGAAGGCGTGGCGGTCGTGCCCTCCGGCGGGCGCACCGGCCTGTCCGGCGGCGCGGTCGCGGCGAACGGCGAACTGGTGCTGAGCCTGGAGCGCATGAACCAGGTGCTCGACTTCAACGCCGTGGACCGCACGCTCACCGTGCAGGCCGGCATGGTGCTGGAAGCCGTGCACAACGCCGCGCTGGAGCAGGGGCTGATCTACCCGGTGGATTTCGCCGCGCGCGGCTCGTGCTCGATCGGCGGCAACATCGCCACCAATGCCGGCGGCATCCGGGTGATCCGCTACGGCAACACGCGCGAGTGGATCGCCGGGCTGAAGGTGGTGACCGGCGCCGGCGAGGTGCTGGATCTCAACCGCGCCCTGGTCAAGAACTCCAGCGGCTACGACTTCCGCCAGCTGCTGGTCGGCTCGGAGGGCACCCTGGGCATCGTGGTGGAAGCCACGCTGCGGCTCACCGAACCGCCGCCGCCGGCCAACGTCATGCTGCTGGCGCTGCCTTCGTTCGAAGTGCTGATGCAGGTGTTCTCCGCCTTCCGCGCGCGCCTGCGGCTGGAGGCGTTCGAATTCTTCACCGACCGCGCGCTTGGCCACGTGCTGGCGCACGGCGCGCAGGCGCCGTTCGACCAGGTCTACCCGTTCTACGTCGTCACCGAATACGCCGCCGGCGACGATGCCCAGGAGGCCGCCGCGCTGGCGGCCTTCGAGGACTGCATGACGCAGGGCTGGGTGCTGGATGGCGTGATCAGCCAGAGCGAGGCCCAGGCCCAGCAGCTGTGGCGCCTGCGCGAGGGCATCACCGAGGCCGTGGCCCGCTACAAGCCCTACAAGAACGACATCTCCGTGCGCATCTCGGCGATGCCGGCGTTCCTGGAGCGCACGCAGGCGCTGCTGGGCGAGGCCTACCCGGATTTCGAAGTGGTGTGGTTCGGCCACATCGGCGACGGCAACCTGCACATCAACGTGCTCAAGCCTGACGGCTACGGTGATGCCGAGTTCATCACCGCCTGCGAGCACGTCACCAAGCTGCTGGCGCAGGTGCTGTCCGAATTCGAGGGCAGCATCTCGGCCGAGCACGGCATTGGCCTGGTCAAGAAGCCGTACCTGGAAGGCACGCGCAGCGCGGCGGAAATTGCCCTGATGCGCGGGGTGAAGCAGGTGTTCGACCCGAAGGGCCTGCTGAATCCCGGCAAGCTGTTCGACGCCTGAGCGCATCGACGCCCTTGCGTCGTGCGGTTACGCTTGCGCCCTTCGATCCCCACGCCTCGCTACGCACCATGATCCGTCCGCTTCTGCTCTGCGCCCTGTTCATCCTGCCGGCGACCGCGCTGGCCAGCAGTTTTGCCGGTACTTCCGCCGGTGCGTCCTCGGCCGGTTCCTCGGCGTCCTCGGGCAGCACGTCCGGCGATGACAAGGTGTTGCTGGCCGCGCGCGACGACGCGGCGGCTTTCGTCGCCAGCGACGGCCAGCTGCGCAGCGCGCGCCTGGAAGCGGCGCTGCGCCAGCTGCGCGCGCGCGACACCGGCGCCGTGCAGGCCGACGACCTGGCCCTGGCACGGCGCCTGCTCGCCCTGTGATCCCGCGCGGCCGGGCGCCGCGCGCACGCCGTCCATGGCGCTGGCTGGGCATGGCCTGGCTGGCGCTGGCGATGCCGGCCTTCGCGGCCGGCGCATCCGAAGACGATCTCGCCGCGGCGCGGCTGCTCGATGCCGCGCGCACGCGGCTGCCTGACGCATGGGCACAGGCGCTGCCGGCCGACCTGATCCTCCTGCCGCGCGACGACCTGCCGGCGCACGTGGGCGGACGCACGTTCGGTACGCAGATCCGCATCGACCGCCGCTTGCTGGCGGCGTGGGCGAGCGCGCCGGTCGACCCGGACCACGACCCGGCCGCGCGGCTGGCGTTGTCGACGCTGATCCATGAGCTGGCGCACGTCCTCGATCGCGGTCCGCAAGGCGGCCTGTCGCGCGATGCCCGGTTACGCGATCTCGCCGGCTGGCCGCGTCGCCGCGCATGGCCCGGGCGTGGCGCCAACGCCATGCGCGACCGCAGCCCGGACCCCTACGAACTGACCGACCCACGCGAATTCGTGGCGGTGAACCTCGAGCACTACGTCCTCGACGCCGACTACGCCTGCCGTCGCCCCGCGCTGGCGAAGTGGTTCCAGGCGCGCCTCGGCGCGGCGCCGACCCCGCGCACGGCATGCGATGCGACGTTGCCGTTGTTGCAGGGGGAGGGCGGCGACGGACAGCTCGGCTGGCTGTCGCTGGATCCTTCCCGCGTCTACGCCATCGACTACCTGTTCGCCGAAGGCAACGACGCCCCGATGAGCCGCTGGGGCCACGCCATGCTGCGGCTGGTGATCTGCGCCCCCGGCCGCGCGCCGGGCCCGGATTGCCGCCTCGACCTCGCCTGGCACCGCGTGCTTTCGTTCCGCGCCTTCGTCGACGACGTGCAACTCTCCAGCTGGCGCGGGCTGACCGGCGGCTACCCCTCGCGCCTGTTCGTGCTGCCGCTGGAGCAGGTGATCGACGACTACACGCAGGTCGAACTGCGCGGCCTGGCCTCGATACCGCTATCGCTGGACCGCGCCGGCATCGAGGCCATCCTCGCGCAGGCCGCGCAGCAGCACTGGAGTTACGACGGGCGTTACGCCTTCATCAGCAACAACTGCGCGGTCGAAACCTGGAAGCTGCTGCGCGACGCGGACCCGCGGATCGGCGATGCAGTGCGATGGCGTGGCATCACCCCCAAGGGCCTGCTGGCCGCGCTGGAACACGCGGGACTGGCCGACGCCACGATGCAGGCCGACCGCGCCACGGCCGAGCGCCAGGGCTACTACTTTGCCTCCGCGCAGGCGCGCTACGAGGCCATGTTCCAGGTCGCCCGCAGCGGCATGGCGTTGCCGGCAAAGTCCGCGCGCGAATGGCTGGACCTGCCCCCGGAAACTCGCACGCCATGGATAGACCGCGCCGACCTGCGCGCGACAGCCGCGCTGCTGCTGCTGGAACAAGCCGCCCAGCGACGGCAGGAACTGCAGGCACGCGACTGGCTCAAGCGCAGGCTCGGCGAGCATGACGATGAAGCCGCCCACGCGCGCGAGCAGGTCCGTGACCTCCTGGCCGACGCCGGCGCACTGGCGCAGCCGGCGTCATTGCTGGCGGGCGTGCCCGGCTATGGATTGCCGCAGGCCGACGAGCGCGAGGCACTCGCCCCGCGGCTAGCCGAACGCAACGCGCGCCTGACGGAAGGCTGGCCGGCATTACGGCAGCAAGCGCGCGAAGCGCTGCCACCGGCCCAACGCGAAGCCTGGCAGGTTATCGACGCCAACCTGGCGCAAATACAGGTGCGTTTGCGGCGTTTGGCGGACGAGTGAGCAACGCGGCATCCGGTCGAGAGGATCCATTGGGTCAGCGCGCGCGATCAAGGCGAGCCGATCCACCTCGAAGGCCAACCAAAGGCGCAAACAAAAAGGGCGACCCAAAAGGCCGCCCTTCACAACAAAACGGAAAACAGGCCAGATCAATCCGCCCGCCCACCGAACTCGCCGGTGGTGGTGTTGACCAGGATGCGTTCCCCGTTGGTGATGTACTCCGGCACCATGATTTCGAGGCCGGTATTGAGCTTGGCCGGCTTGGGCCGCTTGGTCGCCGTGCCGCCCTTGAGTTCCGGCGGCGTATCGACCACTTCCAGCGTCACGTGCTGCGGCATCTGCACCGCCACCGGCTGGTCGTCGATCACCTGCACGTACAACCCGGTCAGCCCGTCGGTGATGTAGCCGGCATCGTCGCCCACCACGTCCGCGTCCAGCGTGTACGGCGTGTAATCCTCGTCGTCGAGGAACACGAACGCCTCGCCATCCTTGTAGGAGAACGTCGCCTGGCGGCGCAGCAGCTCCACCTCGACCAGGTTGTCGTCCGCATCGAAACTGGCATCCAGCTTCGCGCCGCCCGGCACGCTGTACATGATGAAACGGAAGCGCACGTTGCCGCCGCGACCCTGCGGCGAACTGCGCTCGATGTCGCGGATCTGGTACACGCCGTTGTTGTACTCGACGACGTTGCCCTTCTTGATGTCGTTGGCTTTCATGTCAAAAAATTCTTGGAGTGGAAACTAGGGGTTACTTTGCCGCCAGCCGTACCGCCCCATCCAGGCGGATCGTCTCGCCGTTGAGGTAGCGGTTGCGCAGGATGAAGGCCACGGTGTCGGCGAACTCGTCCGGCTGGCCCAGCCGCGACGGGAACGGAATCGAGGCCGACAGCGACTGCTGCACCGCCTCGGGCATGCCATCTACCATCGGCGTCCAGAAGATGCCCGGCGCGATCGTCATCACCCGGATGCCGAACCGCGACAACTCGCGCGCCATCGGCAGCGTCATCCCGACCACGCCGCCCTTGGAGGCGGAGTAGGCGGCCTGGCCGACCTGGCCTTCATAGGCCGCCACCGACGCCGTGTTGACGATCACCCCGCGCTCGCCGTCGTCGCCGGCCGCGTTGTGCTGCATCACGTCCGCCGCGGCCTTGGCCACGTTGAAGCTGCCCACCAGGTTGACCAGCACGGTATTGCGGAAGGTCGCCAGCGGCATCGGCGCTTCCTTGCCGAGCACGCGGCCGGCGCCGAGGATGCCGGCGCAGTTGACCAGCGTGTTGAGGCCGCCGAGGAACGCGGCCGCCTCGGCCACGTTCGCGGCGACCTGCGCCTCGTCGGTGACATCGGTGCGGAAATAGCGCGCGTTGGCTTCGCCCAGCTGCGCCACGCCGGCGGCGGCCTTGTCGTCGTTGACATCGAACAGCGCCACGCGGCCACCCTCGGCCACGAGGCGCGCGGCCACGGACAGGCCCAGGCCGGAGACGCCGCCGGTGACGATCGCGCGTACGGATTCAGGCTGCATGAGGAGAGGAAAGTCCGGAAACAAAGAAGCGCGATTCTAGCCCAAGCCCCGCCGGGCCCGTGCTGCGCGGCGTCAAGGCGTGAGCTGGGGCAGCTGCAGTTCTTCCAGCCGGCGCGCGAATTCGTCCGGCGGCAGCCCGGGCGCGAACAGGAACCCCTGGCCCACCGGCACGCCCAGCTTGAGCAGGAACTGCCGCTGCGCCTCCGATTCCACGCCCTCGGCCACCAGCCCCAGCCCCAGGCTGCGCGCGATGCCGCACACCGCCTCACACACCGCCACGTCCGAGCGGTTGCCCGGCACGCCTTCCACGAACAGCTGGCTCAGCTTGAGCCCGTGGATCGGCAGCCGGCGCAGGTAGTTCAACGCGCTGTAGCCCTCGCCGAAATCGTCGATGGTCAGTACCACGCCCATGTCGCGCAGGTCGGCGAAAGTCTGCAGCGTGGAGGGCGCGTCCTCGATCAGCACCCGCTCGGTGAACTCCAGTTCCAGCGCCGAGCCGGGCAGGTCGAATTCGGCCAGCGCCTCGCGCACCTGCTCGGCCAGGTCCTCGCCGACGAACTGGCGGTAGGAGACGTTGATCGCCACGCGTACCACGCCCAGGCCCTGGTCCATCCACTCGCGCACCTGCCGGCAGGCTTCGTGCATCACCCAGCGGCCGATCCGCACGATGTCGCCGGTGCTTTCGGCGTGGCTGATGAACAGGTCCGGACGCAGCTCGCCCAGCTGGTGGTTCTGCCAGCGGATCAGCGCTTCGGCTGCCACCACGCGGCCGTGCCGCAGGTCCACCTGCGGCTGGTAGACCAGGCGGAACTCCTCGTGGTCGGCGGCGCGGCGCAGCTGCGATTCGATCTGCAGCCGGTCCTGCTGCGCGCGCGCCAGGTCCGCGCTGAAGGCCTGCCAGCCGTTGCGGGTGCGGCGCTTGCAGTCGTACATCGCCATGTCCGCGTTCTGGATCAGCTGCTGCGGGCGCGTGCCGTCCTGCGGGGCGCGCGCGATGCCGATGCTGGCGGTGACGGAGAACTCGTCCTTGCCGAAGCGGAAGGGCGGGATGAACGCCTCGGTGATCGCCTGCGCCAGCCGCTCTGGCTGGTCGGCCAGGTCGCGGGTATCGCACACCACCAGGAACTCGTCGCCGCCGAAGCGCGCGATCAACCCTTCGGTGCCCACCGCGCGGGAGATGCGCTGAGTCGCCTCGATCAGCAGTTCGTCGCCGGCGTTGTGGCCGAGCACGTCGTTGATGGTCTTGAAGCGGTCCAGGTCGATGTAGAGCACCGCGACCTTGGCATGCGTGGGGTTGGACAGCCGCGCGGCGAGATCGCTCAGCGCCGCGTCGCGGTTCATGATGCCGGTGAGCGGGTCGGTGCGCGCCTGGATGCGCAGCGTCTCCTCGGTCTGCTTGCGCTCGGTGATGTCCTGCAGGGTGCCGGCGATGCGCGTGGAGGCCAGGTCGCCGCTTTCCACCTCGCCGATCATCCGCACCCAGAACGAGTGCCCGTCGCCGCGCTGGCCCTGCAGCTCCAGCTCGAAGCCGGACTGGCGCGCGACCGCGTCGATCAGCGCCGCCTCCAGCCGCGCCTGGTCGTTGCCGCGCAGGCAGGCCAGCAGCTGGGTCATGGTCTGCGGGGCGTCCGGCTGGCCGAGGATGCGCAGCGACTCCTCGGTGAGGTACAGGCGTTGCTGGCTGCGGTTCCACTCCCAGCCGCCGATGTGCGCCAGCGATTGCGCGCGGTCGAAGATCGCGCTGTCGCGCTTGAGTTCGGTGATGTCGGAGAACAGCGCGAAGGCGTGGTCGGGCTGGTCGCGGCCGGTGGAGAACACCGGCACCGAGGTGACCGAGATCCAGGTCATCCGCCCCTTCGGCCGGTGGTACAGGCCCATCGTGGTGCTGGCGATGATCTGGCCTTCGGCGAAGGCGCGGCTCATCGGCCACTGCTCGCGCGGCAGGTGGCGGCCGTGCTGGTCGACGATGACCCAGTCGTCCGGCTGCAGCAGGTCGCCCAGCGATTCGTTGCCGGCCACGCCGAGGATGCGGTGCGCGGCCGGGTTGGCCGAGACGATGCGGCGGTCGTGGTCGAACAGCACCACGCCCTTGTCGATGGATTCCATCAGCAGGCGGTAGCGCGATTCGGCCTGCCAGCGGCCGCTGAGGTCGCGCGCCACCGCCACGATGCACGGCTTGCCGTCGAGCTGGAAGCCGGCCGAGTGCACCTCCACCGGGAAGCGGCTGCCGTCGCCGCGCATGTTGGTGACTTCGATGACGTAGGTCTCGCCGCGCTTGAGCGTTTCCCACACCGGGTCGAGGTGGTCGCGCGGCAGGTCCGGGTTGAGCAGTTCGATCGGCTGGCCGACGATGGCTTCGCGCGGACGCTGGTAGGCGGTGATGCCGGCCTTGTTGAGGTCCAGCACGATGCCCGATTCGCTGAGGATGCTCACCGGGTCGGGTACCGCGTCGAACAGCGCCTCGTAGCGCATGTGCGAGGAATGCAGCGCTTCGGCGCAGCGGGAGAGCAGCGGGGCGGCGGGATCGTCGGGGTGGACGGCGAGGAAGCGCTCGATCTCGGCCAGCGTGTCCGCCGGCGTGATGTCCACGCCGGGGTCCGCGGGGCCGGAACGGGCGCCGGCGTTCATGTCGCCGCCAGCGCGCGGCCGGCCTTGCTGCCGGTTTCGCGGCCAAGCAGGCCCGCCAGCCAGCGGCCGGTGGCGGCGAGCGCGGGAAGGTCGATGCCGGTGTCGATGCCCATGCCCTGCAGCATATACACCACATCCTCGCTGGCGACATTGCCGCTGGCCCCGCGGGCATAGGGGCAGCCGCCGGCGCCGGACACCGCGCTGTCCACCACCCGCACGCCTTCTTCCAGGCAGGCGGCGATGTTCGCCAGGGCCTGGCCGTAGGTGTCGTGGAAGTGGACGGCCAGCGCGGCCATCGGCACCTCGACGGCGACCGCGGCGAGCATCCGCCGCGCCTTCAGTGGGGTGCCGACGCCGATGGTGTCGCCCAGGGAGATTTCGTAACAGCCGAGGTCGTGCAGGCGGCGCGCGACATCGACCACCGCCGACACCGCCACTTCGCCCTGGTAGGGGCAGCCGAGCACGGTGGATACGTAGCCTCGTACTTTCACCCCGTCGGCGGCGGCGCGGGCGAGGATCGGGCGGAAGCGCTCGATCGACTCGTCGATGCCGGCATTGGTATTGGCGCGGTTGAACGCTTCGGAGGCGGCGGTGAAGACCGCCACTTCGGTGACCCCGGCGGCGCGCGCGCGGTCGTAGCCCTGTTCGTTGGGCACCAGGACCGGGTAGGCGATGCCGGGGCGGCGGTCGATGCCCGCGTAGACCTCGGCGGCGTCGGCCAGCTGCGGCACCCAGCGCGGGCTGACGAAGCTGGTCGCCTCGATGGTGCGCAGCCCGGTAGCCGAAAGGCGGTCGATCAGCGCGATCTTGTCCGCCGTGGCGACGGCGGTCTTCTCGTTTTGCAGGCCATCGCGCGGGCCGACCTCGACCACGCGCACGAAATCGTTCATCCGTCCTCCCGAGGCACCCAGGCCGGGGTGCGTTTGTCGAGGAAGGCCGACAGGCCTTCCTGGCCTTCCGCCGACACCCGCAGGCGGGCGATCAGCGCGGCATTGTCGTGGTCCAACTGGTCGCGGTCGTGACAGCCGGCGACGTCGCGCACCAGCGACTTCGCCCCGGCGACGGCGTGCGGGCCGGCGGCGAGCAGCAGGCGCACCTGGCGGGCGAGGGCGGCATCGAGCTCGTCGGCCGGCACCACCTGGTGCAGCAGGCCGATGGCCTGCGCGGTGGCGGCGTCGAAGGTCTCGGCGCTGGCGAACCAGCGCCGCGCCTGGCGCGGGCCGATGGCGGCGATCACGTAAGGAGAGATCACCGCCGGCAGCAGGCCGAGGCGGCTTTCGGTGAGCCCGAAACGGGCCTGGTCGCTGCCGATGGCGATGTCGCAACACGCCACCAGGCCCACGCCGCCGCCGTAGGCCGCGCCGTGGACGCGGGCGAGGGTCGGGCGGGGCAGTTCGTCCAGCGTGCGCATCAGGCGTGCCAGGGCGTCGGCGTCGCGGCGGTTTTCCGCTTCGCTGGCGGCGGCCATGCCGCGCATCCACTGCAGGTCGGCGCCGGCCGAGAACGAGGCCCCCGCGCCGGCCAGCACCACCACGCGCACAACCGGGTTGCGCCCGGCGTGTTCCAGCGCGGTGGTCAGTTCGGCGATGAGCCGGGCATCGAAGGCGTTGTGCAGGGCGGGGCGCTGCAGGCGCAGCGTGCGCACCCCCGCCGCGTCTTCGATCGACAGTACCGCCTCGTGCATGGCATCCCGCTCCTGGAACGATGCATCCATGATAACCAGCAGGGTCGGGACAGCCATGACGCGGCGCGGCGCGTGGTACAGTTGAGAACCATTCCTATCCCCCGGGCGTTCCGTGACGTTGTCCGATATGCCGCTGCACCAGCCTGCCCTCGTCGAGTCCGTGCAAGATCGCCACGCCAATGACGCGATCTCGCGTCGCCTGCGCGAGCTGGGCTTCGTCGCCGGGGAGGAAGTGAAGGTGGTGGCGGTCGGGCCGGTGGGTCGCGAGCCGCTGCTGGTGCAGGTCGGCTATACGCGTTTCGCCCTGCGTCGCACCGAAGCGGCGCGGGTGATCGTGCGTGAGCCGGGAGCGCTCGCATGAACGCCGTCGCCACCCCGCTGCGCCTGGCCCTGGTGGGCAACCCGAACTGCGGCAAGACCGCGCTGTTCAACCAGTTGACCGGCAGCCGGCAGAAGGTCGCCAACTACACCGGCGTGACCGTCGAACGCAAGGAAGGCCACCTGCGTGCGCCGTCCGGCCGCGAGTTCGCGGTGCTGGACCTGCCGGGCGCCTACAGCCTGCAGCCGGCCAGCCTGGACGAGGCGATCACCCGCGACCTGTGCCGTGGCTTCTATCCGGGCGAAGCCGCGCCGGACGTGCTGGTGTGCGTGATGGACGCGACCAACCTGCGCCTGCACCTGCGTTTCGCGCTGGAGCTGCGCGAGCTGGGCCGGCCGATGATCGTCGCGCTGAACATGGTTGACGCCGCACAGCGCCGCGGCATCGTCATCGACCGCGCCGCGCTGGAGCGCGAGCTCGGCGTGCCGGTGGTCGAGACGGTCGCGGTGCGCCGCCATGGCGCGCAGGCGCTGGTGGAGAAGATCGACGCGCTGGCGCCGCAGCTGGCCGCACCGAACGTGGCGCCGCCGGAAGACGGCAACTACCACGCGGTGGTTCGCCATATCCTCGCCGCCGCCGTGCAAATGCCCGAGCGCACCAGCCGCATCGACGACGCGCTCGACCGCTGGCTGCTGCACCCGGTGTTCGGGCTGGCGACGTTCATCGTGCTGATGTTTCTGATCTTCCAGTCGGTCTACGCCTGGGCCACGCCGGTGATGGACTTGATCGACGCCGGCACCAAAGGGCTCGGCGCGTGGGTCAGCTCGGTGCTGCCGGAAGGCCCGCTCACCAGCCTGCTGACCGACGGCATCATCGCCGGCGTCGGCGGGGTGATCGTGTTCCTGCCGCAGATCCTGATCCTGTTCGCCTTCATCCTGGCGCTGGAGGAATCCGGCTACCTGCCGCGCGCCGCGTTCCTGCTCGACCGGTTGATGTCGGCGGCGGGGCTGTCGGGGCGCTCGTTCATCCCGCTGCTGTCCAGCTTCGCCTGCGCGGTGCCGGGCATCATGTCCACGCGCAGCATCCAGGATCCGCGCGACCGCCTGGCGACGATCCTGGTGGCGCCGCTGATGACCTGTTCGGCGCGCCTGCCGGTGTATGCGCTGCTGATCGGCGCCTTCATCCCGCAGAAGACGGTGTGGGGCATCTTCAACCAGCAGGGCCTGGTGCTGTTCGGCCTGTATGCGGCGGCGATCGCCAGCGCACTGGTGGTGTCGTGGGTGATGAAGAAGTGGCGCCGCGACAAGAGCGAGCATCCGCTGCTGCTGGAACTGCCGTCCTACCGCATCCCGCACCCGCGCGACCTGGCGCTGGGGCTGTGGGAGCGCGGCATGATCTTCCTCAAGCGCGTGGGCGGCATCATCCTGGCGCTGACCATCCTGCTGTGGGTGCTGCTGTCCTTCCCGGGCGCGCCGGCGGACGCCACGCTGCCGGCCATCGACTACAGCTTCGCCGGCCGCATCGGCCACGCGATGACCGCGATCTTCGCGCCGCTGGGTTTCAACTGGCAGATCTGCATCGCGCTGATCCCCGGCCTGGCCGCGCGCGAAGTGGCGGTGTCCTCGCTGGCGACGGTGTACGCGCTCTCCGCGGCCGACGACGATGCCGCCGCGCAGGCGCTGTCGCCGCTGATCCACGACGGCTGGTCGCTGGCGACCGCGCTGTCGCTGCTGGTCTGGTACATCTACGCGCCGATGTGCCTGTCGACGCTGGCGACCATCAAGCGCGAGACCAACTCGTGGAAGCAGATGGCGTGGTCGGCCACCTATCTGTTCGCGCTGGCCTATGTGGCCTCGCTGATCACCTACCAGCTGGCCAAGGCGATGGGGGCGGGCTGAGCCATGGGCCTGTGGCTGCAATACCTCGTGATCGTGCTGGCCGCCGTGGCCAGCGCGGGCGTGGTGTGGAAGAAGCAGTTCCCGAACAGCTGGCGGCGTACGCGCACGGCGCTGGCGCTGGCGTTGCTGCGGCAATCCTCGCCGCTGGCGCAGCGGCTGGGCCGCCGGATGGCGCCGCCGGCCAGCGGCAATGCGGGCGCCTGCGGGGGCTGCGACAGCTGCGGGCCGACGCCCCCGAAGCGCTGAGTGCGCTCAGTCCCGCACCAACCCGCCATCCACCACCAGGTTCTGCCCGGTCACCGCGCGCGACCACGGTGAGGCGAAGAACAGCACCGCATCGGCGAACTCGACCGGCGTGGTGACGCTGCGCAGCGGGGTGGCCCCGGCGATGTAATCGAATACGGCCTCCGGCGTCGCGGCGCTGGCATCGGTCGTGCGCAGCAGGCCGCCGGAGACCATGTTCACCGTGATGCCGTCCGGGCCGAGGTCGCCGGCCAGCGTGCGCGTCAGCGAGAGCAGGGCGGCCTTGGCGGCGGTGTAGTCGTGGTAGGGCACCACCGGGTTCTGGAACAGGTTGGTACCCACGTTCACCACGCGGCCGAAGTGCTGGGTGCGCATGCCGGGCAGGGCGGCCTGCACGGTATTGAGCGCGCCGCGCACGCTGCCTTCGAACTGGGCGGCGAAGTCACTCCAGCCGATGCTGTCCGGGCGGGCGCGGGCGTCGCCATTGAAGGAGAAGTCCGCCAGCGCGTTGTTGACCACCGTACTGACGGGGCGGCCGAAATGCGCCTGCGCGCGGGCGAACAGGTCCTGCACGGCGGCCGCGTCGGTGACATCGGCGGCGAGCGCCAACGCATTGGGGCCGAGTTCGGCGGCGAGTGCTTCGGCGGCGTCGCGGCTGCGGCGATAGTTGATCACCACTTGCGCGCCCTGGGCGGCGAAGGCGCGCGCGATGGCCTGGCCGAGGCCGCGGCCGGCACCGGTGACGAGGACGAGCTGTTCGTTGAGCTGCATGGGGGCATTCCGAAAGGGACGCGACAGCTTAAGGGCTTTTCCCGGCTATGATCGGTCGGCCGCAGGACGCGGCGCAGGACAGGGGGCAGGACATGCGGTTGTTGTTGATCGTGGCGTTTTTCGGGGTGATCGCCGGCGTCTACCAGTGGGGCGGCAATTCGCTGGACGAAGAGCAGGTGCGCGCGTTCTACGAGCGGGCCGATCGCGCGCTCGCCGAGCAGGACGACAAGACGCTGTGCGAGATGCTCTCGCCGGATTTCGAACAGGTCACGCTCTATCGCGCCGACAACAGCCAGCGGCGGCAGGTGGTGGATCGCGAGAAGTACTGCCACGAGATGGGCCGCAACATGGCGCAGCTGCGCCGCTTCCGCGAGATCACCGGCGGCGACGTCCCGGTGGAGCACGAGCAGACCATCACCCGCATCACGCTGGCGCCGGACAAGCATTCGGCCGAAGTCGAGACGCGCGCGACCGTGGCCGCGCCGGGCATGCGCATGACCGCCCGCAGCCGCGACACCGTGGTGCGCAAGCGCTGGCGGATGTGGATCACCCACAGCGAGGGCACCACGTTCGTTGGCCCGGCGCCGCGGTAAGGCAAACACGCGCGATGCCGGAATAACCGGCGCGGCGGCCGGGCGGGTCGCATAATTCGGCCACGGACGGCGCGGAGGCAGCGATGGAAGTACGGATCGAACAGGTGCGGGTTGGCAAGGTCGTGGATTTCACCCGGCCCGGCAGCCGCAGCGCGATCGACAAGCGCCTGGTGGACGGGCCGGTCGAGGTGGGCGAGCTCGGCCTGGGTGGCGACGAGCAAGGCGACCGCCGCGTGCATGGCGGCCCGGACAAGGCAGTCCACCACTATCCGCACGATCACTACGCCGCCTGGCGCGAGGCGCTGGGCGAGCATCCGCTGCTCGCCGCCGGCGGCGCCTTCGGCGAGAACCTCTCCAGTACCGGCCTGACCGAAGCCGATGTCTGCCTGGCCGATCGCTTCACCCTGGGCACCGCGCTGGTGGAGGTGTCGCAACTGCGCCAGCCGTGCTGGAAGCTCTCCGACCGCTTCGGCGTGCCCGACATGGCGCGGCGCGTGCAGGACACGGGGCGCACCGGCTGGTACTACCGTGTGCTCCAGCCGGGCCGCGTGGCGGCGGGCGATGTCCTGGCGCTGCAGGACCGGCCACATCCCCATTGGCCGCTGACGCGCCTGGCGGAGTTGCTGTACCGGCGCGGCGTGGAGCCTTCCTTGCTGGAGGAAGTACTGCGCCTGCCGCTGGTGCCTTCCTGGCGCATGCTGTTCGAGCGCCGCCTGGCACAGGGGCAGGTGGAGAACTGGGACAAGCGCCTGCATGGTGCCACGCCAGACTGAAGCGCTTTCCCGCGGGTCTTCCCAGCTTCGACCACAGCCGCTAGCCTGCGCCCATGAATACGTCGACCGCTCCCCTGAAACTGCTGATCCACGGTGCCTCCGGGCGCATGGGCCAGGCCCTCCTGCGATTGGCCGCCGAGGATGCCGCGCTGGACGTGGTCGCCGCGGTCGTCGGCCGTTCGCCCTCGCAGCGCGTGGTCGATGGCGTGCCGCATTTCGCCGCCAGCGAGCTGGCCGGGGCGCCGGTGTTCGACGTGGCGGTGGATTTCAGCCTGCCGCAGGGCTTCTCGCCGCTGCTGGCGCTGTGCGTGCAGCGCAACGTGGCGCTGGTGTCCGGCACCACCGGGCTGGCGGCCGAGCAGCGCGAGGCGCTGGCGCAGGCGGCCACGCAGATCCCGCTGGTGTGGGCTTCCAACTTCAGCCTGGGCGTGGCGGTGCTGGCCGATCTGGTCGAGCGCGCCGCCGGCACGCTGCCGGGCTGGGATTGCGACATCGTCGAATCGCACCACATCCACAAGCAGGACGCGCCCTCGGGCACCGCGCTCACGCTGGGCGAGGCGGCCACCGGCAGCGGCGCGCAGCCGCGCTACGCCAGCTTGCGGGCCGGCGACATCGTCGGCGAGCACCTGGTGCAGTTCACTGGCCTGGGCGAGCGGATCGAATTGGTGCACCGCGCCACCAACCGCGACATCTTCGCCCGCGGTGCGCTGCATGCGGCCAAGCGTCTGCACGGCCGCACGCCCGGCCTGTATCGCGTGCGCGATCTGCTTGGCTGAACGGAGCGCACGGAACGCCGCAATGGAATAGCGGCATTCCGTATTCACACTGGCAGTGCCGGGCGCTTGCCGCTACAATTCCCGCTTGCCCGAACCTAGCGTCGGACCGGTCCCCAGCACCGCGTCCGCGCTTTGCTGCAACCGGATTTTGGCCGGTGCATCTCGGAGTCCCCCGCAGCCACAGCGAGATTCCCGTGACCCAACCCGCAATCCTTGTCCTCGAAGACGGCACCGTGTTCGAGGGTGAATCCGTAGGCGCCTCCGGGCTGTCGGTCGGCGAAGTGGTGTTCAACACCGCCATGACCGGCTACCAGGAAGTCGTCACCGACCCGTCCTACGCCCGCCAGCTGGTCACGCTGACCTATCCGCACATCGGCAACACCGGTTTCACCGACCAGGACGACGAGGCCGCCAAGGTCTGGTCGGCCGGCCTGATCGTGCGCGACGTGCCGCGCCGCCCGAGCAACTGGCGCAGCCAGGCCTCGCTGCCGGAATGGCTGCAGGCGCGCGGCGTGGTGGCCGTCTCCGGCATCGACACCCGCAAGCTGACCCGCATCCTGCGCGAGAAGGGCGCCCAGAACGGCGCGCTGATGGCCGGCGAGATCAACGTCGAGCAGGCGCTGGAAGCGGCGCGCAAGTTCCCCGGCCTGAAGGGCATGGACCTGGCCAAGGTGGTCAGCACGTCCAAGGCCTACCCGTGGACCGAGGGCCAGCTGGACCTGGACCGCAACGAATTCGTCAGCGCCGCGCCGAAGTACAAGGTCGTGGCCTACGACTACGGCGTGAAGCTCAACATCCTGCGCATGCTCGCCGAGCGCGGCTGCGAGGTCACCGTGGTGCCGGCGCAGACCCCGGCCGCCGAGGTGCTGGCGATGAACCCGGATGGCGTGTTCCTCAGCAACGGCCCGGGCGACCCGGAACCGTGCGATTACGCCATCGCCGCGATCAAGGAATTCATCAGCCGCAAGATCCCGACCTTCGGCATCTGCCTGGGCCACCAGCTGCTGGCGCTGGCCAGCGGCGCCAAGACCCTGAAGATGGGCCACGGCCACCACGGCGCCAATCACCCGGTGCAGGACCTGGACAGCGGCCGGGTGATGATCACCTCGCAGAACCATGGCTTCGCCGTGGACGAGGCCAGCCTGCCGGCCAACGTGCGCGTGACCCACCGTTCGCTGTTCGACGGCACCAACCAGGGCATCGCGCTGACCGACGCGCCGGCCTTCAGCTTCCAGGGCCACCCGGAAGCTTCGCCGGGCCCGCACGACGTGTCGCCGCTGTTCGACCGTTTCATCGCGCTGATCGCGGAGCACAAGGCGTGAGCGGCGGCCGGCACGCGCCTTGCGCCTGCCGGCCCCGATCCACCGTGCGCAGTCCGCTGCTCCCCACCGATCCATCCTGACAGGCGACCACGCTCCGGCGACCGCCCAGATCTCGAGAAGAAAATGCCCAAGCGCTCAGACATCCAGACCATCCTCATCATCGGCGCCGGCCCGATCGTCATCGGCCAGGCCTGCGAGTTCGACTACTCCGGCGCGCAGGCGTGCAAGGCGCTGCGTGACGAGGGCTACCGCGTGGTGCTGGTCAACAGCAACCCGGCCACGATCATGACCGACCCGAACATGGCCGACGCCGTGTACATCGAGCCGATCAACTGGCAGACGGTCGAGAAGATCATCGCCAAGGAAAAGCCCGACGCGCTGCTGCCGACGATGGGCGGCCAGACCGCGCTGAACTGCGCGCTGGACCTGGCCGACCACGGCGTGCTGGAGAAGTACAACGTCGAGCTGATCGGCGCCAAGCGCGAAGCGATCCGCATGGCCGAAGACCGCGAGCTGTTCCGCGTGGCCATGGGCGAGATCGGCCTGGAGTGCCCGAAGGCGGCCGTGGCCCACACGCTGGAAGAAGCGCTGGAGATCCAGACCACCGTCGGCTACCCGACCATCATCCGCCCGAGCTTCACCCTGGGCGGCAGCGGCGGCGGCATCGCCTACAACCGCGAAGAGCTGGTCGAGATCGTCAACCGCGGCCTGGAGCTGTCGCCGACCACCGAAGTGCTGGTGGAAGAATCGGTGCTGGGCTGGAAGGAGTTCGAGATGGAAGTGGTCCGCGACACCGCGGACAACTGCATCATCGTCTGCTCCATCGAGAACCTCGACCCGATGGGCGTGCACACCGGTGACTCGATCACCGTCGCCCCGGCGCAGACGCTCACCGACAAGGAATACCAGCGCCTGCGCGATGCCTCCATCGCCGTGCTGCGCAAGATCGGCGTGGACACCGGCGGCTCGAACGTGCAGTTCGGCATCAACCCGAACACCGGCCGCGTGGTGGTGATCGAGATGAACCCGCGCGTGTCGCGTTCCTCGGCGCTGGCCTCCAAGGCCACCGGCTTCCCGATCGCCAAGGTCGCCGCCAAGCTGGCGGTGGGCTACACGCTGGACGAATTGAAGAACGAAATCACCGGTGGCCTGACCCCGGCCTCGTTCGAGCCGTCGATCGACTACGTGGTCACCAAGATCCCGCGCTTCGCCTTCGAGAAGTTCCCGCAGGCCGACGCGCGCCTGACCACCCAGATGAAGTCGGTGGGCGAGGTGATGGCGATGGGCCGCACCTTCCAGGAATCGATGCAGAAGGCCCTGCGCGGCCTGGAGACCGGCAAGATCGGCCTGGACCCGACCGGCCTGAACCTCGCCGACGCCGACGACCTGATCACCCTGCGCCGCGAGCTCAAGGCGCCGGGTCCGGAGCGCCTGTTCTACGTCGGTGACGCCTTCCGCGCCGGCATGAGCGTGGAAGAGGTCTACAACCTTTCCTACATCGATCCGTGGTTCCTCGACCAGATCGAGGAGATCATCGCCACCGAGCAGCAGGTCGCCGCCGAGGGCCTGGGTGCGCTGGACGCCGCGCGCCTGCGCAAGCTCAAGCGCGCCGGCTTCTCCGACGCCCGCCTGGCCCAGCTGACCGGCACCAACGAGGCCGGCATCCGCGCCCTGCGCCGCGCGCACAAGGTGCGCCCGGTGTACAAGCGCGTGGACTCGTGCGCCGCCGAGTTCGCCACCAGCACCGCCTACCTGTACTCGACCTACGAGGACGAGTGCGAGGCCGCGCCGAGCAACCGCGACAAGATCATGATCCTGGGCGGCGGTCCGAACCGCATCGGCCAGGGCATCGAGTTCGACTACTGCTGCGTGCACGCCGCGCTGGCGCTGCGCGAAGATGGTTTCGAAACCATCATGGTCAACTGCAACCCGGAAACCGTCTCCACCGACTACGACACCTCCGACCGCCTGTACTTCGAGCCGCTGACGCTGGAAGACGTGCTGGAGATCGTCGAGCTGGAACAGCCCAAGGGCGTGATCGTGCAGTACGGCGGCCAGACCCCGCTGAAGCTGGCGCGCGCGCTGGAAGCCAACGGCGTGCCGGTGATCGGCACCTCGCCGGACTCCATCGACCTGGCCGAGGACCGCGAGCGCTTCCAGCAGCTGGTCGACAAGCTCGGCCTGAAGCAGCCGCCGAACCGTATCGCGCGCAACGACGACGAAGCGCTGGTGCTCTCGCGCGAGATCGGCTACCCGCTGGTGGTGCGTCCGAGCTACGTGCTCGGCGGCCGCGCGATGGAAATCGTCTACGGCGAATCGGACCTGGCGCGCTACGTGCGCGACGCGGTCAAGGTGTCCAATGATTCCCCGGTGCTGCTGGACCGCTTCCTCGACAACGCGGTCGAAGTGGACGTGGACATCATCGCCGACAAGGACGGCAACGTGCTGATCGGCGGCGTGATGGAGCACATCGAGGAAGCCGGCGTGCATTCGGGCGACTCGTCCTGCTCGCTGCCGCCGTACTCGCTGTCGCCGGCCACCCAGGACGAGCTGCGTCGCCAGGTCGTCGAGCTGGCCAAGGCGCTGAACGTCGTCGGCCTGATGAACACCCAGTTCGCCATCCAGACCAACGACGATGGCACCGAAACCGTCTACCTGCTGGAAGTGAACCCGCGTGCCTCGCGCACCGTGCCGTTCGTCTCCAAGGCCATCGGCGTGCCGCTGGCCAAGATCGCCGCGCGCTGCATGGCCGGCAAGACGCTGGCCGAGCAGGGCGCCACCAAGGAAGTGGTGCCGGACTACTACTCGGTGAAGGAAGCGATCTTCCCGTTCGCCAAGTTCCAGGGCGTGGACCCGATCCTCGGGCCGGAAATGCGCTCCACCGGCGAGGTGATGGGCGTGGGCCGCAGCTTCGGCGCGGCGCTGGCGCGCGCGCAGGAAGCCGGCGGCATCAAGGCGCCGCAGCCGGGCAAGGCGTTCGTGTCGGTGCGTGATCCGGACAAGAAGCGCGTGCTGCCGGTGGCGCAGGCGCTGGTCGAACGCGGCTTCACCCTGGTGGCCACCCGCGGCACCGGCGCATGGCTGCAGGAACACGGCCTGGAATGCGAGATCGTCAACAAGGTGGTCGAAGGCCGTCCGCACATCGTGGACGCGATCAAGAACGGCGAAATCGTGTATATCGTCAACACGACCGAGGGCCGCGCGGCGATCGCCGACTCGTTCTCGATCCGCCGGGAAGCGCTGCAGCAGCGCGTGACCTATTCGACCACCATTGCCGGCGCCCGCGCGCTGGTGAATTCACTCGAGTTCCGCGGAACCGGCCCGGTGTGGTCGTTGCAGGAACTGCACAAGGAGCTGGAAGCATGAGAGCCCCCATCACCGCCAAGGGCGCGCAGCGTCTGCGCGAGGAGCTCGACCACCTGAAGTCGGTCAAGCGCCCGAAGGTGATCACCGCGATTGCCGAGGCCCGCGAGCACGGCGACCTCAAGGAAAATGCCGAGTACCACGCCGCGCGCGAGGAACAGGGCTTCATCGAAGGCCGCATCAAGCAGCTGGAAGGCGAGCTTTCGCATGCCGAAGTGATCGACGTGACCAAGCTCGGCGCGGGCAGCAAGATCGTGTTCGGCGCCACCGTCACCCTGGCCGACGTCGAGACCGACGAGGAGAAGCGCTACCAGATCGTGGGTGACCTGGAAGCGGACATCAAGCAGGGCCTGATCGCGATCTCCTCGCCGCTGGCGCGGGCGCTGATCGGCAAGCTGGAAGGCGACAGCGTCACCATCGACGCGCCCGCCGGCCAGCGCGAGTACGAAGTGGTCAGCGTCGCCTACCTCGCCTGATCCATGGCCACGGCGACCCTGCTGTTGCCGGACCGCGGCCGCCTGCCGGGCACGCTGGCGGCCGATCCCGTCGCCCGGGCGCTGTCCCGGGCCGACGGCCGCGCCGTCGAGCCCGGCGAACGTGCGCAGCTGCTTCGTCATTTCCAGATCGACCCGGCCACCTGGCCGGTGGCGGCGTTGACCCGCCAGCGCGATGCTGGCGATGCCGCCGGCGCCACCTGGTTGCGTGCCGACCCGGCCTACGTCGTGCCCGACATGCACGGCGCGCGGATGATGGCGCACGGCGAATCGCTCGGCCTGGAAGCGGCCGATGCCGCCGCGCTGCTGCCCGACCTGCGGCCGCTGTTTGCCGACGCCGGCTTCGTGCTGGACGCGCCGGATCCTTCGCGCTGGTACCTGCGGCTCTCGCCACAAGCCGAATTGCCCGATTTCGCCGAACCCGACGATGCGCTGGGCGATGACCTGTTCGCGCACCTGCCGCAAGGCGACGCGGGGCGTCGCTGGCGTGCGTTGCTGACCGAATCGCAGGTGCTGCTGCACCAACACCCCTGGAACCGCCAGCGCGTCGCGCGCGGCAAGCCGGCGATAAATTCGCTGTGGTTCTGGGGCGGCGGCCGCCTGCCGGATGCCGTGCGCTCGCCGTATGGCCAGGTGCGCAGCCGCGATGCGCTGCTGCGTGCGCTCGCCAAGGCCGCGGGCGTGGCGGTGGATGCGGAGGGCGAAGTCGATGCACTCGTCGACCTGCGCCACCTGCGTTCGTTGCAGCAGTTCAGTGACGACGTGGTGCTGCCGCTGCTGCAGGCGATGCGTCGCGGCGAACTCGACCGTTTGACCCTGGATTTCCAGGACGGGCAGGCGCTGACGCTGGCCTCCTCGCAGCGCTGGCGTTTCTGGCGCCGCCCGTGGACCGGCCTGGCCGGATGAAGGCAGCGGCACGGATCGTCCGCCGCGCTTCCGGCGTGGAGGGCGAATGGCCCGGTGACACGCTGCCGCTGCTGCGCCGCCTGTACGCCGCGCGTGGCGCGCGGGACGTGCACGCCGCGCAGCCGAAGCTCGCCGGCCTGCTGCCCCCTTCGGCGCTGAGCAACATCGCGCGCGCCACCACCTTGCTGGCCGACGCCATCGCCGCCGGGCAGCGCATCCTGGTGGTGGGGGATTTCGACTGCGACGGCGCGACCGCTTGCGCGGTCGGCGTGCGCGGATTGCGCATGCTCGGCGCGACGGAGGTGATGCACGCGGTGCCCAACCGCATGGTGCATGGCTATGGCCTGTCGCCCGCGCTGGTGGAAGAACTCGCGGCGCTGAAACCCGACCTGCTGGTGACCGTCGACCATGGCATTGCCTGCCATGCCGGCGTGGCCGCGGCGCGTGCGCGCGGCTGGACGGTGCTGGTCACCGACCACCACCTGCCGGGCGAGCAATTGCCGCCGGCCGATGCCATCGTCGATCCGAACCTGGCCGGTGACGATTTCCCGAGCAAGGCCCTGGCGGGCGTTGGCGTGATCTTCTACGTCCTGCTCGCCCTGCGTGCCGAGCTGCGCCAGCGTGGCGCTTTCAGCGATGGCGGGCCTGACCTGGGCGAGCTGCTCGACCTGGTCGCCGTGGGCACGGTGGCCGACCTGGTGCCGCTGGACGTCAACAATCGCGCCCTCGTGCTGGCCGGCCTGCGGCGGTTGCGCCAGGGCAAGGGTTGCGTCGGCCTGCAGGCGTTGATCGAGGCCAGTGGTCGCGACGCCGCGCGCCTGACCGCCAGCGACATTGGCTACGCGCTGGCGCCGCGCCTCAACGCCGCCGGCCGGCTGGAAGACATGGCGCTGGGCATCGAGCTGCTGCTGTGCGAGCAGCCGCAGCGGGCGCGAGAGATCGCCGGCGTGCTTGAAGAAATCAACACCGAGCGCCGCGCCGTGCAGCAGGCGATGACCGACGAGGCCGAAGCGGCGGTGGCGCGCGCCATGCTGCAGGCCGAAGGCGAGGCGCCGCTGGCGGCCTGCCTGTTCGACGACCAATGGCACCCCGGCGTCATCGGGCTGGTGGCCTCGCGGATGAAGGATCGACTGCATCGTCCGGTCATCGCCTTTGCCCCGGCCGAGCCGGGCGCCGAGGTGCTGCGCGGTTCCGCACGCTCGATTGCCGGCCTGCACATGCGCGACCTGCTGGCCGCCATCGATGCGCGGCATCCCGGCTTGATCGAACGCTTTGGCGGCCATGCGATGGCCGCGGGCCTGACCCTGCCGCGCACGGCGCTGCCCGTGTTCGGCGAGGCGCTGCGGGTGCAGGTGGAACGGCAGGTGGATCCGTCGGCGTTGCAGGCCGAGCTGCTCAGCGATGGCGAGCTGGCCCCGCACGAATTCGACTGGCGCCATGCCGACGCCCTGCAGATGGCCGGGCCGTGGGGCCAGGCTTTCCCCGAGCCGCTGTTCGATGGCATTTTCGAAGTGTCACAGTGGCGTCCGCTCAAGGAGCGCCACCTGCGTTACACCTTGCGGCTGGCCGGCGTGGCTGCGCCGATCAGCGCGATCCACTTCGATGGCTGGAAAGGCCAGCCGCCGCCCTCGCGTCTCCGCCTGGCCTATCGGTTGGTCCGCGACGACTACCGGGGCGGGGAGGCGATCCAGTTGATCGTCGAACACAGCGAACCGGCTGAAACCTGAGTCGCACGCACGCGGATGACGTGCGATGCATCCAATATCGAGCGGATTGACGCCTCACTAGATTGCCCGTTCCTCAACACCCACGGGTAGTCTGATGTATCGCAAGTGTGTCAGCGCCGCGCTCGCCGCGGCGATGTTGGTTTCCTTTCCCGCGCTCGCGCAGGACGCGCCGACGTCCGAAAGCCAGTGGACCGGTAGCGGTGAACTCGGCCTGACGAGCGCTACCGGCAATGCGCGCACGCAGAACATCAACGCGCTGCTGGCGGTGGGGCTCGACGAAGGCCGTTGGCACCACGACGCCTCGGCGTTCTGGCTGCGCAGCCGCGGCGAGGTAGATACCAGCACCCGCACGGGCTCGACCTCCGCGATGGAAGACACCGCCAATCGCTATGGCGTGGCGTTCTCCTCCGCGTTCGACCTCAGCGAGCGCAGCTATCTCATCGGCTCGTTGCGCTATGACCACGACAACTTCGCCAGCTACCTGTGGCGCGGCGTGGCGGCGGCCAGCTACGGCTATCGCTGGCGTGACGATGCGCGCATGCGCCTGGTCACCGAGATCGGGCCGGGCTTTCGCCGCAGCCATGACACCTCCACGGGTGCGGTCGAGAACGAAGGTATCGCCCGTGGGCTGGTGGACTTCAGCTGGCAGCTCAGCGACAACACCCGCTTGCTGGATACGTTCCTGGTGGAGTCCGGCCGCTTGAACACCTTCGTCCAGAACGACCTCGGCCTGCAGGTCTCGATGACCGAACGCCTCGCGCTGAAAGCCGGTTACCAGGTGCGCTACAACAGCGATGTCGACCCCGGCTTCAAGAAGACGGACACCGTGACCATGTTGAACCTGGTCTACTCGGTGAAGTAGTGGGACGTGGCCGGCTCAGCCTGAGGGCTGGGCCGACTCCGGCGGCACGGTGTCGTGGCCGTCCAAGGCATCCAGCCAGCGGGTCATTACGGCATGGCAAGCATGGCGCATGAGCTGCAGGCTCTCGACGGCCTTCGCGCGAAGTGCCTCGCCGTCGATGCCCGCGAGGGCCAGCGAAGTCCGCAGCGCATTGAGGTGCGATTGGAGATAGTCGTGGTCCGCCTCCAGATGGAACTGCAGCCCGAGGATTGCCTTGCCATGCCGGAATGCCTGCACGGGGCTGCACGGCGCCGAGGCCAGGCATTCGAAGCCCGGCGGCAGCACGATGTCGTGCCCTTGCCAGCGTACCAGCGGCGTGGCATCGCCCAAGGGGGCCAGGCAGGAACGCCGCCCCGCTTCTGTCAGCCGTACCGGGGCCACCGCGATCTCGGGGCGCTCGCGCGTGCGTACCTCACCCCCCAGGGCGTGGGCGATCAACTGCCCGCCGAGATCGATGCCGAGCAACGGCAGGCCGTAGTGCGCGCGTATGCGGATCAAGTCGATGATCTCCCAGGAAAATCGCGTGGCGTCGGGAGATGCGTGCAAGGGCAGATGACCGATGATGAGCAGGATGTCTACTTCCAGCGGATCGATGCCCCGGATGCGTTCGGCCGAGAGGAGGGCATAGCGCGTTCGGTAGCCGCGGCTTTCCAGGATGGGGCGCAGCGAACCCATGCTGTCGCGGGGAGAGTGGCGAAGCGCCACCGCTGTCCTGGCACCGCGGGGTCTCACGGTGATGGCCTCGCCATGCGCGTGCCTTGCGGATGCGATGGGTGGGTGTTGCAAGCGGACGGCCAAAGGGAGGTCACGGGCCGGCCTCAAGCAGGTCGCGCCCGTGCGCGTTTCGCGCGGGGCGGCAGCAGCGAAGCGGACGTGCCGCGCACCGCGGCGTGCAACCCCGTCGGTTCCGGCATGGCATCGGCATGTGCGTGGCGTGCCGGGACTGTTTCCCAGTGCGCCTGCAAGCGCAGGTACGCTGCATGGACTGCCTGCCGGGCCTCGTGCCATTCGACGCGTGAGCGCCGGCGCACCCGGGCGTAGCGCAGGGAGATCATCCGTTCGTTCAGTGCTTCGAGCAGGCAATCGTGGCACTGCAGGAACAGGCCGATGCCAAGGGTGAAGGCGGGGACGTATTCGGCGAAGGGCAGTACATCGCGATGCCAGGCGGCGGTGCGCTGGTAGTGGCCGCGCCAGAAGGACAGCTCGCGTTCCAGGTCGATGACGCTGGGTGACAGGCGCGAATGGCCCAGGGCGTCGATGGTATGCAGGACCAGGTCGCGGCACAGCCAATGTCGCCTCGCCGCGGACGGGCCGCGAAGCGCGGTGGCCTCGCTTTGCGCGGTGGAGTGGGGCGAGACGCTGATGTCTGGGGCCATGGTCGTGCAGGAAGAGGACTTCGATGCGCGTCACGCTAACAACCCGATTCCGGAGGGGGTATTCGATTTATCGAAGACAGCCTTCGATGCTGCTCCGCCGCGACACCGCGTCGCGGGTGCTGCCTCAATGGGCCTGGGCGCGCAATCGCGCGACCTCTTCGCAGACCTCGTCGAGTTGCTGGAGGAAATGCGCGCAGGCGCTGCCATGCGATGCCAGCGTGGCGCGTTCCAGTGCATGGCTCAGGTCGCGGCCGACCAGGGCCAGTGGCGTATAGCCGAGGTAGCCGAGGGCACCGCTGATGCGGTGGATGTGTCGTCCTGCGTCCAATGCATCGTCGCGCGCGATGGCGGCTTCCACGGCGAGGCGATCCTGCGCGGTAGTGTCCAGGAAGGTGTCGAGCAGCAGGCCCAGGTGTTCACCGTGCCGTTCGCGCAGCGGGTGGGTGGTCGCGCGTTCGTCGTCCGTCGGGGTGTCGTCATGGGGCAGCCAGTGCGCCAGCACGGCTGACAGCTGCGCCAGGTCCACCGGCTTGTGGAGGTGCGCGTCGAGGTCGGCAGACGGGGCTTCATCGAGCACGTTGGCGGTCATCGCGATGATTGGCAGGCGCGCGCCTTCGTCTTCCTGCTCGCGGATGCGCCGCGCCAGCGCGTGGCCATCCATCACCGGCATGCTGATGTCGGTCAGGACGAGGGAAGGGCGCTGGGCGGCCAGGCTGTCCAGCGCGGCCTGTCCATCGCCGACGATCACGTGCGGATAGCCGAGCTCGTCCAGCTGCAGGCCGATCAACATCTGGTTGGTGGGGTGGTCGTCGACCACGAGGATAGGCGCGATGTGGCGCCGTGGTGCCGGCAGGTGCGGTGCATCACCGGCGGAGGGCTGCAGGATCGCCAGCAATGCGCGGCGCAGGTGGGTGGGAAGCACCGGGTCGTTGTCCACCTGCAGGCTGCCGGTAAGCTCATCGGCGTGCGGTTGCAGGACGATGCTGCGATCGTCATGGGCGAACGGGGCCGGCGCGTCTACGAGCCATGCGTCGGCATCGGCGTCGGCGTGCACCGACGCCACGCCCCATCCGCGCAGCAGGCGCTCCACTGCCGCGCGAGTCGCCGGCTCGGCGACGTCCACGCGCACGCGCAGCCCCGCCAGTTCCGGGTCATGGCCGGAAGCCCGCCGCACCGGCAGTGGCAGGGAGATCGCCAGCCGCGTGCCCGCGCCGGGTGCGCTGTCCAGTTGCAGCTCGCCACCCATCAGGTCCACCAGCTGCCGGCTGATCGACAGCCCCAGCCCGGTGCCGCCATGGCGGCGCGTCATGGTGGCATCGGCCTGGACGAACGGGCGGAACAGCAACGCCTGTTGCGCCGCTGCGATGCCCACGCCGGTGTCGTGGATCTCGATGCGGACCTGCTGCGGCTCGCCTTCGTCGGTCGGCGTGCCGCCTTCGGCCGACAGATCCAAGGTCACGTGCCCCGTCGCGGTGAACTTCACCGCGTTGCCGAGCAGGTTGAGCAGGACCTGGCGGAGCCGATAAGGGTCGCCCGCATGCAGGACGGCCAGCGCGGGGTCGATCGAGAGCTGCAGCGCGAGCCCCTTCGCGCGCGCCTGCGGCAAGGTCACCTCGACGACCGCGCTGGCAATCGCGCGCAGGTCCAGGTCGATCGTCTCCAGCTGCATCTGGCCCGCGTCGGCCTTGGAGAAGTCGAGCACGTCATCGAGGATCTGCCGCAGCGAGGCGGCAGATTCGATGCTGGTGGACAGCAGCTGGCGCTGCGTCGGTGCCAGCGGCGTGCGTCCGAGCAGTTCCAGCAGGCCGGCCAATCCGGCCATGGGCGTGCGGATCTCGTGGCTCATCACCGCCAGGAAATGCGCCTTCGCCGCCGCCGCGTCCACGGCCTCGGCGCGGGCGTGCTCGAGTGCATCGTTCTGCGCGTGCAGGGCGGTGGAGTCGTCCCAGTAGCCCGACCAATGCACGGCATCGGCGTCCACTCGCCGCGGCACCGCGTTGAGTGAAATCCAGCGGGTCCCTTCGGCGCCCGCGGCATGGAAATCGCACGCCACGGGTGCAAGCGTTCGGGCGGAGGTTTCGAAAGCCTCATGCAGCAGGGCCTGGTCTTCCTCGCGGATACGCGCGAACACGGTCGAGGCGTCCGCCAGGATCTGCGCCGTCTCCAGCCCGAACAGCGGTAGCGGGTTACCGGTGACATAGGTGAAGCGGTACTCGCCGTCGCGCGACCGGCGCAGCTTGAACACCACGGCGGGGAGGTTGCGCGATATCTCCCGCAGCCGCTCATCGGCTTCGCGCCGTCGCGCGATCTCCGCACGCAGGCGCAAGTAAGCGGCCACCAGCAACGCGATGATGCCCAGCGCCAGCGCGCTGCTCCACCACACCACGGGGCGCGCGATGCCGTAGTCATAATCGACCTTGAGCCAGCGCTTGCGGATGTCCTGGCGTGCATCCTCGCCCATGTCGGCGGTGACGCGGTCCAGCAGCGGCACCAGGCGTGCGTAGGGCGCGCGTACCGCCAGGCCGATATGGTCCGAGAAGCCGGCCGGCGCGGCGACGTGCAGGTCGCGGAAGGCGTCGTCGCGCAGGTGGTTGTCCACGGCCGCCAGGTTGCCCACGTAGGCGTCGACGGCGCGGCTGGCGACCTGACGCAGGCCCTCGCCGTCACTGGCCACGTCCACCTGGATCAGATCGGGGCGCGCGCGGGACAAGCGCTGGGCGACATCCGGATCGCTGACCGCGATGCGCCCCCCGGCCAGATCGTCCAGGCCGGCAATCGTGTCGCTGTCGCGGCGGGTGACGATCACGCAGGGAAAACTGACCAGCGGGCGGGTCAGGCGCCATGCCGGTCCGTAGCCGGCATCGTCGCTGGCGGGCGCGATGTCGGCCTTGCCGGCGGCGATCAGGGCGCGGGCCTCCCGCCAGTCACGCGCGGGCACGGCCTGCAGGCGCAGGCCGAGCTGGTCCTGCATGCGCCGCAGGTAGTCGCCGATGATGCCGGACATCGCGCCATCGGCGCCGCGCACTGTCAGCGGTGTCCAGGCAGGGTCGTAGGCCACGCGCAGTACCGGCAGCTTGCGCAGCCATTGTTGTTCCTGCACTGCGAGCAGCGGCGGCTCACCCGCCCAGTCGAGCTGCGCGTCCAGCCAGCGCTGGTCGATGGCGGCGCGTTCGGCCTGGGGGAGGGCGGCGAGGGCGCGGTCGATGGCGCTGGCCAACGGGGCGCGGTCGTTCGGCGTGCCGAAATGCAGCGTGATCGGCGGCAGCTGCGCCGGCCCGAGGATGCCCAGCGAAGGGTGCGGCGTGCGCTGCAGCGCCAGCGCCACGACAAACGGATTGCCCAGGTAGGCGTCCGCGCGTCCGGCATCGAGCGCGTCCAGCGCGCCCTGCAGGTCGGTCACGCGCACGATGCGGGCGTCCGGGTAGATGTCGGGCAGTGATTCGTCCAGCGAGTGGCCGGTCTCCACCGCGATGCGCAGGTTGGGGGGCGCGGTGAGCAGGCGAGGGGCCGCATCGCGCCGGCCGACCAGCGCCGAGCGCACGCTTTGATAGGGACGCGTAAAGGACAGGCAGCGCGTGCGCGACGCGGTGATCGCCATGCTCATCACCACATCGACCTCGCCGCGGCAGGCGGCATCGATCAACTCGGGCCAATCGTCGTAGACCCGCGTTTCCAGCGCGACACCGAGCCGCCTGGCGATCGCGCGCAGGTAATCCGGCGACAACCCTTGCGGCTGGCCGTCGACCAGGAATTCGTAAGGCGCCCATCCGCGCGCGACGGTCGCGACCACCAGCGTCGGGTGTCGTTGCAGCCAAGCCTGTTCGGCGCGCTCGCGCTCCGTCGGCGCCGACGGGCGTGTGTCAGCCGCGCACCAGGCCGCGCCGCTGGCGCAGGCGCACAGCGCCAGGCCGATCGCCCGCAGCCCCAAGCGGCCCCGCCAGGACATGCGCGGTCAGCCCAGCCAGCCCTGCGCGCGCACGTACTCGAACAACGCCGCATCGGTGGTCACGCCGAGTTTGCGCATGGCGTCCTTCTTCTGCTTGCTCACCGTCTTGCTGCCGCTGCCGAGCCGGTCGGCCACCTCGGTGGGCGTGGCGCCCAGTGCCAGCATGCGCACGACCTCGGTTTCGCGTGGTGACAGGCGCGGCGGCGGCGAGGCATCGCCGCCGGGCGTATGCAGCATCGCCAGCTTGTGGCGAAACGTGGCGCTGATGAAGCGCCGCCGGCGTGACGCCGAGAGGATCGCCGTCGGCAGTTCATCCATCGAGGAGCTCTTGTCCACCACCGCCAGCACGCCATGCGCCAGCAGGATCTGGATCATCCCCGGGTTGCCCATCATGGTCAGTACCACGATCGGCAGCAGCGGGTAACGCCGGCGCACCTCGCCGATCAGCGACAGGCCGTCGGCCTCGCCGGTGTCGGGCATCGAGTAATCGGTCACGAGCACGTCGCAAGCGGTATCGGCCAGGCGGGCGTAGGTCTCCCGGACCGAATGCGCCTCGGCGGCGACGTGCAGCTGGGAGGCGTTCTTGAGAATCGCACGAACCCCTGCCAATACCACGGGGTGATCGTCCGCGACGACAACATTGAGGGCCTGCGTTTCCATGGGGCACCTTGGTTCGACATGGGCCGGGCGAGCGGCGCAGTGAAAGAAGCGGCCAGCGCTTAATTGCGGCGGAGTGCGTAAACGCCGCGTGAGGGCGGGACCGAGCCCGCGCAGGATGCGGGATGCCCGCTGAAAGCTGTCGTGCGAATGCTTGGTGAATACGAATAGTCGCATGGGCACGGCGGGCTGCTGCGGCTAGTCCCGCGAGATACCTCATGCCGCCGAACGCGTTGGCCGCACCGCCAGCGTCGATCCAGTGCGCGCACCTTCTTGGATTCGTCGCATGGAGCTCCGTGCGGCCGCTTCGTTCAATAACCCCACCCATTGCGGGCCGACAGCGCAACCGGCGCCACGGCATCCCGGGCAGTGCGGCCAATCAACGGTGTCATATGCAGAGTTTGATCAAGAAGTGCGCGGCGGAATCCCTCGGAACTTTCTGGCTGGTGCTGGGTGGCTGCGGCAGCGCGGTGTTCGCCGCGCAGGCGGGCGGTGATTCCAATCCGCTGGGGCTGGGCTATCTGGGCGTGTCGCTGGCGTTCGGCGTGGCGGTGGCCACGGCAGCCTTCGCCTTCGGCCCGGTCTCCGGTGGCCACTTCAACCCGGCGGTGAGCTTCGGGCTGTGGATCGCCGGCCGCTTCCCGGGCCGGCATCTGCCGGCCTACGTGGTGGCGCAGGTGGTCGGCGGCCTGCTGGCGGGCGCGCTGATGTGGGTGATCGTCACCGCCAATCCGGATTTCCTGTCGTTCGGCGGCGCGGGCACTTTCGCCACGAACGGCTTCGGGAACTTCTCGCCTGGCGGCTACCCGATGGAGGTCGCATTCCTGGCCGAGGCCGTGCTGACCGCGGTGTTCCTGTGCGTGATCCTCGCCGTCACCCGGCCGCGTGCCACGGCCGGCGCGGCCCCCTTGGCGATCGGCGCGGCGCTCGCGCTGATCCACATGATCTCCATCCCGCTGACCAATACCTCGGTCAACCCGGCGCGCTCCACAGCCGTGGCGGCTTTTGTCGGCGAGAGCGCCGCGTACATGCCGATGCACCAGCTGTGGCTGTTCTGGCTGGCGCCGTGCGTCGGCGCGCTGGCCGGCGCACTGGTGTACCGCTACGTCAACTCGGAGCGGGCGGAAGCGGCGTGAGCGCGCTGACGCCGCTCTCCTTGGGTCTGCTCGCCTGCAGTTTTTTCCTGTTGACGTTGGGCGTGCTGGTGCCCCGTCTCTAGTTGTGTGTGTTGGACATTGCCATGCGTATTCTTGTCATCGAATCCCGGCGGGACGTCTCCGTCCCCCTCGTCAACCATCTCGAAAGCCTGCGCCACTGCGTGGACTTCGCCGCCGATGAATCGCTGGCGGTGCACCTGCTCAGCAACAATCGCTTCGACACCATCGTGATGGCCGAAAGGCTGGCCGACCGGCGCGGTTTCGATGCGTTGCGCAACCTGCGGCGCCTGATGCGCAGGCCCTTGCCCGTCCTGATGCTGGGCGCACCCGGCGCCGCCCCTCCGGTGCTGGGCGATGGGTTGGGGCCTGATGACTATCTCGTGCCTCCATATTCGCTGGACGCGATCACCGGCCGCCTGGGCATCCTGCGTCGACGCAAAGGCAAGTGCCGCGCACGCCTGCAGGTGGGCGACCTGGTGTTCGACGTGAACAACCACAGCGTCCACCGGCAGGGGCACGTGGTGGTCGTGGACGAGGCGCTGCTGCCGGTGCTGCAGGCGTTGATGGAAGCCTCGCCCAAGCGCGTGTCGTTCCGGGAGCTGGGCAGTTGCCTGCTCGACGAACAGGCGCCGGTGGCCGATGCACGCGTCCGCGTGCGGATGCGTGCCTTGCGCGAAGCAGTGGACATGCCTTTCCAGTCGCCCATGATCCGCAACCGGCGCGACGGCTTCTGCATCCTGCCGCCCGATGTGTCGCCGCTATCCCAGGAGAAGCCTTCTTCGCGGCGGCCGGCCACGCGTCGGGTTCTTCCCGCGGTGCATGCCCTTTGACGGCAGGATGCCATCGACGCGTCCCGGCGGAAATTTCCAATGGAGGATGCCGTCTCGCAGGCGAAGAATGGATTCCGGCATCGGCCTTGGCCCCGCGCGGCATTCGCCGCCAGGGGTAGCAGGCTGCAGCCCGGCGCCTACCGGTTCCCGTTCCGCCGGTAGGCGTCGTCATTTCCGGGCTACGGGCCCATGAAATACCCCGCACGCCCCTTCGGGGCCGGCGGTCCGCCAGGCGGCGGGCGGCCCGGGAAGCGCGGATTTGTTAGAATCCCGTTTTCCTTTGATCGAATCACCACGGACATGATCGAACTCAATCCCGTCCGCCAGCGCATCGCCGACCTGAAGGGTCGGCTGGATGCGCTGAGGGGGTACCTTTGACTACGACAGCAAGGTCGAACGTCTCGAAGAAGTAAACCGGGAGCTGGAAAGCCCCGATGTCTGGAATAACGCCGAACGCGCCCAGGCGCTGGGCCGTGAGCGCAGCTCGCTGGAAAAGGTCGTCATCGGCATCAGCACGCTGACCGAAGGCTTGACCGGCGGCGAAGAACTGCTGGAACTGGCCGAGATGGAAGGCGATGAGTCCACCGCCGAAGCCGTCGTCGCCGACGTCGAGCGCTATGCACGCGACGTGGAGAAGCTGGAATTCCAGCGCATGTTCTCCGGCCAGATGGACAGCGCCAACGCCTTTGTCGATATCCAGGCCGGTGCTGGCGGTACCGAAGCCCAGGACTGGGCGGAAATTCTCCTGCGCATGTACCTGCGCTGGGCCGAATCGCGTGGCTGGAAGACCGAGCTGCTGGAAGTCTCCGGTGGTGAAGTGGCGGGCATCAAGTCGGCCACGTTCCGCGTGGAAGGCGATTTCGCCTACGGCTGGCTGAAGACCGAGACCGGCGTGCACCGCCTGGTGCGCAAGTCGCCGTTCGACTCGGACAACCGCCGCCATACCAGCTTCACCTCGCTGTTCGTCTCGCCGGAAGTCGATGACAAGATCGACATCCAGATCAACCCGGCCGACCTGAAGACCGACGTGTACCGTTCCTCGGGCGCCGGTGGCCAGCACGTCAACAAGACCGAGTCGGCGGTGCGCATTACCCACGTGCCGAGCGGCATCGTGGTGGCCTGCCAGACCGAACGCAGCCAGCACGCCAACCGCGACCGCGCGATGAAGATGCTCGCCGCCAAGCTGTACGAGCTGGAGATCCAGAAGCGCAACGCCGAGAAGGATGCGGTCGAAGCGACCAAGTCCGATATCGGCTGGGGCAGCCAGATCCGCAACTACGTGCTGGACCAGAGCCGCATCAAGGACCTGCGTACCGGCATCGAGCGCAGCGATACCCAGAAGGTGCTCGACGGCGACCTGGACGAATTCGTCGAGGCCAGCCTGAAGTCCGGCCTGGAAGTCGGCTCCAAACGCATCGACGCCTGACCCGCGCGGGCGCCGCCTGCGCCCGCGTCCCGCCGGTGGCCGTTCGGCCACCGGCCCGTTAACCTCCCTCACCACACGATCCCCAAGCCATCGCCATGACCGAGCAGACCCCCGCGCCGCAGACCCCCGTCGACGAGAACAGCCTCATCGCCGAGCGTCGCGCCAAACTCGGCGCGCTGCGCGAGAAGGGCATCGCCTACCCGAACGATTTCCGTCGCGACCATTACGCCGGCGACCTGCAGGCCGAGTTCGCCGATGCCGAGCACTGGACCGCCGAAGCGCTGGAAGCCGAGCCGCGCGTGGTGCGCCTGGCCGGCCGCCTGATGGCCAAGCGGGTCATGGGCAAGGCCAGCTTCGGCCAGATCCAGGACGAGTCCGAGCGCATCCAGCTGTTCCTGCAGGCCAACACGCTGGGCGAGGCCTATGACGCGTTCAAGGGCTGGGACGTGGGCGACATCATCGGCGTCGAAGGCCAGCTGACCCGCACGCGCACCGGCGAGCTGTCGGTGAAGGCGACCTCGCTGCGCCTGCTGACCAAGTCGCTGCGCCCGCTGCCGGACAAGTGGCACGGCCTGTCGGACGTGGAGCAGCGCTACCGCCAGCGTTACGTCGACCTGATCGTGACCCCGGAAGCGCGCGAGGTCTTCATCAAGCGCTCGAAGATCATCCGCGCGATCCGCTCCTGGCTCGACGCGCGCCGCTTCCTGGAAGTGGAAACGCCGATGATGCATTACATCCCCGGCGGCGCCACGGCCAAGCCGTTCACCACCCACCACAACGCGCTGGACCTGCAGCTGTACCTGCGCGTGGCGCCGGAGCTGTACCTCAAGCGCCTGGTCGTGGGCGGGCTGGAGCGCGTGTACGAGATCAACCGCAATTTCCGCAACGAGGGCGTGTCGACCCGGCACAACCCCGAATTCACCATGCTCGAGCTCTACGAGGCCTACGCCACGTACCACGAGATCATGGACCTGACCGAGAACGTCATCCGCGATGCCGCGCAGTCCGTGCTGGGCACGACGCAGGCCGAGTGGGATGGCGTGCAGATCGACCTGGGGCCGAAGTTCCGCCGCTGGCGCATGGATGAAGCCGTGCGCCACCACAACCCGGAAATCAGTGCCGCCGACTGCACCGACCGTGACGCCCTGCGCGCGCACTGCGAGCGCCTGAAGATCAAGTTCAAGCCGTCCTACGGCTGGGGCAAGCTGCTGCTGGAAATCTTCGAGGTCACCGTCGAGCACACCCTGGTGCAGCCGACCTTCATCACCGACCACCCGGTCGAGGTCTCGCCGCTGGCCCGCGCCAGCGACACCGAGCCGGGCTACACCGACCGCTTCGAGCTGTTCATCAACGGCAAGGAGCTGGCCAACGGCTTCTCCGAGCTCAACGACCCCGAGGACCAGGCCGCACGCTTCAAGGCGCAGGTCGAGGCGAAGGAGGGCGGGGACGACGAAGCCATGCATTTCGACGCCGATTACATCCGTGCGCTGGAGTACGGCTTGGCGCCGACCGGTGGCCTGGGCATCGGCATCGACCGGCTGGTCATGCTGCTCACCGGCAGCACCTCGATCCGCGACGTGCTGCTGTTCCCCTACATGCGCCCGGAAAACTGACTGCGCGAGCCGTACCCGGGGAGGTGCGGCTGGCATATTTCCTGCTTATGCTTGGCAGGGGCCGATGGGCTTCCAGGGCCGTCGGCTTCCCGTCGCAAGGGGCGCCGGTTACACGGCGGTTTTGCGTTCTCTGACCATAGGAGGATCGCGCATGCAGGATGTCGCGGGATACCAGCGTCCAGGCGTATCGTTGCCCGTCAGCCAGGCCGGCTGGACGGAACGGACGGATACGGGCTTGAACATTGTCATCGTGGATGACCAGACGTCCGCCCGGACCATGCTGCGGCATGTGATCGAGGACATCGCACCGGAGTTGAAGGTCCACGATTTCGGCGACCCGCTCGCCGCATTGGCGTGGTGCGAGGCGGGGCATGTGGACCTGCTGCTGCTCGACTACCGCATGCCGGGCATGGACGGGCTGGAGTTCGCCCGCCGCCTGCGCCGGCTGCCCAGCCATCGGGACATCCCGATCATCCTGATCACCGTGGTCGGCGACGAGCCGATCCGCCAGGCCGCGCTGGAAGCCGGCGTGATCGATTTCCTGGTCAAGCCGATCCGCCCGCGCGAACTGCGTGCCCGCTGCAGCAACCTGCTGCAGCTGCGCCAGCAAAGCGAGAACGTGAAGCAGCGGGCGCTGTCGCTGGAGCAGCGGCTGCTGGCCACCATGCACGAGGTCGAGGAGCGCGAGCGCGAGACGCTGTCGCGCCTGGCGCGCGCGATCGAGTACCGCGACGCCGGCACCAGCGCCTACCTGGAGCGCATGTCGCACGTCGCCGGCCTGATCGCCGAGCAGCTCGGCCTGTCCGAGGACGAGGTGCGCATCATCGAGGCCGCCGCGCCGCTGCACGACATGGGCAAGATCGCCATCCCCGACTCGGTGCTGCTGAAGGAAGGCAAGCTCGACGAGGATGAGCTGGCGATCATGCGCCGCCACCCGCGCATCGGCTACGAACTGCTCAGCGGCAGCCAGAACCGCTTCATCCAGGTGGGCGCGCTGATCGCGCTGCGCCACCACGAGCGCTATGACGGCAGCGGCTACCCGGATGGCCTGGTCGGCGAGGCCATCCCGCTGGAGGCGCGCATCGTGGCCGTCGCCGACGTGTTCGATGCGCTGGTCTCGCCGCGCCCGTACAAGGAGGCCTGGACGATGGAAGCCACGCTGGCCTACCTGTATGCCCAGCGCGGCCGCCTGTTCGACCCGCGCTGCGTGGACGCGCTGATCCGCGGCCGTGAAGCGCTGCAGCACATCTGCGATCGCTTCTCCACCGCATCGGCCAGGCCGGGGCTGTGAAAAGCTGGCCAGCCGTCGCGTGGGTGAAGCAGCGCCTGGCCCGGCGGCCGGACAGCGAGCACGCGCAGAACCTGATCCGCATCGTCATCACCGCCCTGTTCATGGGCTACCTGGGCTGGCGCTGGGCCCATCATGACCACGGCGACACCCTGCCGCTGACCTGGCTGATCCTGCTGTTCGAACTCACCGTCGCGGTCTGCCTGATGACGGCGATCCTCGCCCGGCCGGGCGTCTCGCACGTGCGCCGCTGCATCGGCATGTTCACCGATTACGTGTGCATGGGTGCCATCATGGCGATCCAGGGCGAGCCGGCCGCGCCGCTCTACGCCGTGTGCATGTGGGTGACCATCGGCAACGGCATGCGCTACGGCAGCAACTACCTGCGCGCGGCCACCGCGATGGGCGGGCTGTGCTTCCTGGCGGCCATCGTGTTCTCGCCCTACTGGCAGGCCAACGCCTATCTCTCCTGGGGCCTGTTGCTGGGCCTGATCGCCATCCCGCTGTACTTCGATTCACTGCTGCACGCGCTGACCCGCGCGGTCAGCGAGGCGCGCCATGCCAACGAGGCCAAGAGCCGCTTCCTGGCCAACATGAGCCACGAGTTCCGCACGCCGCTCAACGGCCTGTCGGGCATGACCGAGGTGCTGGCCACCACCCAGCTCGACAGCGAGCAGCGCGAGTGCCTGGGCACCATCCAGGCCTCGGCGCGCAGCCTGCTGTCGCTGGTGGAGGAAGTGCTGGATATCTCCGCCATCGAGGCCGGCAAGGTCCGCATCGACCGCGAGGACTTCTCGCTGCGCGAGCTGGTCTCGGCGATCGGCCTGATCCTGCTGCCGCAGGCGCGCGGCAAGGGGCTGGACTACCGCGTGGACATCGCCGCCGACGTGCCCGACTGGGTGAGCAGCGACCCGGGCCACCTGCGCCAGGTGCTGCTCAACCTGGCGGGCAACGCGGTGAAGTTCACCGACGAAGGTTTCGTCCTGCTGCGCGTACGCAACCTCGGCGATGCCGGGGTGGTGCGTGGGCGGGCGCGGCTGCGCTTCGAAATCCTCGACACCGGCATCGGCGTGCCCGCGGCGATGCGCGACCGCCTGTTCGACGCGTTCGAGCAGGCCGACGTCGGCCTGGCGCGCCGCTACGAGGGCACCGGCCTGGGCACGACCATCGCCAAGGGCCTGGTCGAGGCGATGGGCGGCGAGATCGGCCACCAGGACCACGTGCCGCGCGGCAGCCTGTTCTGGTTCGAAGTGCCGATCGACGTGGGCACCGTCGCCGCCAACGAGGCGGAGGGCGAACAGGGCGTGGAGCGCATCGAGGAGTCGGGTGACTCCAACGTCATCGCCTTCTCCAACCCGTTCCTGCGCCATCGGGCACGCGTGCGCAGCATGCGCATCCTGGTCGCCGACGACCACGAGGCCAACCGCATGGTGCTGCAACGCCTGCTGGAGAAGGCCGGCCACCGCGTGGTCTGCGTCAACGGCGCCGAGCAGGTGCTGGACTTGTTGTCCGACGCGGATTTCGATGCGGTGATCGTCGACCTGCACATGCCGGGCATGAGTGGCCTGGACATGCTCAAGCAGCTGCGCGTGATGCAGGCCAGCGGCCTGCCGTATACCCCGGTGATGGTGCTCAGCGCCGACGTCACGCCCGATTCGATCCGTCGCTGCCAGCAGGCGGGCGCCTACGCGTTCCTCGCCAAGCCGGTCATGGCGGTGAAGCTGCTCGACACGCTGGCCGAGATCGCCGCCAACGGGCGCATGGCCCCGGCCGGCGGCAACGTGCTGGTGCATGACGCCACGCGCGCCAGCGACACCGTGCTCGACCCGGGCGTGCTCGACGAGCTCGCCGCCCTGGGCATGGGCGACGGTTTCGAACAGCAGTTCATCGCCCAGTGCCTGAGCGATACGCAGGACTGCATGAGCGCCATCGGCGAGGCGGGCGAGGCCGGCCAGTGGGAGCGCCTGCGCGAACATGCCCACGCCCTGCGGGGCGTGGCCAGCAACCTCGGCCTGGTGGCGGTGGCGACCGGTGGCGGGGAGCTGATGCGCATGCCCGACTGGCAGGTGCAGGGCGAATGGCGGCAACGCGCCGCCCGCCTGCGCGAGCAGATCGGGCAGGGGCGTGCCGCGCTCGAGGCACGGGCCCAGGCGAACCGGGTCCGCACCGAGGAGCGTTCGCCCCGTCCCTGAGCGCGGGTCAGGCCAGCGCCGGCTCGGCGCGACGGCTCTGGGCGCGGACCAACCGGTCCATCGTGCGCAGGGACTTCTCGCCGAGCGTCATCGCCGTGTCCACCCAGATCTCGGTGATCCGCATCATTTCCTCCAGCGGCACCGAGGTCGCCAGCTCGCGGACCTTGTGCATCGCCGCGCGCGCATGCGGGATGCGCTTGCTGTCGCGGATGACCTGCTCGACCGCCGCCACGCCTTCGCCGGTCGGCACGACGATGTCCACCAGGCCCATCTCGTGCAGCTCGCGGGCGCTGTAGAGGTTGCCTTCGAGCATCAGCTTCTCGGCCAGGCGCGGCGCCACGCGCTGGCACATGAAGGAATAGGCGCCCATGCCGGGGAACAGGTCGAACAGCACCTCCGGCAGGCCCATCATCACGTGTTCCTCGGCGACGATCGTGTGGCAGCTCAGCGCCGCCTCGAAGCCACCGCCCAGCGCATTGCCCTGTACCAGCGCGATGCTGTGCGCGTGCACGCCCAGGCCATCGTGGAAGGCATGCACGCCGGTGACGCAGCGACGCGCGTAATCGAGCAGGGTGGCGCGGTCCTGTTCGCGGATCAGGCGGCAGAACAGTTCAAGGTCGCCGCCGAGGTTGTAGACGTCGCTGTCCGAGGCCAGCACCACGTGCGGGGTGAGGGCGCCCTTGAGGGTGAGGCGACGGCCCAGCTGGCGCTGGTAGTCGACGATCTCGTCCACCAGGCGCGAGGAGAAGCAGGCGCGGCCCGGCTGGGTGACCAGGTTGGCGTGCATGTTGATCCAGTACACATCGCGCTCGGTCTCTTCGACAACGCGCAGGGTGCGGGTGGAGATGTGCTGGGGGAACGGGTGGACGACAGACATGTGGATTCTCCGTGAAGACCGTCCGGTCGGCCGCCTTGCGGACGGAGAAGATTGAGGGGGAAACGAGGAGGGAGCGCGCGCCGACGACCGATTCTATGCGCCCAAAGTGAAACGCCCGCAAGCCGGGGGCTCACGGGCGCTTCAGGTGGGCGGGCGGCGGGCGCGGGGCCCGCGTCACGCTCAGGCAGCGGGCGTGGCGTCGCGCAGTTCGCGGCGCAGGATCTTGCCGACGTTGGTCTTGGGCAATTCCTTGCGGAACTCCACGATGCGCGGATGCTTGTAACCGGTGAGGTTGGCGCGCGCGTGTTCCTTGACCTGCTCGGCTGTGAGGTTCGGGTCCTTCTTGACGATCACCACCTTCACCACCTCGCCGGACTTCTCGTCCGGCACGCCGACCGCGGCCACTTCGGCCACGCCCGGCATCATCGCGATGACGTCCTCGATCTCGTTCGGATACACGTTGAAGCCGGAGACCAGGATCATGTCCTTCTTGCGGTCGACGATATAGAAGAAGCCCTTCTCGTCCATCCGCGCGATATCGCCGGTGTGCATCCAGCCGTCGGCGTCGATTGCCTGGGCGGTTTCCTCCGGGCGCTGCCAGTAGCCCTTCATCACCTGCGGGCCCTTGATGCACAGCTCGCCGATCTCGCCCTGCGGCAGGCTGTTGCCGGCATCGTCCTTGACGCATGCGTCGGTGGAGGGAATCGGCAGGCCGATCGCGCCGTTGTACTCGGCCAGGTCCAGCGGGTTGATGCAGGCCGCCGGCGAGGTTTCGGTCAGGCCGTAGGCCTCCACCAGGGTGACGCCGGTGACCTTCTTCCAGCGCTCGGCGACCGAGCGCTGCACGGCCATGCCGCCGCCCAGGGTCATCTTCAGCGTGGAGAAGTCGATCTGGTCGAAGCCCGGCGTGTTGAGCAGGCCGTTGAACAGCGTGTTGACGCCGGTGATGGCGGTGAAGCGCGCGCCCTTGAGCTCCTTGACGAAGCCGGGCATGTCGCGCGGATTGCTGATGAGGTGGTTGCAGCCGCCCAGCTTCATGAAGACCAGGCCGTTCGCCGTCAACGCGAAGATGTGGTACAGCGGCAGCGCGGTGATGACCACTTCATGGCCTTCCTGCAGCTTGCCGGTCGCCGCGATCCACGCATGCGCCTGCTGCATGTTCGCCACCAGGTTGCGGTGCGTGAGCATCGCGCCCTTCGCCACGCCGGTGGTGCCGCCGGTGTACTGCAGGAAGGCGATGTCGTCGCCCTCGATGTCCAGCGCCGGCACGGTGTGCTTGCGGCCCAGCGCCAGCGTGTCGCGGAAGCGGATCGCGCCATGCACGCGGTAATCGGGCACCAGCTTCTTGATGTACTTGACCACGAAGTTGACCAGCGGCCCCTTCGGGAAGCCGAGCATGTCGCCCAGGCCGGTGGTGATGACCTGGCGCACCGGCGTCTCGCCGATCACCTGCTCGACGGTGTTGCCGAAGTTGTCGATGGCCACCAGCACGCTGGCGCCGGCGTCGACGAGCTGGTGCTTCAGCTCGCGCCCGGTGTACAGCGGGTTGACGTTCACCACCGTCAGGCCGGCGCGCAGGATGCCGAACGTGGCGATCGGGTACTGCAGGCAGTTGGGCATCATCAGGGCGACGCGGTCGCCCTTCTTCAGCTGCAGCTCGCCGAGCAGGTAGCCGGCGAACTGGCGCGAGAGCTCATCGACCTGCGCGTAGGTCAGCGTCTTGCCGAAGCTGGAATAGGCGGGGCGGTCACCGAACTTCTTGACCGAGGTCTGGAACACGTCGGCAATGGTGTGGAACTCGTCCGCGTCGATCTCGGCGGGAACGCCGTGCGGATAACTTTGCAACCAAGGACGCGCCTGACTCATTCTGCCCCCCTCCAGGGTATTGGGTGATCGACCGCGGGGTGGAACGCACCTGGGTCGCATGTGAGGATACCGTTCCGAATGGAAAAGGCGAAGAGCAGGTGAAGATGCGGAGCCGATCGGGCGGGATTTGGACGCTGCTGCTGGCCTGTTGCGTGCTTTTGGCGGCCTGCCGGCACGAACCCCCGGAGCAGCGCCTGCGCGCGGAAGTGGCGCGGATGCAGGCCGGGCTCGAGGCCCGCCAGCCCGACGCGGTCATGGAAGGCGTCGCCGAGGACTTCCGCGGCAGCGGCGGGCTGGATCGCGACATGCTGCGTCGCACCATGCAGTTGCAGCTGCTGGCGCGCGGGAAAGTCGGGGTCACGCTGGGGCGGCTGCGGGTGGAGATGGGGCAGGGCAGCGCCACGGTCCGCTTCGATGCGCTGCTCACCGGCGGCGATGGCCGCTGGCTGCCCGACGAGGCGCGGGCCTATGAAGTGGAGACCGGCTGGCGGGAAGTCGGCGGCGACTGGCGCCTGGTCAGCGCCGAGTGGACGCCGGTGGGCGAAGGCTGAGCCCGCCGCCCTCTCCCCGCCTGGGAGGAGAGGGCGCGCGGTTCGATCAGGCCGCCTTGCGCGCGGCGAGCTGGCGCAGCACGTACTGCAGCAGGCCGCCGTGCTTGAAGTACTCAACTTCCTTGGGCGTCAGCAGCATGACCGCGACCTGGAACTGCTTGGCGCTGCCATCGGCCTTGCGCGCGGTCACGGTGGCGCGCTTGCTGGCGCCGTCTTCCAGGCCGGTGACGTCGAACGATTCCGACCCGTCCAGCCCCAGCGTCTGCGCGTTCTCGCCGCCGAGGAACTGCAGCGGCAGCACGCCCATGCCGACCAGGTTGGAGCGGTGGATGCGCTCGAAGCTCTCGGCGATCACCGCCTTCACCCCAAGCAGGTTGGTGCCCTTGGCTGCCCAGTCGCGCGAAGACCCGGTGCCGTATTCCTTGCCGGCCACCACCACCAGCGGCACGCCGTCGGCCTTGTACTTCATCGCCGCGTCGTAGATCGCCAGCTTCTCCGGTGAACCGCCGCCGGCCGGGTAATACAGCGTGTTGCCGCCTTCCTCGCCGCCGAACATCAGGTTCTTGATGCGGATGTTGGCGAAGGTGCCGCGTACCATCACGTCGTCATTGCCGCGGCGGCTGCCATAGCTGTTGAAGTCGGCCGGCTGCACGCCGCGCGCCTGCAGGAAGCGGCCGGCGGGCGAATCCTTCTTGATGTTGCCGGCCGGGGAGATGTGGTCGGTGGTGATCGAATCGCCGAACAGGCCCAGCACGCGCGCGCCGTGCACGTCCTCGATGCGCCCGGTCTGCATCGTCATGCCTTCGAAGTACGGCGGGTTCTTGATGTAGGTCGAGCTGGCGTCCCATTCGTACAGGTCGCCATCGGGCGAGGCGATGGTGTTCCAGCGGGTGTCGCCCTTGAACACGTCGGCGTAGTTCTGCTTGAACATCTCCGGGCCAAGCGTGGCAGAGATGACGTCGCCGATCTCCTGGTTGCTCGGCCAGATGTCGCGCAGGTACACCGGCTGGCCATCGCGGCCGGTGCCGAGCGGCTCGGTGGTCAGGTCGATGTCGGTGGTGCCGGCGATGGCGTAGGCGACCACCAGCGGCGGCGAGGCCAGGTAGTTCATCTTGACCTCGGGGTGCACGCGGCCCTCGAAGTTGCGGTTGCCCGAGAGCACCGAGGTCACCACCAGGTCACCGGCGGCGATGCCGGCGCTGACTTCGGTGGGCAGCGGGCCGGAGTTGCCGATGCAGGTGGTGCAGCCGTAGCCGACGACGTAGAAGCCGAGCTTCTCCAGTTCGGTCAGCACGCCGGCCTTTTCGAGGTAATCGGTGACCACGCGCGAGCCCGGCCCGAGCGAGGTCTTCACCCACGGCTTGCGGTTGAGCCCCTTGGCGGCCGCGTTGCGGGCGAGCAGGCCGGCGCCGATCATCACCGCCGGGTTGGAGGTGTTGGTGCACGAGGTGATGGCGGCGATCACCACCGCGCCATCCTTCAGCCGCACCTTGGCGTTTTCGATCTCGATGTCGGCATAGCCGATGGCGAGCTGTTCGTTGCCGACCGCCGCGCCGCCGCCCTCGTTGACGAAGTTGGAGACGTCGCTGCTGCGTTTGTCGCGGCCGGTGGTGAGGCTGCCGAGGTTGTCGCGGTAGTTCTTCTGCACGTCCTGCAGCAGCACGCGGTCCTGCGGGCGCTTGGGGCCGGCCAGCGAAGGCTTCACCTCGCCCATGTCCAGTTCCAGCGTGGCGCTGTAGCTGGCGTGCGCGCTGCCCGCTTCATGCCACAGGCCCTGCGCCTTGGCGTAGGCCTCGACCAGCGCGATCTGCTCCTCGCTGCGGCCGGACAGGCGCAGGTAGTTCAGCGATTCGGCGTCGATCGGGAAAATGCCGCAGGTGGCGCCGTATTCCGGGGCCATGTTGCCGATGGTGGCGCGGTCGGCGAGCGGCAGGTGCTGCAGGCCGTCGCCGTAGAATTCGACGAACTTGCCGACCACGCCGAGCTTGCGCAGCATCTGGGTGACGGTGAGCACCAGGTCGGTGGCGGTGGCGCCTTCCGGCAGCTTGCCGGTGAGCTTGAAGCCGACGACCTGCGGGATGAGCATCGAGGAAGGCTGGCCGAGCATGGCCGCTTCGGCCTCGATGCCGCCCACGCCCCAGCCGAGCACGCCGATGCCATTGATCATGGTGGTGTGGCTGTCGGTACCGAACACGGTATCCGGGTAGGCGACGGGCTTGCCATCCTTCTCGCCGGTCATGACGACGCGGGCGAGGTTCTCCAGGTTGACCTGGTGGACGATGCCGGTGTTCGGCGGGACGACCTTGAAGTCGTTGAAGGCCTTTTGGCCCCAGCGCAGGAAGCCGTAGCGTTCCTTGTTGCGCTGGAATTCGATCTGGCCGTTGAGGTCCAGGGCGTCGGGCTTGCCGAAGACGTCGACCTGCACGGAGTGGTCGATGACCAGTTCGGAGGGAATCTGCGGGTTGATCTGTTCGGGCTTGCCGCCGAGCTTGACGACGGCGTCGCGCATGGCGGCCAAATCGACGACGCAGGGCACGCCGGTGAAGTCCTGCAGCACGACGCGCGCGGGCATGAAGGCGATTTCGGTATCCGGCTCGGCCTTCGGGTCCCACTTCGCCACGGCCTCGATGTGTTCCTTGCCGACGGTGATGCCGCCGTCTTCATGCCGGAGCAGGTTCTCCAGCAGGATCTTCATCGAGTAGGGGAGGTGGGCGAGGTCGAAGTGCTTGCCCAGTGCCGGAAGGCTGAAATAGTCGTACTGCTGGCCGTTGACCTCGAGCGAGGCGCGGGTGGAGAAGGAATCATGCATGCGGGGTTCTCCTTTGAAACTCCATGCGGGCGGCCGACGCGGGGTCGACGGCTGGCGGCGCGCTGTACGCGCCTGTGTGTTCGCTCTACAGCTTACCCATGAATATGTAGGGAGAGTGTCATCCCGGTGCTGGGTGGCGGTGGGATGCTGGGTTCCAGAGGGGAGGGATTGGCGGCCTGGGCCGCGGGTTTTTGGGGTTTGCGTTTGTGGTGGGTTTTCGTGGCCTTCGATGTTGATCGGCTCGCATTGGGTTGTGCACGGCCTGCGGGGGTGGGGCCCTTTCGGGACACGCCGTGAACCCATCCATGGGGGCTCGTCGGCGCCATCCATGGCGCCAACGGTCCCGAAAGGGCCCCACCCCCACAGTCCCTCCAGATACCCACGACCGGACACCAACAGCGCCAGCCCTCTCCGATCACCACCTCCTCCCGTAAGCGGCTTCCACCGCGACCGGAAGATCAAAGGCAAAGTGGTATTTGGAGAATGGAGGAAGGTTCAGACGAGCGCTTCGGCTTTTGCTCTTGCCTTTGCTCTTCCCTACCCCCTCTCCTGCGCGCCTTTAACGAAGTGGGAACACTGACGCGCCTAGCGCCGGCCGGCCGTATAGGGGCGTCAGCGGGCCATGGATGGCCCGCGTGCGGCGAGTCGAACAGGATGTTCGCCCGAGCCGTGACGACGCTATGCGGCAGGCCGGTGCCCGCACCGTAAGCCGCCGCCAATAGCCGCAACCTGCAGCGCGCCCTCAAAAAAATCACCCCCCAGCTTCAGACTCCTTGACCCTGAACCAGGTCGCATAAAGCACCGGCAAGAACACCAGCGTCAGCACCGTACCCACGATCAACCCACCCATGATCGCCACCGCCATCGACCCATAGAACGCACTGCGCGACAGCGGAATCATCGCCAGCACCGCCGCCAGCGCGGTCAACACGATCGGGCGGAAACGCCGCACCGTCGCATCCAGGATCGCGTGCCAGCGATCATGCCCGGCATCGATGTCCTGCTGGATCTGGTCCACCAGGATCACCGAATTGCGCATGATCATGCCCGCCAGCGCGATCGTGCCCAGCATCGCCACGAAGCCGAACGGCATCTGGAACAACAACAGGAACAGCGTGGCGCCGATGATGCCCAGCGGCGCGGTCACCAGCACCATCGCCATGCGCGAGAAACTGCGCAGCTGCAACATTAACAGCGTCACCACCACGATCAAGAACAGCGGCATGCCCGCGTTGATCGAGTTCTGGCCACGCGCCGAATCCTCCACCGTGCCGCCCACTTCCAGCAGGTAGCCGTCCGGCAACTGCGAACGGATGCCGTCCAGCGTCGGCAGGATCTGCTGCGTCACCGCCGGCGGCAGCATGTGGTCGGCGATGTCCGCGCGCACGGTCACCGTGGGCAGGCGGTCGCGGTGCCAGATGATGCCGTCCTCGAACGCCGGCTCCAGGCGCGCTACCTGCGACAACGGCACGCTGCCGCCATCGCCGGTCGGAATGCCCAGGCCCGCCAGCCCTTCCAAGCTCGCACGCTCGTTCTCCGGGCCACGCAGCAACATCTCGATCAGCTCGTTGTCCTCGCGATAGGTGCTCACGCTCAGGCCCGAAAGGGAACTGGACAGGAACTGCGAGATTTGCGCGCTGGTGATGCCGAACGCGCGCGCACGATCCTGGTCGATCACCACGCGCACGATCTTGCTCGGCTCGTCCCAGTCCAGGTTGACGTTGGTGACGTGCGGGTTGGCCCGCACCTTCTCGGCCACCTGCCGCGCCAGCGCCTGCACGCGTTCGATGTGCTCGCCCGATACGCGGAACTGCACCGGGTAGCCCACCGGCGGGCCGTTCTCCAGCCGGGTCACGCGGAACTGCAGCTGCGGGAACTGCGGCGCGACTTCATGCAGCAGCCAGTCGCGCAGGGTTTCGCGCGCATGGGTGTCCTTGGCCAACACCACGAACTGGGAGAAGTTCGTCGCCGGCAGCTGCTGGTCCAGCGGCAAGTAGAAGCGCGGCGAGCCGGTGCCGATGTAGGCAACGTAGTTGTCGATGTCCGTGCGCTTGGCCAGCAGCTTCTCCAGCTGATGGGCCTGGGCGTCGGTCGAACGCAGCGAGGCGCCCTCGGCCAGTTCCAGGTCCACCATCAGCTCGGGGCGCGTGGAGTCCGGGAAGAACTGCTGCGGCACGAAGCGGAACAGCATCAGCGAGCCGACGAACAACAGCACGGTCGCGGCGATCACCCACCAGCGATGGCGCATGCACGCTTCCAGGAAGCCGCGGAAGCGGCGGTAGAACGGCCGCTGGTAAGGGTCGTGCTGGTGTTCTTGGTGCAGCGGCGCGGGCTTGATCCAGCGGCCAAAGGCCGCGTGGCGGTCGGCCCACGCCTCGCGGCGCGCACGCCAGCGCGCGGCCAGGCTGCCCGGCTTCGGCGGCTGCGGGTGGGCCAGGTCGGGCAGCATCTTGTCGCCCAGGTAGGGAATGAACAGCACCGCGGCCACCCACGACACCAGCAGCGCGATGGTCACCACCTGGAACAGCGAGCGGGTGTATTCACCCGTACTCGAGGCCGCGGTGGCGATGGGCAGGAAGCCGGCGGCGGTGATCAGCGTGCCGGTGAGCATCGGGAAGGCGGTGGATGTCCAGGCGAAACTGGCCGCGCGCATTCGGTCGTAGCCCTGTTCCATCTTGATGGCCATCATCTCCACCGCGATGATCGCGTCATCCACCAGCAAGCCCAGCGCCAGCACCAGCGCGCCCAGCGAAATCTTGTGCAGGCCGATGCCGAAGTAATGCATTACCGCAAAGGTCATCGCCAGCACCAGCGGGATCGACACCGCCACCACCAAACCGGTGCGCAGGCCCAGCGAAAACAGGCTTACCGCCAGCACGATGATCACCGCCTCGGTGAGCACGTGCACGAACTCGCCCACCGAATCCTTCACCGCATGCGGCTGGTCGGAGACCTTGCGCAGCTGCATGCCGGTCGGCAGCGTCTTCTGCAGGCGGTCGAACTCGCTGTCCAGCGTGCTGCCCAGCCGCAGGATGTCGCCACCGTCCTTCATCGCCACGGCAATGCCGATGGCGTCTTCGCCCATGAAGCGCATCTTCGGTGCCGCCGGGTCGGAGAACCCGCGGTGCACGGTGGCGATGTCGCCCAGCCGCACGGTGCGGCCGTTGGCGTGGATGGGGAACTCGTTGATCTCCTCCACCGAGTTCAACTGGCCGGTCACGCGCAGCTGCACGCGTTCGCCGGCGGTCTCGACGAAACCGGAGGGGGCCATCGCGTTCTGCTGCTTGAGCGCGTCCTGCACGGCGCTCATCGGCACGCCGAGCGTGGCCAACTTCGTGTTGGAGATCTCGACCCAGATCTTTTCATCCTGCAGGCCGACCAGGTCGACCTTGCCCACGTCCGGCACGCGCTGCAATTCCAGCTGGATGCGGTCGGCGTAGTCCTTCATCACCGCGTAGTCGAAGCCGTTGCCGGTAAGCGCGTAGATGTTGCCGAAGGTGTCGCCGAATTCGTCGTTGAAGAACGGGCCGACCACTTCCGACGGCAGGTTGGCCTTGATGTCGCCCACCCGCTTGCGCACCTGGTACCAGAGCTCGGGGATGTCGCTGGACTTCATCGAGTCGCGCGCCATGAAGATGATCTGCGACTCGCCCGGGCGCGAGTACGAGCGGATGAACTCGTACTCGCCGGTGTTCATCAGCGCCTTCTCGATGCGCTCGGTGACCTCGCGCGAGACCTGCTCGGCGGTGGCGCCGGGCCACAGGGTGCGCACCACCATCGCCTTGAAGGTGAACGGCGGGTCTTCGGACTGGCCCAGGTGGCGGTAGGACCACGCACCGATGAGCGCCATGGCGATCATCGCGTACAGCACGAGCGCGCGATTGGTGAGCGCCCATTCGGAGAGATTGAAACGACGCATGTGGGGTATCCGCAGGGGTCGGGGGCGTCAGCGCTGCGCGGCGGGCGCGGCGGCGGGAGTGCGCAGCGGGCGGTTGCTGCGGTCGACCGGGGTGACCTGCTCGCCGTCGCGCAGCAGGTGGCCGCCGGCGGCGACAACCCAGTCGTTGGCCGCGATGCCCGACAGCACCGGCACCTGGTCGCTGCCATAGCCGCCGATCTTCACCGCCTGCGCGTGCACCTTGCCGTCGGCGAGGTTCACCACCCACACCGAGGTGGCGTCCTGCGCGCCGCGCTGGATCGCGGTGAGCGGCAGGGTCAGCCCGCCGTTGTCGGCGCCGGCGAGGTAGACGCGCGCGCTCTGGCCCAGCTCCACCGACGCCAGCGCTTCGGGCGCCAGCGCCACGCGGGTGGCATAGGTGCGGGTCTGCGAATCGGCCGCCGGGGCGATCTCGCGGATCGTGCCGGCCAGGCGTTCGCCCGGGCGGTTCCACAATTCGATCTCCGCCGGCTGGCCGACGCTGAAGCGGCGTCCGTCCGATTCGGGCAGGTTGATGGCGATCTCGCGCGCGCCATCGGCGGCGAGGGTGAACACCGTCTGCCCGGCGGCGACCACCTGCCCCGCTTCGGCCTGGCGGCTGGCGATCACGCCATCGGCCGGCGCCACCAGGTGCGTGTAGGCCGCCTGGTTGCGGGCGACGTCCAGGCTGGCGCGCGCGGCCTCGGCCTGGTTCTGCGCGGCCTTGTAGGCGGCGTTCTGCGCGTCATAAGTAGAACGGCTCACCAGCTGCTGGTCGACCAGCTTGGCGTAGCGCTGGAAGTCGTCGCGCGCGCGGGCCAGGTCCGCCTGCGCCGATTCGTACTGCGCCTGCGCCGAGCGCGCCTGCAGGGCGAGGTCGGCCGGATCGAGTTCGGCCAGCACCTGCCCGCGCTGCACGCGCTCGCCGGCATCCACCCGCCGCTTGACGATGTGCCCGCCCACGCGGAACGCCAGCTCGCTCTCCTGCTTGGCGCGCACTTCGCCGGGATAGGTCGCCATGCCGCGGCCTTCGGCGCGCGCGGGCTGCACCACCAGCGCGGGCGGCGCCGGCGGGGCCGGCTTGTCGCCACCGCCGCAGCCGGACAAAAGAAGAGCGAACAGGCTA
>NZ_LLXU01000094.1 GCF_001431645.1 Stenotrophomonas panacihumi | reverse complement strand
CGTCTTCCATCCTTCCAACTTCAACCTTGCCTTTGCTCTTCCGGTTGCGGCTGAAGCCGCTCGTGCGTTGGCGCGCCTTGGGCACCGGCTTTGGCTTGTGTCGTCCGGTCGAGGGGATTTGGAGGGTCTGCGGGGAGGGCGCCCTTTCGGGACCGTTGGCGACATGGATGTCGCCGACGAGCCCCCATGGATGGGTTCACGGCGTGTCCCGAAATAGCCCCCGCCCCGCAGGCCGCGCGCAGACCACAGGCAGCCGACCCACATCGAAGGCCAAGCAAAAAAACACAAGCACAAACCCCACCAAGCCGGCCGCAGGCCAAAAAATCCCGCTATCATTCGCCCGCCCCAGGTGACCCACCGCGCCAAAGCGCGGCAGGTTTAAACGGGAATCCGGTGCGACACCACGAGGTGTCAATCCCGGAGCTGCCCCCGCAACGGTAGGCGAGAGAAGGTCCGCAACACAGCCACTGTGCAGCTGCATGCATGGGAAGGCGCGGACTGGCAGGCGGAACCTTCCGCCCGCGCTCGCGAGCCCGGATACCGGCCCGGAGCGGCGTGACATGCGGTGGGCGATGTCATGGGGCCGGGCCTTCCCCGTCACCACCATACCCTCCTTCCGCCTGTCGTTTTCCATCGTTTCCGCGCGGGCAGGCGCGGTCTAGGAGTGTTTCAGTGCATCGCCATGTGTCGTTGTCCCGTCGCCATGTTCTGGCGGCGTCGTTGGCCTGTTCGTTGTTCCCCGCCGCCTCGGCCCTCGCCGACGAAGCCCCCCGCGACCTGGACCAGGTCGTCGTCACCGCCTCGCGTACCGCCCAGACCCAGGACCAGGCCCTGGCCCCGGTCACCGTCATCGACCGCGCCGACATCGAGCGCCGCCAGCCGCAATCGCTGCCGGACCTGCTGCGCGGCGAAGCCGGCATCTCGCTGGCCAACAACGGCGGCGCCGGCAAGGCTACCTCGCTGTTCCTGCGCGGCACCGAATCGGACCATGTCGTCGTGCTGATCGACGGCGTGCGCGTCGGCTCGGCTACCTCCGGCGGCGCCGCGCTGCAGGACATCCCGGTCGAACAGATCGACCGCATCGAGATCGTCCGCGGCCCGTTCTCCAGCCTCTACGGCTCGGAAGCCATCGGCGGCGTCATCCAGATCTTCACCCGCCGCGCCCGCGGCCCGTTCGAGCCGAATGTCGCGCTGAGCGTCGGCAGCGACAACGCGCGCCGCTACAGCGCCGGCCTCTCCGGCCGCAGCCAGGGCGACCTCGGCGAATACGGCGGCTGGTATGCGGTGCAGGCCGTGCATGACGAAACCGACGGCATCAACGCCTACACCAACACCGCCTCCAGCTACTACGACCCGGACCGCGACGGTTACCGCAACGATTCGCTCGGCGTGCAGGGCGGCTGGCGCTTCAACCGCCAGTGGGATGCCGAGGTCAACGCGATGCGCGCCGAAAGCCGCAACGAATACGATGGCAGCGTCGACAACCTGTCCAAGGGCGTGGAGCAGGTCGTCGGCGGCCGCGTGCGCTATGCCCCCACCGAGGCCGTCAAGCTCACCGCCAGCGCCGGCACCAGCAGCGAACTCAGCGACACCTACCTCGACGGCGTGTACTCCTCCACCTTCGATACCCGCCGCCAGGTCGGCTCGCTGCAGGCCGACATCGACGCCGGCCCCGGCCTGCTGACCGTCGGCTTCGACTGGCAGCGCGACGAGATCGAGAGCAGCGAAACCTACGATGCCGACCACCGCATCAACCGCGGCGGTTTCGCGCAGTGGCAGCAGGCCTTCGGCGCCCAGTCGCTGCAGGCCAGCGTGCGCCGCGACGACAACAGCCAGTTCGGCGGCAAGAACACCGGCAGCCTGCTGTGGGGCTGGAACTTCACCGACGCCCTGCGCCTGACCGCCAGCTATGGCACCGCGTTCAAGGCGCCGACCTTCAACGAGCTTTACTACCCGGGCTACGGCAACCCGAACCTCGGGCCGGAAACCTCGCGCAGCGCCGAACTGGGCCTGCGCGGCGAGCACGGCTGGGGCCACTGGTCGCTCAGTGCGTTCGAAACCCGCGTGGATGACCTGATCGCCTACGACGCCGACCTCGTCGACGACGCCCATCCGTTCGGCCAGCCGAACAACGTGGACAAGGCGCGCATCCGCGGCGCCGAGGGCATCGTGTCGACCGAGCTGGCCGGCTGGCAGCTGCAGACCACGCTGACCTGGCTCGACCCGCGCGCCGATGGCAATACCAACCACGGCAACGTCCTGCAGCGCCGCGCACGCCAGAGCGGGCGCGTGGATGCCGACCGCAGCTTCGGCGCCTTCAGCATCGGGGCCAGCGTGTTCGGCTCGGGCGAGCGCTACGACAACCTCTCCAACACCGCGCGCCTGGCCGGCTACGGCCTGCTCGACCTGCGCGTGGGCTGGCAGCTGGCCGAGGCGTGGAAGCTGAGCCTGTCGGCCAACAACGTGTTCGACCGCGAGTACGAAACCGCGCGCTGGTACGCCCAGCCCGGCCGCAATTACCAGCTGACCCTGCGCTACCATCCGGCGCAGTAACACGGGAGAACCGCCGATGAAGAGCCTGCCACGTCCCGCCGCGCATGCGGTGCTGATCGCGCTGCTGATCGTGATGACGGCCACGCGCTTCCATCATGTCGGCAGCTGGCTGCACCTGCCGGATGCGACGATGGCGGTGTGCTTCCTCGGCGGTTTCTACCTGCGCCGCTACGCCCTGTATGCCCTGCTGCTGGGCGTGGCGGTGCTCATCGACTACGTGGCGATCCGCCAGCAGGGGATGAGCTTCTTCGAGCATTACTGCGTCACCCCGGCGTACTACGCGCTGCTGTTCTCGTACTTCGTGCTGTGGCAGGCGGGGCGCTGGGTATCGTCGCGGCGCGAAGGCGGGCTGGCCTCGTTGGGCCTGGTCTGGCTGGTGGGCGTGGCGGCGGCTGCCGTCTCGTTCCTGATCTCCAATGGCGCGTTCTACTGGTTCGGCGGGCGCTACCCGGAACCGAACTGGAGCCAGTATGTCGCCCGTGCCGGGCAGTGGGGCCCGCTGTTCGTGCGCACCACCGCCACCTATATCGCCGTGGCGCTGGCGCTGCAGTACGCGCTGGTCCGCCTGCGTGGCGCACGTCGCGCGCGGCTGGCGCGGGGCTGAGCGATGAACGAGACCTCGCGCCCGCTGCCGCTCCCGACTCCCGCGGCGCAATGGATCGCCGGCCTGTTGCTCGCCGCGTTGATGATCTGCACGCGCGGCCAGCACTTCGCCTCGGTGAACGCCTTGCCGAGCGCTTCGTGGGCGGTGTTTTTCCTCGCCGGCGCGCTGCTGCGGCCGATGTGGACGCTGCCGGTGTTCTTCCTGCTCTCCAGCGCGCTGGATATCGGCAGCCTCGCCGCCGGCACCATCACCGACTGGTGCATCTCCCCGGCGTACTGGGCACTGGCGTTTGCCTATGCCGCGCTGTGGCTGGGTGGCCACGTGTATGCGCGGCGCCTGCACGACGGCAGCTGGCGCAGCATTCCGCGCCTGGCGCTGGCCCTGGTGGCGACGGCCACCGTGGCCTACGTGCTCTCCAAGGGCGGTTACTACTTCTTCTCCGGCCACTACCCGCAGGCCGATCTCGCCGGCTTCCTCGCCCGCGTACCGCATTACTACCCGCGCTCGCTCGGCACGATGGCGGGCTATGTCGCCGTCGGCATGGCGCTGGTCGCGATCGCGCAGCGGCTTGCCGCGCGACGCCCCGACGGAGCCCTGGCATGAACGACACCCCGCCTCGCGACGAGGACGCGCACTACCGCGAGCGCGCGCAACGCAAGAAGGAACTCATCGACCGCCGCATCGCCCGCGCCACCATCGACCGCGGCGTGTTCGTGCTCAACACCGGCAACGGCAAGGGCAAGAGCTCCTCGGGCTTCGGCATGCTGGCGCGCTCGCTGGGCCACGGCTTGCAGTGCGGCGTGGTGCAGTTCATCAAGGGGAGCTTTGCCACCGGCGAGGAAGCGTTCTTCCGCCGCTTTCCCGATCAGCTCGATTACCACGTCATGGGCGAGGGCTTCACCTGGGAAACCCAGGATCGCGCGCGCGACATCGCCGCCGCGCAGGCCGCCTGGGAGGTGGCGCGACGCATGCTGTCCGATCCGGACTACGACTTCGTGCTGCTGGACGAACTCAACATCGCCTTGGTGAAGGAGTACGTGGCGCTGGATGAGGTGATCGCCGCCGTGCGTGCGCGGCCCGAGCGCCAGCATGTGGTCATCACCGGCCGTGGCGCGCCGGATGCGCTCATCGAGGCCGCCGATACCGTTACCGAGATGCGCATGGTCAAGCATGCGTTCAAGGCCGGCATCATGGCGCAGAAGGGCATCGAACTCTGAGCATGCGCAAGCGCCCGGCCCCATGGCGATGAGCCTGCTGCCGTTGCTGGCCACCGGCGCGGGCGCGCTGTTGCTGGACGTGTTGCTGGGCGAACCGAAGCGCGCGCATCCGCTGGTCGGCTTCGGGCGCTGGGCGCAGTGGCTGGCCGACCACCTTTACCGCGACCATCGCGCGGCCGGCGTGCTCGCGTGGGCATTGGCGGTACTGCCGTGGGTGGGCGTGGCGGCTGTCGTGCAATGGGCCCTGTGGCGTTGGTCGCCCTGGGCCGCGGCGGCGTGGGCCGCGCTGGCGCTGTATGCCGCGATCGGTCTGCGCAGCCTGGGCGAACACGCGCAGGCCGTGGCTTCGGCGTTGGCGCGGCACGACCTGCCGGCCGCGCGCGAGGCGGTGGGGCGCATCGTCAGCCGCGATACCGGCGCGCTCGATGCGCGGCAAGTGGCCGCCGCGGCGACCGAATCGGTATTGGAGAACGGCAGCGATGCGGTCTTCGCCGCGCTGTTCTGGGGCCTGCTGCTCGGCGCGCCCGGCGCGGTGCTCTACCGGCTCTCGAACATATTGGACGCGATGTGGGGCTATCGCACGCCGCGCTACCTGCGCTTCGGCTGGGCGGCGGCGCGCATCGACGATGTCCTCAACTGGATTCCCGCGCGCCTCACCGCGCTGACGTATGCGCTGCTCGGTGCCACCGCGCCGGCGCTGCGCTGCTGGCGCACCCAGGCGCCGACATGGAAGAGCCCCAACGCCGGTCCGGTGATGGCGGCGGGTGCCGGCGCGCTGCGCGTGCAGTTGGGTGGCCCGGCGCCGTATCACGGGCAGTGGCAGGCGCGGCCGGCGCTGGGTGAGGGCGCACCGGCCAGCGCGGACACCGTGCGCCGCGCCGTGTGGCTGGTGCGTGGCGGTGCGGCGCTGTGGTGCGCGGCGCTCGCCGTGGCCTGCCTCGGAGGCACCACCTGATGCTCGAACATGGCGGACGCCTGCTGCGTGCCGCGCAGCGCACCGGTATCCCGGTGGCGCAATGGCTCGACCTGTCCACCGGCGTCAGCCCGTGGCCGTGGCCGGTGCCCGCGGTACCGGCCAGTGCCTGGCACCGGCTGCCGGAGGAGGAGGATGGATTGATGGAAGCCGCCATCGCCTACTACGGCGCCCGGGCGCTGTTGCCCGTGGCGGGTTCGCAGGCGGCCATCCAGGCGTTGCCGCTGTTGCGCGCCCGCAGCCGGGTGGGTGTCATCGCGCCGGGCTACAACGAGCATGCGCATGCGTGGCGACGCGCGGGCCACGAGGTGGTCACCGCGCCGGCGCAGGCGCTGCTGGCCGATACGGATGCCTTCGATGTGCTGGTGTTGATCCATCCCAACAATCCGGGCGGGGACCACTTCGCCGCCGATGTGCTGCGCCGTGCGCACGCCATGTTGACGGCGCGCGGCGGCTGGCTGGTGGTGGACGAGGCCTTCATCGATGCCACGCCCGAACGCAGCCTGTGTCCTGAAGCGGGCGGCGAGGGCCTCGTCGTGTTGCGCTCGGTCGGCAAGTTCTTCGGCATGGCGGGCGCGCGCGCCGGCTTCGTGTGTGCGTGGCCGGCCCTGCTCGATGCCTTGCGCGAACGCCTCGGTCCGTGGACGTTGACCGGCCCCACGCGTTGGGCCGTGGCGGGTGCGCTCTCCGATCATGCCTGGCAGCAGGCCGCACGGCCGTGCCTGCATGCCGCTTCGCAGCGGCTGGCTGCGCTGCTGCGCGCGCACGGCTTGCCGCCCGACGGCGGCAGCGCTTTCTTCCAGTGGTGCCGCCATCCGCGTGCCGCCGAGCTGCACGAAGCCTTGCAGCAACGCGCCGTGCTGACCCGGCTGTTCGACGCGCCGTCGAGCCTGCGCTTCGGCCTGCCGCCCGACGACGCGGCATTCGATCGCCTCGATAACGCCCTGCGCGGACTGGCCGCATGAGCGCGAACGTGCTGATGGTGCAGGGCTGCACCTCCGATGCCGGCAAGAGCACGCTGGTCGCCGCGCTGTGCCGCTGGCTGTACCGCCGTGGCGTGGACGTGGCGCCGTTCAAGCCGCAGAACATGGCGCTCAATGCCGCGGTGACCGCCGACGGCGGCGAGATCGGCCGCGCGCAGGCGGTGCAGGCGCAGGCCTGCGGGCTGGCGCCGCATACCGATTTCAATCCCGTGCTGCTCAAGCCGCAGAGCGATACGGGCGCGCAGGTGATCCTGCATGGACGCGTCGCCGCCACGCTCGACGCGGTGGCCTACCACGACTACAAGCGCGTCGCCCGCGAGGCGGTGATGGCCTCGCACGCGCGGCTGGTGGCGCGGCATCGCGTGGTGATGGTGGAAGGGGCCGGCAGTCCCGCCGAGATCAACCTGCGCGCCAACGACATCGCCAACATGGGCTATGCGGAGGCGGTGGATTGCCCGGTGATCCTGATCGCCGACATCGACCGCGGCGGCGTGTTCGCGCATCTCGTCGGCACGCTGGCGCTGCTGTCCGAGACCGAGCGCGCGCGCGTGGCGGGCTTCGTCATCAATCGCTTCCGGGGTGACCTCGCGCTGCTGCAACCCGGGCTGGACTGGCTGGTGCGCGAGACCGGCAAGCCCGTGCTCGGCGTGCTGCCGTACCTGCATGGCCTGCGGCTCGAAGCGGAGGATGCCTTGCCGCGCGAGCAGGCCGCCAAGCCGCAGGCCCGCCTGCGCGTGGTGGTGCCGGCGCTGCCGCGCATCAGTAACCACACCGATTTCGACGCGCTGGCCGCGCATCCGCAGGTCGAACTGCGCTTCCTCGGGCCCGGCGAGGCGATGCCCGCGTGCGATCTCGTCATCCTGCCCGGCAGCAAATCCACCCGCGCCGATCTTGGCTGGCTGCGCGCGCAAGGCTGGGACGCGGCGATCGCCCGCCACCTGCGTTATGGCGGCCGCCTGCTCGGCATCTGTGGCGGCTTCCAGATGCTCGGCCACGCGCTGCGCGACCCGGACGGCCGCGACGGCGCGCCCGGCCACGGCGAAGGCCTGGGTTGGCTGGACATGCACACCACGTTCGCCGCCGGGAAGCAGCTGCGTACCACGCACGGCCGGATGCGCCTGGCCGACGTCGCCGTGCGCGGCTACGAGATCCACTGCGGCGTGAGCGAAGGCGCGGCCTTGCAGCGTCCCTTCGCGATCCTCGAGGAAGGTCGCCACGATGGCGCGATCTCCGCCGACGGCCAGGTCATCGGCACCTACCTGCACGGTGTCTTCGATGCGCCCGAAGCGCTGGCCGCGCTGCTGCGCTGGGCCGGGCTGGCCGACGCGCAGCCGCTGGACCTGGAGGCACTGCGCGAACAGACCCTCGAACGCCTCGCCGACATGGTGGAAGCCCACCTCGATACCGCGGCATTGTCCGGCCTGCTGGACCTGCCGCTTCCTTCACCACGGAACATGACGCCCCATGCATGAACTGATCCTCGGCGGCGCCCGCTCCGGCAAGAGCGCGCTGGCCGAACAACGCGCCGCCGACAGTGGCTTGTCGGTCACCTATATCGCCACCGCGCAGGCGCTCGACGCGGAGATGTCCGCCCGCATCGCCCACCACCGTGCGCGCCGTCCGCAGCGCTGGGAATGCGTGGAGGAGCCGCTGGCGCTGGCGGCCACGCTGCGCGTCCATGCCGCGCCGGACCGCTGCATCATCGTGGACTGCCTGACGTTGTGGCTCGGCAACCTGCTCGGCGAGGCGGACGCGAGCCGCTTCCAGCGCGAGCGCGACGCCTTGCTGCACGTGCTGCCGACGCTGCCCGGCCGCATCCTGCTGGTCAGCAACGAAGTGGGGCAGGGCATCGTGCCGATGGGCGAGCTGAGCCGGCGTTTCGTCGACGAATCCGGCTGGCTGCACCAGGCATTGGCAGCGCAGTGCACGCGCGTGGCGCTGGTGGTCGCCGGGCTGCCGCTGTGGCTCAAGGGAGCGGCGCCGTGACGGCGTGGTGGGATGCCGAACCGGCGCGGCCGGATGCCGCCGCCGCGCGCGACGCCACTACGCGGCAGGCACGCCTGACCAAGCCGCCGGGTTCGCTGGGCAGGCTGGAGCCGCTGGTCATCCGCCTGGCCGCGTTGCAGGGGCGGGTGCGGCCGCAGGTCGATACGGTATGGATCGCGGTGTTCGCCGGCGACCACGGTGTCGCCGCCGAAGGCGTCTCGGCATTTCCGCAGGCGGTGACCGGCGAGATACTGCGCAACTTCGCCCGCGGCGGCGCGGCGATCTCGGTATTGGCGCGCGCGCTCGATGCACGGCTGGAGGTGGTCGATCTCGGCACGGTCAATGACATCGGCCCGATGCCCGCCGTGCGCCGCGCGCGCATCGCCACCTCGACCGCGAACTTCTGCAGCCAGCCAGCGATGAGCGACGAACAACTCGCCGCCGCGTTGCAGGCCGGTGCCGACAGCGTCGCCGCCGCGCGCCAGGCCGGCGCGCAGCTCTACATCGGCGGCGAGATGGGTATCGGCAACACCACCGCCGCCGCCGCGCTGGCCTCGGCGCTGCTGCGCCAGCCACCCGAATGGCTGGTGGGCGCGGGCACCGGGCTGGATGCACAGGGCGTCGCGCACAAGGCCGCGGTGATCGCCCGCGCGCTGGCGTGGCATGCCGGCGACCACGCACCGATGGAATGGCTGCGCCGGCTCGGCGGATTCGAGATCGCCGCGCTTGCCGGCGCGTGCCTGGCCGCCGCGCATGCAGGTATCCCGGTGCTGGTGGATGGCTTCATCGTCAGCGTGGCCGCGCTGGTCGCCGTGCGCCTGCAGCCCGGCGTGCGCGAGTGGCTGCTGTTCTCGCACCGCTCGCAGGAGAACGGACATGGGGCCGTCCTGGACACGCTCGGCGCCGAACCCCTGCTCGACCTCGGCCTGCGGCTGGGCGAAGCCAGCGGCGCGGCGCTGGCGGTACCTTTGCTGCGGATGGCCTGCACGCTGCACGCGCAGATGGCAACGTTCGAGGAAGCAGGAGTCTCCGAGGCATGACGGGCGAACCCCTCATCGAATTGCTGCGCCATGGTCATACCGGCCAGCGCAGCTACCGCGGGCAACTGGACGATCCGCTCAGCGAGCAGGGCTGGGCCCAACTGCGTGCGACCGCCGCGACGGGCACCTGGGATGCCGTGGTGTCCTCCACGCTGCAACGCTGCGCAGCCTTCGCCACTGAATTGGCTACCCAGCGCGGCCTGCCCCTGCGCCTGGACGCGCGCCTGATGGAATACCACTTCGGCGATTGGCAGGGCGTGCCGATCGAGGACATCGACCGCGATGCCGGTCCGGCGCTCGGGCGCTTCTGGGCTGACCCGGTCGATCATCCGCCACCGGGCGGCGAGCCGTTCGCCGCGTTCCGCGGCCGGCTGTCCGCCGCGCTCGACCAGATCGCCGCCGACCACGCGGGCAGCGGACGGCGCGTGCTGGTGGTGACGCATGGCGGGGCGATCCGCGCGCTGCGCTGCATCGCCGAAGGGCGGCCGTTCGGGCAGATGGTCGAGATCGAAGTACCGCATGCCTCGCTGCACCCGCTTGCCTGGCCACCGGCGGACGCATGATCGACGGACTGCTCGTCGCGTTGGGCTTCCTCACCCGCATTCCGGTGCCGGCAGGGGTGTTTGCACGCGAGGGCGCGCAGGCACGCTCATTGCCCTGGTACCCGCTGGTCGGGCTGGTCGTCGGCATCGTGCTGGCATCGCTGGCGTGGGCGCTGCAGCACAGTCCGCCGTTGTTGCTTGCCGCCCTCGTGGTGGCCGCGTGGGCATGGCTGACGGGCGGGCTGCACCTGGACGGCCTGGCCGATACCGCCGATGCGTGGATCGGTGGCATGGGCGACCGCGAGCGCACGCTGGCCATCATGAAGGACCCGCGCAGCGGCCCGGCCGGCGTGACCGCACTGGTGCTGGTGCTGCTGTTGAAATTCGCCGCGATCGCGAGCCTGCCTGGGCCGGCGCAGTGGCCGGCCTTGGTGCTCGCGCCGCTGCTCGGCCGCGCCGCGCTGACCGCCGCCTTCCTCTCCACGCCGTACGTACGCACGGGTGGCATGGGCGCCCCGTTGGCGGGTGCCTCGCGGCTGGCTTGCGGGCTTGCGCTGCTGGCCACGCTTGCGCTGGTGGCCTGCGTCGGCCGTCGTGCGGTGATCGCCCTGCTGGTGGTCTTCGCGGTGTTCTGGCTATGGCGCCGTGCCTGCATGCGCCGGCTCGGCGGCATGACCGGCGATACCTGCGGCGCGCTGGCCGAGGCGGTCGAGGTCGCGGTGCTGGTGGCGCTGGCGTTGTAGCGGCTGGCGCGCATCGCGCAAGATCGGTAACGCGCGCGCGCACGGCGAGGGACACAGTGCGCGCACACCCACCCGGAGCCGCCCCATGCGCCAGACCGTCCTGCACCGCCATGCGCTTGGCATCGAACGCGTCGTCGCCCACCTGCGCGAGCGCATCGAGCCGCCGCACGCGTCCTTGCCCGACCTGGAAGAACTCGCCGCCATCGCGCATCTGTCGCCGTTCCATTTCCACCGCATCTATCGCGCGCTCACCGGCGAGACGGTGGGCCACACGGTCGCGCGCCTGCGATTGAGCGTGGCGTTGCGGCGGCTGGGGGAAGGCGCCAGCGTGACCGAGGCCGCGATGGCCGCCGGATACGACTCGCCGCAGGCGCTGGCACGCGTATTTCGCGCGCGCCTGGACGTGACGCCGGCCAGCTTGCGCGGCGACGCCTATGCGGTCACCCCGCTGCTGCAGCGCCTGGCCGGGCCCGATGTCGCCGTGCGCGATGCCGCCGCGTCCCCCTTGCGCGTCACCGTCCAGGACGTCGCGCCGTTCGAGGTGGTGGTGCTACGCCAGCGCGGCGCGTTCGAGGACCTGGATCGTGGCTTCGGCCGGCTGTTCGGCTGGGCGATGCAGGCCGGTTTGGGCGAACGCCTGGAGCGCCTGGTGGGCGTGCCGCTGGTCGATCATCGCGACGTGGCGCCGCGCGAACACCTGTTCGACTGCGCGATGGCGTTCGGCGATGGGCTGGCGATGCCGCCGGCGCCGATGTCGCTGCGCACGCTGGGCGGCGGCGAACATGCGGTGCTGCGCCACGTAGGTCCGTACGAAGGCCTGGAGGATGCGCTGGACCGCCTGCTCGCCGAGTGGTGGCCCGGCAGCGGCCGCGAACTGCGCGACGCGCCGGTGTTCCACCACTATCTGGATGATCCGGAGGAAGTGCCGGCGCCGATCCTGCGCGCCGACCTCTACGTGCCGCTCGCCCCGTAACCGCGCGACTCAGGCCGCCGGGGTCGGTGCCGGCGGTACCTGCCGCAGGGCGCGGTAGGGCGGGGTGGAGAGGATCATCTCGGTCAGCGAATGCGCCAGCTCGCGTTCGGCCAGCACCGCGCCGTCGGCGCCGTGCTCCAGCAGGTATTTCACTTCCGCGTCGCTGTGCGCGCGCGCCAGCAGCGTGAGCGTGGGGTTCAACGCGCGCAGCTTGGTGAGCGTCTCGCCGGCTTCCAGTGGCTGCGGGATCGCCAGTACGGCGATCTTCGCGCGCTGCGGGTGCGCCTCGGCCAGCACCTTGTCGGCCGCCGCGCTGCCGCGGATGGCCGGGATGCCGGCGGCGTGCGCGCGCTCGACGTGGTCGCGGTTGTCGTCGATCACCAGCACCGGCACGCCGCGGTCGCGCAGCAGCGGGGCCAGCGCGCTGCCGACGCGTCCGTAGCCGATGACGATGGCATGGCCTTCGGTGGGCAGCGGCGGGCCGGGTGGCAGGTCGGTTTCCGCGGGCTGCGGGGCTTCCTGCGCCTGCTTGGCCTGCCAGCGGTCCAGCCAGGTGAACAGGAACGGGTTGGCGATGATGGACAGCAGTGAGCCGGCGAGGATCAGGTCGCGCCCGGTCTCGGGGAGGATCGCCAGGCCCACGCCGAGACCGGCGAGGATGAAGGAGAACTCGCCGATCTGCGCCAGGCTCACCGAAATGGTCAGCGCGGTGCCGGTGGGGTGGCCGAACGCGCGCACGATGAAGAACGCGGCGACCGACTTGCCCACGGTGATGGTGAGGAAGGTGGCCAGCACCTGCCACGGGTGTTCGATCACGATGGACGGGTTGAACAGCATGCCCACCGAGACGAAGAACAGTACGGCGAAGGCGTCGCGCAGCGGCAGCGAGTCGTTGGCGGCCTTGTGGCTGAGTTCCGATTCGTTGAGCAGCATGCCGGCGAAGAACGCGCCCAGCGCGAAGGAGACGCCGAACAGCGTGGCCGAACCGAACGCCACGCCCAGGGCGATGGCCAGCACGGCGAGGGTGAACAGTTCGCGCGAGCCGGTGGCGGCGATGCGGGCGAGGATCCACGGAATGGCGCGGCGGCCGACGAGCAGCATCACGGCGACGAAGGCGGCCATCTTGAGCAGCGTCCAGCCCACGGCCATGGCGATGGCCAGCCCGCCGCCGCCGTGGTCGCCGCCCATGGCGCTGGCCAGCGCGGGCAGCAGCACGAGGGCGAGCACCATCACGAGGTCTTCGACAATCAGCCAGCCGATGGCGATCTTGCCGCGCTGGGTTTCCAGCAGGCGGCGTTCTTCCAGTGCGCGCAGCAGCACGACGGTGCTGGCGACGGACAGGGCCAGGCCGAACACCAGGCCATTGAGCCACGGCCAGCCCATGGTCCAGGCCAGGCCCCAGCCGAGCAGGGTGGCCACGGCGATCTGCACGACGGCGCCGGGGATGGCGATCCACTTCACTTCCAGCAGGTCTTCCAGCGAGAAGTGCAGGCCGACGCCGAACATCAGCAGCATGACGCCGAGTTCGGAGAGCTGGTTGGCGAGGTCCTGGTTGGCGACGAAACCCGGGGTAAAGGGGCCGACGACCATGCCGGCGACCAGGTAACCCACCAGCGGCGACAAACGCAGTTTGTTGGCCAGCGCGCCAAGAATGAAGGCGACGGCGAGGCCGACGGCGATGATGTCGATGAGGCTGGTGTCGTGGTGCATCGGCTCGAACGGGGACTTGGGGTTCGAGTTTCGCTGATGAATGCGGTGGGTGGCAAACAGAGAGGGGGCTTTTTTTGGCCTGCGGCCGGCTGGATTGGTGTGCTGCTTGGTGGTGGTTTGTTGGCCTTCGATGTAGGTCGGCTTGCAGGGAACCCTGCACGGCCTGCGGGGGCGGGGCCCTTTCGGGACACGCCGTGAACCCATCCCTGGGGGCTCGTCGGCGACATCCATGTCGCCAACGGTCCCGAAAGGGCCCCCCCCCCGCAGACCCTCCAGATCCCCTCGACCGGACGACACAAGCCAAAGCCGGTGCCCAAGGCGCGCCAACGCACGAGCGGCTTCAGCCGCAACCGGAAGAGCAAAGGCAAGGTTGAAGTTGGAAGGATGGAAGACG
>NZ_LLXU01000093.1 GCF_001431645.1 Stenotrophomonas panacihumi | reverse complement strand
GAGGGAATGGGGAGCGAGGCCGGGATCGGGGCCAGGTCCAGCGCCTGGCGGATGAAGTCGCGCAGCGACACCACCAGCGCGCCGGTCTCCACCGGACGGCCGGCGACCATCTCCGCCGCCGCCTGCGCGGCCAGCCGCACCTGTTCCTCGGTGCCGAGCAGCACCACGTCCGACAGCGCGGCTTCCACCGCATCGCGGATGCGCCGGCGCCGGTCCGAGCCATTGGATGAAATGCCTTCGCCCTCGCCTTCCACCGGTGCGCGCGCACGCAGTTCGCGCAGGTGGCTCGGATCCACGCTCAGCTCGCCGGTGAAGGAGCCGCCCAATACCTTGTAGGCGGCGATCAGCGTCTTCAGGCGCTCGTTGATCTGCCGGTTCTCGCGTTCGCGGCGCCGCTGCAGCGTCTGCATGAAGACCAGGCGGATGCCCACGGCGACGAGCGACACCACGACCAGCCCGAACAACGTGGTCAGCAGTGCATTCCAGGAACTGAAGTCGAGCATGTTGCGCATCGGCGATCTCCCTGCCTCTGGGGCAGGAAGATAGCCGATGCCGTGGAGGGGCCGTGCATGCGCGGCCGTGGGGCCGTTATCCGCTGGCGGAGACGGGGTCGAGTCCGTAGGACCAGCCTTCGCGCCAGCGCGCATCGCTGCCCTGGATGCGCACGCCGGTCAGCCCGCCCGTGGCCCGGTTCGCCGCACGCGCCTGGAAACGCGCGTACTCCAGCGCCTCTTCCTGCATCCGGAACTGCCTCGCCGCGCCGGCGGCGAGGATGCCGTCCCCTTCGCGCACCGCCCACCCGTTGATGTGCATCACCACGTACCAGTACTTGCGCTCCATGACACGTCCTCACATCACTGCCGCTACCCCCGGGGGCAGTAGAACAAAGGCGCGGCGGAGGGATTACACGGATTCGGCAAGGCGTGGGCCCGGGATCAGCGGCATGGATATACTGGCCCCGTCAACAGGGGGAAAACCGATGAACGTCATGTGGACAGCGCTGATCGCGCTGGCTTTGTGCTGCATCGCGCCCGATACGCGCGCCGAGGGAACGATCGACCCCGCTGTGTGGGGGCCTTATGCACAGATGGCTGGGAAACAGGCCACGTTCCGCGACGACAGCGGCCGCACGATCCACGAGGAATACCGCTGGATCGAGCCCGGCCGAGTACTCCAGCATGTCCAGACCCGCGCGGATGGCGGCAAGGTCGTCTACCAGGCGACGATTTCCGCCACAGGCGTGCCCGGCCAGCTGGATGCGATCTACGAGACCGACTGGCTAAAGGGCCCGCGCGTCATCCTGCTGCGCGGGCCCAGCGTGGCCCTGTGGGCCGACGCGATATTGTTCCAGCCCGCGAAGCAGGTGGCACTGAATCCGGACGGCACCTGGACCGAACGCACGGTCAAGCTCAACCCCAACCTGGAAGTGGTGCAGGTCAAGTCGGTGCAGCCGCGCAGCGATGTCGCCGCATTGCCGCCGGCCACCGCGAGCGAGCAGCCCGCTGCGCTGGCGACTGCCGCGACACCCGCGGGCGCACCCACCGCCGCGTCTGCACCGGCGGTCGCCGCCAGCCTGCCCGCGCCCGCCGTCGTGGCAGCCCCCGTATCTGTCCCAGCCGCGACTCCCATCCGCATCACCTTCGGTGGGATGGAAGAGTGGATCGGAAAACCACTGATCGGCGTACAGGCCGGTGAGATCATCGAACTGCAGCGGCGCAGTGAATCCGAACTCGCAGTGCAGTTCTACAGCTATACCGGCACGCCGATATCCCGCTACGTTTTCCATGCGGATGTCGACAGTGGCGAGTTGGTCATCACCGAGGCGCCCTTCACCGACGCCAAGCAGAAGTGGGCGCAATGGCAAGGGCAATCGTTGCTTCTGGGCAGCAGCACCGGCCGGCTCCTGGGTGGGCTCAACCGCTACCACACGCTGACCGCACGCCGGGCGGGGATATTGGTGTCGTGGACGTATCACCGCAGCAATGCCATCGGCATGACCACGGATGAAGGAGACAAGACCGAGGAAGTCTTCGTCCCGGTCACCGAAGCGCTCGTTGCCGCTTCCGCCACTGCCCAGGAAGAAAAGCAGCATATGGCCGCATTGTCCGCCGAGCGTCGCCGCCAGGACCAGGAAGACAGCGCAAGGATGGCGCAGGCCTTCATTGGCGGTTTTGTCCAGGGCATGGGCGAGGCGCAGCAGAGCTATCAGCAGCAGGACCAGAAGCAGGCCGAGTTCCTGCGTGATACGCAGTCGCAGGTTCGCGCCGTGGAGGCCTATCGTCGCTCGCAGCTGCAGCGCGCGCAGGCCGAGCAGAGTGCAAAGTCTTCTACCGTCGCCGCGCCGGCTTCTGTAACCGCCGCGCCCGCCGCAACGCCCGGCAACAGCATCGCCACCGCGACGTCAGCAAAGGCCACCGCCACCGTGCCACCGAAGACCAGCGCAGCAGCGGCGCCCAAGGCCGACGCCGCATCAAGCACGAGCGCGCAACAGGACACCCGCGCGCGACAGCAGGCCGCCCTGGCGGAAGCGGAACGCAAACAGCAGGAAGATTGGCAGGCCTACCTGCAATCGGAGAAGGCGGGCATCCGGCTCGCGGCCGCCACCTGTCCTGGCGGACAGGGTCGCTACTACATTGGCGGCAAGCGTCCGACGCAGAAGTCCTGCGTCAATGTGCATTACGAAGCACGCTGCCCGGGTACACCGTCCGGACAAGGTGCGCGCGGCACGCTGGCCAATTTCGTCGGCGGCGCCAACTGCATGGGCGACACCGCCGCGCTCGGCGGCATGCTGTCTTGTCCAGCAGAACAGGTGCGCGTCGACGTGCTGGAAGTGACCGGCTGCACCTGAGCCGTGAGCCGCCGCGCAAAGCAAAACGGCCCGCATCGTGGGATGCGGGCCGCTTGGCAAAACATTGGTCGGGGTAGCCGGATTCGAACCGACGACCACCAGTCCCCCAGACTGGTGCGCTACCAGGCTGCGCTATACCCCGGAAGGTTGGTGCACCGCCCTCTCAGGCGGCCTGCGATTATAACGGCTTCGCGCGCCGTTGTCGCTCGACTTCAGCGACGCAGCAGCTGCAGGACTTCTTCCAGCTCCATCCGCACCTGCTTGATGATCTGGTTGCTCAGCGCCGATTCCTCGCGCGCGCCGGCACTGTCCAGGCGCAACCGCGCGCCGCCGATGGTGTAACCCTGTTCGTAGAGCAGGCCGCGGATCTGCCGCACCATCAACACGTCGTGGCGCTGGTAGTAACGGCGGTTGCCGCGACGCTTCACCGGCTCCAGGCTGGGAAATTCCGTCTCCCAGTAGCGCAGCACGTGCGGCTTGACGTCGCACAGTTCGCTCACCTCACCGATCGTGAAGTAGCGCTTGGCCGGTATCGGCGGAAGTTCGCGGTTACTGCCCGGATCCAGCATAGGTCTCCACCCGTTCCTTGAGCTTCTGTCCCGGGCGGAAGGTCACTACCGTCCGCGCGGAAATCGGAATTTCCTCGCCGGTCTTGGGATTGCGACCGGGCCTCTGGTTCTTGCGCCGCAGGTCGAAGTTGCCGAAACCCGACAGCTTCACCTGGCGTCCCTGCTCCAGCGCATCACGCAGCACGTCGAAAAACGCGTCGACGAACTCCTTGGCCTCGCGCTTGTTCAGACCGACTTCGTCGAACAGGCGCTCGGCCATTTCCGCTTTGGTCAATGCCATGGCATGCCCCCTGTTACCACTTCAACTGCGGATCCGGGCGCGATGTTCGCGCTCGACGGCGGCCACGACATCGGCCACCACGGCGTCCACGTCCCGATCCGTGAGCGTGCGCGAGTTATCCTGCAAAATCAAGCCCATAGCCAGACTCTTGAAGCCGGCTTCGACGCCGGGGCCGACATAGCGGTCAAACAGCAGGACATCGCGCAGCAGCGGGCCGATGCTGGCGCGCACGGTGGCGGCCAGATCCGTCCAGGCCACCTGCTCGGGTACCAGGAACGCCAGGTCGCGGCGCACCGAGGGGAAGCGCGAAAGCTCGCCGGCGCGCGGCAGCGCACGGGCCGCCAGCGGAGCCAGCGCCAGCTCGAACACGACGACATCCACGTCGATCTCCAGCGCCTTGGCCAGCGCCGGGTGCAGCTGGCCGATCCAGCCAATGCACTGCCCGTCGCGCCAGACGTCGGCCGAACGACCCGGATGGCCGTACGGACGCGTCGAAGGCCGGTATTCCAGCACCGCGCCACTGGCGGCGGCCAGCGAGGCCAGGTCGCCCTTGAGGTCGTGGAAATCAACCTTGCGCGCGGGCTCGCCCCACTGCAGCGCCACCGCATCGCCGCACACGGCCGCGGCCACGTGCTGGGTTTCGATGGGCGCGGCACCGGCCTCGGCGGCCGCGGCGAAGACCTTGCCCACTTCGAACAAGCGCACGCGCCCGGCCTGGCGCGCGGCGTTGCGGCCGAGCGCGGCGACCAGCCCCGGCAGCAGCGCCGGGCGCATCACCGCCAGTTCGGCGCTGAGCGGGTTGGCCAGCGACACCAGCCCGTCGCGCAGCTGCCACTTGGAAAGCAGCTCGGCTTCGACGAAGGCGTAGTTGATGGTTTCCTGCAGGTCGCGCGCGACCAGCTGGGCGCGCACGGCCACTTCTTCCAGCACCGTCTCGCTCGGCATGGCGATGCGGCTGGCGCCGCCCGGCAGCGTGGTCGGGATGCGGTCGTAGCCGTGGATGCGCGCCAGTTCCTCGATGAGGTCTTCCTCGATGGCGATGTCGAAGCGACGGGTCGGCGCGGTGACCTGCCAGCCGGCGGCGTCCGCCTCGACCTGCATGCCCAGCGCGCGCAGGATGCGCTCGATCTCGGCATCGACAATCTCCAGGCCGAGCACGCGGGCCACGCGCGCGCGGCGCAGGCCGATGCGCGCGGCCGCCGGCAGGTGCTGCGGCAGATCCACCTGGGTGACCGGGCCGGGCGTACCGCCGGCCAGTTCCAGCACCAGCCGCGTGGCCAGTTCGATCGCCTGCGGCGGCAGCTGCGGGTCCACGCCGCGCTCGAAGCGGTGGCCGGCATCGGTATGCAGGCCGAGCTTGCGGCCACGGCCCATGATCGCGGCCGGCTGGAAGTGCGCGGCCTCGAGGAACACGTTGGCGGTGGCGTCGGTGACGCGGGTGTCGAAGCCGCCCATCAGGCCGGCCAGGCCGACCGGACGGTCGGCATCGGTGATGACCAGGAAGCTGTCGTCCAGCGTGACGTCACGGCCGTCGAGCAGCTTGAGCGCCTCGCCCGCGCGCGAACGGCGCGCGGCGATGGGGCCCTTCAGCATGTCGAGGTCGTAGGCATGCATCGGCTGGCCGAGTTCGAGCATCACGTACTGGGTGATGTCCACCAGCAGCGACACCGGGCGCACGCCGCTGCGGCGCAGGCGCTCGGCCATCCACACGGGCGTGCGCGCGGCCGGGTCGATGCCCTCGATCACGCGGCCGCAGAAGCGCGGCGCTTCGGCGCCGGCGTTGAGTTCGACGGCGACGCTGCGGGAGGAGACCGCCGGCACCGCGGCGATATCCATCGCCACCACTTCGCTGCCGCAGGCGGCGGCGACGTCATAGGCGATGCCGCGCACGCTGAAGCAGTCGGCGCGATTCGGGGTGAGCTTGATCTCGATGCTGGCGTCGGGCAGGCCGAGGTACTCGGCCAGCGGCGTGCCGACCGGCGCATCGTCCGGCAGCTCGAACAGGCCCGAGGCATCGCTGTCCAGTTCCAGCTCCTTGGCCGAGCACAGCATGCCGTTGGATTCCACGCCGCGCAGCTTGGCCGCCTTGATCTTCATCTCGCCGACCTGCGCGCCGACCAGCGCCAACGGCGCGACCAGGCCCGGGCGCGCGTTCGGCGCACCGCAGACGATCTGCAAACGTTCGCCGCCGCCGGCATCGACCTGGCAGACCTGCAGGCGATCGGCCTCGGGATGGCGCACCGCTTCAACGATGCGCGCCACCACCACCTGGCCCAGCGAGGCGCCGAGCGGCGTGACTTCTTCGACCTCCAGGCCGATGGCGGTCAGGGTCGCGGCCAGCGCGTCGCGGTCGGCGTCGGTGGGGACATGGCTGCGCAGCCAGTTTTCGGAGAATTTCATGGGGAGCCGGGATCAGGAAGCGAAAGGGAAGGACGTTCGCCTCAGGCGAACTGGCGCAGGAACCGCACGTCGTTCTCGAAGAACGCGCGCAGGTCGTTGACGCCGTAGCGCAGCATGGCGAAGCGCTCCACGCCCAGGCCGAAAGCGAAGCCGGTGTAGCGCTCCGGGTCGATGCCGACCGCGCGCAGCACGTTCGGATGCACCATGCCGCAGCCGAGCACTTCCAGCCAGCGGGTGCTGCCGTCGGGCTGCTGCCAGGCGATGTCCACTTCCGCGCCGGGCTCGACGAACGGGAAGTAGCTGGGGCGGAAGCGCATCTCGAAGTCGCGCTCGAAGAAGGCGCGCACGAATTCGGCCAGCGTGCCCTTGAGGTCGGCGAAGGTCGAATGCTCGTCGACCAGCAGGCCTTCGACCTGGTGGAACATCGGCGAGTGGGTCTGGTCGCTGTCGCTGCGGTAGACCTTGCCGGCGGCAATCATGCGCAGCGGCGGCACGTGCTCGCCCATGTAGCGCACCTGCACGCCGGACGTGTGGGTCCGCAGCAGGCGGCCGTCGCCGAAATAGAAGGTGTCGTGCATGGCGCGCGCCGGATGGTGCGGCGGGAAATTCAGCGCCTCGAAGTTGTGCCAGTCGTCCTCGATCTCCGGGCCGTCGGCCAGCTCGTAGCCCAGCCGGGCGAAGATCCCGGTGATGCGTTCCAGCGTGCGGCTCACCGGATGCAGGCCACCGCGTTCTGCGCGGCGCCCCGGCAGGGTGACGTCGATGCGCTCGCCGGCCAGGCGGGTGTCGAGCGCGGCGGCATCGAGCACCTGGCGGCGCTGGGCCAGCGCCTCGGACACCGCGTCACGGGCCAGGTTGATCGCCTCGCCGGCCGCCTTGCGCTGCTCCGGCGGCAACGCGCCGAGCTGCTTGAGCTGGGCGGTGATGCTGCCGCTCTTGCCGAGCAGGGCCACGCGCAGGTTTTCCAGGTGCTCGGGCGCCTGTGCCGCGGCGATATCCGCCAGCGCCTGTCCGGTCAGGGTTTCGATCTCGCTCATGGGCTTGCCACGTGTCCTGCTTGCAATGTGCGTGACGGCTTACGCCGGCACAAAAAAGAATGGGGAAGGACTCGCGCCCTTCCCCATGCATTGGTCCTACCTGGACACCCGCGCCATGCGCGGGCCTCCGGAACGACTTATGCCGCCAGCGCGCCCTTAGCCTTCTCAGCCAGCGCGGCAAAACCCGCCGCGTCGTGCACGGCGATGTCCGCCAGCACCTTGCGGTCCAGGGTGATGCCAGCCTTCAGCAGGCCGTTCATGAAACGGCTGTAGCTCAGGCCGTTGATGCGGGCCGCCGCATTGATGCGGGTGATCCACAGCGAACGGAAATTGCGCTTCTTCTGCTTGCGGCCGATGTAGGCGTACTGCTGCGCCTTGATGACCGCCTGCTTGGCGACGCGGAAAACCTTGCGACGGGCGTTGTAGTAGCCCTTCGCCAGGGTCAGGATCTTCTTGTGCCGGCGACGCGCCTGCACACCACGCTTTACTCGTGCCATTGTTCAGTCCTCAGAGGTAGGGAAGCATGCGGTCCAGACGGCCCGCGTCCTCGGCACGAACGTGGTTCGTCTGCCGCAGGTTGCGCTTCCGCTTGGTCGCCTTCTTGGTGAGGATGTGGCTACGGTTGGCGTGGCCAGCCTTGTACTTGCCGGAAGCGGTCTTGCGGAAACGCTTGGCCGCCGCCCGGTTGGTCTTGATCTTGGGCATTGCTATGTCCTTGATGGTTTTATGTCACTGACCAGGGCGGTGGCTCGCGCCACACTTTCCGTCCATGCCCTCGCCTGCTTGTAAGCTCTTGATTCCAAAGGAACAACAGCCGGTCCTGTCACCGCTTGTACGGCATTCCCGACGGATCGGGCCGCACATTATGCCCGGGTCGGGAAAGTCTTGCAAATCAGCGGGTTCTGCATGACGGAGCCGCGGGCTCCGTCCAGGGCCGGTGGCGGGGCCACCGGCCGGAGCTGGATCAGCTCTTCTTCTTCGGCGCGATCATCATGACCATCTGCCGGCCTTCCAGGCGCGGGCGCGATTCGATCACGATGTCCTCGCCCAGGTCGGCCTCGATCCGCGCGGCCATCTCGCGGCCGAGCTCCTGGTGGCTCATCTCGCGGCCACGGAAGCGGATGTTGACCTTGACCTTGTCGCCTTCCTCCAGGAAGCGGCGCATGTTGCGCAGCTTGATCTGGTAGTCGCCCTCGTCCGTGACCGGACGGAACTTCAGCTCCTTGATCTCGACCTGCTTGGTCTTCTTCTTGGCCTCGTTGGCCTTCTTCTGCTGCTCGAACTTGAACTTGCCGAAGTCCATGATCTTGCAGACCGGCGGGTCGGCCTGGGGCTGGATCTCGACCAGGTCGAGCCCTTCCTCTTCCGCCTTCGCCAGCGCTTCGTCGCGCGACAACACGCCGATCATCTCACCGTCGCTGCCGATCACGCGGACGCGCGGCACACGGATTTCTGCATTCCGGCGGTTCTGTTTGTTGTCAGGTGTACTGATGTTGCAATCTCCCAGGGGAATCGAACCGGCGCTTCCGGAACATCCAGACGGCCGGGGTTGGCTTACGCGGCGTGCTCGGCACGCAGGCGTTCGGCGAAGGCTTCCACGGACATCGTGCCCAGATCCTCGCCGGAACGGGTGCGCACCGCAACGGCGCCATTGTCCCTCTCGCGGTCGCCGACGACCAGCAGGTAGGGCACGCGCTGCAGCGTATGCTCGCGAATCTTATAGCCGATCTTCTCGTTGCGCAAATCAGCCTGGACCCGGAAGCCTTGATTTGCAAGGGTTTTCCGAACCGATTCAACGTATTCAGCCTGGGCGTCAGTGATATTGGCCACCACCACCTGCACCGGGGCCAGCCAGGCCGGGAAGGAACCGGCGTGGTGCTCGATGAGGATGCCGATGAAGCGCTCCATCGAGCCGACGATGGCCCGGTGCAGCATGACCGGGTGCTTTTTCTGGCTGTTTTCGTCCACGTACTCGGCGCCGAGGCGGCCGGGCATCATGAAGTCGACCTGCATGGTGCCCAGCTGCCAGGTGCGGCCGATGGCGTCCTTGAGGTGGTATTCGATCTTCGGGCCGTAGAAGGCGCCCTCGCCCGGCAGCTCCTGCCATTCCACGCCCGAGGCCCGCAGCGCCGAGCGCAGCGCGCCCTCGGCCTTGTCCCAGGTGGCGTCGTCGCCCAGGCGCGAATCCGGGCGCAGGGCGATCTTGATCTGGATTTCCTCGAAGCCGAAGTCGGCGTAGACCTTCAGCGCCTGCTCGTGGAATGCGCGGACCTCGCCCTCGATCTGGCCTTCGGTGCAGAACACGTGGCCGTCGTCCTGGGTGAAGCCGCGCACGCGCAGGATGCCGTGCAGCGCGCCGGACGGCTCGTTGCGGTGGCACGAGCCGAACTCGCCGTAGCGGATCGGCAGGTCGCGGTAGCTGTGCAGGCCCTGGTTGAACACCTGGACGTGGCCCGGGCAGTTCATCGGCTTCACCGCGTAGGTCCGCTTCTCGGACTCGGTGAAGAACATGTTGTCCTTGTAGTTGTCCCAGTGGCCGGACTTCTGCCACAGGCTCACGTCGAGGATCTGCGGGCAGCGCACCTCGCCGTAGCCGGTGTCGCGGTACACCTTGCGCATGTGCTGCTCGACGACCTGCCAGATCGACCAGCCCTTCGGGTGCCAGAACACCAGGCCCGGGGCCTCTTCCTGCAGGTGGAACAGGTCCTGCTGCTTGCCGATGCGGCGGTGGTCGCGCATCTCGGCTTCCTCGATGCGCTTGATGTAGGCATCGAGCTGCTTCTTGTCGGCCCAGGCGGTGCCGTAGATGCGCTGCAGCTGCTCGTTCTTCGCATCACCGCGCCAGTAGGCGCCGGAAATGCGGGTCAGCTTGAAGGCCTTCAGGAAGCGCGTGTTCGGCACGTGCGGGCCGCGGCACATGTCCACGTATTCCTGGTGGTAGTACATGCCCATGGCCTGGATGTCGTCGGACATGTCCTCGATCAGGCGCAGCTTGTAGTCCTCGCCACGCGACTTGAAGATCTCCACCACTTCCGCGCGCGGCGTCATCTTCTTGATGACGTCGTAGTCCTGGGCGATCAGCTCGGCCATGCGCTGCTCGATGGCGGCCATGTCCTCGGGCGTGAACGGCCGCTCGGAGTAGATGTCGTAGTAGAAGCCCTCGGCGATCACCGGGCCGATGACCATCTTGACGTCCGGGTACAGCTGCTTGACCGCATGGCCGACCAGGTGCGCGCTGGAATGGCGGATGATCTCCAGCCCCTCCTCGTCCTTCGGCGTGATGATGCGCAGGGTGGCGTCGTGGTCGATGACGTCGCTGGCGTCGACCAGCACGCCGTCCACGGCACCGGCCAGGGTGGCCTTGGCCAGGCCGGCGCCGATCGACTGGGCGACCTGCATGACGGAAACGGGCTGTTCGTACTCGCGGCGGCTGCCGTCGGGGAGCGTGATCGTGATCATGGGCTGGGAATCTGGAAAGGGCCGCCGGCCGGTGGCCAGGGGCGGGAAAAACGGGGAAAGGCGCGAGGGCCGGGCGAAAAAAAAGCGCCGCGAGGGCGCCGGGGGCCGGGCCTCGTCGGGATTCAGCGCTGGGCGATGGTAGTGCTCATGTCGCACGCTAGGCCGGCGTTTTCGCGCGGGCCACCTTGGCGGTGGATTCAGGCCCGCATGGTAAACCAAACGCGGCAGGCCTGCGCGCCCGGCGCGTGGCATGATGCCCAGGCCGTTTCCGTCGCGCGATCCGATGACCACCAAAGGCAAGGCTACTTCCCTCGACATCGCCTACCTGGCGGGCGTTTCGCAGCCGACGGTGTCGCGCGCCCTGCGCGGCAGCCCGATGGTCAACGAGGAAACCCGGCGGCGCATCCTGAGCATTGCCCGGCAGCTGAACTACAAGGTCGACAAGAACGCCTCCAGCCTGCGCCTGCGCAATGCCGGCACCCTGGCGCTGCTGTTCTTCGAGGATCCGACCCCGGACGACTCGCTGATCAACCCGTTCTTCCATTCGATGCTGGGCTCTATCACCCGCGCCTGCGCGCTGCGCGGCTACGACCTGCTGGTGTCCTTCCAGCAGCTGTCCACCGACTGGCAGGCCGATTACGAGGACAGCAACAAGGCCGACGGCATCATCCTGCTCGGCTATGGCGACTACCACGAGTCGCGCGCCCGGCTGCAGCGGCTGGTTGAACAGGGTACGCATTTCGTGCGCTGGGGCGCCGCCCTGCCCGACCAGCCGGGCGTGTCGATCGGCAGCGACAACTTCCAGGGCGGGTTCGACATCACCCGCCACCTGCTCGAGCAGGGCTGCCGGCGCATCGCCTTCCTGGGGCATGCGTCCAGCCATTACCCGGAATTCGAGGAACGCTACCGCGGGCACGTCGAGGCGATGCGCGCGGCGGGGATCGCCGCCGAGCCGGCGCTGCAGCACGATGCAATCACCACCGAGCAATCCGGGCACGACGCCTGCGCGGCCCTGCTGGCGCGCGGCGAGCGGTTCGATGCGGTGTGCGCGGCGAGCGACCTGATCGCCATCGGCGCGATGCGGGCCCTGCGCGCGCAGGGCCTGCAGGTGCCCGCCGACGTGGCCGTCACCGGGTTCGACGACATCCCGCTGGCCGGTTCGGTGTCGCCTTCGCTCACCACCGTGCAGCAGGACACCAAGCTGGCGGGCAGCCTGCTGGTGGACGGGCTGATCGCGCTGATCCGCGGCGAGGCGGCGGAGAGCCGGGCCATTGCGACCCGGCTGGTGCCGCGGGATTCCTCGAAGCGATAGGCGCAGCGGCTACCGGCGGCCCGCCGGCGCCCCGCCCCGCGCATCCTGCGCGTCACGCGCCGCCTGCTGCTGCATCGCCTGCGCCAGCGTCGCCTGCAGTCCCGCATCACGCACCGGTGCATCGAGCAGGAACACCCGCACGCCATGCGCCGGCACCTCGGCCGCGAGCTTGCCCTTGGCGCTCACCGGCTTGCCATCGAACGCGTCGCGCCATGCCCCGGCCTGCACATGGCGGTCGGCCAGCAGCGTCTTCGGCGTGTCGCCCTTGTTGAGCATCACCAGCGCCGCCTGCGCCTGCCCGTCATGCTGGTACACGCGCAGGAAGACCGCCTCGTCCCCCTGCAGCCGCAGGTTCACCTGCAAGCCGCGCTGCAACGCGACGCTGTCCTCGCGCAGCCGCGCGATACGGCGCAACGGCGCGAAGATCGGGCTTTGCGGCGCGGCGTCGATGCGTTCCTGGCCGAAGTACGCGCGGTTGCCCGCATGCTCGGCCCGCCCGCGCATGAAGCCGGTCTCCGAGCCGTAGTACAGCACCGGAATGCCGCGCGCGGTGAACAGCCAGTTGTTGGCGTCGATGAACCCCGCGTCGGTCGCGTCCAGCCGCGCCATGTCGTGGTTGTCGTAGAACGTCATCAGCTCGTAGGGGTTGCGATACGGCCCCTCGCCCAGGAACAACGTGCCGTCCAGCTTCTCGAAGCCCTCGCCCTTGCGGCCGAACACGTCGGACATCGCGCCACGCTGCGGGAAATCGAGCACGCTCACCCCCGCGTTGCGCTGCCAGGTATGCCGCGCGATCGAGGCCGGGTCGTAATCGAACGCCTCGCCGAACATGAAGAAGCCCGGCTTGCGCGCACGGATGCGCGCACTGAAGGCGTGCCAGAAGCGGTCCGGCATCCAGGCGATGGTGTCGATGCGGAACGCGTCGGCGCCCTGGTCCAGCCACTGCAGGTAGGCGCCGGCCAGGTAGTCCAGCACCGCCGGGTTGTCCTGGTTGAAGTCGGCCAGCTCGGCCAGGTTGCCGTCGAAGATCGAACCGTCCTTCGCGTCCACCGGCCCGATGTTGTTGTAGAACGCGTGCAGCGGGTTGTGCTTCGGGTCGAGCTTTTGCGGCGGCAGGTTCTGGTGGTCGGCCACCAGCTTGCCGTCGCGGTCGAACACCTGGCCGAACTTCGCCTGCTGGCGGGTCATGCCGAAGGCCGGCGAGCCATGGTTGCCCACGATATCCAGCACCACCTTCAGGTCCTTGGCGTGCATCGCGCGGGTGAAGCCGGCGAAATCCAGGCCCGGGCTCGGCAGGTGTTCGTCCAGCTGGTAGAAGTTCACGCCCCAGTAGCCGTGGTAGCCGGTCTTGCCGTTGTCGCTGAGGTTGCTGTCGCAGCTCACCGGCTTGCCACCGCTGAACGGTTCGTCCGGGTTGTCGATGATCGGGGTGATCCACACCGCGCCGAAGCCGAGGTCGCGGATGTAGCCGGCGTTGTCGGCCACGCCTTTGAAGTCGCCGCCGAGATAGCCGATGTTGCCGTCGATGCCGTCCGGGCAATGCACCGGGATGTCGAAGGTCGGATGCGGGCCGCCCTGGTCGCGGTGGTCGTTGGAAGGATCGCCGTTGACGAAGCGGTCGGTGACGACGAAATACACCGCGTCGCGGGCGAACGGCTCCAGCGTGCCGTAGTAGTCCGGCGCGGGCGTGGCGGCATGGGCACCGCCGGCCAGCAGGGCCAGGCAGGTGCCGAGGAACAGGGTCGAACGCAGGTGCATCAGGTCGTCTCCGAAGCGGCGGGCACCCGCAGCGCGAACAGGCCGGCGATGAACAGGCTGATGCCGCCCAGCACCAGCACGCGCATCGGCTCGTCCTGCAGCAGCGTGCGCAGCACGAAGCCGAGCGCGCTGGCCGCGATCAGCTGCGGGATCACGATGAAGAAATTGAAGATGCCCATGTACACGCCCATCTTGGCGGCCGGCACGCTGTCCGACAGCAGGGCGTAGGGCAGCGAGAGGATGGAGGCCCAGGCGAAGCCGACGCCCACCATCGACAGCAGCAGCCAGTGCGGGTCGGTGATCAGCGTGAGCGACACCAGGCCCAGGCCACCCAGCCACAGGTTGACCAGGTGGCTCCAGCGCAGGCCGATGGCGCGCACCATCAGCGGGATCAGCAACGCGGCCAGCGCGGCGAAACCGTTGTAGGCGCCGAACAGCACGCCGACCCAGTTCGCGCCTTCGTTGTACGCCGCCGAGGCGGTATCGGTCGCGCCGAAGTGGCGCCCGGCCACCGCCGCGGTGGTGTAGATCCACATCGCGAACAAGGCGAACCACGAGAAGAACTGCACCCACGCCAGCCGGCGCATGGTGGGCGGCATGCCGCGCAAGTCGTCGACGATGGCCGCCAGCATGTGCGTGCCGGGCAGCACGCGCGCCAGCCACAGCAGCACCCCATAGCCGGCACACAGGCCTGCGAGCACGTAGAGCATGCGGTCGCCGTCGCGCCAGGCGATGGCCGCGGCCAGCAGCACGCCGATCACCCCCCACCGGACCACCCGGGACATCGGCGGCGCACCGTGCGCGCGTACCGCGGCGCGCGCGGCCACCGGCTCGGCATCGTCGAAGGCGGCCAGCTGCTGGGGCGAATATTCGCGCGTGCGCAGCACCGTCCAGCCGATCGACAGCAGCAACACCGCCGCGCCCGCATAGAACGACCAGCGCACGGTATCGGGCACCTGCCCCGGCGCTGCGGTATTCGCCACGCCCCAATGCGCCAGCAGGTAAGGCAGGAAGCTGGCGACGATGGCGCCCACGCCGATGAAGAAGCTCTGCATCGCGTAGCCGGTCGGACGCTGGCGCGGCGAGAGCTGGTCGCCGACGAAGGCGCGGAACGGCTCCATCGAGATATTGATCGACGCGTCCAGAATCCACAGCGTGCCCGCGGCGATCCACAGCGTCGGCGAGTTCGGCATCACCAGCAGGGCGAGCGTGGTGAACAGCGCGCCGAGCATGAAATACGGACGGCGGCGGCCCCAGCGCGTCCAGGTGCGATCGGAGAGGTAGCCGATCACCGGCTGCACCAGCAGCCCGGTCAGCGGCGCGGCGATCCACAACCCGGGCACCGCGTCCATCGGCGCGCCCAGGGTTTCGAAGATGCGGCTGGCGTTGGCGTTCTGCAGCGCGAAGCCGAACTGGATGCCGAGGAAGCCGAAACACATGTTCCAGATCTGCCAGAACGACAGCTGCGGCTTGGACGTCATCGGGCGGCCTCCACGACCGGCAGCGGAACCAGGGTGAGGCCGAGCACGCGGGCGTCGTTGACCACGCCGTCGCGTCCGCCCTGCCCGCCCGTGTAATGGGCAAAGTGCGCCAGCGCGCTCATGTTGAAGCCTTCTTCCAGGGTGATGCGGCAAGCGCCCGGGCCGGCGCGGAACTCCACCTGCGTGGAATCCTGCGGACCGACGCTGTGCGGCATCGTCACCGCGAGCCGCTGGTCGGGCTGGCCGTCGCACTGCACGCGCAGCTGCTTCACCGCCGCGGTGACGCCGGTGTTGATCGGGCCATGCAGGTTTTCGTAGCGCAGGCGGGCACGCCAGACGCCCGCGCGCGGCGGCGTCCACTGCCAGTGGCCGGCGCCTTGCAATTGCGCTTCCGCGCCCACGCACGTCTCGGGGCTGGGAAGGGATTCGAGCGCGCCCTTGCGGCGGGTCAGGCGCAGGCAGGTCGCCATGCCCGGCGCCAGCGCGAACTGCGTCGTGCCGGCCGGCTGCGCGATGCCATCGCGCCACAGCACTTCATCCGCGCCCACGGTGACGCGCCATGCCTTGCCCGCGGCGGCCACCACCGGGGCGGCGGGCGTGGCGGGCGCGAAGCGTTCGGCCGGCTGCGGCGGCGCACTGGCGGTGTCGTGCCGTGCGACCAGCTGCACCACCGTCTGCTCGCCCTGCGTTTCCACCTGCCCCGCCACCAGCAGCTCGCCTTCGATGCGTGCCGGGCGCACCAGCACGTAGCGGTGCTTGCCTTCGTCCAGGGTGATGCGTTCGCGCGCGCCGAACAGCGCGGGCACCAGCGACGCCGGCAGCTTCGGCGCCACGCGGCCATCCGGCATCACGCCGAATACGCCTTCGCGCACCATCGCCAGATAACCGGCCACCGACCACAGCTGCCGCTGCGAATTGACCACCGGGCCGCTCAGCTTGCCGTCGTCGACATGGACGGCCTGGCTGAGCATCTCGTAGTTCTCCATGTTCGAGCCGGCCAGCGCGGCGCCGCGCAGGATCGATTCGATCTCCAGCGCGATCCGCGGCGCGTCGTCGAGTTGCCGTGCGGCGCGCAGCGCATAGGCGCTGACGAACGGCCAGATCGCGCGGTTGTGGTAGATCGGCTGGTCGGCTTCCTGCGGCCACACCACCGGGCTGCCGGCGGCAGTGGCCGGATAGCCCTGCAGCGCGCGACGCGCACGCTCGGCCGGGAACACTTCGGCCAGCACGCCCAGCGACAGGCCGAGCAGGTCGTACTTGGCCACCGGCAGCAGCGTTGTGGCCGCGCCATCGGCGGTGCGAGCCCCGGCCGGCCCCAGGTAGCTCATGTACTGGCCGGCGTCCTCGCGCCAGAAGCGCTGGTCGATCCGCGTGCGCAGCGCGTCGGCCCACTGGGCGTACTGCTTCGCGCGCGAATCGGCGCGTTCACGCGCCAGCCGCTCGGCCAGGCGCAGCGCCTGGTAGTGCAGCACGTTGGTGGATAGTGCGTAGGACTCGCCGATGAAGCGCACGTCCTGCGCGGTCCAGCCGGGATAGGTCTGCTCGCGCCAATCCAGGAAGGACGTCTCGCCGCGGTACAGGCCCACGGAGGCGTCGAACGCGTACTGGCGGTCCTGCGCCAGCGTTCCCTGCAGGGCCTGCCAGGTGTCCTCGGCAAAGGACGGATCGTCCAGCAGGTCACGCGCGGCAAGGAACCACACCACGCGGTCGGTGCTGATCGGCCAGCTGCCGCCCGAGCCGGTGTCCTGGGCAACGAACAGCCCCGGCGTACGGCCATCGCGCGCCGGCGAGAGCTTGAAGCGCAGCGACTGACGCGTGCGCTGCGGATCCATCCGCGCCAGCGCCAGGTCGGCGGCGAAGCTCATGTCGCGCGTCCACACATAGGGCCAGCGCGCGCCGGTCTGGAAACAGGGGCATGGCACCGGCCGCCCTTCGTCGAAGGCGGGGTCGCGGATCGCATCGACCCGGTTGGCATCCATCTCCTGCTGGGCGAGCGCGAACAGCGCGTCGAACAGCACGCTGCCGGTCTCGCTATGCATGGGCTGTGCGGCGATGCGCACCTCGCCGTCGGCGGCATGCAGCACGAAGCCGCCCTTGCCGGTGGCCTCGGCGCGCGCATGGCGGCCGTCGAATTCCAGGTCCGCCGCTGCCGCGGCCGGACCGGCCGTCGTCCCGAGGGCGACGGCCAGGCAGATCATCTTCAGCATCGAAGTGGCGAACCGGTTCTCACCGGCAGCCTTCCTCCCTTGTGCCCGCGTAATGGTCGTGGCGCCGGTCGCCCGGCGCGCGCTCGCGGCCCCCTCCCAGGGGCACGCCACATGGTAGGCATGGCGGCGACGGGCGCGTCCAGCTGCATACGTATTCATGGCATTCGCGCCAGCGGCGCCGGCCGCCGTCGCTATAGTCCCGGGCAGTCACGCGGCCGCCTTGGGAGGGGAAATGCCGTCGTTGTTCCTGTCGCGGTGCCTGCCCGGCGCCTTGCTTGCCCTGTGTGCCGCCGCGTGCGGCATCGCCCCGGCGCATGCCGATCCGGTCACCGTCGCCAGCGTCGAATCGCCCGGCAAGGTCCTGCGCGTGGCGCTGGAACTGGACGGCGGCCAGCCCAGTTATCGCGTCGAGCGCCTGGGCGAACCGGTGGTCGGGCGCTCCCGGCTCGGCTTCCAGCTGCGCGACGGCCGCCTGGACCGCGACCTCGCCGTGCTCGCGCAGGAAACCCGCAGCGTCGACGACACCTGGGAACAACCCTGGGGCGAGCGCCGCTTCATCCGCAACCACTACAACGAGCTCGTCGTGCACCTGGGCGAGCGTGGCGGCGCCAGGCGCCGGCTGGACGTGGTGTTCCGCGTCTATGACGACGGCCTGGGCTTCCGCTACCGCTTCCCGGAGCAGCCCGGCCTGCGCGAGGCGATCATCGACGACGAGCTCACCGAGTTCGACATCGTCCCCGAATCCACCGCCTGGTGGATCCCCGCCGGCGAGCCGATCCACTACGAATACCTCTACCGCCGCACGCCGCTGGACGAAGTGCCGCTGGCGCACACGCCGATCACCCTGCGCAGCCACGACGGCCTGCATGTGTCGATCCACGAGGCGGCGCTGGTCGACTACGCCGGCATGTGGCTGCGCCGCATCGACGGCCAGCGCCTGCGCGCGCAGCTCTCGCCGGCCGCCGAAGGCTGGAAGGTGCGCCGCACCCTGCCCTTCGATACGCCGTGGCGCACGCTGCAGATCAGCGACCACGCCGGCGGGCTGGTCGAATCCAGCCTGATCCTCAACCTCAACGAGCCCAACAAGCTGGGCGACGTGAGCTGGGTGAAGCCGGCCAAGTACCTCGGGGTCTGGTGGTCGATGCACCTGAACCAGGAAACCTGGGCGACCGGCCCGAAGCACGCCGCCACCACCAGGAACACCCAGCGCTACATCGACTTCGCCGCCGCGCACGGCTTCCGCGGCGTACTCGTGGAAGGCTGGAACCCGGGCTGGGATGGCGACTGGGTCGGCAACGGCAACGGCTTCGACTTCACCCGGCCCACGCCGGATTTCGACATCGAAGCGCTGTCGGCCTACGGCGCGCGCAAGGGCGTGCACCTGCTCGGCCACCACGAAACGGGCTGCGCGATCGACCATTACGAAGACCAGCTCGGCGCCGCGCTGGACCTGTATGCGCGGCTGGGCGTGGACGCGGTCAAGACCGGCTACGTGTGCGACGACGGCCAGGTGGAACGGCGCAACCCCGCCGGCGGCCCGCCGCTGCGCGAATGGCACGACGGCCAGTTCATGGCCGGGCACCACCTGAAGGTGGTCGAGGAGGCGGCGGCGCGGCACATCGCGGTCAACGCGCACGAGCCGATCAAGGACACCGGGCTGCGCCGCAGCTATCCGAACTGGATGTCGCGCGAAGGCGCCCGCGGCATGGAATACAACGCCTGGGGCCAGCCGCCGAACCCGCCGGAGCACGAGGTCAACCTCGTGTTCACCCGCCTGCTCGCCGGGCCGATGGATTACACGCCGGGCATCGTGAGCCTGGTGGGCCGCAACGGCCAGAAGATTCCCAGCACGCTCGCCCGCCAGCTGGCGCTGTACGTCACGCTGTACAGCCCGCTGCAGATGGCGGCCGACCTGCCCGAGCACTATGAACAGCATCGCGACGCCTTCCGCTTCATCGAGGACGTGGCGGTGGACTGGGACGACACCCGCGTTCTGGATGGCGAGGTGGGCGACTACGTCACCATCGCGCGCAAGGACCGCCACAGCCGCGACTGGTTCCTGGGCAGCATCACCGACGAGCATGGGCGCGTGCTGCCGGTATCCCTTTCTTTCCTCGAACCGGGCGTTCGCTATCGCGCCGAGATATACCGCGATGGCGACGGCGCGGACTTCCGCACGAATCCTTTCGCCTTCGTGCGCGAGACGCGCGAGGTCGGCAGCGGCGACACGCTGGAACTGAAGCTGGGGCCCGGTGGCGGCGAAGCGGTGCGTTTTACCCCTTTGTAGAAAACCCGCGCCCGCATCGGAACACGCCACGCACCCGTCGCGGGTGCATGGCCGTGCCGCTTGGAATCGATTCCACCTCGATGACCCGCATTGAATACGTATGCAGAAATATTCATACGCGCGACACACTGCCTACCATTACCCACAGTCGCGCACCGCCTTGGTTGCGACGCGCCACCCGCTCGCGGGGGCGACACAATTCGAAATGACAACATTGCCTGGGAGGGGAAAATGTTGAACCACAAGCACAGCGCGCTGAGCATCGCGCTGGCCGCCGCCATGATGCCCATGATGGCCGCCGCGCAATCCGCCGATCCGGCGACCGAAGACACGCAGACGAAGCAGTCGAGCGACGTCACCAACCTGGACACCGTCGAAGTCACCGGCATCCGCCGCGGCATCGAGAGCGCCATCGCGGTCAAGCGCGATTCCACCTCGGTGGTCGAGGCGATCTCCGCCGAAGACATCGGCAAGCTGCCCGACATCTCCATCGCCGAGTCGCTCTCGCGCCTGCCGGGCCTGTCGGCGCAGCGCGTGGCCGGTCGCGCGCAGGTGATCAGCGTGCGCGGCCTGTCGCCCGACTTCGCCACCACCCTGCTCAACGGCCGCGAGGTCGTGAGCACCGGCGACAACCGCAGCGTCGAGTTCGACCAGTACCCGGCCGAGCTGATGAACGGCGTCACCGTGTACAAGACCCCGGACGCGGGTCTGGTCGGCCAGGGCCTGTCGGGCACCATCGACATGCAGACCGTGCGCCCGCTGAGCTTCAGCGAGCGCGTGATCACCGTCGGCGGCCACTTCCAGAACAACTCGCTGGGCAAGGCGGCCAACGTCGATCCGAACGGCAACCGCTTCAACGCCAGCTACATCGACCAGTTCGCGGACAAGACCTGGGGCATCTCGATCGGCTACGCGCACACCGACACGCCGATCCAGGAGAACCAGGTCGGCCTGTACGAGCCGTGGAGCACCGAGAACACCGACCAGGGCTACCGCCCCGGCGTGCCGGCGGGCACCTACTACTCCGACGGCATCAAGGCCCTGCGCCGCACCGGCAACGCCAAGCGCGACGCGTTCATGGCGACCGTGCAGTTCCGTCCGTCCAACGCCTGGACCAGCACGCTCGACGCCTTCCACACCAAGGCCGAGCAGATCGACACCGCCAACCAGTTCGAGGTCAACCTCAGCAACTACAACGGCGGCTACACCCCGGGCCTGAACGTCACCGACGTGCAGGTCAACGACAACGGCACCATGACCGGCGGCACCGCCAGCGGCGTGTACCCGCTGGTGCGCGGCATGTACAACAAGCGCGAGGACAAGATCGACGCGTTTGGCTGGAACAACGAGTTCACCACCAACTCGGGCATCCGCATCAACGCCGACGTCAGCTACTCCAAGGCCACCCGCGACGAGCTGAGCCTGGAGAACAACACCCAGCTGACCCCGATGCCGCAGCTCGATACGGTGGGCCTGACGTACCACAGCAACGACTTCTCGCAGCTGGTGCCGGGCCGCGACTATTCCGACCCGAGCGCGCTGTACCTGACCAACACCATCTACGGCTCCGGCTACGGCAAGGTGCCGAGCGTGGAAGACCGCCTGAAGGGCGCGCGCCTGCAGGCCAGCTTCCCGCTGTCGCTGGGCTGGTTCTCCGACCTGGACGTCGGCGTGAACTACGCCGACCGCGAGAAGCACAAGGAACAGCCGGAAGGCAACATCCTGCTCGGCGACCAGGGCGACACCGCCATCGCCAGCGACCTGCAGTACAGCCCGGTCAACCTCGGCTTCGCCGGCATCGGCTACATCCCGGCCTGGAACGTGCCGGCCGCGGTGAGCCGCTACATGGTGTTCGAGCCGGTGGACGACCTGTCCTACCTCGTCTCCAAGGCCTGGACGGTGAACGAGAAGATCACCACCGCCTGGCTGAAGGCCAACCTGGACACCGAGCTGGGCGACAACGTCACCCTGCGCGGCAACATCGGCGTGCAGATGCAGCACACCGACCAGTCGTCCAACGCCAACTACTGGGACAGCACGCAGCCGGCCGGCAATGAAGTGCAGCCGTTCGAAGCGGGCAAGACCTACAACGACTGGCTGCCGAGCATGAACCTGGTGTTCGGCTTCGCGCACGACCAGACGCTGCGCTTCGCCGCGGCCAAGCAGGTCGCCCGCCCGCGCGTGGACCAGATGCGCGCCTCGCTGGAATTCGGCGTGGATACGGCCACCGGCAAGCCGGGCGCCAGCGGCGGCAACCCGCTGCTAGACCCGTGGCGTGCCAACGCGCTCGACCTGTCCTACGAGAAGTACTTCGGCGAGAAGGCCTACGTGGCCGCCGCGGTGTTCTACAAGGACCTGAAGAGCTACATCTACACCCAGAGCCGCGACGACTACGACTTCTCCGCGTTCGTGGCCGACTACGTCCCGCCGCCGGGCGGCGCGCCGGCGCAGACCATCGGCACGTTCACCGCGCCGGAGAACGGCAACGGCGGCACGCTGCGTGGCCTGGAGCTGACCGCTTCGCTGCCGCTGGACATGCTGTGGTCGCCGCTGCAGGGCTTCGGCCTGCAGGCCAGCGCCACGTTCAACGACAGCGACGTGAAGATCCGCGACCCGGAAAGCGCCTCGAGCGTGGGTAGCGGCGACATCAGCCTGCCGGGCCTGTCCGATCGCGTGTACAACTTCACCGCCTACTACGAGAACAAGGGCTTCGAAGCGCGCGTGAGCCAGCGTCGTCGTTCCGACTTCATCGGCGAGATCGGCAACTTCAACGGCAACCGCACGCTGCGTTACGTGGTCGGCGAGAGCGTCACCGACGCGCAGGTCAGCTACAGCTTCGGCGATTCGCTCGAAGGCCTGAGTATCCTGCTGCAGGTGAGCAACCTCACCAACGCGCCGTACCGTACCTATGCCGGCACGAAGGACCGCCCGCTGGAATACATCGAGTGGGGCCGTACCTACCTGATGGGCGTGACGTACAAGTTCTGATCCCTCCCAAAGGTGCAGAAAGGAAGGGCCCGCTGCTTCGGCAGCGGGCTTTTTCTTTTGTGCTCAGTCGCCCAGCGCCGGCGGGCAGGCCACCACCCGCGACAGGAACGGGCGGCCCGCCTGCCGCGTGCTGGCCGCCTCGCCTTCGATCCAGCGGCGGAAGCGGACGATCTTGTCCTGGTGGCAGCGCCCCACCGGCGTGGTGAACCAGAACGCGCGCCCGTCGGAGGAGACGAAGGCGTGCGCGGGCACCAGCGCGCCGCTGCGCAGCTCATGCTCGAACAGCAACGGCGAACCGATCGCCACGCCCTGCCCGGCCACCGCAGCGGCGATGTCCAGGTGCTCCTCCGGCAGGCGGGCGCCGAACTTCGCTGACAAGTCCGCCAGCGGAAAGCCGCGCGCCCGGTACCACAGGCGCCACCAATCGGGCCGGCCCAGCAGCGGCACATCGAGCGGAAGGTCAGGGTCTTCGAGCGCGCCTGCGGCGCGGCGCAACGACGGCGCGCACAGCGGCATGAAGATGCAAGGGAAAAGCACGGCCGAATGCAGCCCACGCCAGCGGCCGTGGCCGCTGCGGAGGGCTGCATCGAAATGTGTGACGGACAGATCGCGCACCTCGCGCGACATTTCCAGGTCCACGCGCAGGTGCGGGTTCTGCCGATGGAAACGTGCCAGACGCGGCGCGAGCCAGCCGGTGCCCAGACTGGGAAGCGAGGTCAGGCTCAGCCGGCCCTGTCCGGTGTCGGCGGGCGAGGCGTTACCGGCCGCGGCGTTCTTGCGGACGCGCGGGTCGCCACGAGCCACCGCAGGGGCAGGAACACCGCTTTTCACTCCGGCCAAGCCCGATCAGGGAAAGCCGGATGGTAACGCCACGCACCGCGCGCGGGGTCAGAGGCGCTTTCCGCAGTACATCGCGTGGCCCGGCAGGCGGATCACGCCGTCGCGGGCTTCACCGGCATCCGGCCCCGGCACCTCCACCGTTCGCCACTCGCCCGGTGGCAATGCCACTTCCGCGGGCGAGGCGGAAAGATTGAAGGCCAGCAGCAGCACCTCCGCGCCGAGCTCGCGCTCGAACAGCAGCACCGGCTCGGCGCTGTCGAGGAAGCGGATCGCGCCCTGCACCAGCACGGGCATCGTGCGGCGCCAGGTGAGGAACTGGCGGAACGCGCTGAGCACCGAGCCGGCGTCGTGCGTCTGCGCGGCGACCGACATCGCGATGTGGTCGGCGGGAATCGGCAGCCACGGCGTGCCGGTGGTGAAGCCGGCCTGCGGGCCGTCATTCCACGGCATCGGCGTGCGGCAGCCATCGCGGCCCTTGAAGTTCGGCCAGAAGGTGATGCCGTAAGGATCCTGCAGCGCCTCGAACGGCACGTCCGCCTCGCCCAGGCCCAGCTCCTCGCCCTGGTACAGGCAGATGGAGCCCCGCAGCGAGCACAGCATCGCCACCAGCAGGCGCGCCAGGCGAGGGTTGGCCGGATGGCCGCCCCAGCGCGTCACCGCGCGCTCGACGTCGTGGTTGGAGATCGCCCAGCACGGCCAGCCTTCGGTCATCGCCGTTTCCAGCCGCGAGACGGTGTCGCGGATGTAGGCGGCGCTGAAGTCGTCCACCAGCAGCTCGAAGCTGTAGCCCATGTGCAGGCGGCCGGCAGTGGTGTACTCGGCGGTGGTGGCCAGCGAATCCTCCGAGGAGATCTCGCCCAGGCTCACCGCGCCGGGGTACTGGTCCAGCAGCGCGCGCAGGCGCTCCAGGAACTCCAGGTTCTCCGGCTGGGTGTTGTTGTAGTAGTGGTACTGGTAGGCGTAGGGGTTGTCCGGGCTGAAGCCGCGCCCCACCCGCTTGTCCGCCGGCTTGGGCGGGTTGTCGCGCAGCTGCGCGTCGTGGAAGCAGAAGTTGATGGCATCCAGGCGGAAGCCGTCCACGCCGCGGTCGAGCCAGAAGCGCACGTTGTCCAGCGTGGCCTGCTGCACTTCCGGGTGGTGGAAGTTGAGGTCCGGCTGGCTGGCCAGGAAGTTGTGCAGGAAGTACTGCTCGCGCCGCGGCTCCCACTGCCAGGCCACGCCGCCGAACAGCGACATCCAGTTGTTCGGCGCGGTGCCGTCCTCGCGCGGGTCGGCCCACACGTACCAGTCGGCCTTGGGGTTGTCGCGGCTCTGGCGGCTTTCGCGGAACCACGCATGCTCGATGGAGGTGTGGCTGAGCACCTGGTCGATCATCACCTTCAGGCCCAGCGCATGCGCCTTGGCCAGCAGGCGGTCGAAATCGTCGAGCGTGCCGAACAGCGGATCGACGTCGCGGTAATCGGCGATGTCGTAACCGAAATCGGCCATCGGCGACTTGAAGAACGGCGAGATCCAGATCGCGTCCACGCCGAGCGCGGCGATATGGTCCAGGCGCTCGATGATGCCCGGCAGGTCGCCCACGCCGTCACCATTCGCGTCCAGGAAGCTGCGCGGATAAATCTGATAGATGACGGCACCCCGCCACCATGGAGTCTTCGACATCGAGCCCCCCTCCGGGCTTTGAAAGCCCCTGAAAACCGGGGCCTCGAACGAACCTCGCTAGCTTAGCGTCGGCATCCGGGTGGAGGGCCAGCCTGCATACGTATTCAAGCCGGCGGCTGCGCGGGCGTGACGGCGGTCGCCGCTTTGGCCGGGCACGTCGAAGATTTGCGGTATTTGAGGGGGGGACGACGGACAGCAACACTGCAACGCATGTCCGCCAGATCCAGGATATCGAAGGCGTGAGCGCCTACCTGCGGCAGGCGCATGCACATTCGCTGCGCTAGCCGCAGGCGCGCCGGACGTTACAGCGCCGCGTTGGGCGGCAGCGAGATCACGGTGACACCGTCGATGCTGGTGATGACCTTGCCCTGCCCGCCGGACAGCAGCGCCGCCGCTGGCGCGGCATCAGCAGGGCCCGGGCAACCCACCAGCACGGCGGTGTGGTCGAGGTACTCGGCCACCGCGGGCGACTCGCCCAGCCGGCGGCAGGCATCGCCCGTTTGCGGGAAGCCATCGCCGAAGGGCTTGAGCGACGCGGGCCAGGAAAACGCCTTGGCATCGGCCGGCGTGGCGGTAGAGGCCACCGCGCTCGGCGCGTGGCGCTGGCAACCGGCGAGCGCGGCGAAAGCCACGCCCATCCACAAGAGGGAACGAACACGGAAGGCGGAACGGATCTGCATGCGGCAACTCCGGGACCGGACGGGGTGTCCGCGCGCATTCGGCGGCAGCGGAGGCCCGCGCGTCAAGTGCGCCCGCCACGGTCAGCTGCGGCGCGCACTCCCGACCGACCACAGCCCATCCTCGTTGACCACCGGCCGGCCGATGGCCTTGAACAGCGGCCAGTCCGGATCGTAGGGGCGATGGGTGGCGCGCCAGATGCCATCGGCGATGGCCAGTTCGGCGTCCTCGTACCAGCGCACGGCGGACAGATCCGGCACGGCGCGGCGAAATTCCGCGTAGGACGGCACCAGGCGGCGCAGCAGTTCGGCCGCATCGTGCAGGGTGAGGCGTTCGAGGTCGGCGCGGGCCAGGCCTGCGGCCAACTGGTGACGCCAGCGTTCGATCATCGGCATGGAGGCGGAACTCCCTTTCGCGAACCTGCGGTGGCATGGTGACGGCGGACGGACCGCCAACGCTGACACCCTGCGGGCGCGTGCGTAAAGAACATGCGAACGGGTGCGACAAACTGCCCAATGGGTTTTGCCGCAGTGCGGCGTAGCGTGGGAGACCCCGCTCGAACGGAGCGCGCCATGACCCACCCCCTCCCC
>NZ_LLXU01000092.1 GCF_001431645.1 Stenotrophomonas panacihumi | reverse complement strand
GCGACGCACCCAGGCAGCCGTAGCCGATCGAAACCAGCCAGCCCCAGATCGCGGAAAAATCACCGCACAGGAAGCGAACCCAACCCCCGCGCAATCCGCGCCACCGCCTCCTGCAACCTCGGCAACCCCTGCGTATAGGCGATCCGCACATGCTCGCCGGCGCGATAGCTTCCGAAGTCCACGCCCGGCGTGAACGCCACATGCTCGGTTTCGAGGAAATGCTGGCAGAACACCTGCGCATCCACCCCGAACCCGCTGATGTCGGCGTATAGATAGAACGCCCCTTGCGGTTCGATCTCGATGCGGAACCCCAGCGCGCGCAATGCCGGCAGCAGGTAATCGCGTCGGGCCTGGAACTCCCCGCGGCGCTGCTCGAAGATCGCCATTGCCGCCGGCGTGAAGCACGCCAGCGCCGCGTGCTGCGCCATGCTCGGCGCGCTGATGTACAGGTTCTGCGCCAGCTTCTCCAGCGCCGGCACCGCGCGCTTCGGCGCCACCAGCCAGCCCAGCCGCCAGCCCGTCATGCCGAAATACTTCGAGAAGCTGTTTAGCACGAACGCCTCGTCGTCCACCTCCAGCACGCTCGGCGCATCCAGCCCGTAAGTGAGCCCGTGGTAGATCTCGTCGACCACCAGGTGCCCGCCCCGCGCACGCAGGGACGACGACAACGCCGCCAGCTCCTCGCGCGACAGCACGCTGCCGGTCGGGTTGGCGGGCGAGGCCACCAGCGCGCCCACGCTGTCCGCATTCCAGTGCGTGGCCACGTGCGCCGGCGTGAGCTGGTAGTGCGTGTCCGGCCCCGTCGGCACCAACTGCGCGCCGGCCTCCACCAGCCGCAGGAAATGCCGGTTGCACGGATACCCCGGGTCGGCCAGCAACCAGTGCCTGCCCGGGTCGACCAGCAGGCTGCTCGCCAACAACAACGCACCCGAACCGCCCGGCGTCACCAGTACCCGTTCCGGGTCGATCTCCAGCCCGTGCCGCTGCCGGTAGAGCCCGGCGATCGCCTCGCGCAGCGCCGGCAAGCCGCGCGCCGCGGTGTAGCGGGTATGCCCGGCCGCCAGCGCGGCCTGCCCGGCGGCGATCACCGGGGCGGCCGTGGTGAAGTCCGGCTCGCCGATTTCCAGGTGGATGACATCGTGCCCTTCGCGTTCCAGCGCCTGTGCCCGCGCCAGCAGGGACATCACGTGGAAGGGCGCGATCTCGCGACTGCGCCGGCTGTAGCCGGCCTCGGGTTCGGTGCGTGCATCCATCGCCCGATGATAGGCCATCCCCCGGTTCCTCCCGCCTGGCGCTTGCGGTCGCCGCGCGCCCCGCACAGACTCGCCTTCACGACATACCTTGCTTCCCGAGGAAGGATCCCCACCCATGAAGCCTGTCCTGCTGCTGGCCGCCTGCCTGATGACCCTGCCCGTAACCTCCGTCCACGCCGCCGAACTCGCCGCGCCCCAGGCGCCGCGCCACCCGCATCCGGTCAAGACCCCCTTCGGCGCCGTGCGCGACGACGCCTACTACTGGTTGCGCGACGACGAGCGCCAGGACAAGGCGATGCTCGATTACCTCAAGGCCGAGAACGCCTACACCGACCAGGTGATGGCGCCGCTCAAGCCGCTGGAGGATCGCCTGTACGAGGAGATCGTCGGCCGCATCAAGCAGGACGACGCCAGCGTGCCGTACCGCGACCGCGGCTGGTGGTATTACAGCCGCTACGAGGCCGGCAAGGATTACCCCATCCAGGCCCGCCGCCGCGATGGCGCCGGCGTGGACGCCAGCAGCATCCAGCAGGCCAACAACGCCGGCGACTTCACCGCCGAACAGGTGCTGCTCGACGTCAACCAGATGGCCGCCGGCAAGGACTACTTCAGCGTCGGCGACGCGGAAGTCAGCCGCGACAACCGCCTGCTGGCCTGGGCCGAGGACGATGTCGGCCGCCGCCAGTACGTGATCCGCTTCAAGAACCTGGACACCGGCGAGGTCTATGCCGACCGCGTCACCGGCGTGTCGCCCAACCTGGTGTGGGCCGACGACAACCGCACGCTGTTCTACGTCGAGAACGACCCGGAAACCCTGCTCACCGTGCGCGTCAAGAAGCACGTCCTGGGCACCCCGGCCAGCGCCGACAAGCTGGTGTACGAGGAGAAGGACGACAGCTTCTACATGGGCATCGGCCGCAGCCGCGACGACCAGTACATCACCATCGGCGTGGACAGCACCGTCTCCTCCGAACTGCGCTACGCCCCGGCCGCCAACCCGGAGAAGTTCACCGTGCTGGCCAGGCGCGAGCGCGATGTCGAGTACGACGCCGACCACTTCGACGGCCACTGGCTGATCCGCACGAATGCCGATGGCGCGAAGAACTTCAAGCTGGTCAGCGCGCCAAGCGATGGCACCTCGCGCAGCCAGTGGAAGGATTGGGTGGCGCACGACGAAGCCGTGTACATAGAGGGCTTCGAGTCGTTCGACGGCTTCACCGCCATCGACGAGCGCTCCGGTGGCCTGGAACGCATCCGCCTGCTGCGCGCCGACGGCCAGCAGGAATACGTCAAGGCCGACGAGCCGGCGTATTCGATGGGCCTGTCGGTCAACGCCGAGCCGGACACCGAGTGGCTGCGCTACGGCTATACCTCGCTCACCACGCCGTCCACCACCTACGAACTCAACGTGCGCACCGGCGAGCGCCGCCTGCTCAAGCAGCAGCCGGTGATCGGCTACGACCCGTCGAAGTACGTTACCGAGCGCGTATGGGTGGATTCGCGCGACGGGGTGAAGGTCCCGGTGTCGCTGGTGTACCGCAAGGGCTTCAAGAAGGACGGCACCGCCGCGCTGTACCAGTACGGCTACGGCAGCTACGGCGCCTCGATGGACCCTGGCTTCAACCTCTCGGTGGTCAGCCTGCTGGACCGTGGCGTGGTGTACGCCATCGCCCATATCCGCGGTGGCCAGGAGATGGGCCGCCAGTGGTATGACGACGGCAAGCTGCTGAAGAAGAAGAACACCTTCAACGATTTCATCGACGTCACCCGCGCGCTGGTCGCGCAGGGCTACGCCGCCAAGGACCGCGTCGCCGCGTCCGGCGGCAGCGCCGGCGGCCTGCTGATGGGCGCGGTGGCGAACATGGCGCCGCAGGATTACCGGGTGATGGTGGCCCAGGTGCCGTTCGTCGACGTGGTCACCACCATGCTCGACCCGACCATCCCGCTGACCACCAACGAATACGACGAGTGGGGCAACCCCGAGCAGAAGCAGTATTACGACTACATGCTCACCTACTCGCCATACGACAACGTCGCCCGCCAGGCCTACCCGGCGCTGTTCGTCGGCACCGGCCTGTGGGATTCGCAGGTGCAGTACTGGGAGCCGGCCAAGTGGGTGGCCAAGCTGCGCGTGGACAACACCGGTAGCCATCCCATCGTGTTCCGCACCAACATGGATGCCGGCCACGGCGGCAAGTCCGGGCGCTTCCGCCGCTACCGCGAGCAGGCCGAATCGTTCGCCTTCGTGCTCGACCAGCTGGGCGTGGACGCCGGCGCGCCCGCCGCCTCGCCCTGAGCCGGCGCGCGGCGATGAACGAGCCGGAATCCGGCCCCCGCGAGGTCGCGCCACCCCCGGCGCGGCCGGTGCGGTGGCGCTGGGCGTGGTGGCTGCTGGCTTACGTCAGCCTCGGGGTCGGCATCGTCGGCATCTTCGTGCCGGGGCTGCCGACCACCGTGTTCGTGCTGATCTCCGCCTGGGCCGCGTCGCGCGGTTCCGACCGCCTGCACTACTGGCTGCTGAACCATCCGCGTTTCGGCCCGGCCATCGTGCAGTGGCAGGCCCATGGCGCGGTGAGCCGCAAGGCGAAGTGGATGGCCACCGGCACGATGGTGGTGTGCGCGGCCATCATGCTGTGGTGCGTGCCTTCGCGCTGGGCACAGGTGCTGTCCATTGGCTGCATGGCGGTGGTGGCGATCTGGCTATGGCTGCGCCCGGAGCCTCCCGTCGCGCCTGAAGCCTAGGCCCGCCACGGCGCGACGTTCGCCGCCTTGTGGCTATACTCGGGGCATGAGCATGAAGTTTTCCCGTTCGTTCCGAATCGCCGCCGCTGGCGCGGGCCTGCTGTTGCTGGCCGCCTGTGGCAACAAGGGTCCGCTGGTGATGCCGCAGAAGCCGGTGCCGGTGGAAGCGCAGCCGGTGCCGCAGCCGCCGTCCGGTGAAACCCCGCCGCCGACGCAGACGCCCGAGCAGGCGACCCAGCCGATCGACGGCACCGTGCCCGCCGATACGGGCGACGACCACCGCCCATGAACGCGCAGTCCGCCTCCGCGCCCCTGCATTTCAGCAAGATGCAGGGCGCCGGCAATGATTTCGTGGTGCTCGACCTGCGCAGCGGCATCGCCCCGCCGGATGCCGCGCTGGCCGAACGCCTGGCCGACCGCCACTTCGGCGTGGGCTGCGACCAGATCCTGACCATCGAGCCGCCGCGCAGTGAAGGCGCCGTGGCCGCATACCGCATTTGGAACTCCGATGGTTCGCCGTCGCAGCAGTGCGGCAATGGCGCGCGCTGCGTCGCCGCCTGGCTGGTGCGCGATGGCACCGCGCAGGGCGATGCGTTCGTCATCGACAGCCCGGTCACCGCGCATCGCATCCAGCGCCTGGACGACGGCGAATACGCCGTGGCGATGGGCGTGCCCGAGTTCACTCCCGAGCGCATCCCGCTGGTCGGCTTCATGCACGCGCGCGAGGAATACCTGCTGCCGGTGCAGGGCGAGAGCGTGCGCTTCGGCGCGGTGTCGATGGGCAACCCGCATGCGGTGCTGGAGGTCGGCCTGGTCGACGCGGCGCCGGTGGAGCGCATCGGCCCGCTGCTGCAGCAGCACGCCGCGTTCCCGGAATCGGTGAACGTGGGCTTCGCCCAGGTGATCGACCGCGGGCATGTCCGCCTGCGCGTATACGAGCGCGGCGTCGGCGAGACGCTGGCCTGCGGCAGTGGCGCATGCGCCGCGGCAGTGGTGCTGATGCAGCGTGGCCGCATCGACCGCGACGCGGTGGTGTCGCTGCCCGGTGGCAGCCTGCGCATCCGTTGGCCGTCGCCCGGCGCGCAGGTCGTGATGTCCGGGCCGGCCCGGTTTGTATTTGAAGGGGAGTGGGGCGCATGAACGAAACCGTGGAAAAGATCGGCGCGCATGAAGTCGCCGCCTGGCTGCGTCGGCATCCGGGGTTCCTGAAGCAGTTTCCGGACCTGGCGCTGACGCTCGTCGTCCCGCGCGACGATGGCCCCACCGCCTCGCTCGCCAGCTACCAGCTGGAAGTGCTGCGCGACAAGAACCGTGAACTCTCGCGCCGCCTGGCCGAACTGGCCGGCAACGCGCAGGTCAACGAACGCCTCGCCGTGCGCACGCACCAGCTCACGCTCGCGCTGATGCGCCAGCACACCGCGGCCGACACGCTGAAGGCGATGGCCGCCTCGCTGGCCGAGGATTTCAACGGCGACCGCGTGCGCATCGTGCTGCTCAACCCGGTCGAAGGCCAGCCGGAAGCCGAATGGCTGCAGGTGATCGGCGATGACGACGCGCGCCTGGCGCCGTTCCGCGATTGCCTGCGCGACGGCGAGCCGATCTGCGGGCGCTTGCAGGCCGAAAAGCAGCACGTGCTGTACGGCGAAGACGTGGAGGACGTGCAGTCCACCGCGCTGCTGCCGTTGCCGGGCGTGGGCCTGCTGGCCGTGGGCAGCCGTGATCCGAACCGCTTCTATCCCGGCATGGGCACGCTGTTCCTGCGCATGATGGGCGAGGCGCTGGTGGTGGCGTTGCAGCGCTTCGCGCGCTGAGCGCCCTGCCGCCGGGGATGCGGCCATGATCGACGCCTTCCTCGCCTACCTGGAAGTCGAGCGCCGCATGTCGGCGCACACGCTCGATGCCTATCGTCGCGATCTGACGGCGCTGTCCGCGTGGGCGGGCGAGCGCGAGGCCGACGTGGTGAAGCTGGAGGCCGAGCAGCTGCGTGGTTTCGTCAGCGCCGAGCACCGGCGCGGGCTATCGCCCAAGAGCCTGCAGCGTCGCCTGTCGGCCTGCCGCAGTTTCTATGCCTGGCTGCTCAAGCACGGGCACATCGAGGTTTCGCCGGCCGCCAAGTTGCGCGCGCCCAAGGCGCCGCGCAAGCTGCCGCAGGTGCTCGACGCCGATGAAGCGGTGCGGCTGGTCGAAGTGCCTACCGATGCGCCGCTCGGCCTGCGCGATCGCGCGTTGCTGGAGCTGTTCTATTCCTCGGGCCTGCGCCTGAGCGAACTATGCGCGCTGCGCTGGCGCGACCTCGATGTCGCCAGCGGGCTCGTCAACGTGCTCGGCAAGGGCAACAAGCAGCGGCGCGTGCCGGTGGGCTCGCACGCGCGCCGCGCACTGGAAGAATGGCGCGGCGAAAGCCGCCCGGCCGACGCCACGGCGAGGGTGTTCCCCGGCCGACATGGCGCGCAGATTTCCGCGCGAGCCGTGCAGATCCGCATCAAGCAACTCGCGCAGCGGCAGGGGCTGTTCAAGCACGTGCACCCGCACATGCTGCGTCACAGTTTCGCCAGCCATATCCTCGAATCGTCCGGCGACTTGCGCGGCGTGCAGGAACTGCTCGGGCATTCGGATATCGCCACCACGCAGATCTACACCCACCTGGATTTCCAGCATCTGGCCAAGGTGTACGACGCCGCGCATCCGCGCGCCAGGCGGCGCAAGCCGGCCGAGCCGGGCTGAAGCGTCAGCCCATCATCGAGATCGGCAGCGGCACCAGCCCGCTGCCGTCGCGTCCTTCCACCTGGTAACGCTGCCAGAAGCGGTTGGCGATCTGCGTGGCGCGGGCATTGGCCAGCTGCTGCATCGCCGGGTTGCCGAGCGTGGCGGTGGTCTGGCCGAACAGCAGCAGCCAGCGCCGGAACAGCGCTTCGTCCAGGCGCGGCATGGCCATGTGCAGGCTCATCGGCGAGCCGCTGTAGCGCTGCGTGCCGCGCAGCAGCGAGGACCAGAAGTCCACCAGCCGCGCGAGGTGGGCGGGCCAGTCGTGAACGTGGGTGTTGAATACCGGGCCCAGCAGCGCGTCTTCGCGCACCGCGGCGTAGAAGTCGTGCACGAGGCGTTCGACTTCGGCTTCCGTGCAGCACGGGGCGGGGCGATCGGGGAGGGAGGTGGCTTCGTGCATGGCGGTATCCGTGGCGGCATTGTCCGCCGCCGTGGCGCGCGCGTCTCGCCGGAAACCGCCCGTGCGGCAATCGGTCGCGGCGCGGCGGCGGGCTCGCCCTGTCGCGCCGACCGTGCCGGGCGCGCGGCCTGAACGCGCGCCATGGCGGGCGGCTTGAACCGCCCGGCAGCGTCCCCACCTCCGAAATATCCTCCGGAGGCCGCAATGGATCCCAGCCAGAACCCCAATACGTTCCACGCCACCACCATCATCTCGGTGCGCCGCAACGGCCATGTCGCCGTCGCCGGCGATGGCCAGGTCACCCTCGGCCACACGGTGATGAAGGGCAACGCGCGCAAGGTGCGCCGCCTCGGCCGCGAAGGCCAGGTGCTGGCCGGCTTCGCCGGTGCCGCCGCCGACGCCTTCACCCTGTTCGAGCTGTTCGAGGCCAAGCTGGAGAAGCACGGCCAGCTCACCCGCGCCGCCGTCGAGCTGGCCAAGGATTGGCGCACCGAGCGCCGCCTGGGCAAGCTGGAAGCGCTGCTCGCCGTCGCCGACCGCGAGACCTCGCTGATCATCAGCGGTACCGGCGATGTCATCGAGCCGGAGGACGGCATCATCGCCATCGGTTCCGGCGGCTCCTACGCGCTGTCCGCCGCGCGCGCGCTGCTCGCGCATACCGAACTCGATGCGAAGACCATCGCCACCGAGGCGATCAACATCGCCGGCGACATCTGCATCTACACCAACCGCAACGTGGTGGTCGAAGAGCTTTGATGCGGCGCCCGCCGACATCGAATGCCCGCCCCCCCTTCCCCCGGATTGACGAGTGACCATGACCCAGCCCACTTCCTCGACCATGACGCCGCGCGAGATCGTGCAGGAGCTCGACCGACACATCGTCGGCCAGCACGACGCCAAGCGCGCCGTCGCCATCGCCCTGCGCAACCGCTGGCGCCGCATGCAGCTGCCCGAGGGCCTGCGCAACGAGGTAATGCCGAAGAACATCCTGATGATCGGCCCGACCGGCGTCGGCAAGACCGAGATCGCGCGCCGCCTGGCCACGCTGGCCAACGCGCCGTTCGTGAAGGTTGAAGCCACGCGCTTCACCGAAGTCGGCTATGTCGGCAAGGACGTCGAGCAGATCGTGCGCGACCTGGCCGATACCGCCGTGAAGCTGTACCGCGAACAGGCCAAGGTGCGCGTGCGCACCCAGGCCGAGGAGCGCGCCGAGGACCGCATTCTCGACGCGCTGCTGCCGCGCCGTGCCGGCGGCATCGGCTTCGACCCGGAGGCCGCGCGCAACGAGGCCTCCGCGCAGGACGGCGACACCCGCGTCAAGTTCCGCCGCATGCTGCGCGCCGGCGAGCTGGACGAGCGCGAGATCGAGCTGGACGTGTCGGTCAACGTCGCCATGGACATCATGACCCCGCCGGGCATGGAGGAAATGGGCCAGCAGCTGCGGCAGATGTTCTCCAACCTGGGCGGCGGCAAGTCGCAGACGCGCAAGCTCACGATCAAGGCCGCGCGCCCGCTGTTGATCGAAGAGGAAGCCGCCAAGCTGGTCAACGAGGAAGAGATCCGCGCGGCGGCCATCGAGGCCTGCGAACAGCACGGCATCGTGTTCATCGACGAGATCGACAAGGTCGCCAAGCGTGGCGACAACGTGGGCGGCGGCGACGTCTCCCGCGAAGGCGTGCAGCGCGACCTGCTGCCGCTGGTGGAAGGCTCCAACGTCTCCACCAAGTACGGCACGGTGAAGACTGACCACATCCTGTTCATTGCCTCCGGTGCGTTCCACCTGGCCAAGCCGAGCGACCTGATCCCCGAGCTGCAGGGCCGCTTCCCGATCCGCGTGGAGCTGGGCGCGCTGAGCAAGGAGGATTTCGTGCGCATCCTCACCGAGCCCAAGGCCGCGCTGACCAAGCAGTACGTGGCGCTGCTCGATACCGAGGGCGTGAAGCTGCAGTTCTCCGACGATGCCATCGACCGCCTCGCCGAGATCGCCTTCCTGGTCAACGAGCGCCAGGAGAACATCGGCGCGCGGCGCCTGCACACGGTGCTCGAACGCCTGCTCGACACGCTCAGCTACGAAGCGCCGGATCGCGACGGGCAGAGCGTGGCCATCGACCGCGCCTACGTCGATGCCCACCTCGGCGAGCTGGTGCAGGACCCGGACCTGAGCCGCTACATCCTCTGATCGACCCCCGAAGGCCCGCGCAAGCGGGCCTTTCCTTTGGCAGGGGCGGTGGACCACGACCCTGCGCTAGCATCCGCTCCTCCCTTCCCGCGCCGCCATCGGATGACCGCGCACTACCGCCTGCTCGACCTGGATATCGACCTGCCACGCCAGCGCGTCACGCGCGACGGGCGGCGATTGGACGTGGCTGGCCTGAGTTTCCAGCTGCTGGCCTACCTGCTGGCGCAGGGCCAGCGCGTGGTGGGGTTCGACGAGCTGATGCAGGCGGTATGGGCGCCGGCGGTGGTCAACGAAGAGACCGTGACCCAGCGCGTCAAGCTGCTGCGGCAGGCGCTGGGCGACGATGCGCGCCAGCCGCGTTACCTGCGTTCGGTGCGCGGGCAGGGTTACCAGCTGGTGGAGGCGCCACAGGCCCTCGCGGTGCCGGCGGTGAACGACGCACCGAAACGCGCGTGGCGCTGGGCTGCGCTCGCGGCTGCGCTGGTGGGGCTCGCGGTGGCAGGCGCGCTCGCGTGGCGCACGGCGCGCCCGCCCGTTGCTTCGCCGCTGCTCACGCGCGCGGCGTATTACGCGGGCATCGGCCAGGCCGAGAACAACGAGCGCGCCATCGCGCTGTATCGGCAGGCGCTGGCGCAATCGCCCGATTCGCCGCTGGCACTGGCTGGCCTGAGCCGCGCGCTCAGTGCGCGTACCTGTTTGTACAACGGCGATGGCGCGCAAGCGCAGGAAGGCGTGTCGCTCGCACAACGGCTGCTGCGCCAGGCGCCCAACGATGCCAAGGCCTGGGCCGCGCAGGGTTACGCGTTCGACTGCCTGGGCGACATGCGCCGCGCGGTCGAGGGTTACGAACAGGCGCTGCGGCGTGACGCCAGCGACGACAACAGCCGTGCCTCGCTGGCCTATCTCTACCAGGAACAAGGCCGCCTGGCCGACGCGTTGCATGGCAACTTCGCGTTGCGCGATCCCTCCCGCGTGCGCTTCCGCGACGTGCAGGTCGCGCGCGAGCTGGAACTGCTCGGCTTCACCGCCGCCGCCGAACGGCGCCATCGCACCAATTTCGAACTGTTCCCGGACAACGTGTTCTCCAATATCGCGTGGCCGCGCTTCCTGCTTTCGCAAGGCCGTATCGACGAGGCGGCCGTCGCGCTGAAGCAGGCGTTCGCGCGTCATACACCGCATCCGGAACTGTGGCGGCTGCAGGGCGAGCTGGCGCTGCTGGCGGGCGACCGCGGCGCGGCGGCCGACGCCTTCGCCGCCGGGTCACGCCTGCGCCCGCACCAGTCGATGCCGGCCACGCTGGCCGCGCTGTATGGCGAGCCGTTACCCGATGCCGCCTGGATCGATGCACGCTTGCAGCGCCTGCGCGGCGACACCTATGGCTGGCCGGATGCCGCGCTGGAAGCCGCACTGCTGGAACAGCAGCGCGGTCACGCCGAAGCCGCGCTGGGCGCGTTGCGTGCCGCCATCACCGCCGGCTTCCGCGACCGTGCATGGCTGGCGACCACGCCGCTGTTCGCCGAGCTGCGACGCACGCCGGGCTTCGCCGCGGTACTGGCGCAGATCGACCGCGACGTTGCCGCGCAACGCGCGCAGGTCGCGCAGGCCGACTGGCGCCCGCGCGACCTGCCCTGACTCAGCGCAGCGCGCCGAGCACGTAATCGCGGAACAGCTGCCGCGACTGCGGATGCGCGAAGCTGCGGTTGTAGGCGTTGGTCGTCACCACCGCGACCAGCCGACGCTCCGGCCACGCGAACACATAGTTGCCGCCGTTGCCGGACATCGCCCACACCGCCACGTCGCGGCCATCCACGTCGAAGTGCAGGCGCCACCACTGGTAGCCGTACTCGGCGTCGTCATCGGCCTGGGCCTGCGGCGTGGTCATGGCGCGGATGTAGCCGGCCGACACGACCTGGCGCCCGCGCCAGCGGCCACCGTCGACCACCAGCTGCCCGAACTTGGCCAGGTCGCGCGTGCGGTAGCGGGTGCCGCCACCACCCATCCCGATGCCTTCGGGCGACACATTCCAGTGGCTGCGGGTGATATCCAGCGGCCGTTCCAGCGCCTGCTCGGCGAACTTGGGCAGCGGTTGGCCGGCGGCACGCTCCACCATCGCGCCGGCGACGAAGCTGGCGGCGGTGCAGTAGGCGAAGGCGCGGCCGAACGGGCTGTCCTGCGGCTTGCTCATCCACGGCGCGAAGCCCTTCACCGGCAGGGCGAGGGCGAAGTCCAGCCAGCGCTCGGTGACGTACATGCGTTCTTCGTTGCCGCTGGAAAACTGGTTCTGGTCATCGCACTCCCACAGCGTGCTCATGGTGAGCAGGTCGGACAGGCGCATCGCGCGCAGGCGCGGGTCGACCGCATGGGTGGCGGTGAATTCCGGGAAGCGGTCGTAGACGCGCGCCTCCACGCCGGGCAGCAACCCGCGGTCGATGGCCACGCCGGCCAGCAGCGCGGTCACGCTCTTGGTGGCCGAGCGCACGTCGCGCAGGGTGTCGGCGTCGCCGTCGAAGTAGTGCTCGTATACCGGGCGGCCCTCGTGGACGACCATCACGCTGGTGATCTGCTTCAGGCTGCCGTCGGCCACCTTGGCTTCGATCGTGCGCAGCTGGGCGAGGTCGATGGAGGGATCGCTGGCGGGGGTCGGCCAGCCATCGGTGTTGACGGGGGGCGCGGCAGCCAGGGTGGGGAGGCTGGCGACGCCGAGGACGGCGGCGGCAAGCAGGCGGGAAGCGCGATGCATGGGAACTCCGGATCGAAAGGAGCCCGGATTGCGCGCCGATCGCCGATGAAGTGCCTGATGCGACGATGAAGAATTCTGAAAGCCTTGCCGCGCGGGCGTTTCAGCGCGGCGGCCGGCCCCGCAGCTGCAGCGAGTAACGGTGGATCAGCTCCACGTGCATGGCCATGTAGTCCTCGTCGGTGAAGGCCTGCGCCATGCCGGACGCGGCCCGCTCACGCGCCGCTTCGGCCTGCGCGTGCTCCCAGTCGGCATCGCGCACGGCCAGGTCGGCCAGCACCGTCACCTTGTCCGGCTGCACTTCGACGAAGCCGCCCGAGACATAGATCTCCATCGGCTCGCCCTGCAGCGGCGCCACCCGCAGCATGCCCTCGCGCAGCGTGGTCAGCAGCGGCGTGTGCCGTGCCAGCACGCCGAAGCGGCCGGCGCTGCCGGGCAGGTCGACCTCGCGGATCTCGCCCGACCAGATCGGCCCGGCCAGGCTCACGACCTCCAGCACGAGGGGCGTCGGCGCGTTCATGCGGCGAACGCCTGCGACAGGCGCGGGCACCCGGGAAAAGCGGCGGCGGATCGACGTGGCGGCATGCGGCCCCGGGGATCGGTCGTGGGATCCCCAGTATGTCGGCGCGTGGCGTTGGCCGGCGTCAACGCGCTCAGTCTTCGCCGATGTCCTCGTTCCACACGTCCGGATGGGCGGCGATGTAGCCGCCGAGCAGGTCGATGCATTCCTGGCTCTGCATATCGATCACTTCCACGCCGTTCTCGCGCAGCCAGTCGATGCCGCCGCGGAAGGTGACCGATTCACCCACCACCACGGTGCCGATGTTGAACTGGCGCACCAGGCCGCTGCAGTACCAGCACGGCGCCAGCGTGGTGACCATGATCGTGTCGCGGTAGCGGCGCTGGCGGCCGGCCTTGCGGAAGGCGTCGGTTTCGCCGTGCACGGAGGGGTCGCCTTCCTGCACGCGGCGGTTGTGGCCGCAGCCGAGCAGCTGCCCGTCGCGGTGGTAGAGCGCCGCGCCGATCGGGATGCCGCCCTCCGCCAGGCCTTGCCGCGCTTCGGCGATGGCGGTGTCGAGCAGGGCGCGGTAGTCGGGCGTGGCGATCATCGATGGATTCCGGAACGGGCGGGCCAGTCTCGGCCAGCCCGCGGTGTGCTGGCAACCCGCTCAGCGCGGCGGCGGTGTCGCAGTGCCCGTCGCGGCGGTATCCACCGCCACCACCACCGACATGCCCGGCCGCAGCCGCGCGGCCAGCGGCTGGTCGGCATCGAGGCCGATCTTCACCGGGATGCGCTGGGCGATCTTCACGAAATTGCCGGTGGCGTTGTCGGCCGGCAGGATCGCGAACTCCGAGCCGGCGGCCGGCGAGATTTCCAGCACATGGCCGTGCAGGCGCGCGTTGTTCAGCGCGTCCACGGTGAACGTCGCGGGCTGCCCGACGCGCACGTTCGCCATCTGGGTTTCCTTGAAATTGGCGATCACCCACAGCGTGTCCGGCACCAGCGCCATCAGCTGGGTGCCGTTGGTGACGTAGGCGCCCTGGCGCACGCCGATCTGCCCGAGCTGGCCGGCGCGCGGGGCGAGGATGCGGGTGTTGTCGAAGTTGATCTGCGCCAGTTCCACCGCGGCCTGCGCGTTGGCGACCGCCGCGGCCAGCGCATCGCGATTGACTTCCACGCTGCGCGCGCTCTGCTGCGCCGCTTCCAGCGCCGCCTGCGATTGCTGCACGGCCGCGCGTGCCTGGGCGCTGGTGGCGAAGGCGGTGTCGCGGTCCTGGGTGGAGAGCAGCTGCTGGTCGGCGAGGCGGTCCGCGCGTTGCAGCGCCGCGCCGGCGCGATCGCGCTGGGCGACGCTGGAGGCCACGCCGGCCTGGTTCTCGGCGATCACCGCCGCCGCGCTGCGCCGGCTCTGTTCCCAATTGGCCAGGTTGGCCTGCGCGGTCTGCAGCTGCGCCTGCGCCTGCATCAGCTGCTGGTGGTAGATGCGGTCGTCGATGTGGGCCAGCAGCTGGCCGGCTTCCACGTGCTGGAAATCCTGCACGGGTACCGCGGTGACGTAGCCGCTGACCTGCGGCGAGATGATCGTCAGCTGGCCGCGCACCATCGCGTTCTCGGTGTTCTGCACCGCGCTGGTGAACGGCCACAGGCGCCAGGCGTAAAGCACCACCAGCACGCCGGCCAGGGCGAGCACAGTGAAGCCGGCGATGCTCCAGGCCCGGCGGCGCCGGCGCGCGGCCAGGGCGGCGGCATCGGCGGGTGAGGTGGCGGTCGGCGGGGCGGGTGTGCTCATGCGCGGGCGCTGGCGGGCAGGGTGGTGGGCGTGGCTTCGCGCTGCCGCTGGCGGTTGCGCTGGACCAGGAAGAACAGGAACCACAGCAGGATGGCGATGGCGATCAGGCCGATGGTCAGGAAGACATCGTTGTAGGCCAACACGTTGGCCTCGCGCGTGACGATGCCCGAGAGCGTGCGCATTGCCTGGGTCTGCCGCGCGGCCGCGTCGGGCAGCGCGCGGGCGTAGGCCGAGGCATAGGCCTGCAGGCGCGCGGCGACCTGCGGGTCGGTCAGCACCAGGTGGTCCATCAACTGGCTGGCATGGAATTTCTCGCGCACCACCTGCAACGTGCCCAGGAACGCGCTGCCGAGCAGGCCGCCCATGTTCTGCGCCATGCCGAACATCACCACGAAGCTGATGAGGTTGCCGGGCTGGGTGGCCACGCGGCCGATGCCGGCCACCATCGCCGGGGCGACGAAGAACGTGCTGCCGAACGCCAGCAGGAACTGGCTGGCGTACATCTGCTCGGGGCGGGTGAGGCTGGTGGCGCGCGCGTCCAGGAAGCAGCCGATCGCGATCGCCGCCACCGCGGTGATCAGGTGTTCGGTGATGTGCTGCGGGTCGATCAGCAGCGCGCTGGCCACCACGCCGCAGGTGGCGCCGAGCAGCATCAGCCAGAACAGCGTGTGCATCTGCGTGTTGTCCAGCCCGATGTTCTGGAAGAAGCCCACCGCGCCGGTGGCCTGTTCGGAGAGCACCAGGCGGATCAGCAGCACCGCCAGCACCAGGCGCAGGATGTCGCCACTGGCCAGCCACCGCGTGTTGAGCATCGGCCGCCGGCGGTTGTGTTCGATGGCCACCGCCGCGCACAGCAGGGCGATGGACAGCGCCAGCACGACGCCCAGCCACGGCGTGCTCGTCCACCACAGCACGCGGCCCAGCGAGAGCACCGCCGCCAGCCCGGCGCTGCCGCCGGCGAACAGCACGAAGGTGGCCGCATCGAGTTTCTCGAACACGCGGTAGCGATCGCCCGGCGGCAGCTTGAGCACCAGCACGCAGGCCAGCGCGAACAGCGCCAGGCCGAGCTCGAACAGGTACAGGCCGCGCCATTCGCCGAACTGCAGCAGTTCGGTGGAGAACACCCGTGCCAGCGGCAGCGCGAGCTGGGTCAGGCCCAGCCCGGTGACCACCGCCTTGAGCCGATGCTTGGCCGGGAAGGCCTGGATCATGTAGTACAGACCCAGCGAGCTCAGCGCCGCGCCGACCAGGCCATGCGCCGCGCGCACGCTGATCGCCGAACCCAGGCTGTGCACGAAGAGGTGGGCGAAGGCGATCAGCGCGTACAGCGCCAGGAAAATCTCGGTGAACAGCCGCAGGCCGAACTGCTGGCGGAACTTCACCAGCACCAGGTTGGCCGACATGTTGGTCATCACGTAGGCGGCCGGCAGCCAGGCCATTTCGGCGGCATAGGCACCCAGCGTGCCCTGCAGGTACACCAGGTTGGCGGTGACCAGCGCATTGCTGAGCCCGCCGGTAAGCGCCACCACGATGCCCACCGCGGCAAAGGCGATGCGGCGACCGGCAGGGTGCAGCGGGGTGGAGGCCGAGCCGGGCAGGGTCGGGCGCTCGTGCGGTTGCCATTGGCGCGGGACGTACTTGTCGCTCACGGATCGGCAGGCAGGCCCGGGTTGGACTGCGGCCGATTGTGGCACGGGGCCGTCACGATGGCGTTCGCGGTGCGATAATCGCGGGCATGAGCGAATCCCCCTACAAGACCGGCACCACCCATTTCGGCTTCCGCGACGTCGCCGCCAAGGACAAGCAGAAGCTGGTCGGCGAAGTCTTCACCTCGGTCGCGCGCAGCTACGACCTGATGAACGACCTGATGAGCCTGGGCATCCACCGGGTGTGGAAGCGCTATTTCACCGCCACCGCGCAGGTGAAGCCGGGCGACCGCGTGCTCGACCTGGCCGGCGGCACCGGCGACATCGCCGCGCTGCTGCGCGACCGCGTGGGCGACGAAGGCACCATCGTGCTGGGCGACATCAACGCCGGCATGCTCTCGGTGGGCCGCGACCGTCTCACCGACCGCGGCTTGGTGGCCGGCCTGGACTACGTGCAGTGCAATGCCGAGGCGTTGCCGTTCCCGGACCAGAGCTTCGAGCTGGTGACCATTGCCTTCGGCCTGCGCAACGTCACCGACAAGGACGCCGCGCTGCGCGAGATGTACCGCGTGCTGAAGGTGGGCGGGCAGGCGCGCGTGCTGGAGTTTTCCGAAGTCACCGCCGACTGGTTCAAGCCGATCTACGACTTCCATTCGTTCAAGGTGCTGCCGAAGCTGGGCCAGCTGTTCGCCCGCGATGCGGACAGCTACCAGTACCTGGCCGAGAGCATCCGCAAGCACCCGCCGCAGGAAGAACTCAAGGCGATGATGACCGAGGCCGGCTTCGCGCGCTGCCATTACAAGAACCTGACCGGCGGCATCGTGGCGATCCACTCCGGCTACAAGATCTGAGCGAACGCGGTGCCGCGGCGCGGCTGAACGGTCGGCGCGGGCCGGGAATGCCGGGGGAAATTTCCACTTTGACGGTGGAGGCCGGAGGGCGAGGGTGGCAGCCTTCCTCGCTTCCAGGTTCCCGTCATGTCGCGCCTCGTCTCTTTCCTGCTCGCCTGCTGCCTGGCCGGCGTCGCCCACGCCGAAGCCCCGCGGGTTGTCCTCGACATCCCGGCCGACCCCCACGCCCCGGTCATCGCCAATGCCCGGCTGGGCAAGCAGGCCTACCGCCTGTTGGTCGACACGGGCGCCAGCGACCTCTACCTGGACCGTGACCAGGCGCGCCGCACGCTCACGGCCCTGCCGCCTTCCACTGACCCCGACGAGCGCACCGCGACCGGGTTGCAGGGTGATATCGCCCTGGAACCCTATGCCGCGCCGGCGACGCTGGCGCTGGGCGGGTGGACGACCGATACCGGTGGCCAGGTCCATGCGGTCGACATGTCGCACCTCAGGGTGCTGGGCGTGGATGGGCTGATCGGAACCCGCTACCTGTCGCGCCTGAACTGGATCTGGGACAACCGCGCCCGGCAACTGCGCGGCTACGGGTACGGCGCGGCGGATTTCGACGCCGCGCGCGCCGGCCTGCAATGCGTGCCGCTGTTCTCGGCGGAGGGCATTCCGCAGGTGGTGCTCGACGTGAAAGGCGATGCGGCGCCGTTCCTCGTGGATACCGGCGACCTCAACGCCAGCGGCAGTCTCTCGGCGCAGGACCACGAGGCCCTGGACTACCGCGGGGCCGTCATCGCCAGCGCGCCCAGCCGTGCGCTGCACCTCGATCCCGTGAGCGGCGCGGATCTGGGCCCGCTGCGGATGACCCAGATTGGCCACGTTCTGCTGGGCACGCAGCGCCTGGATGGCCTGGTCCTGCACGAGAGCCGCGCGGACTCGCGCCTGGGCCGCGCGTTCTTCGCCAAGTTCGAGCGTCTCGCGCTGGATTTCGAGGGGATGCGCCTGTGCTTCAGTCCCCGCGAGACCCTCGAACCGGACGACCTCGGCCGCTACTGACGCGTCGCCGCGCGCCGTTTTCTGCGACGTTCGTCAGGGCGGCGCCTCGCGCGTTTCGGCGAAACTGCGACCAGTTGCCCACTACTGCACCGCATGCGCCTGCAATCCGTCCTGTCCCGCCTGTTCCCGCGTTCGTTCAGCGCCAAGCTCCTGGCCGTGGCCTTCGTCGGCATCCATGTGCCGCTGCTGCTGCTGATCCTGTGGCTGGTGGGGCTGGCCGAACTCGATCCGCGCGAGCGCTGGACCGTCTTCGCGGTGGTGCTGTGCGCCACCTTGCTCGGCACCGCCGGCACGCTGGCCGTGCTCTACCGCATGCTCGGTCCCTTGCGCGCCGCCGCCGACGCGCTGGATGTCTACTACGCCGAGCAGCGCCTGCCGCTGCTGCCCGAGCAGGGCGAGGACGAGCTCGGCCGGCTGCTGCGCGGCATCAACCGCAGCCTGCGCGGCATCGACGCCGGCCTGCGCGACGCACGCCGGCATGCGCTGCTCGACCCGCTGACCGAATCGCTCAACCGCCGCGGCTGCGAGCAGGCGCTGGGCAACTCGGTGATCGCCGCTGGCCACGAGGGCTGGCCGTTCGTGTTGTTCGTCATCGACATGGACAATCTCAAGCCGATCAACGACCGCCACGGGCATGCCGCCGGCGACGCGGTGCTGGTGCGGCTGGTCGAAACCGCCTATGGCTGGCTGGGCCCGCAGGACTGGATCGGCCGCTGGGGCGGCGACGAATTCCTGATCGGCGTCCATTCGCCCGAGGACGAGGCCACCCTCAAGCTCAACCAGTGGCTGTCCATGCTCGAAACCCAGGACGAGGCCCAGGCCCCCGTGTACGCCAGTGCCGGCAGCGCCGCCCACCAGCCGGGCGAGGACGCGGCCAGCCTGTACCGGCGGGCGGACGCGGCGATGTACCGGGCCAAGTTCTCCGGCGGGCGGCGCCTGGTGCGCGACGGTTTCGAGGATCCGGACACCCAGACCCTGCCGGCCTGAACGCCTCCGGCTGTCCGCGGGGGCTGGCGGCGCTAGAATCGGGGGTTTCCCCGACCCGGTTTTCGTACATGCGTTCCTCGCTCCTGACCCTGTCCCTGGCCGCGGTCCTGGCCGCCGGCTGCTCGCAGCAGTCCACTCCCGCGCCGCAGGCGCCCGCAGACAAGTCCGCCGCCGCCGCCGTGAAACCCGCCGCCCGCAGCCACGATGAAAGCTCCTATGCCGAGCCGGAAAAGGTCGTCATCAAGGACCTGGCGCTCGACCTGAAGGTCGACTTCGACGCCAGGCAGATCGGCGGCAACGCGGTCTACACGCTGGACTGGAAGGACAAGGCCGCCAAGCAGCTGGTGCTCGACACCCGCGAGCTGACCATCGAGAAGGTGCAGGCCGTCGGGGCCGATGGCGCGCTGACCGCGCTGCCGTTCGAACTGGCCGCCAACGACAAGACCTTCGGCAGCAAGCTGACCATCCAGACCCCGGACCAGCCGGCGAAGATCCGCATCGACTACCACACCGCGCCGACCGCCTCGGGCCTGCAGTGGCTGGAGCCGTCGATGACCGAGGGCAAGCAGCTGCCCTTCATGTTCAGCCAGTCGCAGGCGATCCACGCGCGCTCGTGGGTGCCGCTGCAGGACACCCCGAGCGTGCGTTTCACCTACAGCGCGCACGTGGCCTCGCGCCCGGACGTGATGGTGCTGATGAGCGCCGACAACGACCCGAAGGCGGCGCGTGACGGCGACTACAGCTTCAAGATGCCCGAGCCGATCCCGTCCTACCTGCTGGCGATCGCCGCCGGCGACCTGGTGTTCAAGCCGATCTCCGAGCGCTCGGGCGTGTGGGCCGAGCCTGCGATGGTCGACAAGGCCGCCAAGGAGTTCGAGGACACCGAGAAGATGATCGGCGCCGCCGAGCACCTGTACGGCCCGTACCGCTGGGGCCGCTACGACATGCTGGTGCTGCCGCCGTCGTTCCCGTTCGGTGGCATGGAGAACCCGCGCCTGACCTTCGCCACGCCGACCGTGATCGTGGGCGACAAGTCGCTGGTGTCGCTGGTGGCCCACGAGCTGGCGCACAGCTGGTCGGGCAACCTGGTGACCAATGCCTCGTGGAAGGACATCTGGCTCAACGAGGGCTTCACCACCTACGTGCAGGGCCGCATCACCGAGGCGCTGTATGGCGCGGAGCTGGCCGAGGAAGAGCGCGAGATCGACCAGACCGACCTGCTGGCCGAGATCAAGGACATGAGCCCGGCCGACCAGGCGCTGGCGCTGCCGCCGCTGACCGAGCGTGATCCGGATGATGCGCTGAGCCAGGTGGCTTACGTGAAGGGCTCGTGGTTCCTGCAGTTCCTGGAGCAGCGCTTCGGCCGCGAGACGTTCGATCCGTTCCTGCGTGGCTGGTTCGACGACCATGCGTTCCAGAGCGCGACGACCGACCAGTTCGTCGAATACCTGAAGAAGAACCTGCTGCCGAAGAACCCGAACGCGGTGACGCCGGCGGAGCTGGATGCGTGGTTGAACCAGCCGGGCATCCCGGCGTTCGCGCAGAAGGCGCGTTCGCGCAGCTTCAGCATCGTCGATACGGCGCGCATCGCGTGGCTGGGCAGCGGCAAGCTGCCGACCAACCAGGTGACCTCGGACTGGAACACCCAGGCGTGGACGCATTTCCTGGCCGGCATGGGCGCGACGCTGAAGCCGGAGCAGCTCAAGCAGCTGGACGCGGCGTACCACTTCACCGGCACGGCGAATGGCGAGATCGCGATGCGCTGGTACCCGCTGGCGATCCGCAGCGGTTACCAGGAAGCGTGGCCGGCGGCCGGTGAGTTCATCGAGCGCGTGGGCCGTCGCAAGCTGATCCTGCCGATCTACGCCGAACTGGTGAAGACGCCGGAAGGGCTGGCGTTCGCCAAGGAGGCGTTCGCCAAGGCCAAGCCGGGTTACCACCCGATCACCACGGTGTCGGTGGCCGACATGCTCACCAAGGCCGAGGCGGGGCAGGCGAAGCAGTAAGTTCGCGCCTGCTTTTTGAGGTATCGAGAACGGCGGGCCCCGGGCGGGCTCGCCGTTTTCGTTTCCGCTATCTTTGTGCCTTCTCTTTCCGCGGAGCCTTCCCGATGAAATACCTGCCCTGGATCGCCGTGTGCGCGCTCGCCCTGGCCGGCTGCACCGATCGCGAGGCCGAACGCCAGGCGCAGGCCGCGGCGATGGCGCAGGCCAACGAGCAGAAGGCGGCCGAGCTGGAAAAACGCTACGAGCAGGCCGTGCAGTCCAGCAACTGGGACATGGCGCGCGCGTTCGGCGCCGACCTGCTGCAGACGTATCCGCAAAGCGAGGCGGCCAAGCGGGTCGAGCCCGGGTATGCGCAGGTGAAGGCCAAGGGCGACGAGGCGCGCAACCAACGGCGCCTGCAGGCGTTGTGGCAATACAACCAGATCGCGGTGAAGGGCGGTACGCAGCGCTCGGCGATGATCGATGCCAAGGAGCGCGTGGACGTGGATGGCAGCGGCGCGAAGAACGTGCAGCTGGTGTTTCGCGACCACCCGCAGTGGAAGCGCCATGCCTACCTCGTGCTGCGGGCCGGCGACTTCAAGTGCTACAGCGGCTGCAAGGTGCAGGTGAGCATGGACGGCGGCAAGCCGAAGGCGATGGCCGCGCACCGCCCCGATACCGATGAGGCCATCGCGATGTTCATCGACGACCAGAACGCGCTGTTCAAGCTGGCCAAGCAGTCCAAGGCGACGCTGGCCATCGAGTTCCCGGTGAAGGCCGGCGGCACGCGCACGGCGGTATTCGAGACCGGCGGCCTGGACGCCACGCAGCTGCCAGGCTGGGAGTAGCCGGGTGCGGTCCCTTTCCGCCCGCCGCCACTGGGTGTTCGACCTCGATGGCACGTTGACGCGGGCGGTGCACGACTTCGCGTTGATCCGCCGCGAACTGGCGATACCCGCCGAACAGGACATCCTCGGCCACATGGCCGCGCTTCCGGCTGCGCAAGCGGCGGCGAAACGCGCCTGGCTGATGGCGCACGAACGCGAACTGGCCGCCGCGTCGGTGCCGGCGCCGGGCGCGGTGGCGTTGCTACGCGCGCTGCACGCTGCCGGTTGCCAGCTCGGCATCCTCACCCGCAACGATCACGCGCTGGCGCAGCTCACGCTGGCCGAGATCGGCGTGCAGGACCTGTTCCCGCCGCAGGCCATCGTCGGCCGCGACGAGGCGGTGCCCAAGCCCCATCCGGCCGGGCTGTTGCTGCACGCCGCGCGCTGGGGCGTGGCGCCGGGCGAACTGGTGATGGTCGGTGACCACGGCTACGACCTGGAAGCCGGGCGCGCGGCCGGGGCGATGACGGTGTTCGTCGGCGCTACCAACGCGTGGCCGGCGCTGTCCGACCATGCGTATGCCGATTGCGAGGCGCTGCGGCAGGCCTGCTGGCCGGAAGCGACGGCCGCCGGCTAGGCCTCATGTCGAGGAAGCGGCATCCCGAAGCTGCGCGAACTGGCGTTCCACTTCTTCACTGGAGCGTACGTCGCCGTTTTCGGCGGCGCGACGTCCAATGGACACCTGTTCGCGGAACCAGGCCTCGTGCTCACGCTTGTCGCGGCTTTCCCTGACCACGGTGCGCATGTACTCGCGCAGCAACTGGGCGGCGTTGCGGTCCTGCGAGCGGGCCGCCTCGGCGAAAGCGGTCTTCAATGCTTCATCGACCCGGAAGGTCAGCGTGCTGTCCGTCATGACGGCCTCCATGTGTTACACCGTAATGGCAAGGTAACATGGGTGACCCATGAAAAACCGATGCGCAAGGCATCGGTTCTCGTCGGGGAATCTCTCGATGTGGGGTAGGGCGAGCCGGTCGCCCCGCCCGTGGCTCAGAGCGAGTAGCCGAACTGCTGCTTGAACTGGTCGTTGAACTCGGAGAAGTCGAAGCGCTGGTTCTGGGTGCCCGGGTGCTCGACCTTCAGCGCGCCCATCAGGTTGCCCATGCGGCCGATGGTCAGCCAGTCGTAGCCGCCCTGGATGCCGTAGATCAGGCCGGCGCGGAAGGCGTCGCCACAGCCGGTCGGGTCGACCACGCGGCGCTCGTGCGCCGGCGGGATGTCGTAGCTCTGTTCCGGGGTGTGGATCACCGCGCCCTTCGGGCCGCGGGTGGTGATGTAGGCCTTCACCTTGGCGACGATCTGCTTCTCGTCCCAGCCGGTGCGCTCCTGCAGCAGGTTGGACTCGTAGTCGTTGACCACGACGTAGTCCGCCTGCTCGATGAAGGTGCGCAGCTCCGGGCCGTTGAACAGCGGCATCGCCTGGCCCGGGTCGAAGATGAACGGCACGCCCATCTGCTGGAACTCGACGGCGTTCTGGATCATGCCCTCGCGCCCGTCCGGGCCGACCAGGCCCAGGGTCACGCCCGGCACGTCCTTCACGTGGTTCTCGTAGCTGCGCATCATCGCGCCCGGGTGGAAGGCGGTGATCTGGTTGTTGTCGTGGTCGGTGGTGATGAACGCCTGCGGGGTGAACAGCTCCTCGATCACCTTGACCCGCGACAGGTCGATGCCCAGCCCTTCGAAATATTCCCGGTACGGGCCGAAGTCCTGGCCGACCGTGCCCATCGGGATCGGCTTGCCGCCGAGCAGGTGCAGGTTGTACGCGATGTTGCCGGCGCAACCGCCGAACTCGCGGCGCATGCGCGGCACCAGGAACGAGACGTTCAGGATGTGCACCTTGTCCGGCAGGATGTGGTTCTTGAACTGGTCCGGGAACACCATGATGGTGTCGTAGGCAAGGGAACCACAGATCAGGGCGGACATCGGGATAGAGGCCTTTGCATGGGGAAAAACCCGCCGGCCGCCGGACGGGCCTGGGGGGCGGCAGGCGCGCCGCGGCGCAAAGGTTAACGGCTGCGGCCGTTCAGGGCCAGAACCCTGCGCGGCAGCACGTTTTCGCAAGGCGAAAAAAGCGCCGCCAAACCGGCTTTCCTCCTTGCCCGCATCCGGGGGGATTGCTAGGCTAGCCGACTTCGTTTTCTGCCCATTTTTTCGCCAGCGCGGCGCCCGGGCACGACCCTCTCAGGAACGACTCCCCCGATGTTCAAGAAACTCCGCGGCATGTTCTCCAACGACCTGTCCATCGACCTGGGCACGGCCAACACGCTGATCTACGTCCGCGGTCAGGGCATCGTGCTCAACGAGCCGTCGGTCGTGGCCGTCCGCCAGGACCGCGCCATCGGCGGCACCCGTTCGGTCGCCGCGGTCGGCGCCGAGGCCAAGCAGATGCTCGGCCGTACCCCGGGCCACATCACCACCATCCGCCCGATGAAGGACGGCGTCATCGCCGACTTCACCTACACCGAGGCGATGCTGAAGCACTTCATCAAGAAGGTGCACAAGTCGCGCGTGCTGCGCCCGAGCCCGCGCGTGCTGGTGTGCGTGCCGGCCGGTTCGACCCAGGTCGAGCGCCGCGCGATCAAGGAATCGGCCGAGGAGGCCGGCGCGCGCGACGTCTACCTGATCGAAGAGCCGATGGCCGCGGCGATCGGTGCCGGCATGCCGGTGACCGAGGCGCGCGGCTCGATGGTCATCGACATCGGTGGCGGCACCACCGAGGTGGCGGTGATCTCGCTCAACGGCATCGTCTACTCGCAGTCCGTGCGCGTGGGCGGCGACCGCTTCGACGAGTCGATCACCAACTACGTGCGCCGCAACCACGGCATGCTGATCGGCGAGGCCACCGCCGAGCGCATCAAGCTGGAAATCGGCTGCGCCTACCCGCAGGCCGAGGTGCAGGAGATGGAAATCTCCGGCCGCAACCTCGCCGAGGGCGTGCCGAAGATGATCAAGATCAACTCCAACGAGGTGCTCGAGGCGCTGCACGAGCCGCTGTCGGGCATCGTCTCGGCGGTGAAGCTGGCGCTGGAGCAGACCCCGCCGGAACTGTGCGCCGACGTCGCCGAGCGCGGCATCGTGCTGACCGGCGGTGGCGCCCTGCTGCGCGACCTGGACCGCCTGATCTCCGAGGAAACCGGCCTGCACGTGCAGGTCGCCGACGACCCGCTGACCTGCGTGGCCCGCGGTGGCGGTCGCGCGCTGGAGCTGGTGGACATGCACGGCAACGAGTTCTTCGCGCCGGAATGAGGCGCGCGGGGATCGGCGGTGCGTTTGCCCGCCCGATGATCCACCGACCCCGGGGGCGGGGTACCGCCTCGTCCCCGGTCCCTTTGCACACTGACTTCCCGAATCCCGGCTGACCCCTCGTGCCGCCCTACGCCGGACCTCCCATTGCCTCCCGTCCCGGTGATGCCGCCAGTACCGTGCGGCTGCTCGCGTATCTCGCGCTGGCGGCGGTACTGATCGTGCTCGACAGCCGCGGCGGCTGGCTTTCCCAGCTGCGCGAGCGCACCAACGTGCTGGTGCAGCCGGTGTGGTCGCTGGCCGGCCTGCCCGGACGCATCGGCCTGCAGGTCAAGGACAACGCCGCCACCCACGCCCAGCTGGTGGCCGAGACCCGCCAGCTGCGCAACGACCTGCTGATCGCCAACGCGCGCCTGACCCGCCTGCAGACCGCCGCGCTGGACAACGCGCAGCTGCGCGAGCTGCTCAACGCAGCCGAGCGCAACGGCCTGGACGTGCAGCTGGCGCCGATCCTGGACATCGACCTGGACCCGACCCGCCAGCGCGTCGTGCTCGACGCCGGCAGCGACGACGACGTGCATGTCGGCCAGGCGGTGATCGACGCCGGCGGCCTGATGGGCCAGGTGATCTCGACCACGCCGGCGCATTCGACCGTGCTGCTGCTGACCGACCCCGACCATGCCGTGCCGGTGAACGTGGCGCGCAACGGCGTGCGGCTGATCGCCTATGGCCGCGGCGACCGCCTGGAGCTGCGCGACGTGCCGCTGAGCGCGGGGCTGGTGGTGGGCGACGAGATCGTCACTTCCGGCCTGGGCGGTCGTTTCCCCGCCGGCTTCCCGGTGGGCACGGTGGCCGAACTGCATCCGGACGACAGCCACGCCTTCCTGGTCGGCCAGCTCAAGCCCGCCGCCCAGCTCGACCGCGGCCGCGACGTGCTGCTGCTCAAGAGCCGCCCGTGGCGCGTGCCGCCGCCGCCGGCCGGCGAAGCACCGGCCACCGGCGACAGCGGCCCGGATTCGCGCGAGCCGGCGCGTCCGGCGTCCGCCGCGCCCGCCAACCCCGCGCCGGCCTCGACGGAGACGCGCCGATGATCCGCCGCAACCAATGGGTGCTGCCGGTCAGCGTCATCGTCGCGCTGCTGCTGGGCCTGCTGCCGTTGCCGCCGGTGATCCAGCCGCTGCGCCCGTACTGGCTGGCGCTGGTGCTGGCCTACTGGGTGATCGAGGAGCCGGACCGCGTCGGCCTGGGCTTCGTGTTCATCGCCGGCGTCATCGCCGACCTGCTCTACGGCAGCCTGCTCGGCGAGCAGCCGCTGCGGCTGGTCATCATGACCTTCATCCTGCAGCGCTTCCGCGCGCGGCTGCGCTTCTTCCCGGTGTCCCAGCAGGCGCTGGCGATCGGCGGCCTGCTGCTCAACGACCGCATCGTCACCGCCGCGCTGCACCTGGCGCTGGGCGAGGCCACGCTGCCGTGGAGCTACTGGTGGGCGCCGCTGCTGGGCATGCTGCTGTGGCCGCTGCTGTTCGTGCTGCTGGACGCGGTGCGCCTGGGCAAGCGGCGCTGAGCGATGTACCAGCGCCGCCAGGCCAAGAACCCGCACGCCGAGGCCGAGCAGTTCCGGCGTCGCGCCGTGCTCGGCTTCCTGGTCGTCGTGCTGTGCCTGGGCGGGCTGGGCGCGTGGTACTTCAAGCTGCAGGTGGTGGACCACGAGATCTACGCCACCCGCTCGGAAGCCAACCGCATCAAACCGCGCCCGGTAGTGCCGGGGCGCGGGATGATCTACGACCGCAATGGCCGCCTGCTGGCCGAGAACGTGCCCGCGTTCCGGCTGGACGTCACGCCGGACAAGGTCGCCGACATGGACGCGATGCTGGCCGAGCTGGGCAAGGTCATCGCCCTCTCGCCGGAAGACCTCGAACGCTTCAACCGCGAGCGCAAGTCGCGCCGCAGTTTCCTGCCGGTGACGCTGCGCCTGCGCATGAGCGAGGAGGAGATGGCGCGCTTCGCGGTGGAGCGCTGGCGCTTCCCGGGCGTGGAGCTGGAGCCGTACCTGACCCGTCGCTATCCCTATGGCGACCTGTTCGCGCACATCATCGGCTACGTCGGCCGGGTCGATGAGAAGGACCTGGAAGTGCTCGGCGAAGGCAACGCCGCGCTGACCCACATCGGCAAATCGGGGCTGGAGCGCTATTACGAGCAGGAACTGCGCGGCAAGGTCGGCTACGAGCAGGTCGAGACCAACGTGCAGGGCCGCGCGATCCGCACCGTCGGCCGCGTGCCGGCGCAGTCCGGCGCGGACCTGCGCCTGTCCATCGACGCCGACCTGCAGCGCGCCATGGTCGCCGCCTTCGGCCAGTACGAAGGCTCGGCGATCGCGATGGACCCGCGCACCGGCGAGATCCTCGGCATGGTCAGCCTGCCGAGCTACGACCCGAACCTGTTCGTCAACGGCATCTCGCATGCCGACTTCAAGGCGCTCAACGACAACCCCTCGCGCCCGCAGTTCAACCGTCTGGTACTCGGCGGCGTGGCGCCGGGTTCGACCATCAAGCCGTTGATCGCGCTGGCCGGCCTGGACAGCGGCGTGCGCCGGCCGGAAGACAAGGTGCTCTCCACGGGCATGTTCTACCTGCCGGGCACCAGCCGCGGCTGGGGCGATTCGCACCGCGGCGGCCATGGCTGGACCGACCTGCGCAAGTCGATCGCCCAGTCGGTCAACACCTACTACTACCGGCTGGCGCTGGACCTGGGCATCGAGCGCTTCGACCACTACATGGCCGGCTACGGCCTGGGCGCGCCGACCGGCATCGACCTCTCCGGCGAGATCGGCGGCATCCTGCCCTCGCCGGCGTACAAGATGAAGTCGCGCAAGGAGCGCTGGTATCCGGGCGATACGGTGAACATCTCCATCGGCCAGGGCGACTGGAAAGTCACGCCGTTGCAACTGGTGCGCGGCATCTCCGGCCTGGCCAGCGGCCAGCTGCGCCAGCCGCACCTGGTGGTGGCCGAGCGCAGCGGTTTCGACGGCGACTGGCAGCCGACCGTGCAGCCGGCGCCCAAGCCGATCAGCCCTTCGCCGCAGAACGTGGAAGTGGTGCGGCAGGGCATGATGGACACCATGCGCCCGGGCGGCACCGGCTACACGCTGTTCGCCAGCGCGCCGTACCAGATCGGCGGCAAGACCGGCACCGCGCAGGTAGCCAGCCGCAAGGGCGTGGCGGCGGTCGATCCGCGCTCGCTGCCGATGCACCTGCGCCATCGTTCGCTGTTCGTCGGTTTCGCCCCGGCCGACAACCCGACCTTCGTGGTCGCCATCGCGGTGGAGGGCGGCGGCTACGGCGCCAGCACCGCCGGCCCGATCGCGCGCAAGATCTTCGATGCCTGGATGCTCGGCAAGATGCCCGAGGGCATGCTGCCGCTGGACGTGGAGCGCGGCAGCACGGCGATCGGCATGACCCATTTCGATGCCGAATCGCCCGAGCCGCGCCGCCTGGGCGACGAAGCCGCGCTGGCCCTGCAGGGCGTGCCGGCGATCAGCCTGGCCGGCAGCGCGCTGGCGATCGACCCGGCGCACCTGCCGCCGCCGCCCAGCAATGCGCCGGCCCTGCCGGACGAAGTGCCGGAGGACGACCAGTGAGTGATTTCCTGCGCTGGCTGTTCGACCTGGGCGTGCGCTTCACCCGCACGCTGGACTGGATCCTGTGCCTGGCGCTGGCCGGCCTGATGGTGATCGGCCTGGCGGTGCTCAAGAGCGCCGGCGGCGCCGCCAACGGCGACCACCTGGTGATGGCGCAGGGCATCCGCTTCGTCATCGGCATGGGCGCGATGTGGGGCATCTCGCGCATCTCGGTGCTGCGCCTGCGCGCGTGGACGCCGGTGATCTACGCGCTGTCGATGCTGCCGCTGCTGGCGGTGTTCGTGCTCGGCACCGGCAAGTACGGCCGCCAGTGGCTGGACCTGAAGCTGTTCTACCTGCAGCCGGCCGAGTTGTTGAAGATCAGCCTGCCGATGATGGTGGCCTGGTACCTGCATCGCATGCCGTTGCCGCCGCGCATTCCCACCGTGCTGGTGAGCATGGTGATCGTCGGCGTGCCGACCGCGCTGATCATGCTGCAGCCGGACTTCGGCACCGGCGTGCTGATCGCCGCCAGCGGCATATTCGTGCTGCTGCTGGCCGGGCTGCCGTGGTGGTGGGTCGGCGTGGGCGTGGGCGGCGTGGCCGCGGCCGCGCCGGTGGCGTGGTTCTGGCTGCTGCGGCCCTACCAGAAGGATCGCATCATGATGTTCCTCAACCCGGAGAGCGATGCGCTTGGCGCGGGCTGGAACATCATCCAGTCCAAGATCGCCATCGGCTCGGGCGGGCTGGGCGGCAAGGGCTGGGGCCTGGGCTCGCAGTCGCACCTGAACTTCATCCCCGAACAGACCACCGACTTCGCCTTCTCGGTGTTGAGCGAGGAATTCGGCTGGCTTGGCGTGGCCACCGTGCTGACGCTGTACCTGGTGGTGATCGGCCGTTGCCTGTGGATCGCCTCGCAATCGCGCGACACCTATTCGCGCCTGCTGGCCGGCGCCACGGGCCTGGCGTTCTTCGTCTACGTGATCGTCAACGGCGGCATGATCTCCGGCCTGCTGCCGGTGGTGGGCGTGCCGATGCCGTTGATGAGCTACGGCGGCACGTCGGCGGTGTCGCTGCTGGCCGGCCTGGGCGTGGTGATGGCGGTCAAGGCGCACCGGCCGGTACACGGCGGCGCCTGACGTTTTCCCGCGTCGAAAGGGCCTTCGCGCGTCCTTCATATGAATACGCGCCATGCCCGCCGCACTTGACGGGTGGCAAAGTTCTTTTGTTTCATGGTCTTATTGGGAGTAATTCATCCCGAAACTGCCGATGTGCCGATGATCCGTAGCGCGCTGGTCTGTCTGACGCTTGTTTGCCTGGGGGCGTGCGCCACCCAGGCCCAACCGCCGCGCGCGGCCACCACGCCCGCGCCGGACAAGTCCGCCGTCCCCAGTGAAGCCAAGCCGGAAACCGTCGCACTGCCGCCGGTGGATCTCACGCCGGTGCCGTTCGAAACCGCGCGCGCCAACTTCGTGCGCGACACCGCCGCGAAGTACGGCATCGACCCGCAGCAGATCGACGCGGTGCTCGCGCAGGCGCAGTTCCGCGACCCGATCATCGCCGCGATGTCGCGCCCGGCCGAGCGGGTCAAGCCGTGGAACGAATACCGGCCGATGTTCATCACCCAGGCGCGCATCGATGGCGGTCGCGCGTTCCTGGAACAGCACCGCGCCGAACTGTCGCGCGTGGAGGCCGCCACCGGCGTGCCGGCGCAGGTGATCGTGGCGATCATCGGCGTGGAAACCAGCTATGGCGCCAACACCGGCAAGTACCGCGTGCTCGATGCGTTGTACACGCTGGCGTTCCGCTATCCGCGCAGCGGCGACCCGGCCAAGCTCGAACGCGAAGTGCGTCGCGAGCTGTTCTTCCGCGACGAACTCGGCCAGCTGTTCGCGCTGGGCAAGGAAGAAAACCTGGACATCACCACGCTGATCGGCAGCTATGCCGGCGCGATGGGCATGGGCCAGTTCATGCCGTCCAGCTATCGCCAGTTCGCGGTGGATGGCAATGGCGACGGCCATCGCGACCTCTTCAATACCTACGAAGACGTGTTCGCCTCGATCGCCAACTACTTCGTCGGCAAGGGCGGCTGGGTGCGCGGTGGCCAGGTGGCCGTGCCGGCGACGCTCGCGCCCGGCCACGCCGAATTCAACCCGGACGACTGGACGCCGACCTATCCGCTGGCCGACCTGGCGCGCCGTGGCTATCACGCCTCGGCGCCGGTGAAAGCCGGCACGCTCGCTACGCCGATCACACTCAACACCGACGCCGGCCCGCAGTACTGGCTGGGCTTCCAGAACTACTACGCGATCACCCGCTACAACATCTCGAAAATGTACGCGATGGCCGTGTTCCAGCTGTCCGAGGCCATCGCCGGAAAGGAGTTGCCCCCGGCATGAACATGCATCGCACCTGGTGGTTGCCCGTGCTGTTGGTGATGGGCCTGGCGGCCTGCAGCAGCGCGCCGAAGAAGTCGCCTTTCGCCGCCTCCGCCGGCAAGGGCGTCAAGGTCGAAGGCAAGGGGCCGGCGCGCGTCGCCACCGGTTGCCCCGCGACCTCGCCTTACGCGGCGGCCAAGGAAGACCCCTCCACGCGGGGCGACTACACCGCCGGCGGCCTCTACAAGCCGGGCGTCAAGGACACCACGCCGGACTACGTGCCCAACGTGGCCTGCATCCCCGAGCCACTGGTGACCAACGAAGCGCATTCGGCGGTCGGCAATCGCTCGCCTTATGAAGTGCTCGGCAAAAGCTACAAGGTGCGCGACGACGCCGAGGGCTATGTCGAAACCGGCACCGCCTCGTACTACGGCAACAAGTTCCATGGCCGGCTGACCTCCAACAAGGAGGTGTACGACATGTACGCCTTCACCGCCGCGCACAAGACGCTGCCGCTGCCGAGCTTCGCGCTGGTCACCAACCTGGACACCGGCGATTCGGTGGTGGTGCGCGTCAACGACCGCGGCCCGTTCCACGATGGCCGCGTGATCGACCTCAGCTACGCGGCCGCGGTGAAGCTGGGCATCACCCAGCGTGGCACCGGCCGGGTGGAAGTGCGTGGCCTGACCGAAGCCGACAACGCCGGCCTGCTGGCGCGTCGCAATGGCGGCAAGGTGGCTTCCGCGCCGGTCACGGCGGTGGCGGCGGCCAAGCCGGTCGAGCCGAGCCGCATCGACGAACTGGTCAAGCGCCTGCCGCAGGGCACTGGCACGCCCGCGGCGCCGGCGCCTACCACCGCCTCGCCCGCCGCCGCGGTCGCGACCGTCGCGCGGGCCACCACGGCCGGCAGTGAATCCGAACGCTGGCGTTACCGGGTGGCCGACGCGCCGCAGCCCGGCAATGCCGACAACTTCGATGCCTGGATGAAGGCCAAGGGCGTGCGCGTGGCCACCGGCAAGCCGTCGGCCGCGCCGTCGCACGCCGAAACCCCGGCCGTCGCCGCCTCCACCCCCGGCGTGGCTGCCGCCACCGTGGTGCCTGCCGCGGTCGGCAGCGCGGTCGTGCGCAAGGTCGCCGATGCCGTGCCCGAATCGCGCCCGGCCACGCCCGCGCAGGCCGCGTTGGGCAACATCCTGCTGCAGGTCGCCAGCTTCGCCAGCCGCGAGAACGCCGACCGCGCGCTGAGCCAGCTCTCCACCGCCGGCATTCCCGGCGCGAGCATCAGCGACATCGTCAGTGGCGGCCGCACGCTGTGGCGGTTGCGCGTGAATGCGCCCGACCACGCCAGCGCTTCGGAACTTGCCGCCCGCATCGCCGGTCTGGGATTCGGCCGCCCGCAGGTCGTGGCCAACTGAGCCGACGCGGGTCGCGCCCGCGCCGCATTGGCGGTGACGGGCGTTGATCGGCCTACAATGCGTTTTTCCGGCCCGCGCAGGGCCCCACCGGCCTCCGGGCCACCATCGCCCCCCTCCCGGGGCTGCAGGAGTCGTTGTTCGATGAAATTCCGCTTCGCCGTCGCAGTCGCGGCCACGCTGGCCGTCGGCCTGGTTTCCGCGCAGACCCCCACGCCGCAGCCGGCACCGGCCGCTGCCGCCGCCACGGCCGCGGTCCCGACGCCGCCCGCCCCGGCCCCGGCGGTCTCCAAGGCCTGGGTGCTGATGGACTACGACACCGGCCAGGTCCTGGCGGGCGACAACGTCCATACCCAGCTGGCGCCGGCGAGCATCACCAAGGTGATGACGTCCTACGTGGTGGCCGCCGAACTGAAGAACGGCAAGATCACCCGCGACGACCAGGTCATGATGAGCGAGCGCGCCTGGCGCGAGGGCGGCGCCGGCACCGACGGCAGCTACAGCGGCTTCCCGGTCAACCAGACTGCGCGCCTGGAAGACATGGAAAAAGGCATGGCGATCCAGTCCGGCAACGATGCCGCGATCGCCCTGGCCGAGCACGTGGCCGGCAGCGAAGAGGCCTTCGCCTCGCTGATGAACAGCTACGCCGCCAAGATCGGCATGAAGGACTCGCACTTCGTCAACGCGCACGGCCTGAGCGCCGAGGGCCACCACACCACCGCCTATGACCTGGCGCTGCTGGGCCGGGCGATGGTGCGCGACTATCCCGAGACCTACGCGTACAACAAGGTCAAGGAATTCACGGTCAACAACATCACCCAGCCGAACCGCAACCTGCTGTTGTGGCGCGATGCGAGCGTGGATGGCATCAAGACCGGCCACACCTCCGAGGCGGGCTACTGCCTGATGAGCTCGGCCAAGCGCGGCGACCAGCGCCTGATCGCCGTGGTGATGGGCGACAGCTCCGAGAAGCAGCGCGCCGACGACAGCCTGGCGCTGCTCAACTGGGGCTTCCGCTTCTTCGAGACGCACCGCCTGTACGAGCCGGGCAAGGTCGTCGCCCAGCAGAAGGTGTGGAAGGGCGCGCAGGACCAGGTGCAGCTGGGCGTCGCGCAGCCGCTGCTGGTGATGGCGCCGCGTGGCCGCTACAACGACCTGAAGCCGAGCATCGAGGTGGCCAAGAACCTGGTCGCGCCGATCAAGCAGGGCCAGGCGGTCGGCAAGGTGAAGGTGCAGCTCGACGGCAAGGTCGTGGCCGAAGCGCCGCTGGTGGCGATCAACGCGGTGGAAGAGGGCAACTTCTTCAAGCGCCTGTGGGACGCCTTCTGGCTGTGGTGGGAATCGGAATAAGCGTTGACGAAAAAGCCGGCGAAAGCCGGCTTTTTCATTGCAGCATCCCGCGTGCGCTCAGAGCATGCGGCTGATGGTGAAGCTGCCGTACACCGGCAGTTCCTTCTGCGTATCGAACTCGCGCGTGCGGTGGTAACGCGCCAGCGCGAACTTCCAGCGCCCGCGCATGATCGCCAGGCCGTAGCCGATGTCGGCCACCACCGGGCGCTTGTCCACGCTGTGGCTGTCGCGGAAGGTGTTGCCGTCCAGGGTGATGTCGCGCAGCACCCAGCGTGCATCGGTGGTCACGAACAGGTGGCCCGACCAGCCGGTGGGGCGGCCGTGCAGGCTCGGCGCGGTGTTCTCGCCGGCCGGGCGGATCGGCGTGCTGCCGAAGTCGTCCGGCAGCTTCCAGCCGAAGCGCACTTCCGCGCCCATGTTGGCGTAGGTCGCGCGGTTGCCGAGCGTGCCACCCCAATGGGTGATCGCGTCCCAGCCCCAGCCGCCGGCGTTGATCGACGCATCCGCCGGCCAGCGGCGCATGCGCTCGTGCACGATGCCGATCAGCGGTTCGTTGTGCAGCTGGTTGTCCCAGCCCTGGAATTTCTCGTCGCCGAGCACCTCGTGCACCGCATTCTGCACCTGCTTGCCCAGCGCCCACGGGCCGACCACGCCCAGCTGCAGCTGGGTGGTACGCAGGTGGTCGTCGTTGCGGGCGTTGTAGCCGAAGCTGGCCATCAGAATGCCGGCGTACGGGCGGTCGTCGGGGATCACGTCCTTCCGCGTGAAATCGGTGGGCGTGAAGATGCCCTGGCCGAACGAGAAGACCATGTTCTGCTGCTGGAATTCGCCCGGATGCAGGCGTTCGAGATGGCTGTTCACCCAGCGCGCCAGGCGCGGCAGGCAGGGGTCGTCGGTGTAGTCGACCAGGTTCGGCGACACCAGGGTGATCACCGCGCCGTTGGTGTAGCCCTGGTCCTGGTCGGCGCCGCCGAACAGGTCGTTGTCGACACGGAAATTCACCGCCGGGGGAGTCTGGTCCATCGTGCTTTGTTCGCACTGGTCGGCGGCACGGGCGGTGGCGGAAAGGCCGGCGGTGGACAGCGCCGCGGCCAGCAGGAGGGACAGCGGACGAAGTGGGGGCATGCAGTGGGCCGTGGGGGTGTGATGGCCGGACGCTAGCCAGCGCGGCCGTTGAGGAATGTGAATGGGGAGACAGCGTCGCGTGAAATTAGACGCTTTCACCTGCAACCGTGCCAGTACCGCCGGCGCACCGGTGCGTTGCGCATTTTTTCGCCAGATCCGGTCATCCGGCTGACGTGCGCCGGGCGTATCATGAACACGGGAATGCCCAGCATTCCCGGGGAACGGGATGTCCCCTTGGGGACTCCCACTGTTTGGACCGCATCCGCGGAACGGATGCATGCAGAGGGAAGTGACGCATGAAGAACTTGTCTGTCCCGGCCGCCATGGCCGCGGGAATGCTCGGCCTGTGCCTGGCCGTGACCAGCCAGCCCGCCTCGGCGGGTTTCAAGGACGCCTTCAAGGGCAGCGCGCAGGACCAGCGCAAACAGGGTGAAGCCGACATTCCGGTGTGCGCCAAGCCGTTGGGGACGGTCTCGGTGCTGGAGCCGGAGGATGCGACCAACTGGTGGAGCGGGCAGCAGCTGCCGGCGCCGTCCAAGCTGATCAAGGTGTTCGTCAACCGCTCGCACTGCTTCACCCTGGTGGACCGCGGTGCCGGCCTGAACGCCGCCAAGGCCGAACGCGACCTCGCCGCCAGTGGCGAACTGCGCAACCGTTCCAATGTCGGCAAGGGCCAGATGAAGGCCGCCGACTACGTGCTGGTGCCCGACCTGGTCTCGCAGAACAGCAACGCCGGCGGCAACGCCATCAGCGGCCTGCTCGGCGGCCTGGTGGGTGGCAATGCCGGCCAGGTGATCGGCGGCATCAACATGAAGAAGAAGACCGCCGACGTGGTCCTCACCCTGACCGACACCCGCTCCACCGAGCAGGTCGCCATGTCCGAGGGCAATGCCACCAAGACCGACCTGGGCTGGGGCGGCAGCGGCCGGCTGTTCAGCGGCTACGACTACGGCGCGGCCGGCGCCAGCGGCTATGCCAACACCGAGATTGGCCAGGTCATCACGCTGGCCTACCTGCAGGCCTACACCGACATGGTCAGCCAGCTCGGCGGCCTGTCCGGCAACGCCGCGGCCAGCAACGCCCAGCAGGCGGTGACCGTGGCCAAGCCGGCGCGCCTGCTCGCCAATGCCAAGGGCACCGGCGCCGCCGTGCGCACCCTGGACGTGGGCATGATGCTGTACCCCACCGGCAACAAGGAGGGGGCGATGTGGGAGGTCGAGGACGAGATGGGCAACAAGGGCTGGGTCTCCTCGACCCTGCTGGAGCTGTCCAAGTAAGCCACGCGCCCCGCCCGCCACCGGGCGGGGCTTCCATGCGCGACGCTGCATCCCGGTCCCGGGGTTGGGTTTGCCCGCCCGGGGCCCAATAATGGCGCCCATGGAGATCAAGTCCGACAACCCCGATCACGGCTTCCAGTTCCCCGGCACCTTCGAGCTCAGCGCGATGGGCACCGCCGACAAGGGCCTGGAGACCGAGCTGCCGCGCCTGCTCACCGACAGCGGCGTGGAAGTGCTCGAAGAGCGCATCAGCTGGCGTCATTCGAGCAACGGCAAGTACGTGTCCGTGCGCATCGGTTTCCGTGCCGAGAGCCGCGAGCAGTACGACGCCGCCCATGCCGCCCTGCGCGACCACCCGGAAGTGAAGTGGACGCTGTAAGCGCCTGCGAGGTGGCCCCGGCCACGCCGGCGGCGCTGCAACCGGCGGTGGTGCGCTTCCTTGGCCGCCAGCCGTACGAGCCGGTCTGGCGCGCGATGCAGCGCTTCACCGACGCCCGCACCGATTCCACCGTCGATGAGCTGTGGGTGGTCGAGCACGACCCGGTGTTCACCCTTGGCCAGGCCGGCAAGGACGAGCACGTCCTGGCGCCGGGCGACATCCCCGTGGTCCACGTCGACCGCGGCGGCCAGGTGACCTACCACGGCCCCGGCCAGATCGTCGTCTACCCGCTGCTGGACCTGCGCCGCGTCGGCATCGGCGTGCGCGAATACGTGTGCCGCATCGAGCAGGCGATCATCGACACCCTGCTGGAATGGAACATCATCGCCGTGCGCCGCGAAGGCGCGCCGGGCGTGTACGTGGGCGATGCGAAGATCGCCGCGCTCGGCATCCGCGTGCGCCGCGGCTGCACTTTCCACGGCCTGGCGTTCAACGTGGACATGAACCTGGAACCGTTCCAGCGCATCAATCCCTGTGGCTACCAAGGCCTGCAGGTGACCTCGGTGCTAGACTTGGGCGGTCCTTCCGGCATGGAAGCGGTGCAGCGCGTGCTGCTCGACGAGCTGGCCCGCCAGTTCGGCCTGGCACTGCGCACCGAGCCCACCTTGCCCGACCTTTCTTCAGCGGCCTGACCGCATCGCCTCGCCATGACCCAGCCTACTGCCCGCACCATCCCCCTGGAGGTCGTCCAGACCGACAGCGCTCCGGCCGCGCCCCTGCAGGCCGGCGCCAAGCAGCTGGGCGGCGACAAGATCAACCGCTCGCCGGTGCAGTTCCTCGATGCCCCGGTGCTGCGCAAGCCGTCGTGGATCCGCGTGCGGATTCCCTCCGGCAACGCCGTGCAGAACCTCAAGGCGAAGCTGCGCGAAAACCGTCTGGTCACCGTGTGCGAAGAGGCCAGCTGCCCGAACATCCACGAGTGCTTCAGCCACGGCACCGCGACCTTCATGATCCTCGGCGAGGTCTGCACCCGCCGCTGCTCGTTCTGCGACGTCGCCCACGGCCGGCCCAAGCCGCCGGATCCGAAGGAACCGCAGAGCCTGGCCACCACCGTGGCCGACATGGGCCTGAAGTACGTGGTGGTCACCAGCGTGGACCGCGACGACCTGCGCGACGGCGGCGCCCAGCACTTCGTCGATTGCATCGCGGCCATCCGCGAGCAGGCGCCGAAGACCCGCATCGAGATCCTCACCCCGGACTTCCGCGGCAAGGGCCGCATGGACCGCGCGCTGGAGATCCTGGCGGCCAACCCGCCGGACGTGTTCAACCACAACATCGAAACCGTGCCGGACCTGTACCCGAACGTGCGCCCCGGTGCGGATTACCAGTGGTCGCTGACCCTGCTGCAGAAGTTCAAGGCGCAGCACCCGAACGTCAGCACCAAGTCCGGCATCATGCTGGGCCTGGGCGAAACCATGGAGCAGGTGCAGGCCACCCTGCGCGACCTGCGCGCCCACGACGTGGACATGGTGACCATCGGCCAGTACCTGCAGCCGACCCCGCACCACCACCCGGTGATGCGCTACTGGACGCCCGAGGAATACAAGGCGCTGGAAGACTACGGCTACAGCCTGGGCTTCGCCCACGTCGCCTCCGGCCCGATGGTGCGCTCCTCGTACCACGCCGACCGCCAGGCCGCCGGTGCCGGCGTCCACGCCTGAGCACCGCCTGCCTGCTGAACAGCATGCTCCGGAAGCGGCGCCCTCAGGCGTCGTTCACGGCATGACCCCGGGCGGGCGCGTTAGGCTGGAATGCACAGATGACAAGCGCTGCAACTTTGGGCACTGTCGTGCTGTCCGATGATTCTCCGCAGCCCCATGACGGCCTTCGTGCCGAGAGTAAGCCCATGAAATTCAAAGCCCCCGCGAAGATCTCCGCCGGCCTGCTGGCCCTGGCGCTGACCACGCCGCTGGCGCTGATGGCGCGCGCCGATACCGCGCTGCCGCCGGCGGCCACGGCCGACCAGTCCACCGCCACCAAGCTGGTCTACGGCCTGCTGTCCGACAGCCGGTACGCGTACCGCCCGCGGGTGCTCGACGAGGCGATGTCCAAGGACGTGTTCAAGCGTTACCTGGAGTCGCTCGACGGCAGCAAGATGTACTTCACCCAGGCCGACGTGGACGGCTTCGCGCCGCTGCAGGCCAAGGTGGGCGACGCGATCCGCGGCGGCCAGCTCGACCCGGCCTTCGACGTGTTCGCCGTCTACAAGCAGCGCGTGGGGCAGCGCGTGGGCTACGCGCGCAAGCTGCTGAACCAGAATTTCGATTTCGGCACCGACGAGAAGTTCGAGTACGACCGCGAGAAGTCGCCGTGGGCCGCCAATGACGCCGAGCTCGACAAGCTGTGGCGCCAGCAGGTGATGAACGACTGGCTGCGCCTGAAGCTTGCCGGCAAGCAGCCGGCCGACATCCGCAAGACGCTGGACAAGCGCTACGCCAACCTCGCCAAGTCGGTGAACGAACTCAAGGGCGAGGACATCTTCCAGGTCTTCCTGAGCGCGTACACCAACGCCGTCGACCCGCACACCGATTACTTCACCCCGCGCACCGCCGAGAATTTCAACCAGCAGATGTCGCTGTCGCTGGAAGGCATCGGCGCGCAGCTGCAGAAACAGGACGACATGGTGGTGATCCGCGAGATCATCGCCGGCGGCCCGGCCGCCATCGACGCCACGCTCAAGCCGGGCGACCGCATCGTCGGCGTCGGCCAGGACAAGTCGGGCGCGATGGAAGACGTGATCGGCTGGCGCATCGACGATGTAGTGGCCAAGATCCGCGGCAAGAAGGACACCCAGGTTCGCATCGAGTACATCCCGGCCGAGTCGGGCATCGACGGCAACCACCGTACCGTCACCCTGACCCGCCAGAAGGTGCGCCTGGCCGAACAGGCCGCCAAGGGCGAGACCATCACCCTGCCGGCGAAGGACGGCGAGCCGCAGCGCCGCATCGGCATCATCAAGCTGCCGGGCTTCTACCAGGATTTCGAAGGCCGCCGCCGCAATGCCGCCGATTACGCCTCGGCCACGCGCGACGTCGCCAAGCTGCTGGCCGGCTTCAAGAACGACAAGCTCGACGGCGTCGTGCTCGACCTGCGCAACAACGGCGGCGGTTCGCTGGACGAGGCGGTCGAACTGACCGGCCTGTTCATCGAGCAGGGCCCGGTGGTGCAGGTGCGCGAATCCGGTGGCCGCGTCACCGTCAACGGCGACCGCAGCGAGAAGGTGGCGTGGGACGGCCCGCTGGCCGTGCTGATCAACCGTGGCTCGGCGTCGGCTTCGGAAATCTTCGCCGGCGCCATCCAGGATTACGGCCGTGGACTGGTCATCGGTGAAACCACCTTCGGCAAGGGCACGGTGCAGAACATCGTCGACCTCGACCGCTGGCCGGCCAGCGAGGAACAGCGCTTCGGCCAGGTGAAGCTGACCATCGCGCAGTTCTTCCGCGTCAGCGGCAGCAGCACGCAGCACAAGGGCGTGGTGCCGGACATCGCCTTCCCGGCGAGCGTGGATGCCACCGAGTTCGGTGAAAGCACCTACGACAACGCGCTGCCGTGGACGCGCATCGCCTCGGTGCCGCACACCCAGTACGGCAATTTCGGCCCGCTGCTGCCGAAGCTGGAAGGCCTGCATGCCTCGCGCATCGCGCAGGACAAGGAATTCCAGTGGTGGGAGCAGGACGTGGACCAGTTCCGCGAGGAGAAGGCGAAGAAGTACGTCTCCCTCAACGAGGGTGAGCGTCGCGCCGAACGCGAGAAGCAGGACAACCAGCGCAAGGAGCGCCAGGCGGTGCGCAAGCAGCTCGGCATGCCGCTGGATCCGCTCGCCGAGGACAGCGACGACGGCCTGACCGGCAACGAGCGCGACATCGCCAAGGACACCGCGCGCGAGAAGGCCGCCGAGAAGCGTCCGGATCCGCTGCTGCACGAGTCGGCCGCGATCCTGGCCGATGCGGTGAACCTGCTCGAGCAGGACCGCCCGCTGTCGGCGCAGGTGCTGCCGCAGTCGAGCGCCCCGGGCCGCTGGGCCGACTGAGCGGTTCGACCGTCGCCATGAAGAAGCCCCGCGCGAGCGGGGCTTTTTTTATCCGCCGCGCCGCGATCAGCCGAGCGCGTGCCAGAGGATTTCCACGCCCAGCCCGGCGAGGGTGACAAAGAACACGCGCCGGAACAGCCGCGGCGGCAGGCGCGCGCGCAACCGCGTGCCGAGCCACAGGCCGAGCAGGGTAGGGGGCAGGACGAGCAACGCGGCGGAAAGCGAGTGCGCATCGAGCAGGCCATGGCGACCCAGGGCCGCGGCAAGCGCGATGGTCGAGACGCTGAAGCACAGGCCCAGCGCCTGCATCAGCGATTCGCGGGGCAGGCGCAGCGAGACCAGGTACGGCACCGCCGGCAGCACGAACACCCCGGTGGCGCCGGTGGCCAGGCCGGTGAGCGCGCCGCATAGCGGGCCGAGCCACGCCGCGTGGCGCCCCGGTGGGGGCAGCGTCCATTGCGCCAGCCCGAACAACGCGTACAGCAACAGCATCGCGCCGAGCCCGAGGCGGGCGGCCTGGCCACCGTGGGCAAGCACCCCGCCGCTGCACGCCGTGGCCACCGCGATGGCCAGCAGCATCGGCCACAGCCGGCGCAGCAGCGGGCCCATGCCGCCCGCGCCGCGCGCCTGCTGAAGGTTCGTCAGCAGCGAAGGCAGCAGCAGAAGGCTCGCCGCCTGGGCGGGCGGCATGCGCAGCGCGAGCAGGGCCATCGCCACGGTTGGCAGGCCCATGCCGCTGATTCCTTTGACCGCGCCGGCCAGCAGGAATACGGCGAACAGGAAGGGAAGCCAGGGCAGCAGATCGTCCATGCCGACCATGTTGGTGCCGCCGTGGATCGCCCACAATGCGCGATATCCTCACCCAGCCTTCGCCCATGCCGAAGGCTGGGAGCCCGCGATGCATTTCGACCTGACCGACCTGCGCCTCTTCGTCGCCGTGGCCGATGCCGGCAGCATCACCGCCGGCGCATCCGCTTCGGCGCTGTCTTTGGCGGCCGCGAGCGCGCGATTGCGCCAGCTCGAAGACCAGGCGGGCGTGGACCTGCTCGAACGTGGGCGTCGCGGCGTGCAACTGACCCCGGCCGGGCGCGCGCTGCTGCGCCATGCCCGGCGTATCGGCGGCGATGTCGCGCGCCTGCGCGGTGAACTGGCCGAATACGCCGCCGGGCAGCGCGCCACGGTGCGCCTGCTCGCCAACACCGCCGCGCTGAGCGAATGGCTGCCCGAGCGCGTGGCCGATTTCCTCGTCGCGCATCCTTCGCTGGACCTGACACTGGTCGAAAGCGGCAGCGTGGAAGCGGCCGACGCCGTGCGCGACGCCGCCGCCGACCTCGCGGTGATCGCCGACCACGCCACTCGCCACGGCCTGGACGACGCGCCGCTGGGCCACGATCGCCTGGTGCTGGCGTGCGCGCGCACGCATCGCTGGGCGCAGGCGCCCTCGCTCGCACTGACCGCGCTGTTCGACGAGGCATTCCTCGGCCTGTCCGGCGACAGCGCCTTGCAGCGGCACCTGCTCGCACGCGCGGCGGCCGCCGGCGGACGCCTGCATTGGCGCGCGCATGTGCCGGGCATGGAAGCGTTGTGTCGCATGGTGGCGCGCGGCGCGGGCGTGGCGATCGTCTCGGAAAGCGCCGCCCGCCGCAGTACCGTGGCCGACGCGCTCGCCATCGTGCCATTGGCCGAAGACTGGGCCACGCGCACGCTCTGGCTGGTGGCACGTGATTTCGCCGCCTTGCCCGTACCGGCGCGGCAGCTGGCCGACTGGCTGCGCGCGACAGCGCCGGCCGCCTAGTTCATTCCCAGGTGTTGGCCGGCGCCTTCTCCGGACCATCCTCGCGCATGCGCACGATGCAGAAACGGTGGCCGCTCGGCGCTTCCATCACCCACCAGCGTTTGACGAAACCGATGCGCTTGGCGCCGAGCTTCTCGAGGCGATCGGCTTCGGCGTCGATGTCGTCGCTTTCGATATCCAGATGCACGCGCGAAGCATGCGTGACGCGCTGCACTTCGACATTCAGCCCCGCGGGCGCGCCTTCCAGTTCGGCGTATTCGGCCTCGCCTTCGCGGTAGGCGGGCTTGGCGGCCAGGCCCAACGCCGCGGACCAGAAGCGCGCGCTTTCGTCGGCATCCTGGTCCTGGCAATCGATGATGAAGCCGGCCAATCGGCTGCGATGTGCCATGGCGCCACTCCCATGCGGAAAACGCGAGCCTAGCGCGCGGTCTGGTGGGCCGGCGTGACTTTCGCGGGGAAGCGCAGTTCGGCCAGCACCGGGTAGTGGTCGGAAGGATAGAGGCCGCCCGGGCGCGTATCGATCGTGCTGAAGTGGGTGGCGTCCATGCCCTGCAGCAGGATGCCGTCGATCTGGCGCTGTGGGCCGTCGCCGAAGCCCTGGTAGGTCAGGCGCGGGCCTTCCACTTGCGGCGCGGTGGCGCGGGCGTCGCGCAGCGTCGTGGTGAGCGTGCGCCAGGTGTCGCTGCCGGGCTCGCTGTTGAAGTCGCCGGTGACCACCACCGGCGCATCCGCCGGCAGCGCGGCGATGCGCGAAAGCAGTACCTGCGCGCTGCGCACGCGGGCCGGTTCGTCCTCGTCGCGATAAGGGAAGTGGGTGTTGAACAGGTAGAAACGCTGGCCGTCGGCGCGGCGCTGGAACAGGCCCCAGGTCACCATGCGCGGGAAGGGATCGCCCCAGCCCATGCTGCCGGGTACATCCGGCGTGGGCGAGAGCCAGAAGTCGCCGGACTGGACGAGCGTCAGCGCGCTGTCGTCGTAGAACACGCCCATGTGCTCGTCGCTGTCGTCGCCACGACGGCCCCGGCCGAACTCGCGATAGCCGGTCAGTTGCGCCTGCAGGTACTTCGACTGCACCGGGGTGAGCTCCTGGGTGCCGATCACCGCCGGATGCGCCTGCCGGATCACCGCCACCATCGCCTCGCGCCGGTCTTCCCACCGCCGGCCCGGCTCGGTGTCCGCCGGCGTGCGGACATTGAAGGACATCACCCGCAGCGGGGTGGACGGCGGCGCGGCCAGCGCGGCGGGGAGGGCAAGCAGCAGGCACAGCAGGCAGGCAATTCGTTGCAGCGACATCGGAGGGGCCTTGCGATGGATCAACCCGCAGCTTGTCACCGTCCGCCGCGCCTGTCCGCCGCGCCCATCGCAGTTCGGGCATGAACCCCGGCTCGCCGGAACGCGCGCCTTCGTCCTTCGCTCACGGCGGCGGGGCTATGCTTCGGCCGGATTCCACCGGGCTTTCCTCATGATCCCTTCACGTCGCATCGCGCCCGTCCTGGCCTGCCTGGGCATTGTCGTGTCGCTGGCCGGTTGCGGCCGCGGCAAGGCCGACCACGTGCTGGTGCGCGAGTCGTTCAATTCCGACAACACGTATTCGCGCAATTTCGAAGTCGCCCCTGCGGCCGCCTGCGAGGCCGCGCGGCGCGCATTGCTGAGCCAGGGCTACATCGTCGCCCGTGCCGACGCCGCGGCGGTGGAGGGCAGCAAGAACTTCCAGCCGACCGAGGAATCGCACGAGCAGCTCGACCTGCGCATCTCCTGCGTGGCGCAGGACGACCACGCCTGGGTATTCGTCAGTGCCGTGCAGGACCGCTATGCGTTGAAGAAGAGCGCCACCTCCGCCAGCGTGGGCGTGGGCGTGCTGGGTTCGGTATCGCTGCCGGTGGGCAGCAGCAACGATTCGATGGTGCGCGTGGCCAGCGTCACCGTGCAGGACGCGGATTTCTACAAGCGCTTCTTCGAGCGCCTGGCCATGTACCTGCCCAAGCCCTCGGGCAAGCCGAGCGCGCAGGCCGCGCCGCCGCCGCCTCCACCGCCTGCACCGCCCGCGCCCGTGGCGCCTGCGCCGGAAGTCGCGCCGGAAGTCACCGCACCGGCGCGACTTCCGGCGCCGCCGCCCGTGACCGAACCCGCGCCGTCGGCCGCGTCCTCGCAGGCCCAGGACACCAAGCCGCAGGACACGCCCTTGCCGTGATCGTCATCGGCGTGGCTGCCTGCTGAACGCATGCGGCGGATTTCACGGGATGTTGTGCGCACCGCAGACACAGTGCGCCTCACGCGATGGCAATCCAGCCGTCGCCTTCGACCGGAGAACCGCCATGAACGCTCGTGGATATCTCGCCGGCCTGGCGCTCGTCGGCATGACCTTCGTCGCCCAGGCGCGGACCTACGGCCCCGAGGATGAGGGCCGCCGCTTCAACGACGGCACCGTGGTGCGCTGCCACAAGGTGGAAGTGCAGAAGAACAGCAAGGATCCGAACCGCGTCACCGGCACCGTGGCCGGCGCGGTGGTCGGCGGCCTGCTCGGCAACCAGATCGGCGGCGGCAACGGCAAGAAGCTGGCGACCGTGGGTGGTGCCGTGGCCGGTGGTGCGACCGGTCGCTACGTGCAGGGCCAGCACCAGCAGAACAGCGGCGACCGCGTGGTGCAGACGGTGTGCGAGCGCACCCGCTGAACCCTGCCGCCGCCCCACCTGAAAGCCCCGGCCCGGCCGGGGCTTTCTCGTGTGCGCGATCGTGGGCGCGACGCGGCACGCTGCTGGCGCTGCTGCTTGCCGGCCCTGCCTTCGCCTCGCCCTGCACGGAAAGCCTGCTGCGCGAACTCGGGTGGCATATCGATCGCGCCGCCATCGACGCCCCGCGCATCAGCGGCGGAACTCCCTGCCGGCGCGCGACGCTGGCCGACGCCCAGGCGGCGGGCGACCTGCGCGCGACGTTGCCGCGGGACCCCGCGCAAGCCGACGCCGCGCTGGAGGCGATGCTCGACGACCCTGCCACGGTCTGCGCCTACGCCTTCCGCCTCGGCGATGCCGCGCGGCGCGCCAGTGCCCGGCTGGAGGCGAACGACGGCTATCGCTTCTTCGGCCTGCAAACCGGCTGGATCGGTTTCGGCGCGCAGGGCGCGCAGGCTCAAGGCTGGTCGCGCTTCCGCAGCTTCGGCCGGGGTTACGCGCCGGTGGCTTCCAACAGCGTGGCGCTCGATGCCTTCTACACCGGACAGGTGCGCACCGAATGCGGTGTCGGCCGCCAGGTGGCGCAGCTGGCCACGCAGCGCGAACTCTACGGCGATGCCGCGTTCGATGCCGAATTCGCGCCGGGCGAATTGTCGATCGGCACTTTCAATACCCTCCACGAGACCGACAGCATCCTGCTCGGCCACCATGCAGGCGAGTTCTTCGCCGACGGCAAGGCGGTACGCACCAGTGCCCAGGGCCGGCAAGCGTTCATGGGCGTGCCGGGCTTCATCGAGCACGCCTTCTCCAAGCGCTTCCTCGACGACCTCAGCAACCAGGCGGAGAACTTCATCGTCGTCGATGTCACCGACGAGGCGGCGCGCGCGCTGGAAGCGCATGGCGGGCTGGCCTACTACGACGGCCTCAACCGCCAGCTGTGGCAGCTCTCCCGGCAGGTCACGGGCCTGGGCCGGCGCGGCTTCGAGCGCCTGCTCTACGAACGCGACCCGCAACTGCGCGCGAAGCTCGACCCGCACGAGCGCGAAGTCGTCGCCCGCATGGATGCGCTGTTCGACGACCCGTTCTACCGCGGCTTCCTCCTCTACGTGCATCCGCGTGGGGTGAAGCCGGTCGGTTACCACGTCGCACGGCTGCTCGACCGCAACCCGCGCACGCCGTATACGATTGACCTGGCCCTGCACAACCTGCACACCACGCTGTACCGCCGCTGGATCGACCAGCGGCTGCGGCAGTGCGCTGGCGCAACGAATCGTTGACCTATCGGGCGATGCCGGCGGCGCCGGTTCGTGCCACCCTGCACCCCATCTTTCGCACAGAGGATCTCGCTATGGAACTGGGAATGGTCGGCCTGGGACGGATGGGCGCCAACATGGCCGAGCGGATCATCCGCGGCGGCCACCGCGTCATCGGCTTCGACCCCGGCGCCGCCGCGCGCCAGGCCGCGCAGGCCAAGGGCATCGTGCCGGCGGCCTCGCTGGCCGAACTGGTCGCCGCGCTGCCGGTGCCGCGCGCGGTGTGGCTGATGGTGCCGGCCGGCAAGGTCGTCGACGACACCATCGCCCAGTTGCTGCCGCTGCTCGCGCCGGGCGACCTGGTGGTGGATGGCGGCAACTCGTACTACAAGGATTCCCAGCGCCGCAGCCGCGAGCTCGCCGGCCATGGCATCGCCTACATCGATTGCGGCACCAGCGGCGGCGTGTGGGGTTTGAAGGAAGGCTACAGCCTGATGATCGGCGGCGACGAGGCGGCGGTGGCGCGCCTGGGGCCGGTGTTCACCGCGCTGGCGCCGGCACCGGACCGCGGCTGGGGCCGCGTGGGCCCGAGCGGCGCCGGCCACTTCACCAAGATGGTCCACAACGGCATCGAGTACGGAATGATGCAGGCCTACGCCGAGGGCTTCGCGCTGATGGAGCGCAAGGAAGAGTTCGCGCTGGACCTGCACCAGGTCGCCGATATCTGGCGCGACGGCAGCGTGGTGCGCTCCTGGCTGTTGGACCTCACCGCCGACGCGCTGGGCCGCGATGCGCGGCTGTCGAGCGTGGCGCCATTCGTGGAGGATTCCGGCGAGGGCCGCTGGACGGTGGCCGAGGCCATCGACCTGGACGTCTCCGCGCCGGTCATCACCCTCTCGCTGCTCGAACGCCTGCGTTCGCGCGACAAGGATTCGTTCACCGACAAGCTGCTGGCGACGATGCGCAACGAGTTCGGTGGCCATGCGCTGCACGCCGCGCCGCCGGCCACCGGCAAGCCGGACTGAGGCTCAGTCCAGCGTGAGTACCTGGCCGCGGGCGGACGCTTCCGCGGCCAGTTCCAGCAGCGCCATCACTTCCAACGCTTGCGCCGTGCTCGCCGGCGGCGCGCCGGTGCCGTGGATGGCATCGCGGAACGCGGCATAGCAGCGGCGGTAGTCGCCCGGCACCGTGGCGATGCGCTCGCGCCGCAGGGTGCCGTCGTCGTCGGCCAGCGTGAGCCAGCCATCGCGCGCATCCGCGCCCCACCCCGGGATGCCCGGGCGCAGGCCTTCGCGCAACATTGCTTCCTGCGTATCCAGGCCGTCCTTGATGAAGCTGCCGCGCACGCCATGCACGGCGAAGCGGCGTGCGGCATCGGCCACCAACGTGCCGGCATGCAGGTGCGCGCGCATGCGCGGGTAGTGCAGCACCACGTGGAAGTAATCATCGCTGCGCGCGCCTTCGCGCTGCGGCAGCAGGTCCGCGCCGACGGCCTGCGGGCGGCCGAACAGTTGCAGCGCCTGGTCGAGCAGGTGCGGGCCGAGGTCGAACCACAGGCCGGCGCCCGGTGCGTCGCTTTCGCGCCAGCGGTCGCGCACCTGCGGGCGATGGCGGTCGAAGTGCGAGTGGAACTCGGCGATCTCGCCCAGCACCTCGTCGCGCAGCAGCTGCTGCACGGTGAGGAAGTCCGCATCCCAGCGCCGGTTCTGGAACACGCTGCAGATGCGCCCGGCATCCACCGCCGCCGACATCACCGTGCGCGCCTGCGCCAGGTCCACGGTGAAGGGCTTGTCCACCAGCACGTGCTTGCCCGCCGCCAGGGCCTCCAGCGCGATGGCGGCGTGGGTGTCGTTGGGCGTGGCGATCACCACCGCATCGATGGCGGGATCGGCGAGCACGCGCGTGCGGTCCGCCTCGACGCGCGCCTGCGGATGCAGCGCGCCGGCGTCGGCCTGCCGCGAGACGATCGTGTGCAGGTGCAAACCTTCGGTGGTTTCGATCAACGGCGCGTGGAAGACGCGGCCGACATACCCGTAGCCGATCAGGGCGAGATGCAGTTCATTCATGGCGTCGTGCCGTCGAGGGGAGAGGCATAGGGTAACGGCTGAATGGTTCACGGCATCTGCATCCCGAAGTCACGTGCGCTGTACGCGCCGCTGCGCATGCTGGCCCCACGTACCGCAAGGGAGGAACCGCAATGAAGAAGCTGCATGTTCGCAACACGCTGGCCGCTTCGCTGGTGGCCATTTCGATGCTGGGTGCCGGCAGCGCGTTCGCCGCCGGTTCGATGGACAACAAGAATCCGCCGAGCGAGTCGCAGCAGCCGGCGAGCGACACCTGGATCACCACGAAGGTGAAGAGCGACATGCTCGCCACCGACAACGTGCCGGGCAGCGACATCAAGGTCGAAACCAAGAACGGCGTGGTCTGGCTGAGCGGCATGGTCAAGACCCAGGCCGAGAAGGACAAGGCGGTCTCGGTGGCCAAGGGCATCGAGGGCGTCAAGAAGGTCGAGGCAGCGAACCTCAAGGTCTCGGCGATGGCCGACCACTAAGCAGTTCGTGGACGGTGGCCGGGCCGAGGCGAGGCGGCCCGGTCCACCGCGAGGCGCGCTCTTCGGAGCGCGCCTTTTTCTTTTGGGCAGGCAGGGATGTGAGGAAGCGTTTTCACACGACCGGTCGTATGATGACCGCATTCATCTTGCCGCCCCGGGGGCGCGGTGCCGATCACCAGAATGAATGATTCATTCGGGTGATCGTCGGATGCGGGACAATTCTTCGCCCCTTGGCGGTTCCTGGAATCGAGCAAAACACCAGATGCAAACAGCCGCCAATGAAGATGCCTGGGAACGCTGGCGCCTGCCGGCGCTGACGACGGCTATTTTCCTGATCGTGGTGGTGCCGGCGTTGTTGCTGCAGCAGATGGCGCGCAGTACCGACCAGGCGGCCAACTGGGTGCAGCACAGCCAGCAGGTGCGACAGCTCTCGCAGCAGCTGGAATCATCGGTGCGCGACGTGGAATCCTCCGCGCTGATGCGCTCGCACGGCATCGAGCTGCCGGTGCTCAACGAGCGCATGCGTCGCGGGCGCGCGGAAATCGACAAGGCGCTGGCCGACCTCATCGCGCAGACCCGCGACAACCCCGAGCAGCTGGTGCGCCTGGGCCGCCTGCAGGGCACCATCGACCGGCGCATGCAGCTGGCCGAATCCATCGCCCGCTCCCGCGAACCGGCGCAGACCCAGGCGCTGATCCAGGAAATGATCGTCGCCAACCCGATGCGCGAGCTGATCGACCAGCTGCAGGCTTCGGAGAACACGCTGCTGGCCCAGCGCGACCGCGAATCCAACCTGCGCCGCGTGCAGTACACCGCGCTGAGCTGGGGCGCGCTGCTCGTGCAGTTGCTGCTGCTCGGCAGCGTGATCTGGCTGCTGCAACGCCAGACCCGCCACCGCGTTGTGGCCGAGCGGGCCTCCACGCGCTCGGCCGCGCGCGCCGCCTCGGTGCTGCAGACCGTGCGCGAGCCCATCGTGCTGCTCGATGCGCAGCAGCGCCTGGTGCTCTACAACAATGCCTTCGCCGAGCTGTACGGGCTGGGCGAGGAAGACGCGCGCGGCACCGAGCTGTCGAGCATCGGCGAGGGCGCCTGGATGGACCCGGCGATCCGCCAGCGCCTGGCCGACATCCTGTTGCGCGGCCGCGAACTGTGGGATTTCGAACACGAACAGAGCGCGGCCGACGGCGTGGCGCGCACCATGCTGCTCAACGCGCGGCGCATGCCGCTGCCTGACCAGGATGACGAGGTCGTGCTGATGACGGTCAGCGACATCAGCCTGCAGAAGGCCTCCAACCAGCGCATCCAGGAGCTCAACCGGCAGCTGGAAGGCAAGGTCGAGCAGGTCTCGGAGGTCAACCGCGAGCTGGAGGCCTTCAGCTATTCGGTCTCCCATGACCTGCGCGCGCCGCTGCGCCACGTCGCCGGCTTCGCCGACAAGCTGGAGCGCCACCTGGGCGACGGGGCCGACGAGAAATCGCAGCACTACATGCAGGTCATCAGCAGCTCGGCGCGGCGCATGGCCACGCTGATCGACGACCTGCTGGTCTACTCGCGGCTGGGCCGCAGCGCGCTGCGCATGCAGGCGGTGGACATGCAGTCGCTGGTGGCCGAGACGCGCGCGGTGCTGGAAGCCAACGACCGCGCCGAGCACCCCGACCATCGCATCGAATGGCACATCGCGCCGATGCCGATCCTGGTGGCCGACGAAAACATGATGCGCCAGCTGTGGACCAACCTGGTCGGCAACGCGATCAAGTACAGCGGCAAGCGCGACGTGGCGCGCATCGACATCGGCTACGAGGCGCTGCCGGACGGCGGCCACCACTTCAGCGTCTCCGATAACGGCGCCGGCTTCGACATGGAATACGCCTCCAAGCTGTTCGGCGTGTTCCAGCGCCTGCACAAGGCCACCGAGTACCCCGGCACCGGCATCGGCCTGGCCACCGTGCGCCGCGTGCTGAGCCGCCACGGCGGGCGCATCTGGGCCGAGAGCCGGCTCGACCACGGCGCCACCTTCCACTTCATCCTCCCCGCGGCGCTCGACGCGCCTTCCCAAGAGTCCACGCCATGAGCCCGATCCGTACCATCCTGCTTGCCGAAGACAGCCCCGCCGACGCGGAGATGGCGATCGACGCCCTGCGCGAGGCGCGCCTGGCCAATCCCATCGTCCATGTCGAGGACGGCGTGGAAGCGCTGGATTACCTGTATCGCCGCGGCGCGTTCGCCAACCGCGAGCCGGGCCTGCCGGCCGTCCTGCTGCTGGACATCAAGATGCCGCGCCTGGACGGGCTGGAAGTGCTCAAGCAGATTCGCCAGGACGACGCGCTCAAGCGCCTGCCGGTAGTGATCCTCTCGTCCTCGCGCGAAGAGAACGACCTGGCGCGCAGCTGGGACCTGGGCGTGAACGCCTACGTGGTCAAGCCGGTGGACGTGGACCAGTTCTTCAATGCCGTGCAGACGCTGGGCACCTTCTGGGCCGTCATCAACCAGGCGGCGGGAACGAACTGACATGCCGCATGAAGGGGCCCGGCTCGGCGAACTGCGCATCCTGCTGATCGAGGATTCGCCGGAAGACGCCGAACTGCTGTCCGACCAGCTGCTGGAATCCGGGCTGGAGGCCGCGTTCGAGCGCGTGGATGGCGAGGAAGGCCTGCGCCTGTGCCTGGAAGCGTTCCGCCCGGACATCGTGCTCTCCGACCTGAGCATGCCGGGTTTCTCCGGGCACGAAGCCCTGCGCATCGTGCGCACCGTCGACCCGCGCATGCCCTTCATCTTCGTCTCCGGCACGATGGGCGAGGAGGCCGCGGTCAAGGCGCTGCAGGAAGGCGCCAACGACTACATCATCAAGCACAACCCGACGCGGCTGCCGGCCGCGGTGGTGCGCGCCGTGCGCGAGGCGCGCGTGGAGCGCGACCGCGAGCGCGTGGAGAACGAGCTGATGCGCGCCCAGCGGCTGGAAAGCCTGGCGCTGCTTGCTGCCGGCCTCAGCCATGACCTGCGCAACATCCTGCAGCCGCTGCTGATCGTGCCGGACCTGCTGGCCGGGCGCGGCGACGACCCGCAGCTGCGCCAGCTGGCCGACGTCATCGCCGAATGCGGGCGCCGTGGCCACGAGATGGCCGAGTCGATGCTCTCCTTCGTGCGCGGCTCCAACAAGCCGCGCGAGCGGGTGTCCGTGGCCCGGCTGTTCCAGGCCGTGCAGCTGCTGCTGCGCAGCAGCCTGCCCAAGGGCGTCGCCCTGCAGGTGGAAGGCGGCGATGGCGACCTCAGCGTCGAAGCCAACTACACCGAACTGCAGCAGTGCCTGCTCAACCTGGGGCTCAACGCCGTGCAGGCGATGCCGCACGGCGGGCAGCTCACTTTCGCCGCCGCGCCGGAAGGCGAGGGCGAACTGCGCCTGAGCGTCATCGATACCGGTACGGGCATGGGTGAGGACACCCTGGCGCGGTTGTTCAGCCCGTTCTTCACCACCAAGGCCGACGGCACCGGCCTGGGCCTGATCTCCTGCAAGCGCATCGTCGAAAGCTACGGCGGCACCATTACCGTGGACAGCCGGCGCGGCGAAGGCACGCGCTTCGACATCGTGCTGCCGCTGCGTGCGCCGACACCGGCCGGCGGCGAACACGAGGCCGACCTGCCGCTGGGGCGCGGCCAGCGCATCCTGCTGGTGGATGGCGAGGCTACGCGGCTGTCGTTGCTCGGCAATGCGCTGTCGAGCCAGGGCTACCAGCCACAGCTCGCCGCCGATGGCGCCGCCGCCCTGCAGCACGTGCAGCAGCACGCGTTGCCGGACCTGGTGATCGTGGACAGCGACATCATCCTGCTCTCGGCGGTGAGCCTGCTGCTCACCATGCAGGAGCTGGGCTACCAGGGGCCGGCCATCGTGCTGGAGGATGTCGGCCAGCCGCTGCAACGCGAGCATTTCCCGCCGGATATCCCCGTGCACGTGCTGCGCAAGCCGCTGGAGATGCGCCGCGTGTTCCGCGCGGTGGCCCACGCGCTGGAGAACGGCTAGGCCGGCTCAGTCCTGCGGCAGTTCCCACGGAAAGCGCGGCAGGGTGTGCACCGCTTCGGTGAGCTTGCGCGACCAGTTGGCATGGATGTCCGAGTACAGCGGCGTATCGGCATCCAGGCGCATGCGCTCGGTGATGCGCAGGTCGTCGCGGCGGATCAGCGCCAGGTCGATCGGCATGCCGACGGACAGGTTGGAACGGATCGTCGAATCCAGCGACACCAGCGCCGTGCGCGCCGCATCTTCCAGCCGCGTGTCGGCGCGGATGATGCGGTCCAGGATCGGCTTGCCGTACTTCGATTCGCCCACCTGCAGGTAGGGCGTCTCGGGCGAGGAGGCGATGGCGTTGCCCAGCGGGTACACCATGTACATGCCCGGGCGCTCGCCGGCGACCTGCCCGCCGAGGATCAGCGTGGCCTGCGTGCTGATGCCTTCGAATTCCGGACGCCCGGCGGTATCGACCTGGCTGGAGACGAGGACCTGGCCGATGTACTCGGCCACCTCGAACAGGTGCCGGAACGTGCGCAGGTTGCGCGGCGCCGCATCGTCGACGTCGCGCTGGATGCGCGCGAGCGCGAGCTGGGTGGTGGCCAGGTTGCCGGCCGACATCACCGCGAATACCGCCTGTCCGGGGTACTCGAACACGTGCAGCTTGCGGTACACGCGGACGTCGTCCAGCGAGGCGTTGGTACGGGTATCCGCGGCGAAGACCAGGCCTTCGTCCACTTCGATGCCCACGCAATAGGTCATGGCGTTGTCATCGTTGACGGAACCGGCATTCTAGGCCGCCGGGCGGGCCGGGTCGTGAAGGTGTCACGGCGCAACGGTTGACGATGGGGCCGCGCGCATGCGCGAATATTGCATGACCCCCGTCCTTCTCAGCCTCGGCAGCAACCTGCAGCCGGCCCGGCACCTGTACCTGGCCGTGCAGGTATTGCGCGAGCGTTTCGGCGAACTGCGCGTCTCGCCGGCTTACCGCACGCCGGCCGTCGGCTTCGACGGCCCGGATTTCCTCAACAACGCCGTGCTGCTGCATACGGACATGGAACTTGAGCCGCTGGACGCATGGCTGCACGCCGTCGAGGATGCCCACGGGCGCGACCGCAGCGGCCCGCGTTTCGCCGACCGCACGCTGGATATCGACGTGATCTTCTACGGCGACCGCATCGTCGAAGGCCCCGGCCACCTGCGCGTGCCGCGACCGGAGCTCAAGCACGCGTTCGTGCTCAAGCCGCTGGCCGACATCGCGCCGGACTTCATCGACCCGGTGAGCGGCCGCACGCTGGACGCGCTGTGGCGCGCGCATACGCAACACGGCGAGCATTTCGATACGGTGCCACTGGCGCCCTGAGTCGGCGCCCCGGCCTCACCCCAGCAAGCGCCCGCCATCCAGCGGCAGCGTATGCCCGGTGATGTAGTGCGCGTCCTCGATGAGCCAACGCACCGCTTCGGCCACTTCCTCCGGCGTGCCCACGCGCGCCAGCGGCGTGCGCGCCATCGCCGCCGCCTGCGCCGCGGCATCCTTGCCCACCTCCGGCCACAGGATGGCGCCGGGCGCGACGGCATTCACCCGTACCTCCGGCGCCAGGTCCACCGCCAACGCCGCGGTGAGCGCGGCCAGCGCGCCCTTGGCGGCGGTATACGCCGCATGCGCGGGCAACGGATGCGCGAGCGCGGCGTCGACCAGGTTGACGATCGCGCCATGGCCCGCGCGCAGCGCGGGGGCGGCCGCCTGCGCGAGCAGGAACGGCGCACGCGCGTTCACCGCCATCAGTTCGTCCCACTGCGCGGCTGTTGCGGCTTCCAGTGGCGTGGGAAAGAAATTGGAGGCGTTGTTGACCAGCGCATCGAGGCGGCCGAACGCGGCCAGTGTGTCGTGCACCAGCCCGGCGACCGCGCTGGCGTCACGCAGGTCCGCCTGCAGCGTGAGCACGCTGCCGGGCCGCGCGGCATCCAGCTCGGCCGACAAGGCCTCCAGCGCCGGCCCGGAGGCATGCGCATGCACGGCCACCCGATACCCGGCCGCATGCAGGCGCCGCACGATCGCCGCGCCAATGCGCCGCGCGCCGCCGGTCACCAACGCCACCTTGGCGGTTTCGCTCATCTTGCGATTTCCCTTGCTCGGCTATGCTGTGCATTGTCCACGCAATCGGCCCCGCCATGCAGCACCCCGACCTGCCCACGCCCGCGCCCGAGGCGCTTGCCCACAGCGATGAACTGGCCGCGCTGCTGCGCGCCGAGATCGACGCCAGCGGCGGCGCGATGCCGTTCTCGCGCTTCATGGAGCTTTCGCTCTATGCGCCGGGGTGGGGTTACTACAGCGCCGGCGCGAGCAAGTTCGGCGAGAGCGGGGATTTCGTCACCGCGCCGGAGATCGGCCCGCTGTTCGCCGCCGTGGTGTCCGGCGCGTTGGCGCCGGTGTTGCAGGCGCTCGGGCCGGAGGCACGCATCCTCGAAGTGGGTGGCGGCAGTGGCGCGTTCGCTGAAGTCACGCTCAAGCGCCTGCTCGAACTCGACGCGCTGCCCGAACGCTACGCCATCCTCGAACCCAGCGCCGACCTGCGCGAGCGCCAGCGCGAACGCCTGAGCCGTTCGCTGATCCCGCCGGTGTTCGACCTGGTCGAATGGGTGGATGGCCCGTTCCCGGATGACTGGGACGGCGTGCTGTTCGCCAACGAAGTCATCGACGCCCTGCCGACGCCGCGCTTCACCGTGCGCGAGGGCGAGATCTACGAGGAGACCGTGCAGGTCGACGCGCAGGGGCGCTTCGTGCGCGCCGAGCAGCCCGCCGATGCGCTGTTGTCCGCCTCGGTGCGGCACCTGGAGCAGTACCTGGAGACGCCGTTCGCCGAGGGCTACCGTTCCGAAGTGCTGCCGCAGCTGCCGTACTGGATCCAGGCGGTGGCCGGCGGGCTGAAGCGCGGCGCGATGCTGTTCGTCGATTACGGCTATCCGCGCCGCGAGTACTACCAGGCGCAGCGCAGCGACGGCACGCTGCGCGCGTTCTATCGCCACCGCATGCACGAGGATCTCTATCGTTGGCCGGGCCTGCAGGACCTGACCGCCTCGGTGGATTTCACCGCGCTCGCTGAAGCCGGCACCGGCGCTGGCTTCGAACTGGCCGGCTACTGCAGCCAGGCCAGCTTCCTGCTCGGCAACGGACTGGACCAGCTGCTGGAACAGGCCGATACCCGCACCGATGAAGTCGGCCGCGTGCGCCTGCGCGAGCAGGTCAAGCGCCTCACGCTGCCCAGCGAGATGGGCGAGCGTTTCCAGGTGATGGGCTTCCAGAGCGGCGTGGAGTTCGAAGCCGCGTTCCTGGTCGGCGACCTGACCTGGCGGCTGTGAGCATGGCCCTGCGTGCGTTCCAGCGGCCGACGGTGTGGGTCGGCGTGTGGGTGTTCCTGATCCTGGCGGTGATCGTGGTGTGCCTCGGTCCGCCGCCGGAAATTCCGGACATGCCCGAGAACACCGACAAGGCCGAACACTTCCTTACCTACGTGGGCCTGTCGTTCTGGGCAGTGCAACTGTTCGCCACGCGGCGGGCGCTGCTGTGGGCCGGGTTCGGGCTGGTGCTGCTGGGCGTGGGCATCGAGTTCGCGCAGGGCGCTTTCACGGTGGATCGCAGTGCCGATCCGTTCGATGCGTTGGCCAATACGTTGGGCGTGCTGGCGGGCTTGTCGCTGGCACGCACGCCGGCGCGCGAGTGGGTGTTGCGACTGGATCGGTATTGGTTCGGCCGCGGCGCCGCCAACTCGTAGGGGCGGCTTCAGCCACGACCCCATCAAGCAAAAGGCCGGGCCCGCATCGCAGGCCCGGCCTTTTCAGTTTCATTTACTTCGCCGGCACCAGCGTCATCCGGTCCAGCACCCACATCGTCGGGCGCGTGTCACCGGTGAAGTAGACGCACAGGTCGGCCTGCGCCTTGCGCGCGGTCTTCGGCAGCTTGGCGGTCAACGTCGAGAAGCCATCGGCGCCCGGCTTGGCCGGCAGCTTCACGCTGGCCAGCGTCGGGCCTTCGCAGCCGTCGCGCAGCACCAGTTCGCCGTACGCCGAGTGCGAAGGCTGGAAGGTACGGAGCGATTCGTCGTGCGCCAGCTGGAAGTAGTAGGGCAGCTGGCCGGCATGCACCTGCACGCTGTCGATGCCGCGCAGGTCGGCCTGCTTCCATTCCCAGCACGGGTTGAAGATGTCCACGTTGAACACCGCGCGCGGACCTTCGCGCGGGCCGTCGTCCTCCAGCCGCAGCATCAGCTTGCCCGTGCACTGGGCCAGTTCCTCGTCGCTGCGGCTGCGCAGGCCTTCGATGCTCAGCGTGCGCGTCACCGGCGCGGCCAGCGGCTGGCCGTTCCAGAACGAGGCGGCCTGCAGTGTCACCGGCAGGGCGAGTTCCAGCGGCGCCTCGTAGCGCGGCGAGGCGGCCGTCGGCGCGCTGCCGTCGGTGCTGTAGCGCACGTCGTCGTAGCCGAGGCGATCGGTGAGCGTGATACGCACCTTGCCGGCCGTCTCGCCGGGGGCGATCTCCACCTTCGGCTGGAACGGCGTCTGCGCGTAGTCCGCGCCCCAGGCGCGATACAGCGCCAGCAGGTGCGGCAGGCGGGAGCGGAAATCGGCGAAGTCACGCTTGTCGGTCGGCGACCAGCCGGTCTCGGCCACCGCCGCCGCGCGCGGGAACAGCGCATGCTCCACCCGCGCGAAGCTGCGCGAATGCTCGGTCCAGATGTTCGCCTGCACGCCAAGGATGTGGTGGCGCTGCGCCGGCTCCAGCGCCGCCGGCACCGGCTCGAACGCATACACGCGCTGCAGGTTGATGTTCGACGGGCGGCCCGGCGGCTCGTCCGGCGAATCGGTCTGCAGGTAATCCAGGTAGAGATCGGAGGAGGGCACCATCACCACGTCGTGGCCCAGCCGTGCCGCCGTGAGGCCGCCTTCGGTGCCGCGCCAGGACATCACCGCCGCTTCCGGCGGCAGGCCGCCATCGATGATTTCGTCCCAGCCGATCATCAGCCGGTCATGGCTCACCAGGAAGCGTTCCAGGCGCTTGAGCATCCAGCCCTGCAGCGCTTCCTCGTCCTTCAGGCCGAGCTCTTTGATGCGCGCCTGCATGCGCGGCGAGGCCTTCCACTGGTCCTTCACCGCCTCATCGCCCCCGAGGTGGAAATAGCGGCCGGGGAACAGCGGGATCATCTCGGCCAGCACGTTCTCCAGGAACTGCATCGTGGATTCGTCGGCGTTGAACAGGTTGGTGTTCACGCCCCACTCGTTGGAGACTTCGATCGGCTTGCCGCTGACGCCCAGTTCCGGGTAGGCCGAGATGGCCGCGGTGGCGTGGCCCGGGATGTCGAACTCCGGCATCACCGTGATGTGGCGCTGCGCCGCATAGGCGACCACTTCGCGCACCTGGTCCTGCGTGTAGAAGCCGCAGTACGGCGCAGGCTTGCCATCGGCGCCGATGCCGCCGTCGCCGGCCGGGATGCGGCAGCTGCCGGCCTCGGTGAGGCGCGGGTAGCGCTTGATCTCGATGCGCCAGCCCTGGTCGTCGGTGAGGTGCCAGTGGAAGGTGTTGAACTTGTGCAGCGCCATCACGTCCAGCAGCGACTTGATCTGCTCCACGCTCTGGAAGTGCCGCGCCGAATCAAGCATCAGGCCGCGCCAGCCGAAGCGCGGGGCGTCGGTGATGCGGCCGGCCGGCAGCACGGCCGCGGCGGTCTCGCCACGCGCCGGGGCCAGCTGCCACAGCGTCACCGCCGCGTAGAACAGGCCGCGCGGATCGGCCGCGCGCGCGCGCACGCCGTTGGCGTCGATCTCCAGCACGTAGCCTTCGGGCGACGCGCTGGCCTTGGGGTCGATCGCGAAGGCGATCTCGCCCTTTTTCGCGCGGCCGGCCGGCGCCAGCGCCAGGCGCAGGCCGCTGCCGCGCGCCAGGCCTTCGACGAACTGGCGCGCGGTGGGTTCGGCGGCCGCGTCGGCCGGGCGCACGAGCACCTGCGGGGTAAGGGCGAAGCCGCCCTGGGCGGCCTGCACCTGCGCGGGCGCGGGAATGACGGTAAGCGGATTGGCCGCGAAGGCGGCCGGCGCCAGCGTGGACAGCAGCAGGGCCAGGCGCGGGAGCAGGGAAGGGCGGGCAGTCATCGGAACGATCCTCCGGTGGCGGCGTTGGGGAAGCCGTAAAAGAAAGCGGGCCCGGACGAGTCCGGGCCCGCAGTGGAGCATTACACGCTTGGGAGAGACAACATCAGAACTTGAAACGCAGGTTCAGGTAGTACTGGCGGCCGTTGGCATAGAACGCATACGGCAGGAAGCCCGCGTCGCTGTTGGTGTAGTACTTGTAGACCGGGTTGTTGAGGTTCAGGCCGTCCAGCGAGACGGTCATCCAGTCGGTCACGTGGTACGACAGCGAGGCCGACAGCGCGCCCACCGACTTCTGGTAGAACTCGTCGGTGCGGCTGACGCCGGCGTAGAAGTCGTCGCGCCAGTTCCAGCTCACGCGGGCGCTGAAGCGGTCGTTCTCGAAGAAGCCGGCCAGGTTGTAGGTGTTCTTCGAGGTGCCGTTGAGCGGGCCGCCGCCGCTGGCTTCGCCATCGGCATAGGTGTAGTTCGCCGACACGCCGAAGAACTCGCCGATCGGCTGCTGGTAGGCGACTTCGAAGCCCTTGATGTTGCCGTTGGTGTTGACCGGGACCGACACCTGGTAGTCCGCGTAGACGTCGGTGCCACTGGCGTAGCTGGCGGCCTGGTCCTTGTAGCTGATGGTGGTGGTGCCGAAGTTGATGTAGTCGTTGAGCTGCATCGCGAACACGCCGAAGGACAGCAGGGCGCGCGGGGCGAAGTACCACTCCAGGTTCGCGTCGTAGTTGGTCGACACGATCGGCTTCAGCTGCGGGTTGCCGCCGCTGCCGGTGTGGGTCAGGTCATCCAGCGACAGCGAGCCGGCCAGCGCGGAGTAATCCGGGCGGGTCATGGTCTGCGACACGGCAAAGCGGGCCACCAGGTCGTCGCTCAGGTCGAACTTGAGGTTGGCGCTGGGCAGCAGGCGGCTGTAGTCGTTCTGCACCGTGGTCGGCAGGTAGTCGCCGAACGCCGAGCCACTGATCGCACCCGGGATGCCGGAGTTCACCGGCAGCGACTGGTTGTAGCTCACGTCCGTATCGGTCTTGACGTAGCGCAGGCCGATGTTGCCGCTCCACGAGGTGCCGGCGAAGTTGGCCTGCACGTAAGCCGCCGAGATCTTTTCCTTCACGCCGTAGACGTCGGAGAAGTAGAAGCGGCTGACCGGATCGCGGTTGGCGAAATCGGCGTTGATCTGCGCCAGCTGCGAAGGCGTGTAGTACCAGATGCCGCCCGGGACGCTGCCGCCGAGGTCGCTTCCGAAGTCGCCCGGGTAGCTGCCGCCGGTGGTCGGGTAAGCCGAGATGTCCGTCCAGTTGCTGGCGAAGTTCGGGCCCTGCGCGATCTCGAAGTCGTTCTTGCGCTCGTGCTCGGAGTAACGCACGCCGAAGTCGAACGAGTTCAGGACGCTGTCGGCGTTGGCGAACAGCTCGCCGTCGGCGGCGAACCAGTCCTCGCTGTCCTTCACGTCGATCGCCTGGCCGCCGAAGATCCAGCCGTTCTGCGGCAGGTGGTTGGCCGGCGTGTTGACGCCGCCCAGCGACCAGTCGATCGGATCGCCCAGGCCGCCCATGCTCCAGCTGGCGCCGGCATTGCCGGCGGTGCCGGTTTCCAGCACGTCCTGGGTCGGGCTCTTGCCGCTGCCATCGGTGGTGCCGGCCTGGAACTTGAAGTTCAGGTTGTCGGAAGCCTGCCAGTCGGCATCGAGCGTCAGGTACTTGGACTCGGACGAGGCGTTCGGGCGCGAGATCATGTCGTACACGCCGTACGGCGTGACCGTGGCGCTGGTGGTCGGCGCGTAGGTGGCCTGGGTCAGCACGCCATTCTTGATCACGTAGCCCGGGTTCGGCGCCTGCGTGTTGACGAACTGGCTGGCCCACATCATGTAGTTGCGGTTGTAGTTGTCCGCTTCCAGCTTGGAGTAGAACCCGTTGAGGTTCAGGGTCAGGCTGTCGGTGGCCTTGATCTGCACGTCCAGCACGCCGCCCTTGCGCTCGCGGGTCTGGTCGAAATACACCGCGCCCAGCAGGTTCGGGTAGAGCACGCCGGCCAGGTCCGGATTGGTCGCCACCACGGCGGCGTCGTCCGGGATCACGCCATAGCCGCCGACCACTTCCTGGCCATCACGACGCAGCGAGCGCTTCTCGTAGAAGCCCTGCACCATCACGCCGACGGTATTCGCGTCGTTCTTCCAGTTGAGCAGCGCGCTGACCTGCGGCTCGGTCTTGTCGGGCAGGTCGGAGTAAGCCGCACCCACCGAGGCTTCGGTGGTCAGGTTGTCGGCGAACTGCAGCGGCTTGCGGGTGATGATGTTCACCGAGCCGGCGCTGCCACCTTCCACCAGCTTGGCCTGCGAGCTCTTGTTCACCACGACCTGGTCAACGATCTCCGACGGCAGCAGCGAATAGCTCACGCTGCGGCCGACGTTGGCCACCTGGCTCAGCACGAACCAGTCGCCGGTGCCGATGGTGTGGCCGTTGACCAGGGTCTGGGTCAGGCTGGGGTTGGTGCCGCGCAGGCTGACGCGGTCAGCCTCGTCGAAGGCGCCTTCGCTGGCGCTGGACGAGCTGATGTTCACGCCGGGCAGTTCGCGCAGGGTGTCGGCCACGTTCTTGGCCGGCAGCTTGCCGATGTCCTCGGCGGTAACCACTTCCACGCGCGCCTGTGCTTCGCGCTTGGTGTCCAGCGACTTCTCCATCGAACCGCGGATGCCGATGACCTGCACGGTATCGAGGTCGGTGGCGGTCTGCTGCTGGCCGGCGTCCTGGGCGTGCGCGCTGAACGCAAGACAGGTCACGATGGCCGAGGTAAGTACGGACTTGCGGTATTTCATGATGTCTCTCCTCATCAATCAATTGGATTAGCGGGCATTGCTTGGCGCGCCGATGTTGCTGTGCGTGGCGGTCCTCCCCGACCTCGACGCGGACTGCGACCACACGGTGTTGCGATTACGCTGCTTTCGCCTTCTGGCCCAGATACCAACTGGCGGCGCCCACGACGCCCAGCTGCCCGTGATCGACCAACTTCACGGGAATTCGTTCCAGCGCCTCGCGCATCGATCCCTTGTCCAGGAAACGCTGCACGAAGCTGCTGTCGATCAGGAACTGGCGGATCTTGGGAAGGATCCCGCCAGCGAGGTAGATGCCGCCCTGCACGCCGTAGAGCAGGGCCATGTCGCCCACGACGCTGCCGAGCAGGCCGCAGAACACGTCCAGCGCCTGGTGCGCGAGCGGATCGCCGCCTTCCAGCGCGGCGGCGGTGATCGCGTCCGGCGTGGCATGCACGGCCGGCACGCCGCGCACCGCGCACAGCGCGTTGTAGAGATTGAGCAGGCCGGGGCCGGAAATCGCGTGCTCCACCGGCACGTGGCTGCGATGGCGCAGCATTTCGCGCACCAGCTGCATTTCCAGTTCGGTGTTGCTGGCCAGCGCGGCCTGGCCGGCCTCGGTGGCGAGCACGACCGGGAAGCCGTCGTTGGGAATCCACACCGCCGCGCCCAGGCCGGTGCCGGGGCCGAGCACCAGGGTGGGGCCGCGCGGCGCCTGCGCCGGGCCGGTGAGCTGGACCACCTCGCTGGCGTCCACGTAGGCCGCCGCATGCGCGACCGCCTCGAAATCGTTGACCAGGTACACCTGCGCCAGGCCCAGTTCCTCGCGGATGGCGCGCGGCGACAGCACCCACGGCAGGTTGTTGGTGATGACGGTGCCGTCGGCCAGCGGATAGCCGGCGCTGGCGATCACGCACTCCTGCACGCCCGGGTTGTCGCGCAGGAAGTCGCCGACGATGGCGGCCAGGCTCGGGTAATCGGCGCAGCGGTATTTGCGGTAGTCCAGCACTTCCACCGGGTGGCGCGGATCGGCGCCCGCCCGCACACGGCCGATACGCACGTGCGTGCCGCCCACATCGGCGGCCAGGAACGGACCGGCATGCGGCAGGGTGGGGGTCGAAGCTGGGGACGTTGCAGCCACACTGACTCCTGGTTGCCTGGGGGCATGCCGGGACCCCGGAAGGGGGACTCGACGGGGCCGAGTGTGAAATCGGTCTGACAACGATGTCAACGGGGTGCAACGAAATTTTCGCAATCGGGTAACAGGGGGCTGGTCGGGGAAACCGGTTACAGCCCGCGACCTGCCTGCAAAGCCAGCCGTGGCAAAGCGCCCGGAACTATCGATGCGGCGCCGCAGCAATGCTGCGACGCGTCACGCCCGTAGCGTGTCCTGTCGTCACGGGAAGTTGACAAGCAGCCCATGCGCATCGAATAAATGTGACAACGTTGTTCCCAGCCAGACCGCCGCAACGGCCGTCGACGACGCAGGAGCTTTCACCCGATGTCCGCACTCACCGCCACTCCCGAACGCTCCAGCCTGATGACTTCGATCGCCATCGTCGGCGTGCTGTTCTTCGTCATCGGCTTCCTCACCTGGATCAACGGCCCGCTGATCACCTTCGTGCGCCTGGCCTTCGATTTGAACGAGGTCAACGCCTTCCTGGTGCTGATGGTGTTCTACCTGTCGTACTTCTTCCTCGCATTGCCGTCCTCGTGGATCCTCAAGCGCACCGGCATGAAGAAGGGCCTTGCGGTAAGCCTTTTCGTGATGGCGGCAGGTGCCGCTGCATTCGGCCAGTTTTCCACGCAGCGCTGGTATCCCGGCGCGCTGGGCGGACTGTTCGTGATCGGCAGCGGACTTGCGCTGCTGCAGACCGCCGTCAATCCGTACGTTTCCATCCTTGGGCCGATCGAGACCGCCGCGCGGCGTATCGCGCTGATGGGCATCTGCAACAAGATCGGCGGCATCATCGTGCCGTGGGTGATTGGCTCGATCGTGCTGCAAGGAGTAGGCGACCTGTCCGACAAGGTGGCCACGGCCGACGCTGCCACGAAGGAAATGCTGCTCAACGAATTCGCCGCCAAGATCCACGCGCCCTATCTGACGATGGCGGTGATCCTGCTGGTCGTGGCGATCGGCATCCTGTTTTCACCGCTGCCGGAGATCAAGCCGGCCGAAGCCAATGCCACGCCCGTATCCAGCAGTGGCGGCAAGACCAGCATCTTCCAGTTCCCGCACCTGTGGCTGGGCGTGCTGTGCCTGTTCGTCTACGTGGGCGTGGAAGTGATGGCGGGTGATGCCATTGGTACCTACGGGCACGGCTTCGACCTGCCGCTGGATCGCACCAAGCTCTTCACGATGTGTACTCTCACCGCCATGCTCGCCGGCTACATCGCAGGCCTGGTGCTGATCCCGCGCGTGGTCTCGCAGGCGCGCTACCTCAGCATCTCGGCCGTGCTCGGCGTGCTGTTCTCCATCGGCGCGTTCCTCACCCACGGCTACGTCTCGGTGGCCTTCGTCGCCGCGCTCGGCTTCGCCAACGCGATGATGTGGCCGGCGATCTTCCCGCTCGCCATCCAGGGCCTGGGCCGCTTCACCGAAACCGGCTCGGCGCTGTTGATCATGGGCATCGCCGGTGGCGCGATCATCCCGCAGGCGTTCGCCATCCTGAAGCAGCACTACGACTTCCAGCTGGTCTTCGCCGCGCTGATGGTCCCGTGCTACCTGTACATCCTGTTCTACTCGCTGCGCGGCCACCGGGCCGGCATGCCGGCAGGCCAGGGCTGAGCACGAAGGCCCGGAACCGCGCATCATGGACGCCTTCGCCACCGCCCCGGAGCAGCCCATGCGCAGGCCGACGATCAAGGACGTCGCCGAGCGCGCGAAGGTCTCGCTGAAGACCGTTTCGCGCGTCATCAACAACGAGCCGTCCGTCATGCAGGCCACCCGCGCGCGGGTGCTGCGGGCCATCGCCGACCTGGACTACGAACCCGACCCCTCCGCGCGCAACCTGCGCAGCGGCACGCCGTTCGTGGTCGGCCTGGTCTACGACAACCCGAACCCGTACCACATCATCGGCGTGCAGAACGGCGTCCTGGCCGCCTGCCGCGAAACCGGCTTCGGCTTGCAGATCAACCCGGTCGATTCGACCTCCCCGCTGCTGGCCGAGGAACTGGCCGAGTGGGTGCAGCGCTCGCGCCTGGCCGGCCTGGTGCTGACCGCGCCGATGTCCGAACGCCCCGAACTGCTCGCCGGCCTGGCCGCGCGCGGCATCAAGACGGTGCGCATCATCGCCGCCACCGAAGACCCGGGCGATGGCGCCTGCGTCTACATCGACGACCGCGACGCGGCCTACGAGATCACCGAGCACCTGATCCAGCTCGGCCACCAGCGCATCGGCTTCCTGTGGGGCGGTGCGCAGCACCGTTCCAGCGGCGAGCGCTATGCCGGCTACGAGGCCGCGTTGCGCGACTACGGCATCACCGTGGACAAGCACCTCATCGTGCCGGGCGACTACACCTTCGACGACGGCTTCCGCGGCGCGCGCCGCCTGCTGGCGTTGCGCGAACCGCCCACGGCCATCTTCGGCAGCAATGACGAAATCGCCGCCGGCGTGCTCGCCGCGGCCAAGTCCTCCGGCATGAACGTGCCGTACCAGCTGTCCATCGCCGGCTTCGAGGACAGCCCGTTCTCGCGCCAGTCGTGGCCGCCGCTGACCACGGCCAAGCAGGCCACCGAGGACATCGCCCGCCATGCCGCGCGCCTGCTGATCAGCCAGCTGCGCAGCGACGCCTACGACGAACAGGCGCCGCAGCTGCACAACCGCGGATTCGTGCCGCAGCTGGTGGTGCGCGGTTCCACCGCGCCCGCGCCGGCCGCCGCGGCGCGTACCGCCCCGCCCGAACCGACCTGACCCCACCATCCATGTCCCTGCCCGAAGAAAACCAGACCCTGATGTTCCGCGAAGCCGCGGAAACCGCTGACGTCGTCGCCGCCCAGTTCGCGCGCAACCGTGGCACCGTGGAAGCGCTGGCCGCCTCGCTGCGCGCCAACCCGCCGCCGTTCGTGGTGACCTGCGCGCGCGGCAGCTCGGATCACGCCGCCACCTACGCCAAATACCTGTTCGAGACCCAGCTGGGCATCGTGACGGCGTCGGCGTCGCCGTCGGTGGGGTCGGTGTACGAAGCGCCGCTGGCGTTGAAGGGCGCGCTGTACCTGGTGATCTCGCAGTCAGGCAAGAGCCCGGACCTGCTGCGCAATGCCGAGGCCGCCAAGGCCGCCGGCGCGCGCGTGGTGGCGCTGGTGAACGTGGAAGACTCGCCGCTGGCGCAGCTGGCCGAGACGGTGATTCCGCTGGGCGCCGGCCCGGAGCGCAGCGTCGCGGCGACCAAGAGCTACCTCGCCTCGCTGGCGGCGATCCTGCAGCTCGGCGCGCTGTGGAAGCAGGATCCGGCGCTGCTGCATGCGCTCGACGCGCTGCCCTCGGCGCTGCGCCAGGCCTGGGCCGCCGACTGGCGCCCGCTCACCGAAGGCCTGGTCGGCGCGCGCAACCTGTTCGTGCTCGGCCGTGGCCTCGGCCTGGCCGCCGCGCAGGAAGCGGCGTTGAAGTTCAAGGAAACCTGCGGCCTGCATGCCGAGGCCTACAGCTCGGCCGAGGTGAAGCACGGCCCGATGGCGCTGGTGGATGCCGGCTTCCCGGTGCTGGCGTTCGCGCAGCCGGATGAAACCGGCGCCGGCACGCGCGCGGTGGCCGAGGAATTCCGCGCGCGTGGCGCGCAGGTCTGGCTGGCCGCGCCGGACGGCGACCTGCCGCTGGCCGAGGCGCCGCATCCGGTGTGCACGCCGCTGCTCACCATCCAGAGCTTCTACCGCGCGATCAACGCGCTGGCGCTGCGCCGGGGCCACAATCCCGACCTGCCGCCGCATCTGAACAAGGTTACCGAGACGGTCTGACGCCATGGCGATCGCGCTGCGCAACGGAAAGGTCCTCACCGATCACGGCTTCCGCGAGGACGTGGCGGTGCTGGTGGAAGAAGGGCGCATCGTCGCGCTGGTGCCGCTGGACGATCCGCGCGTGGCCGCGGCCACCGCGGTGGACCTGCAGGGCCATACGCTGCTGCCGGGCTACATCGACGCGCAGGTCAACGGCGGTGGCGGCTACCTGTTCAACAACACGCCGGACGTGCACGCGCTGACGGAAATCGCGCGCGCGCACCGGCGCTTCGGCACCACCGGCATGCTGCCGACGCTGATCAGCGACGACGCGGGGGTGATGGAGAAAGCCATTGCCGCCACCGCCGAGGCGATCGATGCCGGCGTGCCGGGCGTGCTCGGCATCCACCTGGAAGGGCCGTACATCGCGCCGGCGCGCAAGGGCACGCATGACGCCAGCAAGTTCCGCGTGCCGGATGCCGCCGAAGTGGCGATGGCCGCCTCGCTGCGCAATGGCGTCACGCTGCTGACGCTCGCCCCCGAGCAGGTGCCGGTCGAGACCGTGCGCGCGCTGGTGGCGGCGGGCGTGATCGTCGCCGCCGGCCACACCGCCGGCAGCTACGAGCAGATCCGTGCCGGCCTGGACGCGGGCATCACCGGCTTCACCCATCTGTACAACGCGATGTCGCCGCTGCAGGGGCGCGAGCCTGGCGCGGTGGGCGCCGCGATGGAAGATGCGGACAGCTGGTGCGGCATCATCGTCGATGGCGTGCACGTGCACCCGGCCAGCCTGCGCGTGGCGCTGGCGGCCAAGCCGCGTGGCAAGCTGTTCCTGGTCACCGACGCGATGCCGCCGGTGGGCGCGGACGACCCAAGCTATTCGCTGTACGGCGAAATCATCACCGCCGTCGATGGCGTGGTGCGCAATGCCGCCGGCGCCCTGGCGGGCTCCGCGCTGGACATGGCCACCGCCGTGCGCAACAGCGTGCGCCTGCTCGGCCTGCCGCTGGAGGAGGCCGCGCGCATGGCGTCGACCTACCCGGCGCAGTTCCTCGGCCTGGGCGACCGCTACGGCCGCATCGCGCCGGGCTACCAGGCCGACCTGGTGCTGGTCGACGATGACCTGCAGGTCGTCGCCACCTGGATCGCCGGCAGCGCCGACTGATGTCCGCGCCCGGGAGCATGCAGCGCTTCGCCTCGGTCGATGCGCTGCGCGGGCTGACCGTCGCGGCGATGCTGCTGGTCAACGATCCCGGCGAATGGGCGCACGTGTGGTGGCCGCTGGAGCACGCCGAGTGGAATGGCTGCACGCCCACCGACCTGATCTTCCCGATGTTCCTGTTCATCGTCGGCGTGTCGATCTCGCTGGGCGTGGTGCCGCGCGCGCTGGCCGGCGGTGATCGCGGCGCGCTGACGCGCACGGTGTGGGTGCGCGCGCTGCGCATCCTCGGGCTGGGCTTGCTGCTGCATCTGCTGGCGTGGTGGTGGCTGGACAAGCCGCACTTCCGCCCGTGGGGCGTGCTGCAGCGGATCGGCCTGTGCTTCGGCATCGCCGGCAGCGTGGCGCTGTGGGTGAAGCCGCGGATGCAGTGGGGATGGATCGGCGCGTTGCTCGTGGGCTGGGCGGCGTTGCTGTGCGCCGGCGGTTCGCTGGCACCCTTCCAGAACATCGCCAGCCGCGTGGATACCGCGCTGCTCGGTCCACTGGTCTACCAGTACGACGCGACGACCGGGCTGGGGCACGACCCGGAAGGCCTGCTCTCCACGCTCGGCGCGCTGGCGACCACGCTGCTGGGGTTGCGCGCGGGCGACTGGCTGCGCGAGGGACGGCGGCGCTGGCTGGTGATGGGCGGCGTGGCCGTCGGGCTCGCGGGCCTGGCGTGGGCGTGGTGGCTGCCGTTGAACAAGAACCTGTGGACGTCCTCGTACGTGCTGTGGAGCGCGGGCGTGTCGATGCTGCTGCTCGCGCTGGCGCACGTGCTGGTGGATCTGCGCGGCTGGCCCGCGGTGGGGCGCAGCTTCGGCGTCAACGCGATCGCCGCTTATGGTGGCTCGGCGCTGATGGTGTACGCGCTGGCTGGACTGGGCTGGTGGGAGCCGATCTACGAGCGCGGCTTCGCCAGCTGGATCGCGCCGCTGGCCGGGCGCGAAGTGTCCTCGGCGGCCTTCGCGGTGGTGTTCGTCGCGGTGTGGTGGGCAGTGGTGCGCTGGATGGATGCGCGGCGGTGGTACGTCAAGATCTGAGCGTGCCGGCGTTGGCCGCTTGGCGCCGCGGGATGGAATGAAGGCAGGCTATTTCCGCAGTGTCCGCGCCTGGCCGATCGCCGCAATCCTCGCCTTCGCCAGCGCCTCGCCGACCTGCGGACCCTGCAGGCCATCTTTCGCCAGGTCGCGCGCGTTGATCGCCAGCGCCGCTTCGTGCAGCCGGCACAGCTCCGGCCCCTGCGGGTAATCCTCTTCGGCACTGCCCAACCTGCCGCGCTTGTCCGCCTCGCAGACCGCCGCGATCTGCGCGATCCGCTCCGGCCGCCGGAAGCCGTCGCAGCGGCCCAGCAGTTCGTGCACCGTCGCATCGCGCAGCTCGGCGATGCGATGCACGTTCAGGTGTTCGCGGCACACGCTTTCGGCCAGCTGGCGGTAATCCTGCGGCACCTTCAGCCGCTCGCTCATCGCCCGCGTTGGCGCGACGCCACGCTGTTCGTGCATCACGTGGCGCGGGAGTTCGTCGGTCGGCGTGAGCGCCTTGCCGAGGTCGTGGCACAGCGCGGCATAGCCGATCATCGCGTCGCCCGGCCGCAACCGTGCCGCCATGTCGCTCACCATTTCCTGGTGCACGCCGGTATCCACCTCGGGATGGAACTCGGCACGCTGCGGCACCCCATACAACGCTTCGACCTCCGGCAGCACCGCGCCCAACGCGTGCGCGTCGTGCAGCGTGCGCAGGAACGCGGATGGCTGCGCGGAAGCGAGCGCCTTGCGCAGTTCCTGCCATACCCGCTCGGGCACCAGGGCCTCGAGCTCGCCGCTGGCGGCGATCTCGCGCATCAGCGCGAGCGTTTCCGGCGCCAGGGTGAAGCCCAGCGGCGCGAAGCGCGCCATGAACCGCCCCGCGCGCAGCACGCGCAGCGGGTCTTCGACGAAAGCCGGCCCCACGTGCCGCAGCACGCGCGCTTCGATATCGCGCGCGCCGCCGTAAGGGTCGACCAGCGTGCCGTCATCGGCGCGGGCGATCGCATTGAGGGTGAAGTCGCGCCGCTGCAGGTCCTGCTCCAGCGTCACGCAGGGGTCGGCATCGACCACGAAGCCGCGATACCCCCGCCCGGACTTGCGCTCGGTGCGTGCCAGCGCGTACTCCTCGCCGGTCTTCGGGTGCAGGAACACCGGGAAGTCGCGGCCCACGGCCTTGAAACCCTGTGCCTCCATCGCGGCCTGGTCGGCGCCGACGACCACCCAGTCGCGGTCGCCGGCCGGCAGGTTCAGCAGGGCATCGCGGACGGCGCCGCCAACGAGATAGATCTCCATCGCGCCATGATGCCCGAAGCCGGCGCCGCCGCGACTCAGCGGCTGCCAGCCGGGGCCGCGGCTGCCGGCGTGTTGCAGACGAAGGCCTTGCGCTTGTCCTGCAGCGTGCCGACGAGGCGGTCGCTGAGCGGCAGCGCGTTGCCATTGAGGCGCCAGTCGTAGATCACGCTGAAGGCCATCACGCGCGCGACGTAGTCGCGGGTTTCCTTGTAGCTGATGGTCTCGATCCAGAAATCCGGGTCGTGCGAGGGCCGCTGGTCGAGCCAGCGCGCCGCCGGCGTCGGGCCGGCGTTGTAGGCGGCGATGGTGACGTACGGCTGGCCGTACTTGTCCAGCAGCTGGCGCAGATAGGCGGTGCCGATGGCGATGTTGACGTCCGGGTCGTACAGGCTCGATGCGCCGGTGTAGCTGGCCAGCCCGATGCGCTTGGCTACGCCGTTGCCGGTGCCCGGCAGCACCTGCATCAGGCCCATCGCGTTGGCCGGCGAGCGGGCGTTGGAATTGAACACGCTTTCGGCGCGGATCTCCGCGGCCACCCAGGCCGGGTCGATGCCGTTGCGCTCGGCTTCGCGGCGGATGGTGTCGCCGTGGTGCAGCGGAAAGCGCAGCGTGTAGAGGCGCTGCTCTTCCGGCTTCTTGCCCAGCGAGAACACCGCGCGGTCGAACCAGCCGGCCTCGCCGGCCAGCTCCACCGCCAGCCGGCGCTGGGTGTCGTCGAAACGGGTGAGCGCGTCGTTCCATTCCAGCGTGGCCCAGCTGGCACGGTCGAGCTTGAACAGTTCCAGCGCACGCACCAACGCCGGGTCGCGGGCGATGGCATTGCGCGCCTGCGCGGTGTCGTTCGGCTCCCACGGGCACAGCACGTAGGGCTGGCCGAGCTTGTCGGCAGCCAGGAAGCCATGGAAGGTCGGGCTCTGCGCCGCACCGCGGTACCACGCCTGCGCCTCGCCGGTGCGGCCCAGCTTCTCGGCCAGGCGCGCGCGGAAATACTGCCAGCGCGAATCGTCGCGCTGCGCGGGCGGCATCTTCTCGATGCCGGCCAGCGCGCCCGGCCAGTCGCCACGCGACATCGCCTCGCGCACGCGCCATTCGCGCAGGCGTTCGTCATAGGCGGCCTCGGGCACGGCCTGCAGCCGGCGCGCGGAATCGGGCAGGTAGGAGGCCACCGTCCACAGCGCGATCTGGTACAGCACCTTGCCGCGCTGCGTGGCATCCAGCGCCAGCGCATCGCCCACCTGCGGCAGCAGGCGCTCGGCGGCATCCGGGTTGGCCTTGGCCAGCGCGGAGAGCCCGGCCACCGCGATGCGGCGGCTGCGGTCGGTGCGCGGCCACGCCAGCGCGCGCGCGTCGGCGGCGGCGACGAACGCGGCGTAGTCGTTGGCCTGCCCCTGCTCGGCGGCGGGCAGGCCTTGCGCGGCGGCGCGCATCACCGCCGGCAGCTGTTCGTCGGCGGCGGCTTCGATGCGCTGCCAGCGCAGCGGGGCATCCAGCCCGCCGCGCGCGGCGAGCGTGGCGAACACCGCATCGCAGCCGTTGGGCAGCGCCTTGCCGTTGGCCCGCCAGATCGCCTGCGCGTCGCTGTTCCACTGAGCATCGAGGCGGCCCTGGGCCTGGCGGGCGGTAAGTTCGGCGCAGCGCAGGGAGACGCTGTCGGTCGGCTTCCAGTTGGCGAGGAAGGTCGGCCAATCCTCGCGACGCGCCAGCGCCGGCAGCCACAGCGAGCGGAACGCCTCGGCCACCGGCTGGCCGTTGTAGCGGCGCAGGAAGTCCTGCGCGGCGTTGTTGTCCACGCGGTCGATGTCGCGCTTGAGCGCGGCGTATTCCAGCCACCCGTACACCGGGTTGTCGCGCAGCGCGGCGTTGGCGCCGGCGTCGGGGCGGCCGGCTTCGGCCGCTTCCAATGCGGCGCGCATGGCGGGGCGTTGCGCATCCGGCGACTGCGCGGCGGCCGCGAAGGCCAGCCCGGCCAGGGAGAGCGCGAGGAAGATCGATTGCAGCGGCTTGTTCATGACGTGGAGGATACCGGCCGGCGGTGAACGGTCGTGACGATGGACCGGTGATTGTGCGGGTGCCACGCCTTCATGGCGCATCCGCGCAGGCATCGCGATGCGATCTCGCACGGCCGCATTCATCCGCGGGCCAGCCTGAAACGACACCGGCCGGCGACCCTCGCGGATCGCCGGCCGGCACGGTTCCTCACGCGTGGGCGATCAGAACGTCCAGTTGAAGCTCAGCTCGCCGTTGCGCGGTGCGCCGAACGCGCCGTAGCCGGAGTTGATCTGCGAGTAGTAGCGCTTGTCCAGCAGGTTGTTGAGGTTGAGCTGCACCGAGAACTGCGGCGCCAGGCGGTAACGCGCGAAGGCGCTGACCAGCGCATAGCCGTCCTGCTCGAACTCCCCGTACACCGCGTCCACGTAGTAGATGCGGTTCTGCCAGTTCACGCCGCCGCCGACGGTGAGGTCGTGCCATTCGCCGCTCGGGGTGTAGCTGGTGAACAGCTTGATCGAGGTGCGCGGCAGCTGCTTGTTGATGCTCGTGTCGTTGGCGTCGCGCGCGGTGTAGTGCGAGGCGCCGAACGTGGCGTTCCAACCTTCGCGCAGCTCGCCGCTCACTTCGAACTCGAAGCCTTCGCTCACCGTGCCCTTGGCCGCGGCGTACACCTGCTCGCCGCTCGGCAGGTACACGCCGGTCGGCTGGGCCACGTTGTCCTGCTCGATGCGGAACACCGCCGCCGAGGCATTGAGGCGGTTGTCGAACCAGGCGGCCTTGACGCCGGCCTCGTAGCTCTTGCCGGTCACCGGGTCGAGGAAGCTGCCGTTGGCGCCGCGGTAGGTCTGCGGCTGGAAGATCTCGGTGTAGCTCGCGTAGGTGGACCAGGTGTCGTTGAAGTCGTACACCAGGCCGGCGTACGGGGTGGTCACCTTGTGCGAACGGTCGGCGCCTTCGCCTTCGCTCTTCCAGTCGGTGTAGCGCGCGCCGAGGATGGCGCTCAGCGGGTCGGCCAGCGACAGGCGCAGCGCCGCGTACGCCGCCTTCTGGGTGATCTCGCCGCCGCTCGGGTACACGGCCGAGGCCGACCAGTCCGGTTCCGGATACGCGCCGGTCCAGCCGAGGTAGCTGTCCAGCGGGCCCGGGAAGTCCGAACGGCCGAGGTTGGAGTATTCGCGACGGTTGTAGCTCACGCCGCCCATGAAGCGGTGCTGGCGGCCGAACAGCTGGAACGGGCCTTCGGTGTAGCCGTCCACGCCGTCCACCTTGCGCTCGGTGATGTAGTAGCCGGAGTAGGGCACCACGCCGCCGCCGGTCTGCTTGTCGAAGCCGTAGATCGTGTAGAACGGATAGAACAGCTTGTCGTCGACGTTGCTCTCGTCATGCGTGGCGTTGAGCTTGAGCTTCCAGCCGTTGGCGAAGCCGGTTTCCAGGGTGGCGAACGCGCGCTTGACCGTGGTGTCCCAGTAGGTCCAGTCGGCGGCCGGGTTGAACGACTTGCCGTAATCGGTGCGGCTGCCATCCGAGTACCACAGCGGGAAGCCGCCCCAGGTGACGTCGTTGGAGTTCTTCTTCTGGTAGTCGTAGCCGACGCTGAGCAGCGTGTTGGCGCCGAGGTCGGCGTCGATCACCGCGTAGCCCAGGGTCTTGTTCTGGTTGTAGCGGTCCACCCATGACTCGCTGTCGGTGTAGTTGCCGATCACGCGCGCGCGCACGCTGCCGCTGCTGTTGAGCGGGGTGGTGACGTCCACGGTGCTGCGGGTCTTGCCGAAGCTGCCGGCGGCCACCGAGACGCTGCCGGTGAACTCGCGGCTGTCGGCATGCTTGCGCACCAGGTTCACCGAGGCCGACGGATTGCCCGCGCCGGTCAGCAGGCCGGTGGCGCCGCGCACGATCTCCACGCGGTCGTAGATGGCCAGGTCCAGCGCCGAATCGCCGTAGCTCCAGGCCTGGTCCATGGTGGTCGGCAGGCCGTCGAACTGGTAGTTGTCGATGTAGAAGCCGCGCGCGAAGAACTCCACGCGCTCGCTGTCGGTCTGGCTGTAGGACACGCCGGTGACGTTGTTGAGCACCTCGCCGATGCTCTGCAGGTTCTGGTCCTTCATCCGCGCCTGGGTCACCACGGTCACCGATTGCGGGATCTCCCGCGGCGCCAGTTCGAAGCGGGTGCCGGCGGCGACCTTCTCCACGGTGTAGGTCGGGCGCGCGGCGGCCACGTTGAGGCGGTCCAGGGTCTGCACGTCCCCGGACGCGGCCGGCGCCTCGGCGGCCCACGCCGGCAACGTGGCCAGGGCGCAGGCGGCGGCCAGCGCGGTGCGCTGGAAGCGGGGGAAGGAAGAAGCGGTGAAACGGGCCATGCCAATCTCCAGATGAGCATTTCCGCCCCGGCGGGATCGGGCCCGTGGGGATCGGAAGCAGGATTGGCTTGGCGGTCGCCACCCGTGGGGGGAGGAGGCACCTGGCTGCGATGTATCGGGATGCCGGCCGGGGCCACTGCATCCGCGCGGCGCATTTTACTGCCGCGGTGCAGCAACGTCACCCGCGCCCGGCCCCACGCGGAGGCTGGGCGTGGCGTGCATGGCCTTCGGTGTCACGGGATGCCGGGCCGCAGCATCCCACGTTGCGCGCTTGTCACCGCTTCACGATTTGTTTACAAAGCAGGCAAGCCGCGGCGGCGCAGGGAGACGTTGCGGCCGTCCCATCCCCTTTGGAGAGAGAGACCGGATGAGTATCCTGCGCCGCGATCCCTGCCGCCTGGCCTTGGCCCTGGCCACCGCGCTGCTGCTGCCGTCGGCAGCCTGGGCGCAGGACGCCGACACCGACGCGTCCGCCAACACCACCCGCACGCTGGACAAGGTCCAGGTCACCGGCACGCGCATCAAGACCGCCGAGATGCAGGGCCAGGTGCCGATCCAGACGCTGACCCGCGCCGACATCGAGCGTACCGGCGTGCAATCGGTGGGCGAGGTGCTGCAGCAGCTCACGGCTTCCGGCTCGGCGCTCAACACCAAGTTCAACTCCTCCGGCAACTTCGGCTTCCCGGCCGATGGTGGCGGCGTGGGCGCGGGTTCCGCGCAGGTCGACCTGCGCCACCTCGGCGCCAAGCGCGTGCTGGTGCTGGTGGATGGCGTGCGCTGGGTCAACGAATCCTCGGCCTCGGGCGTGGGCGCCTCGGTGGACCTCAACACGCTGCCGCTGGCGCTGGTGGACCGCATCGAGGTGCTGGAGGACGGCGCCTCGGCGCTGTACGGCTCCGACGCGGTGGCCGGCGTGGTCAACATCATCACCCGGCGCGAATTCGAAGGCGCGCAGGTCACGCTCAACTACGGGCAGTACGGCGAAGGCGACGGCGCCAGCCGCGGCGTGGACCTGGCCTGGGGCACGCAGGCGGATCGCTACAGCCTGTTCCTGGGCGCCAGCTACGTGAAGCAGGACCCCGTGTGGGCGCGCGACCGCGCGCAGTCGCGCTATCCGGTGCCCGGCACCGGCGTGGCGCTGGGCAGCTCGGCCACGCCGGACGGCCGCTTCGATTTCATCGACCCCAACACCGGCGCGCAGCAGTCGCTCACGCCCAACGCCGGCGGCAACGGCGCGCCCGTGTACGACGGCAGCGCCGGCTGTACCCGCAGCGACGACTATCACTGCTTCAGCAGCGACGACCGCTACAACTTCGCCACCGAGAACCTGCTGCTGACGCCGTCCGAGCGCAAGAGCGTGTTCGGCCAGTTCCGCTTCTTCTTCAACGACGACGTGCAGTGGTACCTGAAGGCGCTGGGCAACCGTCGTGAGTCGCGCAACCAGTCCGCGCCCGAGCCGATCTTCCTCGGCCCGGAGGCCGGCACCGGCAACCCGCTGGCCGACAACATCGTCATTTCCGCGGCCAACCCGTACAACCCGTTCGGCTTCGACCTGGATTCGTCGGACAACCTGATCCTGATCGGCCGCCGCCCGGTGGAAGGTGGCCCGCGCGTGTTCGAACAGCGCGTGGACACCGACTACTTCGCCACCGGCTTCATCGGCACCTTCGAAACGTCCTGGCGCACTTGGTACTGGGACGTCAACGCGATGTACAGCCGCAGCAAGGCCGAGCAGACCAACACCGGCAGCTACGACATCTACAACATCGCGCTGGCGCTGGGCGACCCGGCCGCGTGCGCGGCGGTGGCCGGCTGCGTGCCGCTGGACATCTTCGGTGGCGCCGGCAGCATCACGCCGGAGATGCTGCGCTGGATCCAGCCGGTCGTGCACGACCGCAGCCAGAACGAACTGAGCCTGTTCAGCGCCAACCTCAGCAGCGAACTGTTCCAGCTGCCGGCCGGCGCGGTCGCCTTCGCCGCGGGCGTGGAGCATCGTCGTTACGAAGGCTGGTACCAGCCCGACCCGCTGACCGTGGAAGGCCACTACAACGGCGTGCCCTCGCAGCCGACCTCCGGCAGCTACGACGTCAACGAGGCCTATGTCGAACTCAACGTGCCGCTGTTCGCCGCGCAGCGCTTCGGCGACCGCCTCGACCTGAGCCTGGCCGGCCGCTATTCCGATTATTCGACCTTCGGCAGCGAGTTCACCCCGAAGTACGGCCTGCGCTGGCAGGTCACCGACGAATTCGTGCTGCGCACCAGCTGGGCCGAAGGCTTCCGCGCCCCGACCATTGGCGAGCTGTACGGCTCGGCCGCGCGCGCCGACCTGGTGCTGGTGGATCCGTGCTCGGGTGGTGGCAATGCCGCCAACTGCGCCGCGCTCGGCGTGCCGGCCGGCTACCAGCAGGCGAACCCGCAGATCTCGGTGACCACGGGCGGCAACCGCGCGCTGCAGCCGGAGCGCGCGCGCAGCTTCAGCGCCGGCTTCGTGTGGAGCCCGTGGTTCGGCAACAACGCGCCGTGGGCGGACCGCTTCGACATCGAGGCCACGTTCTACCGCCACCACGTGGACGACGCGATCCAGGCGATCGACGCGCAGACCCAGCTGGACCTGTGCGTGCAGACGCTGGCGGCCGAATACTGCGACGGCATCACCCGCGCCACTACCGGCGGCATCAACGGCTTCAACAACCGCCTGACCAACCTCGGCTCGATCAAGACCGACGGCTGGGACGTGGACGTGTTCTGGACCCTGCCGATCACCACCATCGGCCGCTTCAAGATTTCCTGGCAGAACACCTTCGTCGGCCGCTACGAGGCGGTGGGCGCGGCGGGCCAGAAGCAGCCGCAGGCCCCGGGCGTGGAGGTCAACGACAGCGCGATTCCGGAATGGAGCAGCAACCTGGCGCTGGACTGGAACCTGGGCGCGTGGAATGCGACGTGGCGTTTGCGCCATGTGTCGAGCCTGCGCGAATCGTGCGGCAACGCGGTGGATTTCCCGGTGTGCCCGGATCCGGTCAACGACCGCCACGACATGGGCTCGGTGACCTACAGCGACGTGCAGCTGGGCTATCGCTTCGAGTGGCTCTCGGGGCTGCAGGTGAGTGGCGGCGTCAACAACCTGTTCGACAAGGATCCGCCGATCTGTCTGTCGTGCTCGCTCAATGGGTATGACCCGTCTACTTACGATATTCCGGGTGGGCGGTATTGGTATTTGCGAGCGGATCTGCGGTTCTGAGGTTTTCCCCACTTCGATGACGAAGCACGGCTTGGGGGTGGTGGGGAAGAGCAAAAGCAAAAGTAAAAGCAGACGCCCTCACCGGTGGTGAGGGCGTCTGCTTTTCTTTCCGGTCGAAGGGTTTTGAGGGGGCGTTCGGGCGCCGCGCGACCAAAATCGAACAGCCAAACTCAAAGCGCGCAACACACCCAAAGCGCGCGAAAGCGCCGGTACCTCAGCGCTTGAGCAGCTCCGCAGGCACATCCAGCTCCATCCCGATCGCGAGATGGTCGGAGAAGGCAGCCGGGATAGCCTCGGTAGCCCCGATACCCAGCCCCTCGCTGACAAGGATGTGGTCGATCGCCCGCTCAGGCCGCCAGCTAGGGAAGGTGAGCACGGTAGAGGAGGGCGGCTGCAGCCGCGTGCGGCGATACAGCACCTGCATCTCCGGCCGGTCGGCCACGCAGTTGAAGTCGCCCATCAGCACCGCGTTCGGGTGGTCGGACAACAGCTCTGCAATGAACGACAACTGCGCCAGCCGCGAATTCGCGCCCAGCGACAGATGCGCCACCGCCACCGCCAGCCCCTGCGCACCCTCGCCGAACTTCGCCAGCAGGATGCCGCGCCCGCCGATGCGGCCGGGCAACGCATGGTCCTGCACCTCCACCGGCTCCAGCTTGCTCAGCAGGCCGTTGGCGCTGGAGGCCACGCCGCCCATGCGCCGGTTCGGCTGGTGGCTCCAGTAATGGAAGCCCGCCCGCTCGGCCAGGTAATGCGTCTGGTTGGTGAAACCCGAACGCAGGCTGCCCGGGTCGGACTCGTTGAGCCCGACGATGTCGCGGTCACCGGCCAGCTGCGCGATCGTGTCCAGGCTGCTGCGCTTGCGGCCCATCGGCAGCGCGTGCGACCAGCTGCGGGTCACGTAATCGCTGTAACGCCGCGTGCTGCTGCCGGCCTGGATGTTGGCCGTCAGCAGCCGCAGCTTGCGCGTGTTCGTGGGGGAATCGGACACCGTAGACGCCTGTTGCTTACTGCTTGGCCGCCCGCTCGCGCGCGATCAGGTGGTCGGCGATGCGCAGCATGTCCTGGTAGCTCGTGCCCTTGACCAGGTACTTGCCATTGACGATCAGCGACGGCGTACCGGTGATCTTGCTGCGCGTGGCGAACTGCTTGGCGCGGTTGGTCTTGGCCGCGACGCCGAAGCTGGCCATCGTGTCGGCGAACTGCTTCGGATCCACGCCGTACTTGGCGTAGAACTTGGAAATGTCCTCGACCGAATCACGGCCCAGCTCGCCCTTCAGGCTGTGCTCGACGTGGATCGCGTTGTACAGCGCCTCGTGGGTCTTCTCCTGCACGCCCAGGGTCTCGGCGGCGTAGAACGCGCGCGCGTAGTCATCCCAGGTGCCGCCGAACATCGCCGGCACGTAGACGAACTGTACGTCCGAAGGCAGGCCCGCCTTCCACGGCCCGATCAGCGGCTGGAAGCGGAAGCACGCCGGGCAGACGTAGCCGAACACCTCGGCCACCTCGATCTTGCCGGCGGCCTGCTGGTACGGCTGGCCGCCTTCGATCACCAGGTAGTCGGTGCCTTCCACCGGCGCCGGGCCGCTCGGCGGCTGCGCGTTGACCGGCGGCTGGTGGCCTTCCTCGGCCGGCGCCGGGGTGGCGGCCTGCTCGTTGGCGGCCGGGGCCGGGGCATCGGCCGGGGTGGTCGCGGCGCTGGCCGGGGCGGCCTCGGTGGCGGCCGGCGCGCTGGTTGCCGGGGTGGTGGTATCGGCGCTGCCATCCTGCGCCTTGCACGCCACCAGGGCGATCGGCAGCAGGGCCATCAGGGTGAGGGCGAAACGGGTCTTCATCGGGGTGGATCTCCAACGGGAAAACGGGAGGGGGCAGGCGCCGCGCCGCATGATCGCACGGCACCCGGTCAAGGCGGGCTGAAGCGCCGGCTCAGGGGCCGGTACGGGCCTGCGTGCGGGCGATCAACGCATCGGCATTGCGCAGCAACTGGTCGAAATCGCGGCCGCGCACCAGGTACACCCCGTTGATGATCAGCGACGGCGTGCCAGGCACCTGCTCGCGCTGGATGAACGCCCGCGCGGCCTGCATCTTCGCATTGACCGCATCGCTCTTGAGCGCCTCGATGTAGCGCCCCGGCTCCACGCCGTAGCCGGCATAGAACATCGCCAGCTCCTGCGGGCTGATGTTCTGCATCGGCAGGGTCTGCTTCTCGTGCAGGGCCTGGAACATCGCCAGGTGGCTGCGCTGCGCCACGCCCAGCTGCTCGGCGGCGAAGTAGGCGCGGGCGAAGGCGTCCCAGTTGCCGCCGAAGGTCGCCGGCACCACGGTGAAGCGCACGTTCTTCGGCAGCTTGGCCACCCACTTCTCCAGCGTCGGCTCGAAGTGCGCGCAGTGCGGGCAGGTGTAGCCGAACACCTCCACCACCTCGATCTTGCCGGCCAGCGGCGCCCACGGCTGGCCGCCCTCGATCTCGGTGTAGTCCACGCCGGGGGTCAGGTCGGCGGCGGGGGCGGCGAGCGGCGCCAGGGCCAGGGCGGCAAGCAGAACGCGGGACATCAGGCTCATATCAGCTCCATTGGCAAAACAAACGCCGGTCTGGGACCGGCGTGGTGGGGAACGACGCCTGACTTTGACCGCGCAAGCGGCCGCAGGTTCAGGACTTGGGCGGACTCGCCTGCGCCATCGCCGCGGCGGCCTCGTCGTCGGCGGCATCATGCAGGCCCTGCATGTAGCTCGCCAGCGCCTGGATCTCCTGCGCGGTCAGCGGCTTGGCGACGGTCGCCATGATATTGGACAGCTTGGTCTGCGTGCGCTGCGCCGTGCCGGACTGGTACTCCTGCAGGCGCCGGGCGACGTAATCGGCATGCTGGCCGGCGACATGCGGGAAGGCCGGGCCCGGGTTGCCGGCGCCGGTCGGGCCGTGGCACGCCATGCAGGCCGGGATGCCGCGCGAGGCGTCGCCGCCGCGGTACAGCTTCTGCCCGATCTCGTAGAACTTCATGTCCTTGTACGGCCCTTCGGTGACCACGCTGTCGTCGGCCAGGCCGGCGCCGGATTTCTGCGTGGCGAAGTAGGCCCCGAGGTCGCGCATGTCCTGCGCGGTGAGGTCCTGCACGAAGGGCAGCATCGCGGCGACCGCGCCGCTGGTGCGCTCGCCGTTGCGGATCAGCGCGATCTGCTCGGCGATGTAGCGCTCGCTCTGGCCGGCGATGCGCGGGTACATGGCCACGGAAGGATTGCCGTCCGGCCCATGGCAGGCCGCGCAGGCGGTGGCCTTGGCCTGGCCGGCCTTGGCATCGCCCCAGTGGGTCTTGGACAGATCGACCACCAGCGGCGCGATCTTGACCGGTGCGTTGTCCGGCACGGGCACGACGGCGGTCTGGGCGTAGGCAACTGCGGCGATGACGGGTACGGCAAGAGCGGCAAAGGCAAGCACGCGAGCGTGGCGCATCAGCTAAAGCTCCGTATGGACCTGGACGTTCTGCGTTGGGGGGCGTGGGGGCCGCAGGTTTCCCCGATTATCACGTTGCCCTCGCGCGCTGGTCAACGAAGCGGCGTGTCCGGCCCGGACATGCGATCCTACGCACATGTCGCAGCTCATCGAACGTGCCCAGTACCTGCTCTCGGCCCACAACGCCCGCCAGCTCCCCGAGGATGGCGGTTACGAGGTGGCCTTCGCCGGCCGCTCCAACGCCGGCAAGTCCAGCGCGCTCAACGCGTTGACCCGGCAGAACTCGCTGGCGCGCGTGTCCAAGACGCCCGGCCGCACCCAGCAGCTGGTGTACTTCCAGGTGCAGCCCGAACGCTACCTGGTGGACCTGCCCGGCTACGGCTACGCCAAGGTGCCGCAGGACCTGCAGGCGCACTGGCAGGCCTTCATCGACAAGTACTTCCGTACCCGCGAGGCGCTCAAGGGCCTGGTGGTGGTGATGGACATCCGCCATCCGCTCAAGGATTACGACAAGCAGATGCTCGGCTACGCGGTCGAGCGCGGCCTGCCGGCCCATGCGCTGCTCACCAAGGGCGACAAGCTGGGCCGCGGCCAGCAGATGCAGTCGCTGCAGAAGGTGCGCAAGGAGCTGTCGGGGCTGTGGGCCGACAGCGTCACCGTGCAGGTGTATTCGAGCGAATCGCGCCAGGGCGTGGACGAGCTGCGTGGCATCGTCGGCGGCTGGCTGGGCCTGGGCACCGAGGCGCCGCAGGCCGGCTGAGCCGTCAGTGCGCCGCGGGCAGCGGCGCGAATTCGCCCGGCACCCAGGCGTAGGCCTCGCCCTCGCGGCGGACATGGCCCAGCCCCGGGAAGGGCAGGTGCGCGCCAGCGACCCACCAGCCCTGGTCGGCGGCTTCATCGAACATGTGGCGCCGCGACTGGATCGCCGCGGCGCGGTCGCTGTCGGCTTCGTAGCTGGCGTCGGGCTGGGCGAACTGCACGGCGTGGAAGTGCACCAGGTCGCCCCATACCAGCAGCTTGCCGCCGGCGCCGCCATCGAACAGCCACGACACGTGGCCCGGCGTGTGCCCATGCGTGTCGAGCGCGACCACGCCATCGGGCAGCGCATCCCCCGGCGCGAAGCGATGCAGGCGCGCCGCATACGGTGCCACCGCCTTGCGTGCCAGCGGGAAGGCAAAGCGCAGGAACGCCGGCGCGGTGGCTTCGCTGGCCGGATCCAGCCAGTAGTCGGCGTCGGCGCGCGAAAGCCACACCGCCGCCTTCGGGTAGGCCGCGCGGCCCTGCGCGTCGAGCAGGCCGCACAGGTGATCCGGGTGCGCGTGGGTCAGCACCACGTCGTCCACCTGTTCGGGCCGGTAGCCGGCCGCGCGCAGGTTCGCCAGCACCTGGCCCAGGCCCGTGCCGAAGCACTGCTGGGTGCCGGTGTCGACCAGCGTGAGGTGGCGGCCGTGCTGCACCAGGTAGGCGTTCACCGCGGTCTGCAGGCCCTTCGGGTCTTCGGGCACGTAGCGGTGGTCGAGCAATCGCGTGACGCGGCCGGGGTCGATGCCCACCAGTTCCTGCCGCTTCAACGCCACGGTACCGTCGAACAGCGCGGTCACGCGCAGGTCGCCGATCTGCTGGCGATACACGCCGGGTACCTGGGTATCGGGGGGCGGCGGCGCTTCGGCGCGCGCGCCGGGCGCCCACGACAAGGCCAGCGCGAGCAGTGGGGCGAACAGGCGGATCTGCATGGAAGAACTCCAATCGAATGCGGCATCGCCGCGACCCGCACAGCCTGCGACCGCCGGCGCGCGCGAAACGCTCAGTCTGCGTCGCGGACCGCTCAGGCCGCGGCGCGCGCGGCGTTGCCGATCAGCGCCGGATCGAGTTGGTAGCGCGCCTGGAAGCGCCGGCTGAAGCTGCCGACCGAGCGATAGCCGACGCGCGCGGCCACGCTCTTGAGCGGCAGGCGCGTGGTGTAGAGCAGTTCCATCGCCTGCGCGAGCCGCGCATCGGCGACCAGTTCGCGCAGGCCGGTGTGCTCTTCGGCGAGGCGGCGGCGCAAGGTGGCACCGCTGAGCCCGAAGGCCTCCTCGAAATCGCGCGATTGCCAGTCACGCGCCGGTTGCGCGGCCACCAGCGCCCGCAGCTCGCTGGCCAGGCTCGGCTGCGGTGGCAGCAGCAGCGCGCCGTGGCCTTGCCGGCACAGGTCGATCACCAGGGCGGTGAGCGACAGGCGCGCTTCGGCGTAATGCGCGTCGGTCAATGCGTCCTGCCAACGCACCAGTTCGGCGCCGAGCGGCGGCAGCGCCACGGCCGCGACCGCATCACCGGCCGGCGGCAGCATCTCGCGCCACAGCCCGCGCGCGGCGGCGAGCACTTCCTCGCACAACGGCACGATCACCGTCTGGTACAGGCCGCTGTGCGGGTCCGGCACGTTGACCACGTCCATCCGGCAGGCCCGCGTGACCAGCAGCACGTCGCCGGGTTGCAGGTGCAGCGCATGTCCGTCGCAGCGCACCTGCTTGGTGCCCTGCAACAGGATCGCCAGCTGCGGCCGCGGCACGTCCACCGATTGCACGCCGTGTTCGTGGCGCGCGTTGATGCAGGCGAAGCCGTCGCTGCGCGCGCAGTCGGCCAGCCGCGCGAGGCGGGCGAGCAGGGGCAGGGCGGGATCGGGTGCGGCGGTCATGGCGGATGCTTCATGCCACGACGTCGAACAAGCCGCCGATCAGCCGCGCCGCGGCCATCGCCGCCGCGCCCCAGAACGTGACGCGCAACGCGCCGCGCCACGGCGAGGCGCCGCCCATCCAGGCCGCCCACGCACCCGTGCACAGCAGGCCGATCAGCGTCGCCAGCGTGGTGGTGGTGGCTGCGTGCGGGGCGGGGGCGAAGGTCGCCGCCGCCATCGGCAGCGCCGCGCCGCAGCAGAACGCCAGCGCCGAGGCCATCGCCGCCTGCAGCGGACGCGCGCGCAGGATCTCGGTGATGCCGAGCTCGTCGCGCGCGTGCGCGGCCAGTGCGTCATGCGCGGTGAGCTGCACCGCCACCTGCCGCGCGAGCGGGGCGTCCAGGCCGCGGTGGCGGTAGATCGACGCCAGCTCTTCCAGTTCGCTCTCCGGTTCCTCGTGCAGTTCGCGCCGCTCCACCGCCAGGTCCGCCGCTTCGGTATCGGCCTGCGACTGCACCGACACGTATTCGCCGGCAGCCATCGACATCGCGCCGGCCACCGTCGCCGCCACGCCCGCGGCCAGCACCGCCTGCGGCTGCACGCCGCTGGCGGCCACGCCCACGACCACGCCCGCGACGGAGACGATGCCATCGTTGGCGCCGAGCACGGCGGCGCGTAACCAGCCCACGCGACCGGCGCGATGGACTTCCGCATGGCGGCTGGGCAGGGGCGAGGGGCGTGGCGACATGGTCTCTCCCGGAGGATGCAAGGGGCGCAACAGGTGATCGTGCCGGCGTGGACGGAAATGTGTAGCGCCAGTTCCGCAACGTCCCGGGAACGGGGCTCAGGCTATAGTGCGAGCCCTTGTGACGGCCACCCCCTGGCCGCACATCCTTCCGCCCCACCTTGCAGCGAGCCCGCCCTTGTCGAGCCCCAGCCACGTCGCCGACACGCCGATCACCGACCGCCGCCAACTCGTCGAGGTGCTCGCCTCCGGCGAGAAGCCGGCGCAGCAGTGGCGCATCGGCACCGAGCACGAGAAGTTCGGCTTCCGCCTGGACGAACTGCGTCCGCCGACCTTCGAGGGTCCGCAAGGCATCGAAGCGCTGCTCACCGGCCTGACCCGCTTCGGCTGGGAGCCGGTGCGCGAGGACGGCCGCACCATCGCGCTGCTGCGCGACGGCGCCTCGGTGACGCTGGAACCGGCCGGCCAGCTGGAGCTTTCCGGCGCGGCGCTGGAGACCATCCACCAGACCTGCGTGGAAACCGGCACGCACCTGGGCGAAGTGGCCGAAGTGGCCGGCGAGCTGCGCCTGGGCTTCCTCGGCATGGGCTTCCAGCCGAAGTGGACGCGCGCGGACATGCCGTGGATGCCGAAGGGCCGCTACAAGATCATGCGCTCCTACATGCCCAAGGTCGGCCAGCTCGGCCTGGACATGATGACGCGCACCTGCACGGTGCAGGTCAACCTGGACTACGCCACCGAAGCGGACATGGTGAAGAAGTTCCGCGTCTCGCTGGCGCTGCAGCCGATCGCCACCGCGCTGTTCGCCGATTCGCCGTTCACCGAGGGCCAGCCGAACGGCTACCTCAGCTACCGCTCGCACATCTGGACCGATACCGACGCCGACCGCACCGGCATGCTCGACTTCGTCTTCGAGGACGGCTTCGGCTACGAGCGCTACGTCGATTACCTGCTCGACGTGCCGATGTACTTCTCCTACCGCGACGGCATCTACCACGACGCCAGCGGCCAGAGCTTCCGCGATTTCATGCAGGGTCGCCTGCCGGTGCTGCCGGGCGCGCTGCCGACGCTGCGCGACTGGTCCGATCACATGACCACCGCCTTCCCGGAAGTGCGCCTGAAGAAGTACCTGGAAATGCGCGGCGCCGATGCCGGCCCGTGGGCACGCCTGTGCGCGCTGCCGGCATTCTGGGTCGGCCTGCTGTATGACGACGCCGCGCTCGATGCCGCGTGGGACCTGGTCAAGGATTTCAGCCTGGCCGAACGCCACGCCCTGCGCGACGGCGTGCCGAAGCACGCGCTCAAGCTGCCGTTCCGCGGTGGCACGGTGCGCGACCTCGCCGCCCGCGCGGTGGAGATCTCCATCGCCGGCCTGAAGCGCCGCGCGCGCCGCAATGCCGACGGCCAGGACGAGAGCGGCTTTCTGGATGTGCTGCGCGAGATCGTCGACAGCGGCCTGACCCCGGCCGAGCGCAAGCTCGCGCTGTTCCATGGCCGCTGGAACGGCAGCGTGGACCCGGTGTTCGCCGAGTTCGCTTACTGAGAAGACGTTGCCGGCAGGCAGGGCAGGCGCACGCTCGCGCGCAGCCCGCCCTCGGGCCGGTTATCCAGCGACAGCTCGCCACCATGCGCGGTGGCGATGCCGTTGGCCACCGCCAGGCCCAGGCCGATGCCGCCGGTATCGCGGTTGCGCGAACTCTCGCCACGCACGAACGGCAGCAGCAGCTGGTCGCGCTGCGCCGGGTCGATGCCCGGGCCGTCGTCATCCACCCACAGCACGCAGTGGCCGTCCTCGCGATGCAGGCTCAGCCGCGCATTGCCGCCGTACTTGAGCGCGTTCTCGCACAGGTTGGCGATCATCCGCCGCAGCGCCATCGGGTCGCCTTCGACCAGCACCGACTCACCCGGCAGCACCCGCGCATCGGCGCCGGTATCGGCCAGGTCGTCCACCACGCCCTCGGCGAGCAGGCGGAAATCCAGCTTCGAGCGCGGGCCGGCGCGCTGCGCGTTGCGGATGAAATCCAGCGCGGCGGTGATCATCGTCTTCATCTCGTCGATGTCACCGAGCACGCGCTCGCGCAGCGGCTCCGGGGCCGATTCCATGCGGAACGCCAGCCGCGCCAGCGGCGTGCGCAGGTCGTGGGCGATCGCCGCCACCATCTGCGTGCGCTCATGGACCATGCGGTTCAAGCGCGCCTGCATGGTGTTGAACGAATCCACCGCCTGCGCCAGCTCGGTGGGGCCTTGCGGCGGCAGCGGCGCGGTGTCGGGATGGCGGCCGAGGCGGTCGGCGGCTTCGGAGAAGCGGCGGATCGGCGCGGAGAGCGCGCGCGAGAACCACCACGCCAGCGGCAGCATCAGCAGCAGGCCGGCGCCGAACAGCAGCACCACCTGCAGCTTGAACGCGCCGCTGAGCCGGCGCCCGGGCGAGGTCACCACGCGCCAGTGGCCATCGGCCTGGCGCGCGGCGGCGGTGAAGCCGTCGAGCTGGTTCTTGCCGGCCATGAAGTCGAAGCCGGGGCCATGGCGCCAGGGCCCATTGCCGTCGAACCCGCCACCGGGGGCATCGAAGCGGCCGTCGAATTGCGGCGGCGGCATCGGCATCGGCGGCGGGCCGGGCAGGTCTTCGGGCGAAGGCGGGTCGGGCAGGCCGACGCGGTCGGCGAACTCGACCGCCTCGGCGGCGTCCTTCGCCGCGTCAGCCGAGCCCGCGGTGTCGTCGCGCCGCGCGAACGGCGGGGCGCCGCGCTGCATCTGCGGCGGCATCGCGCCGCCCTCGCCGAACGGCGCCACGCTCGTATAGAAGCGCACGTTGTCGGCCGGCACGCCCATCCAGCGCGCCATCACCGCCTCGATGCGCGGCTCGCGGTGCTGGTGCGGCTCGGGCACGGGCATCGTCGGCTGCTCGTGCACCTGCAGCTTGGCATCGGCCGCCGGCATGCGCGTGCTGAGCAGGGCGATCACTTCCGGCGGATGCGCCGGCGCGTCGAAGATCGGCGTGCGCAGCACCAGCAGCGCCACGCCCAGGCCCTGCGCGAACAGCAGCGCGCCGGCCAGCAGCAGGAACGTGCGCGCGAAGATCGACAGCCGCCGGCGCGGCCGCGGCGTGCTCACAAACGCGCCACGTTCGGCAGCAGCATGTAGCCTTCGTTGCGCACCGTGCGGATCATCTCGGTGTGCACGCGCTCGTTGATCTTGCGGCGCAGGCGGCTGATCTGGCTGTCGATGGCGCGGTCGTACACGTCGGTCTCGCGGCCACGCGCCAGGTCCAGCAGCTGGTCGCGGCTGAGCACGCGCTGCGGATGCTCGACGAACGTGCGCAGCAGGCCGAACTCGCCATCGGAAAGATGGATGAACACGCCGGTGGGGTCGCGCAGGTCGCGGCGCATCACGTCCAGCCGCCAGCCGGCGAACTCGTACACGTTGCCGCGGTGGTCCGAGAGCTCGGCCTGCAACTGGCTGCGGCGCAGCAGCGCACGCACGCGGGCGAGGAGCTCGCGCGGGTTGCAGGGCTTGGCGAGGTAGTCGTCGGCGCCCACTTCCAGGCCGATGATGCGGTCGGTGTCGTCGCCCAGCGCGCTGAGCATGATCACCGCCGGTGCATTGCGTTCGTTGGCCAGCTGGCGCGCCGCGCTCAGGCCATCCTCGCCGGGCATCATCACGTCCAGCACCACCAGGTCGGCACGGCGCTCGTTCATGGCCTGGCGCATGCCGTTGACGTTGTCGGCCGTGCGCACGTGGTAGCCGTGCTCGCCGAGGAAATCGCCGATGAGCCGGCGCAGGTCGGGGTCGTCGTCGACCACCAGAATCGAAGCAGACATGGATGTCTCGCGAAGGCGCCGCGGCTGCGGCCATACGGGGGAAACCCATCATACGAAGCGCCCGGCGGCGCTTCTTGTCAATGCGTGTCAGCCGATGGCCGGCGCGGCCATGCCGGGCCAAACCGCAGGCAAGGCGTCGGCGGATGCTATGTGCCGGGGAGGGCTGGCATCGAAGGACCGGCCCTGAACGAACGGCGGCAAATCCGTGACATCACCGGTTGCCACGCTTCGCGGGACGCATTGCCAAGGAGAAACTGAATGAAGATCCCATCGACCGCCCTGCGGCGCACTGGCGTGCTGCTGCTGGGAGTTTCGCTGCTCGCCGGCTGCGCGGGCATGTGCTCGCGCGGGGAATCCCTGCCGCCGCCGCCGCCGCCTCCGCCCCCGCCGCCGGGCGGCCCGTTCGGACATCATCCGCCGCGCGACCCGGCCTTCGCCCAGGCCATGCAGGCGTGCCTGCAGGAGCTGGGCGTGGAGAAGCCGGCTGCCGAAGGCCCGGGCAAGCGCGGGCCGGCGCGCCCGGATCGCGAGGCGATCGACGCCTGCCTGGAGGAGAAGGGCGTGCAGCCGCCGCACATGCCGCCACCGCCGCCGCGTGATCCGGCGCTCGAAGCCGCGTTCGAGGCGTGCCGGGCGACGCTGGGGCTGGAGCACGAGCCGGGCCCGCCGCCACCGGAAGCACGCGAGCGCCTGCATGCCTGCCTGAAGGAGAAGGGCGTGGCGCCGCCGTCGCCGGGTGAGGCGCCGCCGCCGCGGGAGTAAACGGTGGTCCCTGTTGATCGAGGTGCAGTCGAGAGGACTGCGCCTCGCCTCAGCTCATCGGATCGAACATGAAGACCCGCAACTCCTGGGCGCAGCGGCACGACTTGGCGACGCGTGCCGCCCAGGCGATGGCGTCTTCGCGCCCGGGCACTTCGAGCACGAGGAAGCCGCCATCCAGCGTCGGCGCCCACGGGTAGCCGCCTGGGGCGACCGTGCCGTCGCCCGATACCCGCACCGGCGGCACGGCCTCGTCGATACCGCCGCCGAAGACGTACACGCCGGCCGCCTTGGCCTGTTCTATCACCGCATGCGAATCGTCGCTGACATCCTGCATTTCTTCTTCGGGTACCTGCATCGCGGCGCTGGGGAAGGAAATGAGGTACTTGGCCATGGCGGGCCTCGCGGGGCGGGAAGTTGGCCAGAGCCTAACCCGTCGCTTCCGGTCGCGTGCCGACGGCCCTCCACCCCGCTTTCACAACCCGGTCACTGAATGCTGCGGTGCTTTGCGCGACCCTGCGGGAAGCCAATCCTCCCGGAGTCGCCATGACCGACGTGAAGATGAGCCGCCGCAGCGTCCTGATCGGAGGCGCGGTCTCCGCCGCCGGGGTCGCCGCCAGCGGCCGCCTCGGCGCGCAGGCCGCAGACGCGGTGATGCCCGCCACGCCCGAACCGCCGCCGCGCAGCACCGTCCACCTGGAGGTCAACGGCCGCCCGGTAACGCTGGCGCTGGATAACCGCACCACGCTGCTCGACGCGTTGCGCGAACACCTGCACCTCACCGGCACCAAGAAGGGCTGCGACCACGGCCAGTGTGGCGCCTGCACGGTGATCGCCGACGGCCGCCGCATCAATGCCTGCCTGTCGCTGGCGGTGATGAACGAAGGCGCGAAGATCACCACCATCGAGGGCCTGGGCACGCCGGATGCGCTGCACCCGATGCAGGCCGCCTTCGTGCGCCACGACGGCTACCAGTGCGGCTACTGCACGGCAGGGCAGATCTGCTCGGCGGTGGGCATGCTCGCCGAATGGCGCGATGGCATGCCCAGCCACGTTTCGGCCTCGCTCACCGGCAAGACGCCGCTGGATGCGAGCGAACTGCGCGAGCGCATGAGCGGCAACCTGTGCCGCTGTGGCGCTTACTCCAACATCGCCGAGGCCATTGGCGAGGTGGCGGGGGATCGCGTATGAAAGCCTTCACCTACGAACGCGCCACGGACCCGGCCGCCGCCGCCGCGCAGGCGGCGCGCAACCCGGGCGCGCGCTTCATCGCCGGCGGCACCAACCTGCTCGACCTGATGAAGCTGCAGATCGAAGCACCGGTGCACCTGATCGACGTCAACGGCCTGGCGCTGGATCGGGTGGAAGACCTGCCCGATGGTGGCCTGCGCATCGGCGCGCTGGTGCGCAATGCCGATCTGGCCGCGCATCCGCGCGTGCGCCGCGACTACGCGCTGCTCTCCCGCGCGCTGCTGGCCGGCGCCTCGGCGCAGCTGCGCAACCGCGCCACCACCGCCGGCAACCTGCTGCAGCGCACGCGCTGCCCGTACTTCTATGACCCGCAGCAGGCCTGCAACAAGCGCCTGCCCGGCAGTGGCTGCGCGGCGATGGGCGGCTTCAACCGCAACCTCGCCGTGGTGGGCGCCAGCGAGCATTGCATCGCCACCCATCCCAGCGACATGGCGGTGGCGATGCGCGCGCTGGACGCACAAGTGGAAACGGTGCGCGGAGATGGCCACACGCGGAAGATCGCGCTGGCGCAGTTCTATCGCGCGCCGGGAGAGACGCCGCAACAAGAGACCGTGCTCGAGCGTGGCGAGCTGATCACCGGCGTGGTGTTGCCGCCGCCGCTCGGCGGCCGCCACGTCTATCACAAGGTGCGCGACCGAGCCTCTTACGCCTTCGCGATCGTGTCGGTGGGCGTGGTGGTGCGCGAAGACGGCGCGCTGCGCGTGGCGCTCGGCGGCGTGGCGCCGCAACCATGGCGGGTGGAGGCGGCCGAGCAGGGGCGCGATGCCAGGCGCATCGCAGCACGCCTGCTGGACGGCGCGCGCACCACGCCGCAGAACGCCTTCAAGCTGCCGCTGGTGGAACGCACGCTGGCGGCCGTACTCGACGAAGCGAGGGCCTGAGATGAAATTCGACACCCCCGCCGGCACCAATCCCATCGACCGCATGAAGGTCGTCGGCCAGCCGCTGGATCGCATCGACGGCCCGCGCAAGACCACCGGCACCGCGCCGTACGCGTACGAACACCACCAGGAAGTGCCCGACGCCGTCTACGGTTACGTGGTGGGCGCGGGCATCGCCAAGGGCACGATCCGCAGCCTGGAGCTGGCCGCTGCGCGGCAATCGCCCGGCGTGCTCGGCATCGTCACCGCGCAGAACGCCGGCAAACTCGGCAAGGGCAAGTTCAATACCGCGAACCTGCTGGGCGGCCCACGCATCGAGCATTACCACCAGGCCATCGCGCTGGTGGTAGCCGAAACCTTCGAGCAGGCGCGCGCGGCCGCGCAGCGCATCAAGGTCGATTACCAGCGCGAGAACGGCGCCTACGACCTGCACGCCGCCAAGGGCAGCGCGACCAAGCCCAAGGCCGACCAAGGGCCGCCGGACACCGCCGTCGGTGATTTCGCCGGTGCTTTCGCCGCCGCGCCGGCCAAGTTCGACCAGACCTACACCACGCCCGACCAGGCGCACGCGATGATGGAGCCGCATGCGTCCATCGCGCGCTGGGAGGGTGATGCGCTCACGCTGTGGACGTCGAACCAGATGATCGACTGGGGCGTGGGCGATGTCGCCAAGACGCTGGGCATTCCCAAGGAAAAGGTGCGCCTGGTGTCGCCGTATATCGGGGGCGGCTTCGGCGGCAAGCTGTTTGTGCGCGCTGATGCCTTGCTCGCCGCGCTGGGCGCCAAACAGGTCGGGCGCCCGGTCAAGGTGATGCTCACGCGCCCGTTGATGTTCAACAACACCACGCACCGGCCGGCGACGATCCAGCGCATCCGCTTCGGCGCCACCCCCGACGGCCGTTTCCAGGCCATCGGCCACGAGAGCTGGTCGGGTGACCTGCCCGGCGGCGGGCCGGAAACCGCGGTCAACCAGACGCGCCTGCTCTATGCCGGCGCCGATCGCATGACCGCCACGCGCCTGGCCGTGCTCGACCTGCCCGAAGGCAACGCGATGCGCGCGCCCGGCGAAGCCCCCGGCCTGATGGCGCTGGAGATCGCGGTGGACGAGTTCGCCGAACAACTCGGCATCGACCCGATCGAATTGCGCATCCGCAACGACACCCAGGTCGACCCGGAGCACCCGGCGCGCCCGTTCTCGCAGCGCCAACTGGTGCGCTGCCTGCAGGACGGGGCCAAGCGCTTCGGCTGGGACAAACGCAACCCGAAGCCGGCCAGCACGCGCGAAGGCCGCTGGTGGATCGGCCAGGGCGTGGCGGCCGCGTTTCGCAACAACCTGGTGATGGCCTCCGCGGCACGCGTGGCGCTGGAAGCCGATGGCAGCGTGCGCGTGGAGACCGACATGACCGACATCGGCACCGGCTCGTACACGATCATCGCGCAGACCGCCGCCGAGATGCTCGGCGTGCCGGTGTCGCGCGTGGACGTACGGCTGGGCGATTCGCGCTTCCCGGTGTCGGCCGGTTCGGGCGGGCAGTGGGGCGGCAACAGTTCCACCGCCGGCGTGTACGCGGCCTGCGTGAAGCTGCGGCAGCTGCTGGCCGAACGCGCCGGGATCGCGGCGGACGCGGCCGACTTCAGCGATGGCCGCGTGCATGGTGGCGGCCGTGACGTCGCGCTGGAGGCGTTGGCCAGGCAGGGACGCGTGGTGGCCGAGGAGCGCATCGAGTACGGCGACCTGGGCGAAAAATTCCAGCAGTCCACCTTTGGCGCGCATTTCGTGGAGGTGGCGGTGGATGCGGCGACCGCCGAGATCCGCGTGCGGCGCATGCTCGCGGTGTGCGCGGCCGGGCGCATCCTCAACCCGAAATCGGCGCGCAGCCAGGTCATCGGCGCGATGACGATGGGCGTGGGCGCGGCGTTGATGGAGGAACTGGTGGTGGACCGCCGCCTGGGCTTCTTCGTCAACCACGACCTGGCCGGCTATGAAGTGCCGGTGCATGCGGATATCCCGCACCAGGAAGTCGTGTTCCTCGACGAGACCGACCCGGTGTCCTCGCCGATGAAGGCCAAGGGCGTCGGCGAGCTGGGCATCTGCGGCGTGGGCGCGGCGGTGGCCAACGCCATCCACCATGCCACCGGCGTGCGCGTGCGCGACTATCCGATCACGCTGGACAAGCTGCTGGCGAACATGCCGACGGCCTGACGCTTGTATTCGCGGACGGCCTCCGTGCCGTCCGCGATCCCCGATGGGCTTGGAGTTCCCCCGGTCCTTCCGCACTTCCGTGTGCCGCACATCCGTGTGCTTGCGACGTGCGCCGACAACTTCCTGCCGTCGGCGGCGCCACCAGGCGCCTGTCGCCCCCTCCCGGGCGCCAGGCGCAATGCTTTCAGGCCGCCGCGGCGACCGCCGCGCGGATCGCGCGGCGAATCTCCGGTTCGCCTGACAGGCGGAACATGCTCACCGCCTGGGTCAGCTCGCCGGCCTGGTCTTCCATCGAGCGTGCCGCGGCGGTGGCTTCTTCCACCAGCGCGGCGTTCTGCTGCGTGGTCTCATCCATCTGCGTGATCGTCTGGTTGACCTGCTCGATGCCGGCCGACTGCTCCTGCGAGGCCGCCGAGATCTCGGCCATGATGTCGGTGACACGCTGCACCGAGGCGACGATCTCGCCCATGGTCGCGCCGGCCTTGTGCACCAGCGCCGAGCCGTCGGCCACCTTCTCGACGGAATCGTCGATGAGGTGCTTGATCTCCTTGGCGGCATTGGCCGAGCGCTGCGCCAGCGTGCGCACTTCCGAGGCTACCACCGCGAAGCCGCGGCCCTGTTCGCCGGCACGCGCCGCTTCCACCGCGGCATTGAGCGCCAGGATGTTGGTCTGGAACGAGATGCCGTCGATGACCGAGATGATCTCGGCGATCTTCTTCGAGGAGGCCTCGATGTTGGCCATCGTCGAGACCACCTGGCCCACCACTTCGCCGCCCTGCGAAGCCACGAGCGCCGCGCCCTGCGCCAGCTGGTTGGCCTGGCGGGCGTGGTCGGCGTTCTGCTTCACGGTGGAAGTGAGTTCCTCCATCGAAGCCGCCGTCTCTTCGAGGTTGGCGGCCTGCTGTTCGGTGCGGCGCGAAAGATCCTGGTTGCCCTCGGCGATCTCGCCGGCGGCCAGGTTGATGCTGCTGCTGGCGCCCTGGATGCGGCCGACGATCTCGGTCAGCTGGCTCACCGAGGCGTTGGCATCGTCGCGCATCTGGGCAAACACGCCGTGGAAGTCGCCTTCCATGCGCTGGGTGAGGTCGCCCTGCGCGATGGCGCGCAGCAACGTGGACAGCGCCTGCAGGCTGCCCTCGGTCGTGCCCATCAGGCCATTGAGGCTGCCGACCATCTCGCGGAAATCGTGCTGGTACCGGCTCTCGTCGCCACGGCGCGAGAAATCGCCGCGGCCGGCGGCCTGGGTCAGCTGGCGAATCTCGCCATTGATGTCCGACAGGCTGCGCTTGACTGCGTCCATCGCGTTGGTGATGGCGGCCTTCTCGCCGGGCAGGCGGTCCATGTCTACCGAGAGGTCGCCGATGGCGTAGTGCTGGATCACGTCGACCACGCGCATTTTCACGCCGATGTGCTGGGCCACGCAGGCATTGGCCTGGTGCACCATCTGCGCGTACTCGCCGGTGAAGGCCTTCTCGTCCATGCGGAAGCTGATCTCGCCGATGTCGTGGCGATGCGTCAGCTCGCGCTGCTCGGCGATCAGCCGCTGCAAGGTGCCGGTGACGCTCTGCAGGGCCTGGGCAAGCTCGCCGACTTCATCGCGCGTGGTGACGCGGATCTGGCGCGACAGGTCGCCTTCGGCAACGGCCTGCGCGGCGGCGGCGGCTTCGATGATCGGGCGGATCACCGAGCGACGCAGCCAGAAGGTGAGCACGCTCACCAGCAGCAGCGCGGTGCCGATCATCAGGCTGCCGGCGAGCACCAGCGTGCTGCGGGCATGCTCGGCCCTGGCGGCCAGCGCGGCTTCGGAGAGCTGCTTGCTGCGCGCGGTCAGGCGCTCGAGGGTGACGCCGAGCGGGCGATCCAGCCCGCGCACCAGCGCGTCGCCGGCTTCGGCGTCGTAGTGGGCGGCCTCGAACGCGCCCAGTGCATCGTGATACCTGGCATCGAGTGCGCGGTGCTGTTCGCTGAACTGTTTGGCGAACGCCTGCAGCTGGGGGTCGGCGGACGCGCCGACGCGAGCGGCGATGGCCTCCACCTCGGTGCCCTTCTCGTCGAAGGCGGCCAGGTGCTTGGCCCGCAGCTCGGCGTCATGGCCGCGCAGCAGCACGTTCTTCCATTCCTGCACCTGCATGCGGAATTCACCGCCGAGCGCCTCGGCTTGGGCGAGCTGCTCCACTTCCGGCGGCAGGTCGGCGCCGAGGTTGGACCAGGCCGAACCCAGTCCGATCACGCCACACGTAAGCACGATCGCCAGGCCAACGCCCAGCGCACCGAGCAGCTTGGTCTGGAGACTGAAGGACGACGATGAAGTGCGAATGGGAGAGCGCATGGCAGGGCTCGTTTGGCTGGCAAAGGTTCCCAGCTATCGGCGCACCCTGGACGGCCTTGAGATGGGTTTGTGCATGAATGCGGACAATCTAGCCGGGAACTGCGGGTTGCTGCACAAAACACCCGCAACATTCGATATGCGTTTTCGGCAAAACGGAACAGTTCAGAAGGGGGGGCGCCTGCCCGCGCCGCCCCTCCGATGTTCGTTTAGCTGGCCGATTCGCGCCCGATGCCGGAGGAGACGCGCCAGATGTCCACGTGCCCATCGCCGGCGTGGCGGTCGATGGCGGCCAGCTCTTCGGCGCTGAAATCCAGCCGCTTCACCGCGTCCAGCGAGTCATCGAGCTGGGCGACGGTGCGCGCGCCGATCAGCGCGGAGGTGACGCGCGCATCGCGCAGCACCCAGGCGATGGCCATCTGCGCCAGCGACTGCCCGCGCGCGGCGGCGATGTCGTTCAACGCGCGGATCCTTTCCAGGTTGTCGGCACTGAGCATGCGTTGCTTGAGCGAGCCATCGCGGCGCGCGCGCGCATCGTCCGGCACGCCCTTGAGGTACTTGTCGCTGAGCATGCCCTGGGCCAGCGGCGAGAAGGCGATGCAGCCCACGCCCAACTCGCCCAGCGCCGGCAGCAGGCCCTGTTCGATGTCGCGGTTGAGCATGGAGTAGTTGGGCTGGTGGATCAGCAGCGGCACGCCTTCGCTGCGCAGGATCGCCTCGGCCTGCCGGGTCAGTTCCGGCGAATAGGAAGAGATACCCAGGTACAGCGCCTTGCCCTGGCGATGCAGGTGCGCCAGCGCGCCCATGGTTTCCTCCAGCGGCGTGTCGGCATCGACGCGGTGCGAATAGAAGATGTCCACGTAATCCAGGCCCATGCGGCGCAGGCTCTGCTCGCAGCTGGCCAGCACATGCTTGCGCGAACCGCTCGGGCCGCCATAGGGGCCGGGCCACATGTCCCAGCCGGCCTTGGTGGAGATGACCAGTTCGTCGCGGTGCGCGGCGAAATCGCTGGCGAACCAGCGGCCGAAGTTTTCCTCGGCCGAGCCGTACGGCGGGCCGTAGTTGTTTGCCAGGTCGAAGTGGGTGACGCCGCGGTCGAAGGCGCGGCGCAGCATCGCCCGGCCGGTCTCGAACACGTCCACGCCGCCGAAGTTCTGCCACAGGCCCAGCGAGACCGCCGGCAGCACCAGGCCGCTGCGGCCCACGCGGCGATAGGGCATGCGGCCGTCGTAGCGGGCGGAATCGGCGATGTAGGACATGGAACGGCTCCAGGAAGACGGGGGCATTACTTTAAGAGGGCCGCCCGTCGGGTGGAACGGTGGGTGTCTTCACCAGTTCCAGCGCAGGCCCACCTTGCCGTCCCACGCGTCGAAGTCGCGGTCGAAGCTCTTCTGGTAGCCGATGTTGGCGTACAGCGAGGTCGAGGCGCCCCATTGCCAGGTCATGCCGGCGTTGAGTTGCCACCACGTGCCCTTGAGGCTGGCCTCGAAGGGGACGTAGCCGTCGGCCGAGGAGAACTCGGTGACCGGTTGCCCGCGGAACTCGTGCCAGCCGTTGAGGCGCAGCCAGCCGGTGAACAACCGGCGGATGCCTTCGTCGGTGGGTTCCAGCGTCCAGGTATTGGCCCAGCGCAGGCCCAGGCGCGCGGCCAGCGAGTCCATGTCGCGGAAACGGATGACGGCTGCCGGGTCGCGGCTTTCATCGCGGTTGATGCGCTGGTAGATCACCTGGATCTGCGGTTCGAGCAGTTCGCTTTCGTCCTCGTGGAACAGCTTGGGCCAGCCGGCTTCCAGCGAGGCGGCCCAGCCGAAGCTGTCGCGGTCGAGCAGGATGCCGTTGCTGGAGCGTGACTTGGCCTTGCCCCAGGTGCCTTGCCACACCGCATCCAGGTACTGGCCTTCCTCGCCGTAGCGTGTCCAGTACAGGCCGAGCGAGCTGCCGCGCACTTCGTTGCGTCCCGCCAGCACGCCGTCGTAGTTGACCACGTCGCTGCGGATGCGGCCCTGCCCGACGTACAGGCCGGCATGGTCGCGCTTGCCGTCGTCGTGCTCTTCGGCGTACGCGTCCACGCCTGCTTGCACGGCGAGGATGTCGTAGTCGTAGCGCGGGCCGCCGGATTCGTAGATGCCGCGCCGGCTGCCTTCGACATCGCCGTTCTCGCCGATCACCCGCACCCAGGCGCCGTTGAACCACGGGTCCTCGCGCAGGTCGCCGCGCGCGCGCAGCTGCTCCTGCTCGCCCACGCGCTCGTGCAGGTTGCCCAGCGTCGCCCAGCCATAGCGCAGCGCCATCGCCGGCAACGCGGTGTACAGCGATACCTCGGCGCGATAGTCCGGCGTCGGTTCCGGGCCGGGCTCGGGCGGGTCGGGCGGCGTCGGCGGCGTGCCTTCCGGTTCGGGCACGACGGGCGGCGGCTCCGGATCCGGGCCGGGC
>NZ_LLXU01000091.1 GCF_001431645.1 Stenotrophomonas panacihumi | reverse complement strand
CCCACCCAGCCCCCTCCTCCGCTAAACTCCGGCCACTCCTCATGGCTGGATTCCCTCGAATGCCCCTTCTCCGCCCGCTCGCCCTGTCCCTGGCCCTGGCTTCCGTGATCGCCGCCCCGTACGCCGACGCGGCGCCGAAGAAGAAGAGCAGCAGCAAGACGCCCGCCGTGGCCCCGGCCTGCAGCGATTTCTACGCCACCGCCAACGCCGCGTGGCTGAAGGCCAACCCGGTGCCGCAGAGCGGCGCGACCACCGCCCTGGGCCAGCTGGCCGAACGCGCCCAGCAGCAGCAGCGCGACCTGCTCGACGCCGCGATGAAGGCCCCGCAGGGCAACGTGCAGAAGCTGCTCGGCGACTTCTGGGCCAGCGGCCTGGACGAAGCGGCCGTGGAGAAGGACGGCTCGCAGCCGATCGCCCCGCTGCTCTCGCGCATCGACGCCATCAAGAAGGCCAAGGACGTGCCGGCCTCGATCGCCGCCCTGCACCAGGTCGGCATCCCGGTGGCCTTCAACTTCAGCCCCGACGTCGACCTGAAGGCGCTCGACCGCCACATCGGCTACTTCATGCAGGGCGGCATGGGCCTGCCGGACCCGGCGTTCTACACCCGCACCGATGCCGACACCGTCGCGCTGATGGGCCGCTACCGCGCCTACGTCAAGCAGATCCTCGCGCTGACCGGTACCCCGGCCGCGCAGCTGGACGCCGACACCGTCTCGGTCATCCAGATCGAAACCCTGCTGGCCAAGGCCGCCAAGCCGGTCGCCGACGTCAACAACCCGTTCAACAACTACGCGCCGGTCGCGGTGAAGGACATCACCAAGCAGTACCGCAACCTGCAGCTGGGCGATTTCCTCAAGGCGCAGGCCGTCAACGACGACCTGGTCTCGATGGCCGACCCGGGCTACTTCAAGCAGCTCGACGCGATGGTCGCCAGCCTCAAGCCCGAACAGTGGAAGGCCTACCTGCGCTGGCGCGTGGGCGATTCGATGGCCCCGTACCTGTCCAAGAGCTTCCGTGATGCCGAAGGTGGCTTCCGCGGCCGCCTGCTGCGCGGCGAAACCCTGCCGCCGCCGCGCTGGCAGCAGGTGCTGGACGCGATCAACGTCGCCGCCGGCCCGATGCTCGGCCACGAGTACGTCGAGCGCTACCTCACCGCCGACAACCGCCGCCAGGCCGCGGTGATCGCCGACCAGATCCGCGAGGCGCAGGTCGCCGCGCTCGCCCGTACCGGCTGGGGCAACGGGCCGGTCGTGGAAGAAGCCAAGGCCAAGCTGCAGGCGATGAAGATCGAGATCGGCGCGCCGCGCCGCGACCTCGACTACAGCGTGCAGCCGATGGGCCGCGGCAGCTTCGGCGGCAACATGCTGATCGCCTCGACCTGGCGCCACCGCGAGGAAATGAAGCGCATCGGCAAGGGCAACGCCGACCGCCGCTGGGACGTGCTGCCGCAGCAGCCGGCGCTGGCCTATGACATCGCGCAGAACCGCCTGATCGTCACCGCCGCGGTGCTGCAGCCGCCGGTGTTCGGCAATGGCGAGCCCGCCGCGCAGTACGGCGCCTACGGTGCGCTGGTGGCCCGCGAGATCACCCGCGCCATCGACGCCAAGGGCGCGCTGGTCGATGCGCAGGGCCAGCTGCGCAGCTGGTGGAGCCCGGCCGAGAAGACCGCCTGGACCGAGCTGACCAACCGCATCGCCACGCAGTTCAACGCCTATCCGTACCCGGGCGTGCCGAACACGAAGGTCAACGGCACGCTGACCGCCGAATCCAACCTCGCCGACCAGGTGGGCGTGGAGCTGGCGTGGCAGGCGTTCAATGCCGCGCAGCCGAACGCGCCGGTGGCCAGCCGCCAGGCGTTCTTCAATGCATGGGCCGGGCTGTGGGCGCAGCAGGTCGCGCCGAACGAAGCGGTGCAGCGCGCGGCCACGGATATCCGCGCACCGGGCCAGTGGCGCGTCAACGGGCCGCTGTCGAACCTGCCGGAGTTCGGTGCCACGTTCCAGTGCAAGGCCGGCCAGCCGATGCAGCGCACCGACGCGGAGCAGCTGAAGATCTGGCGCTGAGCCAAGGCTTCAAGGCAATGAGAAGGGCGCGGAGTGATCCGCGCCCTTCTTTGTTGGAGCACCCCGCGTAGGAACGCGCGGGCTTATTTCACCCGGCGCAGGTGCGGCGGCTTGGGCCCGCGCCGGCCAAACGGCGGCTGCCCGCGCCAATAGCGGATCAGCAACCAGCCGAACAGCATGCCGCCCAGGTGCGCGAAGTGCGCCACGCCCGGCTGCCAGCCGTTCAAGCCCGAGAGCAGTTCGATCACGCCGAACACGATCACGAACGTGCGTGCCTTCATCGGGATCGGCGGGAACAGCAGCATGATCTGCTGGTTCGGGAACAACATGCCGTAGGCCAACAGCAGGCCATACACCGCGCCCGAGGCGCCCAGGGTCGGGTACGCATCGCCGCCGTGCGAGAGCGTCCACCAGCCCACCACCAGCTGGCACAGGCCGGCGCCGATGATGCACACCAGGTAATAGGTGAGGAAGCGCTTTTCGCCCCAGGTCTGCTCCAGCGGCGCGCCGAACATGAAGAGCGCGAACATGTTGAAGAACAGGTGCATGAAGTCGCCATGCAGGAACCCGTAGGTCAGCAGCTGCCAGACCTGGAAGTTCTGCCCCGGCGAGAACGGATCGAAGCCACCCTCGCTCACCGGCCACAGCATCAGCGGCGCCAGGGCATCGCCCAGCACCCATTGCAGCAGGAACATCAGGCCGTTGGCGATCAGCAGGGCCTTGGTGACGGTGGGCAGGCGCTGGAACATGGGGGCATCCTTGGGAACCGCCCCCATCATAGCCGCTAGCCCTGCGGCGGCCCCCACAGGGCCGCGTCCAGCGTCTTCGCCGGTGGGGCGCGCTTCACGCGCCCGCGTTCGACCCGCACGCCCTCGGCGCGCAGCCGCTGGCTCTGCTCGCGCCAGCCGCGCGAGCCTTCCGGCATGGCGATGCGGCCATCCGAACGCAGCACGCGGTGCCATGGCAGGTCGGGATCTTCGTTGCCGCCCAGCACCCGCGCGACCAGCCGCGCCCGCCCCGGCAGCCCGGCACGCGCGGCGACTTCGCCATAGCCGGCCACCTGCCCGGCCGGGATCGCGCGGATCGCCCGCAGGATGCGCAGCTTCGCTTCGTCGGCCGGCATCGGCGCCGGCTTGGGCGCGCCGACGACCTTCTTCGGCGCCACGCGCGGGGCGGGGACTTTGCGGGCGGTGGGCATCGGCGGCTTCTCGCGGGACGCGGGCGGCCAGTGTGCCGCGCGCGTGGCCTCAGCGCATCAACACCACTTCTTCCGAAGAGGTCGGGTGGATGGCCACGGTGTCGTCGAACTGCTGCTTGGTGACGCCCATCTTCAGCGCCACCGCGAAACCCTGCAGCATTTCGTCCGCGCCTTCGCCGAGCAGGTGGACGCCCACCACGCGCTCCTCCTCGCCCACGCACACCAGCTTGAACAGGCTGCGCTGCGGCGAATCGGCCAAGGCGTGCAGCATCGGGCGGAAGTTGGTGGTGTACACGCGCACCTGGTCGCCGTAGCGCTCGCGCGCCTCCTCTTCGGCCAGGCCGACCGCGCCCAGCGGCGGGTGCGAGAACACCACGCTGGGGACGTTGTCGTAATCCAGCCGCGCCTCGGGCTGGCCGCCGTACAGGCGATCCATCAGCTTGCGCGCCGCGGCGATCGCCACCGGCGTCAGCCCCACCCTGCCTGCGACGTCGCCCACTGCATGCAGGCTCGGCACGGCGGTGTCCTGGTAATCGTCGACGAGGATCTCGCCGTGCTCGCCCACCGCCACGCCCACCTTCTCCAGGCCCAAATCACGCGTGTTACCCCGCCGGCCGATGGCGAAGAACACCTGGTCGAAGCGCTGGTCGGCACACAACTCGCCCGTGCCGCCGAGGCGCAGCGCGCCGCCGTCGTCGCGCCACAGGCGGTTGGCGCGGTATTCGAAATGCACGCGCACGCCCTGCTGGCGCAGGTTCTCGGCCAGCTGCGCGGTGACTTCCGCATCGAAACGCCCCAGCAGCTGCTTGCCCTGCACGAACAGGTGCACGCGGCTGCCGAGCGCCTGCAGCAGGCCGGCGAGTTCGATGGCGATGTAGCCGCCGCCGATGATCGCCACCTGCTCCGGCGCGGCGCACAGGTTGAAGAAGTCGTCAGAGACGCTGCCGAGCTCGGCGCCCTCGATTTGCGGGCGCAGCGGATGCGCGCCGGTGGCGATGACGATGTGGTCGGCGCTGGTGTGCACGCCGTCGGCGCAGGACACGGTGTGCGCGTCGATCAGGTGCCCACGCTGCGGCATCAGCACGATGCCGTCGGCATCCAGGCGGCGCCGGTAGCTGGCGTGGATATTGGCGATGTAGCCCTGCCGGTGCGCGACCAGTTCCTTCCACGACAGCTTCGGCGGCGCGACGTCGAAACCGATCGAGCCGGCCAGCTCCATCTTGCTGGCGAGGTCGGCGGCCAGCCACATCGCCTTCTTCGGCACGCAACCGATGTTGACGCAGGTGCCGCCGAGTTCACCGGGCTCCATCAGCGCCACGCGCGCACCGTGCTGCGCGGCGCGGAACGCGGCGGCCAGCCCGCCCGAGCCGCCGCCGATCACCAATACGTCGTAGTCGTGGCCATGGCTCATGCGAAGCGCTCCGGGCGATAGGGTTGGGGATCGATCGCCGGCGTGCGTCCGGTCATCAGGTCGGCCATCAGTTGTCCGCTTGCGCTGCTCATGCTGATGCCGAGCATGCCATGGCCGGCCGCGAGCCAGACGTGATCGTGGCGTGGCACGCGACCCAGCGCGGGCAGGTCGTCGAAGGTCATCGGCCGCCAGCCGTACCAGCGCTCCTGCACCTGCGCGCCGGCGGGCTCGTGCAGGTACTCGGCGGCGGCGCGCTCCAGCGCGGCCAGGCGGGTGTCGTTGAGGCGGGTGTCGTAGCCGGAGAATTCCATCGTGCTGCCCACGCGCAGGCCGCTCTCCCACGGGGTGACGAACACCCAGCGGTCCTTCAGCACCACCGGCCGTTTCGGCGCGACGGCGGGCCGGCTGTAGGTGATCGAATAGCCCTTGCCCGCCTGCACCGGCAGGCGCAGGCCGACCATCGCCGCCAGCTTTGGCGACCACGGGCCGGTGGCGATCAACACGTCGCGCGCCTGCCGCACGCCCTGCGAGGTGGTGATGCGCACGCCGCGCGCATCGGGATCGAGCGCATCCACGCGTACCTGCTCGTCGATCTCCGCGCCGCGTTCGCGCAGCGCGCGCGCCAGGCCGGCGGTGTAGCGGTCGGGGCGCAGGTGGCCGTCGCCGGGAAAGCGGATCGCGCCGGCCAGGCCGTCGCGGAAGGCCGGGTCTTCGGCCGCATACGTCGCGCCGTCGATGGCCTGCGTGCGTACCCCGAGCGCTTCGAGCGTCTCGCATTCGCGCAGGTAGTGGCGATAGTTGCGCTCGTCGCGGAATACGTAGTCCAGGCCGTCCTGGTGGTATTCGCAATCCAGGTCGTAGCGCGCGATCCACTCGTGCAGGCGCTGCGCCGAATCGTTGAGCAGCGCGGCACGGCCAAGCGTGCTGCGCCGCCAGTCCCGCGAATTGCAGCGCGCGACGAAGCGGGCGAACCAGCCCCACAGCGCGGGATCCAGCCGCGGCGGCACGTACAGCGGCGCGTCGGGGGTGAACATCCAGCGCAGCGCCTGCCACGGCATGCCGGGTGCGGCGAGCGGTGGCGCGTGGCTGGGGGTGATGGTGCCGCAGTTGCCGTGCGAGGTCGCCGCGCCGGCGCTGCCGGCCTCGAGCACGCGCACGCCGCGTCCGGCTTCGACCAGCGCCAGCGCGCACGCCAGTCCGATCGCGCCACCGCCCACCACCACGACATCGTCTTGGGGAATGCTCACCGGTGCAGTGTAGAGCGCCGTGCCGTGTCGCGGCAGGCGTGCGATCACGCCACCGCGTTGCGCCGGCGCAACGGCGGCCACTGCAGGTAGGTGAAGCCGCGCCACAGCCATTCCACCGGGCCGAAGCGGAACGCCCGCAGCCATGCGCGGCTCAGCAGCACCTGCGCGGCGAACAGCGCCAGCGCGAACGGCAGCTGCCACGCGCGCGGCAGCCGCTCGAACAGGCCCGCGCCGTAGCCGTAGAACAGCAACGTGCACACCAGCGATTGCAGCAGGTAGTTGCTCAGCGCCATGCGCCCGGCCGGGGCCAGCCAGCGCAGCGCATGCGCCGCGCGCGTCACCCACGCCAGGTAGCCCAGGCACATCAGCAGGTTGGCGACCGAACCCAGCGCCCAGCCGGCGGCGGCGGCCATGTCCAGCCTGGCCGGGTCCATCCACGGCGAAATCGCGTAGCTGGCCGCCATGCATGCGATGCCCAGCGGCAGCGCACCCCAGCGCAGCCACGCGAACAGGCGCGCATGCCGCTCGGGCGCGGCAATCACGCCGCTGCGCAGGAACCACGCGCCGAGCAGGAACATGCCGAGCATGGTCGGGCCGTTGACCAGCAAGCCGCTCATGGATTCACCCAGGTCGTGCACGCGCTGCAGCGTGGCCTGCACGTAGCTGCCGGCTCCGAACGCCTGCCGCTGCGCCTCCACCGCCTGCTGCCATTGCGTGCCGACCTGCGCCAGCTGCTGCTGGAACGCCGCGTCGTGCTGCATCAGCGTGCCGACCGCCCCGAACAGCAGCACCCAGCACGAGGCGAACAGGTACACGACCAGGGCCAGCGCCGGCAGCCAGCGCGTCGGCGCTTCGGCGAAGGCGAGCAGGAGCAGCGAGAGCAGCGCGTAGCTGAGCAGGATGTCGCCAGACCAGATCAGCAGCGCATGCACCAGGCCGATCACCGCCAGCCCCAGGCTGCGCCGCAGGTACACCGGCACGAACGGGCGGCGGGCCTGCTCGGCGCGGCCGGACATCACCGCGAAACCCATGCCGAACAACAGCGAGAACAGCGTGTAGAACTTGCCCTGGACGAAGAAGTACACCAGCGCGTCGGCGATGCGGTCGGCGCCGGACAACGCCGGGTCCACGCCGGTCAGCGCGCTGTTGAGCGGGCCGACGAAGCCTTCGATGTTCATCAGCAGGATGCCCAGCAGCGCGAAGCCGCGCAGGACGTCGAGCAGGACGATGCGCTCGGCGGGGGCGACCGGCGACAGGCGGGGCGTGTTCATGGCGTCACCCTAGCGCGGCCTGCGGGGGCCGCAAAACGCACGCGGCCCGCCGAAGCGGGCCGCGAAGGAAAGCCGGCGGGGCTTAGTGGGCGTGGCCGCCGTCGCCGTGCACGTGGCCGTGCTCGACTTCCTCGGCGCTGGCCTCGCGCACTTCCACGATCTCCACGTCGAAGTGCAGGTCCTTGCCGGCCATCGGGTGGTTGAGGTCCACGTCGACCACGCTCATGCCGACCTTCTCGACGGTGACCGCGCGCGGGCCGAAGTTGGTCTGCAGCACGACCTGCATGCCCGGGGCCAGCTTGGTGTTGCCGAAGTGCTTCTTGGGCACGCGCTGGCCGAGGCCCTCGCGGCGCTCGCCGTAGGCTTCGGCGGCCGGGACATCGACGCTGATGTTCTCGCCGGCTTCCTTGTCCATCATCGCCTTCTCCAGGCCCGGGATGATGTTGCCGTGGCCGACCAGGATCGCCAGCGGCTCGCGGTCCTTGGAGCTCTCGATCGGCGCCTGGCCGACCTCCGAGACGGTGTAATGGAAACGGACGACGCGGTCTTTTTCGATCTTCATGATGGCTCTGGCTTTGAGGCTGCCCGGTGGCAGGCGGTGGGACGGCTTGTCGGCCGCCGGGGTCGCCGCCATGATGGCGGCCATTCAAACCGCGCATTATCCGGGCTCGATGCAGAACAAGCCAGCCGTGCCGCCCCCGTCCGCCATGCCTTGGCGGCGCCTCGCCCTCCCCGTCCTGCTCGTGCTGGCCACCGTGCTGGCCGGTTGCGCCAGCCACCCGCCGCCGCGCAAGGCCGCCGCGCCCGCGCCGCGGGTGTGGCCGCAGGTCGCCCCGGCCGACCCGGCCGCCGCCAACGCGGTGTTGATGCGGGCCCTGGGGCTGGTCGGCACCCCCTACCGCTACGGCGGCAATACCCCGGAAGGCGGGTTCGACTGCAGCGGCCTGGTCACCTACGTCTACCGCGACATGCTCGACCTGCGGCTGCCCCGCAGCTCCTCCGAGCTGGCCGCCCTGCAGGGCCCGAAGATCGCCCCGGAGCGTCTGGCGGCCGGGGACCTGGTGTTCTTCGGCAGCCGCGGCAGCGTGTCGCACGTGGGCATCTATGTCGGCGAAGGGCGGTTCGTGCACGCCCCCAGCACCGGCGGAACCGTCCGCCTGGACACCCTCGACGGGGTCTACTGGCGGGATCATTACAGTGGTGCGAAACGGGTCCTGCACTGAACTGTGATCGGACGCACGTCACATAAAACGAAATTTTAACGGAAATTGAACCTCACACACCCTTCACCGGGGCATCATCGCGCATCGCCTGCCGCAATGTGATTCCCGCGTGACGACCGACGACCCAATCTTCACCCCGCGTTTCTCTTTCCAGAAACCGCTCCGCCTGCTCTGCGCCTCCGTGCTGCTGCTGGCTGCCGCCCCGGTTCTGGCCCAGAACGCGGACAAGGCCGCCGCCCCCGCCCCGGATGTCGCTGCCCCGCAGGACACCGCTTCCCCTGCCGCCCCGCGCAGCCGCGCCGACGCCGCCGCCACGGCGACCCTGGCCGCCCTGCTGCCCCGCCTGGCCGGCAATGACACCATTCCGCTGATGGATCGTTCGGCCATGTTCGCTGGCGATCTCAGCCGCCTGCTGGCCAACTACGACGTTTCGCAGAGCGCCGCCGACCGCGCCGAGATCGCCGTCAACGACGGCCAGGTGCAGAGCATCCTCAAGCGCGCCATGGGCCTGCTGGGTACTCCGTACCGCTGGGGTGGCACCTCGCCGGACGGCTTCGACTGCAGCGGCCTGGTCGGCTACGTGTTCAAGACCGCCCTGGGCATCGAGCTGCCGCGCGTCTCGCGCGAGATGGCCCGTGACGACGCCGCCGCGCTGATCAAGGACCGCAACGCCCTCACCGCCGGCGACCTGGTGTTCTTCGGCCGTCGCGGCCGCGTGGACCATGTCGGCATCTACGTCGGCGAAGGCCGCTTCCTGCACGCGCCGAGCCGCGGCAAGGACGTGCAGATCGACACGCTGGCCAGCGGCTACTGGAGCGAGAAGTTCGTGCAGGCCCGCCGCGTGCTGTAAGCGCGGACTAAAGCACCACGAAGAGAGGCCGCGCATCGCGCGGCCTTTTTTTGCCCGCTCGCCGGGCCTCAGCTGTGCTGGTACTGCGCGATGGTGTCCTCGATGCCCTTGCTCAGCTCCATCACCTTCAGCGCGTACTCGGCCAGGCGCTGGTCCTGCTCGGTATCCGGGCGCCAGCTCGGCACCTCCACCGGCGTGGCGTGGTCATCGCCCATCGCCACGAACACGATGATGCAGTGGGTGCACAACCGCGAGGCGCCACCGGTGGGGCTGCGCGCGCGCACGTCGAGGGCGAAATGCATGCTGGTGCGCCCGGTGTAGACCAGCTTGGCCGACACCGTCACCACGTCGCCGATCAGGATCGGCGCCACGAAGCGGATGCCGCCCACCGCCACCGTCACGCAGTAGCGGCTGCTCCAGCCGCTGGCCGCCGCGAACCCGGCCTGGTCGATCCACTTCATGACCACGCCACCATGCACCTTGCCGCCGAAATTCACGTCGTTCGGTTCAGCCAGGAACCGGAAATTCAATTCGCGTTGCTCGCCACTCACGGCTGGCCTCCAGATTCACGAGGCGCCAGTGTGCCATGCCGCTACGGGCACCCCGCTGTCCGGTCTGTTCCAGAACCCGCGTTGACAGATGTGTTCGCCCCCGGGGGCTCCGGCAAGGGCGACGCCAGGCGATGTGCCGTGGACCGCATGGGCGGGCCCGGGCATCGACCGGACAGGGGGCGGCCTGGCCGGAACGCAACAGAGTGGCTCCAGCGCTCCGCCCGCGCAGCTACAAGCGTGGCAGGAAGTGCATGGCAGCCATACCTGACTTCACCCGGCGTTGCGTCATCTGGTTCGGCCGGCCACAGGCGCAGGAGCGCGAAATGCTCGCCGCCGCCGGCTGGCGGCTGCGCATCGTCGAGCGCGACGACGACGCCGGCATCGGCCTGCGCAGCGACGACCTGGTCGTCGGCCTGGTCGACCTGCGCGAGAACGGCGCCGACCTCGCGCGCGTGCGGCGCCTGCTCGACGCGCATGGCTACCTCTCGCTGATGGCGGTCACCCCGGCCGGCGCCAACGACGACGACGCGATCGGCCACCTGCTCGACCACTGCATCGAAACCTTCCCCAGCCCGCTGGATCCGCGCCGCATCGTGCAGGCGCTGCGCCTGCTCGAAACGCCCACCTCGCCCGAACCGCGCCACGGCGTGGAAGCGTTGATCGGCGACAGCTCGATCATGCGCGCCACCCACGCCAAGCTGCGCAAGTACGCGCCGGTGGAACTGCCGGTGCTGGTCACCGGCGAGACCGGTACCGGCAAGGAAGTGGCGGCGCGTGCAATCCACGAACTGTCCGCGCGCGGGCACCGCGCCTTCGTGGCGGTGAACTGCGGCGCGTTGCCCGCCAGCCTGGTGCAATCCGAACTGTTCGGCCATGAGCGCGGCGCGTTCACCGGCGCCTCGCAGCGCCGCCTGGGCCTGTTCGAAACCGCCAGCGGCGGCACGGTGTTCCTGGACGAGATCGGCGACCTGCCGCTGGATGCGCAGACCAACCTGCTGCGCGTGCTGCAGGAAGGCACCATCGAGCGCGTGGGCAGCAACCAGCCGGTGAAGGTGGACGTGCGCGTGCTGGCCGCCACCCATGTCGAACTCGAACAGGCGGTGGAAGCCGGCCGCTTCCGCCGCGACCTCTACTACCGGCTCAACGTGCTGCGCCTGCCGATGCCGGCGCTGCGCGAGCGCGGCGCGGACATCGCCCTGCTCGCCCAGCACTTCCTCGACCGTTTCCGTGCCCAGCACACCACCCGCGCGCGCGGCTTCACCCCGCAGGCGCTGCAGGCGATGGCGACTTTCGACTGGCCGGGCAACGTGCGCGAACTGCTCAACCGCGTGCAGCGCGCGGCGGTGATCGCCGAGCACGAGCTGATCTCCGATGCGGACCTGGAACTGGCGCACGCCGCCCCGACTCCGCGCGACCACCTCGGCCAGGCCCGCGACCAGGCCGAGCGCGACGCCCTGCTGCACAACCTCAAGCAGAGCCAGTACAACGTCAGCGCCTGCGCGCGGCGCATGCAGGTCTCGCGGGTCACCGTGTACCGGCTGTGCCGCAAGCACGGCGTGCCGCTCGAAGGCCGCGAATGAAAGAAGCCACCCTCGCGGGTGGCTTCACGGGGTGGCGCGCTGTCGGATGCCTCACAGCATGTAAGGCACCTTGAACGCCAGGCTGAAGTCCGGCGCATCCGGGGTCAGGCCCACGCCGAGCAGGCTCACCAGCGTGGCGTGCGAGTTCAATGCATAGGTCACGCCGAAGTTCAGCGTGCCGGCGTTGGCGTCGCTGCCGATCACCTTCACCCACTGCCCGCCCTGGTAGCGCGTGGAGGCGCGGGCGCTGAGCTTGTCGCTGAAGGAAATGCTCAAGCTGGTGCGCTCGTTGAACGCGAACGCCACGCCGGCGCCGAAGTAGTACGAATCGCCCAGGCGCACCGAACCGGGGTTGACCGTATCCGGGTTGCTGTCGATGTCGTCGAAGCTGCGCTTGAACGAATAGATGTAGCCGATGTTGGCGAACAGGATCGCCGGGTCGGCCGTCTTCACCGCCGACAGGCCGATATTCGCCTGCCACACGCCGTTGCCGGTGGGCTGCTTGCTCGGCACGGCGAAGCGGATGAACTGGTCGTCGTCGCGCTCGAGCACCTTCCAGTCCACGCCATAGGGTTCGCGGCCGGTCGGCGCGGTGACGCCGAAGGTGAGCACGGTTTCCGGAATCTTGTTGCGCTCCGGGAACAGGCGGTAGTTGCCGCTTACCGCGATGTCGCCGAGGCCGCCGCCGGTGGTCTCTTCCTGCGCGATCGCCGCGGCCGAACCGCCCGCGCCGCCCTTCTGGTACACCGTCTTGCGCTCCAGGAACGGCATGTCGACGTTGAGGGTGAAATTCGGGCTGATGCCCCAGCGCGCGGCGAGGTTGTAGGTCAGCGAATCGGATTCGACGTTCTCGATGGCGATGTTGCCCAGGAAGATCGCATCCAGCGCCAGGAAGCCGTTGAGCGTGAGCAGCTTGCGGTCGTAGCGGGCGTAGGTGAGGCTGTTTTCGATGGTCAGCTTCTGGTTGAACAGCGCCTGCTGTTGTTGCTTGACGTCATTGACGCTGCGCCGCGAAGCCTCCTTGGCCTGCTTGCCTTCCGCCGTGCTGCTGGCATAACCGGCCGGCGGCGGCCCGCTGGCGCCGCTGGACGCCGCTTCGGCCGACGCCGCGGCGGCGGCGGCGGGCGCCATTGCCGTCGCGGTGGTCGGGGCGATGGCCGCGCCGGTCTTGCCGGCCAGGCGGGCCTGCATCGCCTGCACCTGCACGTCGAGTTCGCGCAGCCGCCGCACTTCCTGCGCGTAGTTGGCCTTCAGCGCTTCCAGCTGCGCCATCAGCTCCTGCACGTCGGCCGCATCTTCGGCGCTCACCGCCGGGGCCACGGGGGCCGGTGCCGGCGCCTGCTGCGCCGCCGCCGTGCCGCCCCACAAGGCGGCCAGGGTCGCCCCTGCTGCCGCGCCGTACCGCATCATCCTTTGCATCGCACGTTCTCCCCCGTCGCCGCCACGGCGCGGTTTCAGTGATGGCCTTACTGGCCGGTGCCCGGGCCGATCCCGCGCGCCAGGGTGATGGCCTGGGCGACGTTCTGGTTCAGCGGCAGGTTGTTGGAAACCGACTGCCGGACCAGGTCCAGCTGCAGGCGGTTGCTGATCTGTTGCGCGTCGCCGGTGAGCTGGATGCTCTGGCCGACGCTGCCGTTGCGGATCCACTGCTGCACCTCGCCCTGCCCTGCAATCAGCAGCAGCACGCCGGCGGTGCCGTTGGCATAGCTGGCGCTGGCGGTGGCCGCGCCGTCGGTGACGCTGGTGGTACCGGCCGGCGCGGAGACCGCCGGCGTTTGCGGCGCGGTGCCTTCGCGCACGGTGAGCTGGGTGTTGTTGGTGGCGGCGTTGGCATCGCCGGCCACCTGCACGCTCTGCACCAGGCCCGAGACGTTCTGCAGGCCGCTGGCATCGACGCTGCGCTGCGGCTCGCCGCTGGTCTGCGCCACGCTGCTGGTCTGCGGCGCGGTGGGCGCCGGCGCCACGCTGGCCACCGCGGTCGCCGCCGGGGTGGGATCGGGCGCGTCGGCGCGGGTGATGTTGACGGTCGGGGTGAAGGTCACCTTGGGCGTGTTGTTGCCCTGGCTGAAATCCATCGCCACCTTCATCGTGCTTTCCAGGATCTGCCCGGTGGCGGTCTGCCAGGTGGAGATCATCGACACGCCGAACCAGGCCACGGTGTTGTCGCCTACCGTGTAGCGCCCGCGCATCGTGGACAGCTCGTCGTCGGAAATCTCGCTGATGCCCTGGCCGGGCGCGGCGGGCGCTTCCTCGCTGGCTTGCGCGCAGGCGTGGATGGCCGGTTGCAGCATGGCCGCTCCAAGGGCCAGCAGCAGGGGATTGGGCTTGTTCATGGCAACGCTCCTTCAGAACAGGTCGGCATGGGTGAAGCCGAAGTCGACCAGCTCCGCTTCGGTGATCGGCCCCTGGCGCGCGTACAACGCGCGGGCACTGGGACGCGTACTGGGTTGCAGCAGGACGGTGTTGCGGTCGAAGTCACTGCCGATGACCACGAACACCGCGCGCGACGGCCACGCCGCCACGAAATCGGACAAGGGGATGTTGCGGTTGCCGAGGATGGGGTCGGCCAGCTCGACGCGGTCGCCGAGCACTTGCTTGAGCACCACGAAGTGGCGGAAGCCGCGTACGTCCATCAGCACCAGGCCGGGCACGCGCAGGCTGCGCAGGCGGTCTTCGTTGATGCGGTAGCCGCGGCCGCGCATGCCGAGCGTCTCGACGTAGCGCTTGATGTCCAGCAGCGAGAAGCCGCGTTCCTGCACGATCTGCGGATCGGACACGCCCATCATCCCTTCGATGACGGTGTGCTCGTCCACGTCCAGGTGGTAGGCGTACTTGAGGATGGTGGCCAGCGCGGCGGCGCCGCAGCTGTAGTCGGTCTGCTGCCGCACCAGGTAGCGATAGCGCGCCTCGTGCATGCTTTCGACCTGGCCGGTGTACAGCGCGCCGTTGGGCAGCACGCCGGCAAACGGCACGTCGCCGGCCCACGCCTTCGGGCACAGCCACAGCAGCAGGCACAACAGGATCAGACGGTTCATTCGCGCGGGTTCCAGGTTGGAAGCCCCCGCCCCAGGGGGACTTGGAACGGGGGCTTCCGGGGTGGCCCGGCCATTGGCGGATGGCCGGGTTTGTTGCTCCATCAACGCCGCGTCGCGGCGAATGCGGCCAGGCTTACTCGCCGCCACCGGTCGGCGGCGGGGTGCCCGTCGAGGGCTGCGCCACGGCCAGCGCCAGGCTGTTGGCCTGCAGGTTGCCGGTGCCCGCGGACACGTTCACGCCGATGTTGCCGGAGGCGTTGGAGAACGCCGAACCGGACAGCGAGGCCGTGTTGGTCGCATCGACCACCACCCAACGGCTGGTCTTCACCGTGCCGCTCAGCTGCGCATAGAGGTCGGCCACGCCGAGCTCCACGAAGCCCAGGTCACCGCTCTCGGTGCCCTCGTAGGTGCCTTCGCTGTCGTTGTCGAACGCGATGCCGCCCACGCCCTGCTTGTTCGGGTTGGCGATCGCACCCTGGATCTGGTTGTCCACGTCGATGTGGCCGGTCTGGTTGCCACCCGTGTGGGTGTTGCCCGACCAGGTATCCAGGTAGAAGTTGCCCTTCTGGTACGAGCTGCCGGTGCTCGCGGTGCTGCCCGAGGCTTCACCCTCGTAGCCGCCGTAACCGACCGCCGCGGTGTAGCCCTGCACCTTGCCGCGCAGGGTGACTTCGGTGGTATCGGTGTACTTCTCGACGGTGCCTTCGTTCTTGGTGAAGTTGCCGGCCGAGACCTGGTTGGACGAGATCGCCGCGGTGGCGACGCGGCTGGTGGCCACCGAGGCCGACAGCGCGTTCTTCTGCTCGTTGTTGTTGCCCGAGGTGATGTTCACGCCGATGTTGCCGGTCGCGCCGCTGAAGGCGTTGTCGCCGGCACCGGCGGTGTTGGTCACGCCCTTGTTGATGGTGGTGTTGTCCGCCCCCCCCTGGTTCACGAACACGGCGGCGTCGGCCATGCCGAAGGTGAAGCTGCTGTCGGCGGCGGAGAGCGCGGCGGCGTTGTCCTGGGCATTGTTGTCGCCGGCGGCGACGTTGAAGCCGAGGTTGCCCGAGCCTTCCGAGGCCACGTCGTCACCGATCGAGGCGTCGTTGGTCAGCTTGTCGTTGATGCCCTTGTTCCCGCTCACCATCTGGCGGTTGTCGATCAGCGCGGTGGCCGCCGAATCGATCTCCAGGTCGCCGCTGACGGTCGGATCGCCGGTCAGGGTGATGTCAGTCATCAGGCGCGAATCACGCTCGACGTTGGCATCCTGCCCGTGGTTGTTCTTTTCCTTCTTCTCGTCGCCGGAGACGTTGTAGTGCTCGTTGACGTCGACGTTGCGGGTTTCGTCGTACGAGATGTTGGTGTCGTCGTCGGTGCGGCTGCCGTCATAGCGCAGCTTGGCGGCGGCATCGAGGCGGAGCTTGGCCTGCGCGTCGACGCCCAGGTAGATGTCCGCGTCGGTATCGACGTTGGTGTTGACGTTGGTATTGGTGTTCGTGTTGGTATTGGTGTTCGTGTTGGTGTTGGTATTCGTGTTCGTGTTGGTGCGCGTCTCGACCACGTTGTGCAGGTGGTTGATGTTGGCGCTCTTGTTCTGGTTGTCTGCCGCACTGGCCGCCGCGCTGAAGACCAGCGTGGAAACCGCCATGGCGAGTACCGTCCATTTGTGATTCGCGTTCATGGTGCCCTCTTCTCGTGTGTGCTGACTATCGGGTGGTGGTACGTCTCACGGGTTCTGTACGGACAGGCTCAACTGGTTGCCTGTCGCGTTGCCGGAACCCGCGATCTGATTGAGTTGCAGGACACCGCCGAATCCCCGCAGCGCCGTCGACTCGACGCCGACGCTGCGGGTACCGCCGGGCTGGCCGTCCGCGGCCTCGCCCTGCCCCCCTGCCGACGCGAACGAAGCGAGCGTGTCGTCGTTCGTTTCGCGTATGCCCTGGTCGGCCAAGGTGGCGGCGACGGCGTTGAGCTCCGTGTTGCCGCTGCCACTGGCCTGGTTGATCGAGGCGATGCCGCTGGCACCCGAAAGCGCATCGCCACCCAGGGTGGCCGACGCATGCAGGGGGGTGTCGTAGCGGTCGCCCGCGTGGATCTGGATGGCCTGCACCTGGGCCTGCGCGCGGCCGCCATTGGCCAGCGCGCGCAGGTTGGCCTGCAGGTTGAGGTCGCCGGCGGCCTGGTTCACCGCGATGGCGCCGCTGGCGTTGGAGAGCGCGCGGCCGTCGATGCGGCTGTCGGCGAGATAGCCGAGCATCTGCGCGTAGTCGTCGCCCGACTGCGCCATCGCCATCGTGGGCGTGGCGGCGAGCGCGGCGGCCAGGAGCACGTAAGTGCGCACGGCTCAGTTCCCCGGCCCGTTGCCGGTGCTGGCCGGCACGCCCAGCGGGAACTGCGACAGCGCCCCCATCACCGTGTCGCCGATGCCGCGCGTGGCGTTGCCCACCGCGCCGACCGGCCCGTTGATGCTCTGGCTGAGGTTGTTGCCGCTGAGCAGGCCGTCGCTGCCCGCGACGCGGCCCAGCGTGCCGCTGACCGCGCTGCCGGTCATGCGCTCGACGGTGGTGACGTTGCCGCCCTGCGCGCCGCGCATGCCTTGCGGGCCGGCGCTGGAGCCCATCGCGGCGTAGTCGTCGTCGGTGAGTTCGGCAAAGCCGTCGTCGGTGCCCAGCGTGCGGGCCAGTTCGCGGACCGGCGAGGGGTTGGCGATGGTGGCCACGCCCGGGGGCGCCTCGCGGTAGGCCGGGCGGGTGGCGACATCGCGGATCAGCGTCATTTCGCCCGGCGTGGCGTACACGCCCTGGCGCGCACCGGCGCCGATCGGCTTGCCCTGGTCCTGGGCCTGCGGAATCTTCGGGAAGTCTTCGGCCAGGCAAGGCGCACTGGCGAAAAGGATCACCAGGATCAGCAGCTGCGGCGTCCGCCGCGAAGTCGGGCTTTCCATGGGATCTCCCCCACTGTGCGTGCGGGAGGAGAAGAGCAGCTACCGTGCCAAGTGGGCGCGCCCTTTGTTTTCAGGCACTTGCGTGGCACTCGCGGGGTGCACCAAAGGCGCGGCTGTTACAGCGCAGGCGCGCCCTCGGCGCCTGCCTTCGCGCGTTCATCCGGGTGAGGCCCTTGTCACGCCTGGCTCGGCGCGGGCGTAACAGTGGCGATACAGTCGCCGCTTTACAGCTTTACAGCGTTACACCGTACCCTGGCGCAGCAGCCGGGCCATGCCGACGGAGGCCGGCGCGGTCTCCTCGAAGCCGAAGCGCGCATACAGATGGCGCGCGGCGCCGTCGGCGATCAGCGAGACGTAGGCGCGATCCGGCGCGTTTGCCTGCAGCCAGTCCATCAGCGCGGCCATGATCGCCTTGCCCAGCCCCTGGCCCTGGTGCGCCGGTTCGACGGCGATATCGACGATCTGGAAGAAGCAGCCGCCATCGCCGATCACCCGGCCCATGCCGACGATCTCCGCCCCGTGCGCCACGCGCACGGCGAAACACGTGTGCGCCAGGCCGATGCGCGCACCGGCCTCGCTCTTGGGCGAGAGCCCGGCGACCTGGCGCAGGCGAAGGTAATCGTGCAGCGAAGGCGCGAAGGCCTCCACGCGATAGCCTTCGCCCGCACTCACGAGGAGCGCCCTTCGCCCGGCACGTCCTCCACGCCCACGTTGCTGGAAGCCAGCTCGTACACCTGCTTGTCGAGCAGGCCGGTTTCCTTGGCCACCAGCACCGGCACCAGCATCTGCCCGGTGACGTTGGTCATCGTGCGCATCATGTCGAGGACGCGGTCGATCGCGTACAGGTAGCCGATGACTTCCAGCGGCAGGTTGGCCGCGCTCAGCACCACGGTGGCCATCACCACCGCCGTGCCCGGCACGCCGGCGGTGCCGAAACTGCCCAGCACCGAGGCGATCAGCACGACGAAATACTGGTCGGCGGTCAGCGGCACGCCGGTGTATTGCGCGATGAACACCGCGCACAGCGCCGGGTAGATCGCCCCGCAGCCGTCCATCTTGATGCTCGCGCCGAGCGGCACGGCGAAGGCGGCGTAATCCTTGTTGACGCCCAGGTTGTGGGTGATCGAGCGCATCGCCACCGGCATCGCGGCAAAGCTCGACGAGGACACGAACGCCACCTGCATGCCGGGCGCGGCGCCACGGAAGAACTTCAGCGGGTTCAGGCCGTGCGCGAGCAGCAGGCTGCCGTAGACGAACACGATGTGGAACGCGCAGGCGATGTACAGCGCCAGCACGAAGTTGCCGAACGGCAGCAGCTTCTCGAAACCGTAGGCGCCCACCAGGCCGGCGATCAGGCCGAACGTGCCGATCGGGGTCACCTCCAGCACGAAGCGGGTGACCTGGATCATGATCTCGCTCATCTGCCCAACCAGCTTGCGCGCCTCGGCCACGCGCTCGCCGAGCTTGACCATCGCAAAGCCCAGCAGCGCGGCGAAGAAGATCACCGGCAGGATCGAGCCGCGGCCCGCCGCCAGCACCGTCTCGCCGGCCGCGTTGGTGCGCGTGCCGATGCCGGTCAGCGCATAGAACGGGTTGGACGGCACCACGTCCATCAGCACCTTCACCGGGCTGGGGACATCGCGCGGGGTCCACTGCGAATCCACGCTCAGGCCGAAGTGGCCGGCGCCCGGCTGCATCAGCGTGCCTACCGCCAGGCCCACGCACACCGCCATCGCCGCGGTGGCGATGAACCACAGGAAGGTGCGCCCGCCGAGCGCGGCCACCGATTTCTGCCCGTGCAGCGCGGAGATCGCGTTGATGACCGCGAAGAACACCAGCGGCACGGCGATCATCTTGATCAGCGTGACGTACAGGTCGCCCAGCGGCTCGAACCAGGTCTTGGCGGCCGGCCCGAAGGCCCAGCCGGCGAGCGCGCCGAGCACGAAGCCGGCGACCACGCGCTGCCAGAAAGGAATGCGGAACCAGGCGGAGACCAATTTCATCGGCGGACTTCAAAACAGGATCACGGCACCTTAGCCGATCCCGCCGCGCCGGACGACGCCACCATTGGAACACCGGCGTGCTGGTGTCGCCGTGTCACCCGGATGAAGCGCTTGCCCGTTCATAATGGGGGCCGGTTTCCCGCGAGAGTCGTCCTCCCTCATGAAGCACCGCGCCTTCGATCCGCGCCTGCCCGCGCTCGGCCTGCTGTCCACCCTGCTGCTGGCCGCCTGCGCCAGCACCTCCTCGCCCACCCGCGCCAGCGCCGTCACCGCGGTCGACGTGCCGCCGATCCAGCACCCGCAGCAGGAAACCCCGCAATGGTGGTACCGCAGCGGCGCCGCCCGCGCGGCCGCCAACGGCGCCATGGCCGGCAAGGCGAAGAACGTCATCCTGTTCCTGGGCGACGGCATGAGCCTGACGACCGTGGCCGCCGCGCGCATCCTCGATGGCCAGCGCAAGGGCGGCCCGGGCGAAGAGAACCTGCTCTCGTGGGAGCAGTTCCCCGCCACCGCCTTCAGCAAGACCTACAACACCGATTCGCAGACCCCCGATTCGGCCGGCACCATGACCGCCATCTCCACCGGCGTGAAGACCCACATGGGCGCGATCGGCGTCAGCGCCGGCAGCCGCGACGGCTGCGCCGACAGCCTGGGCAAGGGCCTGCTGAGCTGGCTCACCCTGGCCGACAGCGCCGGCATGGCGACGGGCATCGTCACCACCACGCGCATCACCCACGCCACGCCGGCGGCCACCTACGCACACACGCCCGAGCGCAACTGGGAAAGCGACGCCGACGTGCCGGAGGCCGCCCAGGCCGCCGGCTGCCGCGATATCGCCCAGCAGCTGATCGCCGCGCAGCGTTACGGCCGTGGCCCGCAGGTGGTGATGGGCGGCGGCCGCACCGAGCTGATGCCGGCCAGCGAGCGCGACCCGGAGTACGACGACAAGGTCGGCCTGCGCCTGGACGGCCGCGACCTCATCGCCGAATGGCAGCAGCAGCACCCGCAGGGCCGCTATGTGTGGAACGAGGGCCAGCTACAGGCCGCGCAGGACGCCCCGGCGCTGCTGGGCCTGTTCGAGCCGGACCACATGCAGTTCGACCACGACCGCAAGCAGGGCCCGCAGGGCGAGCCCAGCCTGACCGAAATGACCCGTACCGCGATCCGCACGCTGTCGCGCGACCCCAACGGGTTCGTGCTGATGATCGAGGGCGGCCGCATCGACCACGCCAACCACGCCGGCAACGCATTCCGCGCGCTGGACGAAACCGTCTCGCTCTCCGACGCGGTGCGCGCGGCGGTGGAAACCGCGCCGGCCGACACGCTGATCATCGTCACCGCCGACCACTCGCACACGCTGAACTTCGTCGGCTACCCGGTGCGCGGCAACCCGATCCTGGGCAAGGTGCGCGGCCTCGGCGGCGAAGACGGCGACCGCAGCCAGTACGCGCGCGACCTCAACGGCCAGCCCTACACCACGCTCAGCTACGCCAACGGCCCGGGCTACACCGGCGCCAGCAACGCGCAGCCGGCCGGCCCGAAGAAGTTCAACCACGAGCCGAGCAGCGTGGAGCCGGTGCAGGGCCGCCCCGACCTGACCCACGTCGATACCGAAGCACCGGCGTACATGCAGGAAAGCCTGGTGCCTCTGAAGGCGGAAACCCACGGTGGCGAAGACGTCGGCATCTGGGCCACCGGCCCGGGCAGCCAGGCGTTCCGCGGCACGCTGGAAGAGAACGTGATCTACCACGTCATCGTCCAGGCCACGCCGAAGCTGCGCCAGCGCCTGTGCGCGGCCGGCACCTGCAACGCCGACGGCGTGCCGGTGGACCTGCCGAAGCCGGAAAGTTTCGAGCGCAAGGCGGCACAATGACCGGGTGAACCCGGTCCGCTTGCCGACATCCCCGCGCAACCTCCCGGCCCGCGCCACCCGCGCGGGCCGCCGGAGCGCGCGATGAGCGCCGCGACCGACGTCCTGGCGCACCTGCCCGCGCAGGCGCCGGGGCCGGTCTGCGTGGCGCTCAGCGGCGGGCTGGATTCGAGCGTGCTGCTGCACGCGCTGGCCGCCCTGCCCGACTACCGCGCACGCGGCCTGCGCGCGCTGCACGTCCACCATGGCCTGCACGCAGACGCCGATGCCTGGCAGGCGCATTGCACCGCGTTCTGCGCGGCGTTGGACATCGCGCTGGAAGTGCGCCACGTCCGCGTGGACATCGACAGCGGCCTGGGCCTGGAAGGCGCGGCACGCACCGCACGCCGCGCCGCCTTTGCCGCCAGCCTGCAAGCCGGCGAATGGCTGGCGCTCGCCCACCACCGCGACGACCAGGCCGAAACCTTCCTGCTGCGCGCGTTGCGCGGCTCCGGCCCGGAGGGGCTGGCGGCGATGCACTCGCAACGCGTGTTCGCCGCCGGCCAGCTGTGGCGGCCGCTGCTGTCGGTGCCGCGTGCGGCGCTGCTCGCCCATGGCCAGGCGCATGCGCTGCGCTGGATCGAAGACCCGGCGAATACCGACCTGCACCACGATCGCAACTTCCTGCGCCACCAGCTGCTCCCGCTGCTGCGCCAGCGCTGGCCGCACGCCGACGCCGCGTTCGCCGCCAGCGCCGCGCTGAGTGGACAGGCCAGCGCGTTGCTCGGCCTGCGCGAAGAAGCGTGGCTGGCCGCGCATGCCACCGACGGCCCGCTGGCGCTGGAGGCGCTGCGCCGCGAGCCGCCCGCCCAGCGCGCGCGCCTGCTGCGGCGCTGGGTGGGGCAGTTCGACGCGCCTCCGCTACCGGCGCAGGGCGTCGCCGCGATCGAAGCGCAGGTGCTGCCGGCCGCCGATGGCGCGCGATTCGCGTGGCATGGCGTCGAGATCCGGCGCTGGCGCGACCACTTGCACCTGCTGCCGCCCGAATCGCCGTGGCCGGCCGACTGGTCCGTCGCGTGGGACGGCCACGCGCCCCTCGCCCTGCCCGATGGCGGGCAGCTCGCGCTGCATGGCGCCGAAGGGTTCGAGGCCCCGCTCAGGGTGTGCGCCCGCCGCGGTGGCGAACGCTTGCGCCTGCCGGGCCGCGCGCATTCGCATCCGCTCAAGCACCTGTTGCAAGACGCGGCGATCCCGCCGTGGCAGCGTTTCGCCCTGCCGCTGCTGTGGGACGACCAGACACTGCTGGCGGCCGGCGATACCCTGCTTTCGGCCGACCTCTCAGCCTGGCTGCGGGCGCGCGGCGCGCACCTCACCTGGCAGCCGCCACGCGTGTGAATTGACCCTTCCGGCCCTGCCGCGCACACTTTACGCATGCCCAAGACGTCCCCCCCAGAGACCTCGCCGGTCGCCCGCTTCGAGCAGTCGCTGGAAGAACTCGAACAGCTGGTCGCCAAGATGGAAGCCGGCGACCTCAGCCTGGAACAGTCGCTCGCCGCCTACGAGCGCGGCGTCGGCCTGTACCGCCAGTGCCAGCAGGCGCTGGAACAGGCCGAGCTGCGCGTGAAGCTGCTGACCGACCCGGCCCGCCCGGAAGACGCCGAACCCTTCGACGCCCCGCTCCATGGCGGCTGAGCGCTTCGGGCGCTGGCGCGCGCGCAGCGAAGCGTTCCTCGACACCTGCCTGCCCGACGCGGCCACCGCGCCGCAGCGCCTGCACGCGGCGATGCGCCATGCGGCCACCGGCGGCGGCAAGCGCATGCGCCCGCTGCTGGTCTACGCCGCCGGCCACCTGCTCGGCGCCGAGGAGGCGCTGCTGGATGCCCCGGCCGCGGCGGTCGAACTGATCCATGCCTATTCGCTGGTGCATGACGACCTGCCGGCCATGGACGATGACGCCCTGCGCCGCGGCCAGCCCACCGTGCACATCGCCTTCGACGAAGCCACCGCGATCCTCGCCGGCGACGCGCTGCAGACCCGCGCCTTCGAAGTGCTGGCCGACAGCCCCGCGCCGGACGCCCTGCGCGTGGCCTGGCTGCGCACCCTGGCGCGCGCTTCCGGCGCGGCCGGCATGTGCGGCGGGCAGGCGCTGGACATCGACGCCACCGGCCGCCAGCAGAGCCTGCAACAGCTCACCGCCATGCACGAACTGAAGACCGGCGCGCTGATCCGTGCCTCGGTACGGATGGGCGCGCTGGCGGGCGGCGCGGATACGGCCACGCTGGCCCGGCTGGACGGCTTCGCCGCCGCGCTCGGCCTGGCCTTCCAGGTGCGCGACGACATCCTCGACATCGAGGCCGACTCCGCGCAGCTCGGCAAGACCGCCGGCAAGGACGCGGCGCAGAACAAATCCACCTTCCCGGCGCTGCTCGGCATGGACGGTGCGCGCGCGCACCTGGCCACGCTCAGCGAACAGATGCATGCGGCGCTCGCCGGTGAAGGCGATGCCGCCGCGCCGCTGGCGGCGCTGGCGCGGCTGGCGGTCGAACGCGGCCACTGAGCCGCGCCACGGCACTGACAGGCAAAACAAAAGGCCCGGCGGATGCCGGGCCTTTTGCGTGTCCATCGAAGGACGCGATTACTTGATCAGGCGCAGCGTGACCGGATAGCGATAGGTCTCGCCGTTGTTGGCCTTCACCGCGGCCAGGATGCAGAACACCACGTTGGCGATCCACACCAGGAAACCGAGGAAGGACAGCAGGCCGAACGACACCAGCGTCAGGATGAAGCAGGCCACGTAGGCGATGGCGATGGTGATCTGGAAGTTCAGCGCTTCCTTGGACTGGTCGGTGGCAAACGGCTTGGACGGATTGGCGTCCTTGCTGATCAGCCAGATCACCAGCGCGCCGACGAACCAGGTCAGGATCCCCAGCAGGTGGGCGACCAGCGCCAGCGTGCGTTCCTCCTGCGGCGCGGCGGTGGTCACCGGCGGCGGCGGGGGAGACGCGGAAGTGTCATATTCGCTCATCGTTCGTTCCTTGGCATGAGAGGGCGCTGGCACTGTCGGCGGGCGGCCCCGATCCTGTCAAGACGTGTGGCTGGCTCAGCCCTCGCCGGCCACGGTCATGCCGTCCACCAGCACGCTGCCGATGTGGATGTGCGAGCGGGTGTCGATGTCCGCGCCGACCGCCGCGATGCGTTGGAACATCTCCCGCAGGTTGCCGGCGATGGTGACGTTGTCGACCGGGTGGCTGATCGCCCCGTTCTCGATGAGGAAGCCGCCGGCGCCACGCGAATAGTCGCCGGTCACCGCGTTGACGCCCTGCCCCATCAGCTCGGTCACCAGCAGCGCGCGCGACTGCCCGGCGATCAGTTCGGCCAGGTCCTTCGCATTCGAGGACACGCGCAGGTTGTGCACGCCGCCGGCATTGGCGGTGGTCTGCAGGCCGAGCCGGCGCGCCGAATAGCTGCCGAGCACGTAGCGCTGCAGCACGCCGCCGGTGACCAGCGCCGAATCGCGCGTGGCCACGCCGTCGCCGTCGAACGCGGCCGAGCGCAGGCCGCGGCGCAGGTGCGGGCGTTCGTCGATGTCCAGCCAGTTGGGGAACAGCGACTGGCCAACGCTATCGAGCAAGAAGCTGGCGCGCCGGTACAGCGCCCCGCCGGAGACCGCGCCGAGCAGGTGGCCGATGAGCGAGCGCGAGACCTCCGGGGCGAAGATCACCGGCAGCTGCGCGGTCGGCAGCGAACGGGGCTGCAGGCGCGCCACGGTGCGCTCGGCCGCGCGGCGGCCGATGGCCTGCGGGGACTGCAGGTCCTCGCGGGCCAGCGCGCTGCTGTACCAGCCATCGCGCTGCATGCCCTCGCCCTGGCCGGCGATCAACGCGCAGCTGATCGAATAAGAGGTGCCGCGCTCGCGGCCGATGAAACCATGCGAGTTGGCGTAGACCGACAGGCTGGCGTGGCGGCCCATCGAGGCGCCATCGGAATTGCCGATGCGCGCGTCGGCTTCGCGGCCGGCCGCTTCGCAGGCCAGCGCCAGGTCCACGGCGGCGTCGGCTTCCAGCGCCCACGGGTGCCAGCTGTCGAGGTCGGGGAACTCGCGCGCCATGAGCTCGGCATCGGCCAGGCCGGAGGCCGGGTCGTCCTCGGTGTGGCGGGCGATGGCGCAGGCCTGGGCCACGGTGGCCTCCAGGCTGGACTCGTGCAGGTCGGCGGTGCTGGCGCTGCCCTTGCGGTGGCCGAAGTAGACGGTGACCGCGATACCGCGGTCGCGGGTGGATTCGACCGTCTCGACCTCGCCGAGGCGGACGTTCACGTCCAGGCCGCTTTCTTCGCTGCAGCTCACCTCGGCCTGGCTGGCGCCCAGCGCGCGGGCGCGCGACAGCAGGCGTTCGGACAGCTCGGACAGGCGGTCCAGGCGGGCCTGGCTGTCGTCGGCGGCGTGAAGATCGGGGGAGATCGCGTTCAATGCTTTATCCTGTGCGGGTAAATGCCGCGCGTTCGTCGCGGCCATGAAGAATTGGAAAGACGATGCGCGGACGTGACGAAGAAACCGGTGAATTCCTGGGCAGCAGCCGCAGCCAGCAACGGCGCGAAGCGCTGGAAGTGCTGGCCCTGGGCGAGAAACTGGTGGCGCTGACGCCGGCCCAGCTCTCGCGCCTGCCGGTGCCCGAATCGCTGATCCCGCACATCGAGGAAGCGCGCCGCATCACCGCGCACATCGCCCACAAGCGGCAGCTGGCCTTCCTGGCCAAGCAGATGCGCCGCGAAGAGGACGAGACGCTGGAGAAGATCCGCGACGCGCTGGACGCCAACAGCGAGACCTCGCGCCGCGAAGTGGCCACGATGCACCGCATCGAGCGCTGGCGCGAGCGCCTGCTCGCCGAGGGCGACGAGGCGCTGACCGAGCTGCTGGAGGAATACCCGCAGGCCGACCGCCAGCACCTGCGCGCCCTGCTGCGCAACGCGCGCGAGGAAAAGCTGCGCAACAAGCCGCCGCGCGCGTTCCGCGAAATCTTCCAGGTGCTGCGCGAACTGGCGCGCACGCCCGAGGATGACGACGCCGGCGAAGACGCCGACGACGCGCACGAGCGCGACGAAGACTGAGCCCCGCGGCGCGGCACTTCGCCGCGCACCCCGCCCGTTCCCTGCCATGGCGCGCATCCGCGCCCTCAGGCCTGGGTGCCGCCGACGGTGAGGCCGTCCAGCAGCAGCGACGGCTGGCCCACGCCCACCGGCAGGCTCTGGCCGTCCTTGCCGCACACGCCGACGCCTTCGTCCAGCGCCAGGTCGTTGCCGACCATGCGCACCTTCTGCATGGTCTCCGGCCCGTTGCCGATCAGCGTGGCGCCCTTGACCGGCGCGGTGATCTTCCCGTCCTCGATCAGGTAGGCCTCGGTGGCCGAGAACACGTACTTGCCGCTGGTGATGTCCACCTGCCCGCCACCGAAGTTGACGGCGTACAGGCCCTTCTTCACCGAGCGGATCATCTCCTGCGGGTCGTGCTGGCCGGCGAGCATGTAGGTGTTGGTCATGCGCGGCATCGGCAGGTGCGCGAAGGATTCGCGGCGGCCGTTGCCGGTCGGCGCCATGCCCATCAGGCGCGCGTTGAGGGTGTCCTGCATGTAGCCCACCAGCACGCCGTCTTCGATGAGCGTGGTGCAGTTCGTCGGCGTGCCTTCGTCGTCGACGTTGAGCGAACCGCGGCGGCCGGGCAGCGTGCCGTCGTCGACGATGGTCACGCCCGGCGAGGCCACGCGCTGGCCGATGCGCCCGGCGTACACGCTGGTGCCCTTGCGGTTGAAATCGCCTTCCAGGCCGTGGCCCACCGCCTCGTGCAGCAGCACGCCGGGCCAGCCGGCGCCCAGCACCACCGGCATCGTGCCGGCCGGCGCGGCCACCGCTTCGAGATTCACCAGCGCCTGGCGCAGCGCCTCGCGGGCGAACGCTTCCGGACGGCCATCGGCGAACAGCTCGGCGTAGCCATAGCGGCCACCGCCACCGGCGTAGCCGCTCTCGCGGCGGCCCGCATGCTCGACGATCACCTGCACGTTCAAGCGCACCAGCGGACGCACGTCGGCGGCGAGCACGCCGTCGCTGCGCGCCACCAGCATCGTGTCCACGCCGCCGGACAGGCTCACCATCACCTGCTTCACCCGCGGATCGGCCGCGCGCAGGAACTGGTCCAGGCGGCGCAGCACGTCGAGCTTGGCGGCGTTGTCGAGGTCGTCGATGGGATCGGTGGCCGGATACAGCGCGCGGCCGTGGCCGCCCACCAGCGCACGCGCCGGCTGCGCGCCGCCATCGCGGGAGATCGCCCGCGCCGACTGCGCCGCGGCCTGCAGCGCCTCGCGCTGGATGTCATCGGAATACGCGAAGCCGGTCTTCTCGCCGGAGATCGCGCGCACGCCCACGCCTTGTTCGATGGAATGCGCGCCGTCCTTGACGATGCCGTCCTCCATGCTCCAGCTCTCGCGGCGCGAATGCTGGAAATACAGGTCGCCGAAATCCACCCCGGGCCCGAGCAGGGTGCCGAAGGTGCGGTCGAGGTGGCCGGCATCGAGGCCGGCGGGGAGCAGCAGCCGGGTTTCGGCCAGGGCGAGAGCGTTATCGGTCATGCGTGCAGGATGGGGGCCGGCGCCCTCGCGCACAAGCCGCGATGTGGCGGAAACGTGCGCAAACGCGGGACACTGCGGTCATGTCCCGGCCAGGAAAGCCGATGAAGTTGACCGCCTACGTCCTCGATGGCCACACCCTGGACATCCGCCCCGCCCCGCGCGAACGCGACTGGATGGATGCCACCGAACAGCACTACGCCTACCGCTGCCTGCCGCTGGCGATCGCCAACTCGCACGGCTGGGAACTGCTGTGCCAGACCGGCTTCATGGCCGAGTGGACCGGCGGCAACGCCCTGCAGGACGTGCGCATCTACGCCGACCCGGGCACGCATGCCCCGGCGGTGAGCCACTTCGGCTACGGCGTGCTGACCTTCCACGTCCCGTGCCTGTTCCGTACCGAAGAAGGCGTTGACCTGATGGTGGGCGGCCCGGTGAACCGCCCCAAGGACGGCATTGCCGGCCTGACCGGCATCGTCGAGACCGACTGGAGCCCTTACACCTTCACCATGAACTGGCGTTTCACCCGCCCGGGCCGCGTGCGCTTCCAGGCGGGCGAACCGTTCTGCCACCTGTTCCCGCTGCAGCGCAGGATGCTGGACGACTGCAGCGCCGAATGGCGCCCGCTTTCCGACGAACCGGATCTCGAACGCCTGTATACCCAATGGACGCAAAGCCGCGGCCAATTCCTGCAGGACCTCAACGACCCGAACTCGGATGCTTCGCGTGAAAGATGGCAACGCGGCTATTTCCGCGGCGTGACCGGCGACTCGCCGACGCCGGAACCGGGCCACCGCACGAAACTGCGTCTGCCGGGATTCATCCGCGCCGAAGAAGACCCAGCGAAGAAGGATTGAAGCGTCGCTTCGTGAAGCGCCGGGAAGGTATCGGGCGAGCGGTGGGCAAGCCTCATCGGGACCGTTGGCGACATGGATGTCGCCGACGAGCCCCCATGGATGGGTTCACGGCGTGTCCCGATGAGGCTTGCCCACCGCTCGCCGCGCGACCAGCCCACCGCGGCTCTGCATGGAAAACCACTCAAGACCCCCTAGTCCTTCGGATCAGCCTTCTTCCCGGAGGCAGGCGTGGCCTCCGCCTCGTCGTGCTCCTCGCGCCCGACGACCTCGACCTTCGGATCCTTCCAAGGCCCGGTCACCCGATAAGTACGCGCCCCCAGCTCGCCCAGCGGCTTGGACAACACCGCATTGGCCGCGGCGCCCACGGCGGCCCCGACCGGCCCACCGGCCACCGCGCCGACCACCGTCAGCAGGTTGCCGGACTTGGGATGCACATCGATCGTCTGGTCGAACTGCTGCGCGCGCAGGTCCGCCGCCCCGCGGATATCGATATCCGCCGCCGGCCCTTCGATGCGCACCTTGCTCGTCTGCGCCAGCCCGTTATCGAACCGCACCTCGCCATCGACGCGATTGAAGGCGAACCCCTTCGAGAAGAAATCGCGGAAATCCAGCATCAGGCGGCGCGGCAACTGCGCCACGCTCAACAGCCCGAGCACGCGCCCGGCTCCGGGCTCCACCTCCAGCAGCTGCCCATTGCGCGCCGCCACCTTCAGGTTGCCCTCCAGCTCGGCCAGCTTGAACCCGGTGGGAGACCCCGGCCAACCCGCATCGAGCTGCAACTCGCCCTCGCCGGCGCGCAGCTGCCCACCGAAGCCCAGGTCGCGCACCAGCTCGCCGAGATTGCGGCTATCCAACCGCGCCGACAGCCGCGTCGTCGCCGCCTCGCCCTTGCCGCGCCACGCACCGGTGAGCGCGATGTCCTGGTCGGCCGAATGCAGTTGCAACTGGTCCAGCTGCAAGCCATCCGTCAGCCGGCGCGTCCGCAGCACCGCCTTGCCGAGTTTCAGTTTGCCCAGCTGCAGGTCCGCCACGTCCAGCGACAGTGGCGGCAGCTTGGCCGGGTCCACCTCGTCCACCGCCTTGCGCTGCGGCTCGGGCAGCGTCTGCGCCAGCGCGCCGCTGGCGGCCGCATCGTCGCTCGGGGCCGGCGTGGCCGGCGCCGCCGCCGACTGCCAGTACACCCGTTGCAGGTCGCCGCGCACCAGCGCACCGTCCGCGTTGGGCACCTGCAGGCTGCCCTGCAACGAAGGCCCATCGAGCTGCACCGTCACCCCATCGTGCTGCGGCTTCAGGCGCAGGCGCGTCTGCGCGAATGCCCCGCCGATCAGCAGCAGGCGATCGGCCTGCACATCCACCTGCTGCAACGGCAGGCTGTTGGCATCGCCGCCCTCGCCGTCACCACCGCGCGCCAGGCTGATCCAGTCCATCGCGTCGAGCGAATCCGTATGGCCGGTCACGACCAGCCCGTGCTCGGGCGGCGCATCGGTGACGGTGTCGCTGCCCATCACCACGCGCACGCCGGTGCGGTCCTTCTGCGTCACCGCCTTCAGCGCCACCAATTGGCCGAACGCCACGTCGACCTCGCCACTGCCCAGCGGCAGCGCGACATCCACGCGCGTGGGCAGCGGGCGCTCGGCGGGTTTGTCGAGCGGCGCCGGAAGATCCAGCGTGGTGCCGACCAGGTCCGAATCCAGCCGCAGGTGGCTGGCCGGCTCCGGCTTGCCGGGCTGCGCACGCGGCAGGCTCACGCCGACATTCCAGTGCGAGGCGCCGCGCACGTACGGCCGCAGCCATTCCATCTGCGGCGCGCGGTCGAACAGGTCCTTGGCGTCGAGCACCGAACCGTAGCGCGCCTCGAAAGCCTGGCTGGGATCCTTGACCGGCGCGCCCGCGCGCAGGTCCAGCGTGCCGGTATTGCCGTTGTGGCGCACCGCCAGCCCTTCGGCGGCGAAGCCCTCGCTGCTGTAGTCCGCCGTACCCTGCACCTGGTCGAACGCCAGGTCCCAGCGCTTGTCGGCGAGCTTGGCGTCCTGCAGCGCGACCTGTCCCTTCAGGTGCCCGCCCGGGCCACCGTGCAGCATCAGCAACAGGTCGAAGCTGGTGCTGGCCGGGCCACTGACGCTGACGTTGTCCAGCGTGTCGCCATAGCTGGCGTGCAGCGGGCTGCGCCGCAGCACCGACAGCAGGCGCGCCGCGTCGGCATTCGTCTGCGCGCGCACGTACAGCTGGCCTTCGCCGAAATCGGGGATGCCGGCCTCGAACTGCTCCACCGGCGCGCCGGCCAGGTCGCCGTGGCCGTGCAGCGTGAAGCCATTGCCGATGAAGGCGACATCGGCGTCGACCTTCTCCATCGCCGGCCACTCCTTCTGGAAGCGGATCACGCCGTCGCGGATATGCCCGGTCGCCTCGAAGCGGCCGTCCTGCTGGTCGAACGGCCAGTCGTCCAGGTCGCCGCTGACCAGGCCCACGCCCTCGGTCAAGGTGCCGCCGGCCAGCGCCATGTCGAGCCAGTCGATCGCGTGCTGGCTCATCTTGCCGTGGATCCAGAACTTGCTGGCGACCGGCACCTGCGCCTCGTCCAGATCGGCGGCGAGGTCGATGCGCGGGCGGCTGCCGTCGTTCTGGAACCACATGCCGCCGCGCACGTTCGCGGCGTAATCGTTCGACTGCACGCGCAGCGCCGGCGTGGCTACCCGCCAGCCGCCGCCCTCGCGCCAGCCGACGATCTCGCCGGCCAGCCGCACGTCGTGCACCACGCCGAAGCCCCACGGCCAGTCGAAGCGCACCTGCGACGTCGGCACGGGGCGCAGGCGCACGCCGTCGGCATCGCCTTCGAATTCGCCCTGCAGGCCACTCAGCCCCGGCGCGTGGCCGGCGCTGGCGAAGGCCAGTTCGTCCAGCCGGCCTTCGGCCCACAGCTTGCCGCCCTGCTCGCCGGAGAGCTGCAGGCGACCCAGCCGCAGCGTGGGCCGCGACTGCTGCAGCCAGCCTCGCAGGCCGGGGTCGACCTGGTCGGTGAGGCCGAGCACGGCCAGCAGCGGGGTGGCGTCGAGATTGCGCCCACTCACCGCGTAGCGATGGCCGCTGGCGAGGGAGAGGGTGTCCAGCGGCTGCACCTTGCCGCCGGTGGTGATGCGCAGCAGCGGGGCGTCGATGCGCCAGCCGTCGGCGGTGGTGCGCCAGCGCAGGCTGGCCTGCAGGCGGTCCCAGGCCACGGTCGGCGCCGGGCCACCGGCTGCGGGGGTACCGCGCAGGCGCACGCCGTCGAGGTCGGCCTGGGTGGTCACCGCCACGATGCGGTTGGCGCGCAGTTCGGCCCATACCTGCGCGCGGCCTTCGCCACCGGCCAGCTGCACGCCGGCGGCCTTGAGCAGCGGCGCCCACGCGGCCAACTCGGCCGGCGAGGCGGCCGCATACGCGGTGCCGTTGCCGGCATGGCGGTCGAAATCCAGCACCGCGCTGAGCGGGGCGTGCGCGGTGTCGATCCAGGCGCGGCCGCCGGCGCGCACCTGGTGCCCGCTGACGCGCAGGCGCAGGTCGATGCGCGGCAGCACGGTGTCGATGCCGATGCCCGGGGCGTGGATCCGCAGGCGGCCACCGACCACCTGCAGCTCGCCGAGGCGCCGCAGGGCGTCGAGCGGGTCGCCGCTGCCGGTGCTGGGCAGGCCTTGCACCGACCAGGCGCCGTCGTCGGCGCGCTGCAGGGTCAGGGCCAGGTTGCGCAGGCGCAACTCGGTGAGCGAACGGCCCGGCAGCAGGCCCGAATACATGGCCACCAGCACCTCGGCCTCGCCGACCTGCACGCCGTCGCGCGCGCCGATGCGCAGGCCCTGCAGGCGCAGCAGCGGGCCGCGGCGGGTCCATTCGGTACGCATGGCATCGAAGTGCACCGGCTGGCCGGCGCGGGTGCTGAGCCAGGCCTCGACCTTCTGCGGCTGGCGTTCCACCAGCGGCAACACCTGGCTGAGCGCACCCACCAACAGGGCGACCAGCACCACGCCCAGCGCCAGCGCGTAGCTGGCATAGCGGCGGGTCAGGCGCAGGCGGCGGCGCAGCGGGGTGGGCATCAGGAACCGGGAACGGGACGACGGGCAGGAACGAGCCGCACAGCATGCCAGCTGCGGGCCGAACTCCACCGCAACGGCATCACGAAAGTCCCTTCACATCGCCGGGCGACCCGGCCGGCCTTCACAACAGCACCACGTCGAACTGCTCCTGCAGGTACTGGTCGTCGGACTGGAAGCTGATGCTCTTGCCGAGGAACTCCTCCAGCTCGGCCACCGCGGTGGACTCCTCGTCGGTGATGCGCGCCACCACCTTGGGCGAGGCGATCACCAGCAGGCGGGCGGCGTCGAACTGGCGCACCGCGCGAGTGATCTCGCGGAAGATCTCGTAGGTCACCGTCTCGGTGGTCTTGATGCTGCCGCGGCCGCCGCATTCCGGGCACGGCTCGGACAGCTGCCGCTCCAGGCTCTCGACGGTGCGCTTGCGGGTCATCTCCACCAGGCCCAGCGGCGAGAAATCGTAGACGGTGGTCTTGGCGTGGTCGCGCGCCAGCGACTTCTCCAGCGTGCGCAGCACCTGGCGGCGGTGCTCGGGGTCGTCCATGTCGATGAAGTCGATGATGATGATGCCGCCGAGGTTGCGCAGCCGCAGCTGGCGCGCCACCGACTGCGCCGCCTCCAGGTTGGTGCGGAACACCGTCTCCTCGAGGTTGCGCTGGCCGACGAACGAGCCGGTGTTGACGTCGATGGTGGTCATCGCCTCGGTCTGGTCGATCACCAGGTAGCCGCCGGACTTCAGCGGCACCTGCTTCTCCAGCGCGCGGCCGATCTCGTCCTCCACGCCGTACAGGTCGAAAATCGGGCGGTCGCCGGCATACAGCTCGATGCGCTCGGCCAGCACCGGCATGTACTTGGCCACGAAGGCCTGCAGCTGGGAGAAGGTCTCCTTGGAGTCGACCTTCACCTTGTCCACGTCCTTGCGGATCAGGTCGCGGACCGAGCGCAGCGGCAGGCTCAGGTCCTCGTAGATGATGCTGCATGTCGGCGACTCGCGGCCGCGGCGCTCCACCACGTTCCACACGCGCGACAGGTAGGCGATGTCCTCGGCCAGCGCCTCGGCCGGCTGCCCTTCGGCGTTGGTGCGGATGATGTAGCCGTAGCCGCCGTGGCTGGCGGCCAGCTCGGTGACGATGCCCTTCAGGCGCGCGCGTTCGGACTCGTCCTCGATGCGCGCCGACACCCCGACCACCTTGGACTGCGGCAGCAGCACCAGGTAGCGCGAGGGAATGCTGATCTGCGTGGTGAGGCGCGCGCCCTTGCTGCCGATGGGGTCCTTGACCACCTGCACCACCACGTCCTGGCCATCGCGCAGCAGCTCGACGATGGGCACGGCGGTGGCCGGGGTGAGCGGCGGCTCGCCGGATTCGACCACGCCCGGCGCGGCCGCGCGGACCACGTCGTTGGCGTGCAGGAAGGCGGCCCGTTCCAGGCCCACCTCCACGAAGGCGGCCTGCATGCCGGGCATCACCCGCTGCACCTTGCCCTTGTAGATGTTGCCGACCACGCCGCGGCGCCAGCCGCGTTCGATGTGCAGCTCCTGCAGCATGCCGTTCTCGATCACCGCCACGCGGGTCTCGCGGGGGGTCACATTGACCAGGATCTCTTCCGACATCAGGGCGCTCCGTGGGGGTTGAGCAGTTGCGAGGTCTGGTACAGCGGCAAGCCCATCACCCCGGAGTAACTGCCCTCCAGGTGCTGGACGAAACTTTCGGCAAGGCCCTGGATCGCATAGGCGCCGGCCTTGCCCATCGGCTCGCCGGTGGCGACGTAGGCGGCGATGGTGGCGGCGTCGAGCGGCGCGAAGCGCACCTTGGACACCACCGTTTCCACCCGTTCGGCGCCGGCGGCATCGACCAGCGCCAGCACGGTGACGACCTCGTGGGTGTGGCCGGAGAGCGCTTGCAGCATCGCCGCCGCGTCATTGGCATCGGCCGGCTTGCCGAACACGCGCTGGCCGAGGATCACCTCGGTATCGGCGGCCAGCACGCGCGCGGCGGGGTCGTCGGCACGCACCGCGGCCAGGCCGGCGCGGGCCTTGTCCAGCGCCACGCGGCGGACGTAATCGTGGGCCGGCTCGTCTGCGCCGCGCACCTCCGGCACGTCCAGGTCGACGACCTGGAAGGGGATGGCGAGGCGCTGCAGGAGTTCGGAACGGCGGGGGGAACGGGAAGCGAGCCAGAGCATCGGCGAAGCATAACCCGCGGCCCCGCGCGACCGCGCCATGACGCTCGGCCCACGCACGGCTCACAGCCGGTTCATCGTTCCGAAACCAGTCTGATCGCGCCCATCCTCAAGGAACGTCGAATGCGCGCCCTCAAGCCGTTGCTGCTTGCCCTGTCCCTTTCCCCGCTGGCCCTTGCCATGACCGCCCAGGCCCAGACCGCCCCCGCCTACACCCTTCCCGCCGACGCCACGATCCTCAACGTCTCCGCCGACGCCGAGGCCAGCCGCGTGCCGGACATCGCCCGCCTCTCGGCCGGCGTCGTCACCCAGGCCGCGGACGGCAACACCGCCATGCGCCAGAACGCCGAGCAGATGACCAAGGTGGTCGCCGCGATCAAGGCGGCCGGCATTGCCGAGAAGGACGTGCAGACCAGCGGCATCAACCTCAGCCCGCAGTACCAGTACAAGGAAGGCGAGGCACCGAAGATCACCGGTTACCAGGCCAGCAACACCGTGAGCCTGAAGGTGCGCGACGTCTCGCGCCTGGGCAAGGTGCTTGATGCCCTGGCCGCGCAGGGCGCCAACCAGATCAACGGCCCGAGCTTCGAGATCGACAACCCCGAACCGGTGTACGACGAAGCCCGCATCGCCGCGCTGAAGAAGGCGCAGCAGCGTGCCGAGACCTACGCCCGCCAGCTGGGCCTGAAGGTGCGCCGCATCGTGAGCATTTCCGAAGGCCGCAGCGGCGGCGTGCGCCCGGTGATGATGATGGCCCGCGCGCAGAGCGCGGCGATGGACACCCCGGTATCGCCGGGTGAAACGACGCTGTCGGTCAACCTGGACGTGACATTCGAGCTGGCCAGGTAACAAACAACACACAGCAAACACTCGGGGCCGGCCAAACCGGCCCCGTTTTTTTTGGAGCCCTCCGCGGCCCCGCTGTCCCGTCCCGTTCGCGCTGGCCTGCCGCCCGGGCGCTGCGCGACGCCAATCGAAAGGCCGCGCTTCAAGCGCAAACCCGAACGAAAGCAAAACGCCCACACCCCAAGCCCTATCCAGCCAACCAAACCCGAGCCAATGATCGAACCGCAGGCGTGCCTCCGGTGGCAGCGTCTTCCGGGGACATCCGTGCAGCATCACTCCGCAGTTCCTTTTCCAAGGAGGTGGGACATGGTTCGCACGCAATATTCGCCGTTTGCCTTCCGCTTCGACCCTTCGCGCATCCTCGCCCTGAGCACGGCGATCGCCCTGCACCTGCTGGCCTTGTTGCTGCTGCTGATCCCGCTGAGCCACCGCGCCATGCCGCCGGCCCCGCAGCCGGTGACCCCACGCTGGCAGATGCCGATCACCGTCCCGACCCCGCCCGTGCCGATCCCGATCGCCCCGAACGAACCGCGCCCCGTGCAGCCACCCACCCCGCTCC
>NZ_LLXU01000090.1 GCF_001431645.1 Stenotrophomonas panacihumi | reverse complement strand
GCACCATGCCGGCGATGCCGAGCAGCTGAAGGCGCAGGTCGCCAGCAAGGTCGGCATCGCCGGCATGGTGCGGCCGCATCCTTGAGCCTGGCCTTGATTCCGCCGGTATCCGCACCCATCCACGGGGCGGCTGCACCCGGCGGTTGGCCCGACCCTGACGCACGGAGCGCGGCGTGATCGATCTGGTACTGCTGGGCGTGATCGGGCTGTCGGCGCTGCTGGGCCTGTTCCGGGGCTTCATCGGCATCGTGGTCGGCACGTTGTCGTGGATCCTGGCGGTGTGGCTGTCGTTCCTGTTCGGTGGCGCCGCGGCGCACTGGCTGGCCGGCGGCCAGCATCCGACGCTGACGCAGTACGTGTGCGGTTACGGCGGCGTGTTCATCGCGGTGTTCGCCACGGTGGCGCTGGTTGGCTGGCTGATCCGCGCGGCGGTGAACGCGGTGCGCCTGGGCGGGCTGGACCGCATCGCCGGCTTCGGCCTCGGCGCGGTGCGCGGGGTGGTGCTGGCCTGCGTGCTGGTGCTGCTGATGGGCTACAGCTCGTTGCCGCAGGAAGACGCCTGGCGGCAGTCGCAGGTGGTGCCGTGGTTGGCGCCGGGCGCGCACTGGATGCGCGCGCAGCTGCCGGATTGGTCCGTTCCGGTGGCGGATTTGGGCAAGTTGGCCTTGCCGGGCGATAATGGCGACCTCTCCGCGACGGGACAGCCCGTCGCAGTGCCCGCGGCGGAAGGCCACGTGGGACAGGGCGGCGAGACGGCCGTGGCGGACCCTGCCACGGCGCTGCCCACCAACATCGAGCCGTCGCCCGCGCGCGACGGCGAACACGGCCCTCGGCGGGCCGACCCCCACGGCCAGGCACGGCCACCTTCACAGTAGGGGCGCAAGCCCCAGCGGAGATCACGCAACATGTGTGGCATCGTCGGTATTGTCGGCAACCAGAATGTCGCCGGGCAGCTTTATGACGGCCTGACCGTCCTGCAGCATCGTGGCCAGGACGCGGCGGGCATCGCCACCGCGGACGGTACGCGCCTGCGCGTGCAGAAGGCCAATGGCCTGGTCCGCGACGTCTTCGATGAAACCAAGATGGCCGTGCTGGAAGGCCGCGTGGGCATCGCCCATTGCCGCTACCCCACCGCCGGCTCCGAAGGCATGGACGAGGCGCAGCCGTTCTACGTCAACTCGCCCTACGGCATCGCGCTGGCGCACAACGGCAACCTGATCAACACCGAGACCCTGCGCCAGCAGGTGTTCGAGGCCGACCGCCGCAACATCAACACCGATTCGGACAGCGAAGTGCTGCTCAACGTGTTCGCGCACGAGCTCGACGCGCAGGGCATGCTGACCCCGGAAGCGGCGATCCGCGCGGTGGCCGGCGTGCACCGCCGCTGCAAGGGCGGCTACGCGGTAGTCAGCGTGGTGCTGGGCCTGGGCCTGGTCGCCTTCCGCGACCCGCACGGCATCCGCCCGCTGGTGCTGGGCAAGCGCGCGCATGCGGAAGGCGAGGAATACGTTGTTGCCTCCGAGTCCTCGGTGCTGGACATCCTCGGTTTCCAGCGCGTGCGCGACGTGCAGCCCGGCGAGGCGCTGGTGATCACCGCGCGCGGCGAGCTGTTCTCCGAAGTGTGCGCGCCGGCGGTGTCGCATACGCCGTGCATCTTCGAATACGTGTACTTCGCCCGCCCGGACTCGATGATCGACAACGTGTCCGTGCACAAGGCGCGCATGCGCATGGGGCAGAAGCTGGGCGAGAAGATCCTGCGCCTGCGCCCGGACCATGACATCGACACCATCATTCCGATCCCGGATACCTCGCGCGATGCCGCGCTGGAGATGTCCAACGTGTTGGGCGTGAAGTACCGCGAGGGCTTCGTCAAGAATCGCTACGTCGGCCGCACCTTCATCATGCCGGGGCAGGGCGAGCGGGTGAAATCCGTGCGCCGCAAGCTCAACCCGATCCACCTGGAGTTCCGCAACCGCGTGGTGCTTCTGGTGGACGACTCGATCGTGCGCGGCACCACCAGCCGGCAGATCGTGCAGATGGCCCGCGAGGCCGGCGCGCGCAAGGTGTACCTGGCCTCGGCCGCGCCGCCGGTGCGCTACCCGAACATCTACGGCATCGACATGCCGGCGGCCGAAGAGCTGGTCGCGCACAACCGCAGCGAGCAGGACGTGCAGGAATTCCTCGGCGTGGACTGGCTGGTCTACCAGGACCTGGAAGACCTGGAGAGCGCGGTGCGCGAGGGCAACCCGGCGCTGAAGGAATTTGATTCCTCGTGCTTCAACGGGCGCTACACCACCGGCATCGAGCCGGGCTACTTCGAGCGCATCCAGCAGCTGCGTTCGGACGAGGCCAAGCACAAGCGTCGCGCCTGACCGCGACGCGCCGGCGGCCATGGACGCAGCCCTGCCCGGCGACCTGCTGCAGGCGGCCCAGCGCTGCCTGGCAGCGGCCGATCCCACCGAGAAAGTCGCGCTGACCCAGCGCTACGCCGCGGCCTTCCGCCGCGGCGAACTGGCGATGCCGGCCGGCGCGCCGGCCCCCGAAGCGATCCGCATGCCCGGCCGCCCGGAACGGCCGACGCTGGTGCATCCGCGCGAGCTGCCGCGTCGCGGGCTCGGCAGCGCGGAAGGGCGCGCGGCGTTCCTGCATGCCATCGCGCATATCGAACTCAATGCGATCGACCTGGCGTGGGATGCGGTCTACCGCTTCCGTGCGCCGCCTTCGCCGTTCCAGGCCGACTGGGTGTCGGTGGCGGACGATGAGTCGCGCCATTTCGCGCTGCTGCGCGCGCGGCTGCGCGAGTACGGCCACGACTATGGCGACTTCGACGCGCACAACGGCCTGTGGGAGATGTGCGAGAAGACCGCGCACGATGGCCTGGCGCGCATGGCGCTGGTGCCGCGCGTGCTGGAAGCGCGCGGGCTGGACGTCACGCCCGGGATGATCCTCAAGCTGCGCTCGCTGGGCGATGCGGCCACGGCCGACATCCTGGAGATCATCCTGCGCGAGGAAGTGGGACATGTGGCGGCCGGGTCGCGCTGGTATCGCTGGTATTGCCAGCGCGAAGGCGTGGAGCCGCGTGCGCGATTCAAGGAACTGTTGCGCGAATACGCCGGCGGCTACCTGCATGGGCCCTTCAACATCGAAGCCCGCTTGTTGGCGGGCTTCGACGAGGATGAGCTGGCGAGCCTGGTGGAGCAGGCGGGGTAGTTCTCAACCCGCCGCGAGCGACTCCAGTTCCATGCCGTCCGCGTCCACGCGCAGCACCGAGCCCTGCTCGTACCAGTCGCCCAGCACCACGCGCGTGCATGACAGATCGCCGACCTGCACCGAATGGATCGCCGGGCGATGCGTATGCCCATGGATGATCCGGTCCACGCCATGGCGCGCGAACGTTGCCTCCACTTCGGCCGGTGCCACGTCGGTGACGGTCTCGAACTGCGCGCGATCGCCTTCCTTCATCTCCGACTGCCGCGCCTGGCTCGCCGCGCGCGCCTGCTGCGCGAACGCCACGCGCGCCGGCAGCGGCTGGGAGAGGAATTGCGCGATGAACGCCGGGTCGCGCGTCTGCGCGCGGAACTGCTGGTAGGCGACATCGTCGGTGCACAGCAGGTCGCCGTGCATCAGCAGCGCGGGGCGGCCGTAGAGATCGATGACCGTCGGGTCGGGCAGGATGCGGAAACCCGCGCGGCGCGCGTAGTCCTCGCCGACGAGGAAATCGCGGTTGCCGGCCATGAAGTAGATCGGCACGCCGCTGTCGGCCAGCGCGTGCAGTTCGGCGGCCACCGCGTCGGCGGCGGGCGAAGGCGTGTCGTCGCCGATCCAGGCTTCGAACAGGTCGCCGAGGATGTACAGCGCCTCGGCCTGGCGCGCTTCGCCGCGCAGGAAGGCCAGGAACAGGTTGGTGATCGCCGGGCGCGCCGGATCCAGGTGCAGGTCGGAAACGAAGAGGGTCGTCATGCCCGGCATTGTAGGCCAGGCATGGCGTGCTTCAGAGCAGGCTGGCCATCGGCAGGAAGCCCAGCGAGAGGCTGGCGAGCACGCTGCCGATCGCGGTGGCGGCCAGCACATCGCTCGGGTAATGCAGGCCGAGCACGACGCGCGAGAGCGCCACGCACGCCGAGAACGGCACCACCACCGGCGCCAGCCAGGGGTAGTAGGCCAGCGCGACGATGCTGAAGGACACCGCGTGCAGGGTGTGGCCGGAGGGGAAGCTGAATTCGTCGAGCGGCGCGACCCAGGCGCGGATGCGCAGGTGGGCGGCATAGGGACGCGGGCGGCGCGTCCAGCGCTTGAGCGCCTTGTAGAGGGTGAGCGCGATGACGCCGGTGGCGGCCATGTGGGCGGAGGCACGCACGCCGTCCATGCCGTCGACGATCACCAGCAGGCCCATCAGCGCGTACCAGAACACGCCATCGCCGAGGCGGCTGATGGTGGAGAAGAAGCGCCGCACGCGCGAGCGCCGGCACCACAGGTTGGCGCGCCGGCACCAGCGGGTTTCGCGCCCGCGCAACAGTTCAAGCCGCGTCGACAGCATGGTGTCCTCCGGGGGCGATGAGCGATTGCAGGGTGTCGTCGAAGTCGGCGACGACCCGGTCCGGGTGCAGCTGTTTCATGGCCGCGCTGGCGGCCTGGCCGATGCCGCGGCGCAGGGCGTCGTCTTCGGCCAGGCGCACGGCCGAATCGATGAAGGCCTCTTCGTCGGCCACCGCCGCGCCGGTCACGCCGTGGCGCATGTACTGGCGCGCGGCGCCGTAGTCGAAGGCGACGGTGGCCACGCCGCTGGCCATGGATTCGAGGGTGACGTTGCCGAAGGTTTCGCTGCGGCTGGGGAACAGGAACACGTCGCCGCTGGCGAAGTGGCGGGCGAGGGCATCGCCGCGCTGCACGCCGCAGAAGATGAAGTCGGGGTTCTCGCGCTGCAGGCGTTCGCGCATCGGGCCGTCGCCGACCCACACGAAGCGCGCCTTGGGGCGCACCTGTTGCAGGCGTCGGAAGGCGCGCACGGCCAGCGGGAGGTTTTTCTCGCCGGCGATGCGTCCGACGTAGATGGCGGCCAGGCCGTTGTCGTCGATGCCCCATTCCTCGCGCAGGGCGGCGTCGCGGCGGCGCGGGTCGAACTGCAGGTTGTCGACGGCGCGGGCGAGCAGACGCACGCGGGCGAAGCCGTTGTCCTGGAGGAACTGGCGCAGTTCGTCGGTGGGGACGAGGGTGGCGCCGGCCTGGTTGTGGAAGCGGCGCATCCAGCGCAGGGCGGCGCCCTGCAGCCAGGCGGCGCCGTACTCGGGCAGGTATTCGTCGAAGCGGGTGTGGAAACCGCTGGCGACGGGGATGCCCAGGCGGCGCGCGGCGCGCATGGCGGACCAGCCGAGCGGGCCTTCGGTGGCGATGTAGACGGCGTCGGGACGCTGCTGCTGCCAGTGGCGGGTGAGGCGCTGGGTGGCGGGCAGGCCGAAGCGCAGGCCGGGATAGCGGGGGAGGGAGGCGCCGCGCACGAGCAGGGTGGTGTCGTCGGCGTTGGCGGCGTCGGCCGGCTGGCGCGGACGGATCACCTGCACCGCATGGCCGCGCGAACGCAGCCCGGTTTCCAGCCCCTGGACGGTCAGGGCGACGCCGTTGACCTCCGGCGGATAGGTCTCGGTAACGATGGCATAGCGCATGGCGACCTCCGGATGGTGCGCAGTGTCTTTGCTGGGGGTGGCATGGGTGTTGCAGTTGTGTTGCTTTTGGATGACTCGGGGTTTTTTGTTGGGCGCGCGGCTGTTTGGTTGTTATCGCGCGGCGCCCGGGGGCCATGCCCTGGCGGGGGACGCCAAAAACTGCATCCATGCGGGGCTCGTCAGGCGACATCCATGTCGCCCGACGCCCCCGCCAGGGCATGGCCCCCGGACGCCCGATGGATAGCCACGACCGGACACGGGAAACAAAAGCCGCGGCGTCGGCCACGGCTGGATGTCATCTGGTGGAAAGCCCCCCTTCTGTTAAGGGGGGCGCGGCAAAGACGCGGGGGATAGGCGAGGCGGAAGCTGGGGCCCGAAGTTTGCGCAGCAAACTTTGGCGGCTAAGCCCGCAAAGCGGGATTAGCCGCGAAAGCCTTTCGAGGCCTAACTTCGTTAGGCCTCGAAAGGCTTGAAGGAGATCCCCAGGCCCGCCATGCCTTCCACTTCGCCGATCAGGTCGGCGCGCAGCAGCGGGCGGGTCTGCAGCCATTCCTGCGAGAGCACCAGGGAGAGGCGGTTGTCGTCGGCGCTCAGTTCCAGCGTCGGAATCGGGTCCGATTCGTGCGCGCGGTGCAGCAGCACCGCCAGGCGCAGCAGGGCGGCCTTGCGGCGCGTCGCCAGCAGCAGGCGGTCCGGCAGGGCTTCGAAGGCGTTCTTCGGCACGTTGCGGCGATGGGTGCGCACCAGCGTGGCGAGCACCTGCTGCTCCTGCCGCGAGAAGCCGGCGATGTCCGAGTTCTCCAACACGTAGGCGCCATGCACGTGGTACTGGCTGTGCGCGATCATCAAGCCCAGTTCGTGCAAGCGCGAAGCCCAGCCGAGGACGCGGGCGTCGTCGCCGTCCAGCTGCCAGGGGCTGGCGACCTGCGCGAGCATGCGCTGCGCGGTGGCCTCCACGCGGCCGGCCTGGTTCTCGTCGATGGCATAACGATGCATCAGCGCGGCGACGGAGTTGTCGCGCGGGTCGCTGGCGCCGGCGCGGCCCAGCATGTCGTACAGGATGCCTTCGCGCATCGCTGCCTTGCTCACCATCAGCTTCTCCAGGCCCAAGGCCTGGAACGCGGCTTCCAGCACGAGGATGCCGCCGGCAATGATCGGGCGGCGGTCCGCCGACAGGCCCGGCAGCTGGATGTCCTCGATATGCTTGGCCTTGAGCAGTTCCTCGCGCACGACCGGCAGGGCCTGGGCGGTGATCGCGCCCTTGGTCAGCTTCATCGCCGCGCAGATCTCGCCGATCGACTTGTGCGTGCCCGACGAGCCCACGGCTTCATGCCAGCCCAAGGCGCGGTACAGCGTGGCGAACTGCTGGAATTCGGCGCCGATCTCGGTCAGTGCATCCTTCCAGCGCTTCTTGGACAGCTTGCCGCCGGGGAAAAAGCGCCGCGTGCTGGCGATGCAGCCGGCCTGCAGGCTCTCGCGCTCCAGCGTGTCGAAGCCGCGGCCGATGATGAATTCCGTCGAGCCACCGCCAATGTCGATGACCAACCGGCGTTGGTCCGGCTTGGGCGGCTGCGCGTGCGCCACGCCCAGGTAGATCAGGCGCGCTTCCTCGCGGCCGCTGACCACTTCGATCGGATTGCCCAGCGCCGCTTCGGCCGGCGCCAGGAAGGTCTGCGGCGAGCGCAGCTGGCGCACGGTGTTGGTGGCCAGGGCACGCACGCGGGTGGGCGGGATCTCGCGGATGCGCTGGCCGAAGCGCGCCAGGCACTCCAGTGCGCGGGCACGGGCATCGGCCGACAGGCCGCCCTTGCCGTCCAGGCCGTCGGCCATGCGCACGGTCTCGCGCAACCGGTCCACCACCCGCAGCTGCCCGAGCATGTACCGGGCAATGATCATGTGGAAACTGTTGGACCCCAGGTCGACGGCGGCCAGCAGGTCACCGTCCTGCAACGGCGGAGAGGTCGGGGAGGTATTCGGCATGGGGCAAATGTTAGCGTGGGGCGCGTGGAAGCGCAGTAGCCGACACGGGTGCCGCCACGGCACAGCGTGTCCCGCGTGAAGACGTGATGGGTGCGCGAAGACGGCGGCCCGCGCGAGGGGCCGCCGGCGGGCGTGGCGCTTACAGGCTCTCGAGCAGCGTCTGCTGCGCCGAATGCAGGCGCTCGCCCTCGGCGGGCTGGCGCTTGCGGTAGATGCCGTCGGCGTGCAGCTCCCAGGCGTTGCAGTTGTCGTCCAGGTAGTTCTGCAGCACTTCGCGATGGATGCGCGCGGCGATGTCCGGATCCAGGATCGGGAAGCAGGTTTCCACGCGGCGCAGCAGGTTGCGCTCCAGCCAGTCGGCGCTGGCGCAGAACAGCTCCGGCGCGCCATCGTTGCCGAACCAGTAGACGCGGCTATGTTCCAGGAAGCGGCCGACGATCGAGCGCACGCGGATGTTGTCCGAAATGCCCGGCACGCCCGGGCGCAGCGTGCAGGCGCCGCGCACGATCAGATCGATCTGCACGCCGGCCTGCGAGGCCTGGTACAGCGCACGCACTACCTGTGCCTCGTTGAGCGCGTTCATCTTGGCGATGATGCGGCCCGGCCGCCCCTGCTGGGCCAGCTTCGTCTCGCGTTCGATGCGCGCCAGCACGCCGGCATGCAGGGTGAAGGGCGATTGCAGCAGGCACTTGAGCTTCATCTTCGGCGCCAGGCCGGAGAGCTGCTGGAACAGCAGGTGCACGTCGTTGCCGATGTCCGCATCGGCGGTGATCAGGCTCAGGTCGGTATACGCGCGCGCCGTGCCGCTGTGGTAGTTGCCGGTGCCCAGGTGCACGTAGCGGCGCAGCTTGCGGCCTTCGCGGCGCACGATGAGCAGCATCTTGGCGTGGGTCTTGTAGCCGACCACGCCGTAGACCACCTGCACGCCGGCTTCCTGCAGCTTGTCGGCCAGGCCCAGGTTGGCCTCTTCGTCGAAGCGCGCGCGCAGTTCGACCACGACCGTGACGTCCTTGCCGTTGCGCGCGGCCACGACCAGCGCATCGACGATCGCCGAATCCTTGCCGGTGCGGTAGAGCGTCTGCTTGATCGCCAGCACGTTCGGGTCGACGGCGGCCTGGCGGATCAGGTCGAGCACCGCGGTGAACGCATCGAAGGGGTGGTGCAGCAGGATGTCGCCCTTGCCGGCGATCTCGAAGATGCCGTCGCTGTCGCGCAGGGTGCGCGGGTTGAACGGCGGGTATTTCAGTTCGGGGCGCTGCACCAGGTCGTACACCTGCACCACGCGGCTCAGGTTCACCGGGCCGGCGATGCGGTACACCGCGTTGTCCGGCAGGCCGAAATTCTGCAGCAGCGTGCGCACGATCGGCTTGGGCATGTCGTCGGCGATCTCCAGCCGCACCGCCGGCCGGTAGCCGCGGTCGACCAGTTCGTCGCGCAGGGCCAGCGCCAGGTTCTCCACTTCCTCCTCGTCCACCACCAGCTCGGAGTTGCGGGTGACGCGGAACTGGTAGGCGCCCTTGACCTCCATGCCCGGGAACAGCTCGTCCACGAACGCGGAGAGCACCGAGGACAGGAACACGAAGCTCTGCGTGCCGGCCTCGGAGAGGCTGTCGGGCAGCTGGATGATGCGCGGCAACGAGCGCGGCGCGCGCACGATGGCCAGGTGGCCGGCGCGGCCGAAGGCATCGGTGCCTTCGAGCACGACGACGATGTTCAGCGTCTTGTTGAGGATCTTCGGGAACGGGTGCGCCGGGTCCAGGCCGAGCGGCGAGAGCACCGGCATGATCTCGTTGCGGAAATACGCGCGCAGCCAGCGCTTCTGCCGCGCGGTCCACGAGTTGCGGCCCAGCACGGCCACGCCGGCCTCGGCCAGCGCCGGGCGCAGGATCTGGTTCCAGCAGTGGTACTGCTGGTCCACCAGTTCGGCGGCGCGGTCGTGCACGGCATTGAGGATGGCGGTGGGGCTCATGCCGTCCGGCGCCGGGGCCAGGCCGAATTCCTGCGCGTGGCGCACGGTGGCGGCGCGGATTTCGAAGAATTCGTCCAGGTTGGTGCAGGAGATGCACAGGAAGCGCAGGCGCTCCAGCAGCGGCACCTGTTCGTCCAGCGCCTGGGCCAGCACGCGGAAGTTGAAGTCCAGCTGCGACAGCTCGCGGTTGAGGTACAGCGCCGGCTCGCGCAGCGGATCGTGCGCGACGGGTTCGGCGATGGCGGTAACGGCGGCTTTCCTGGCGCTGGCCATGTGACCTTCTACGGGTGGGTGGGGCGGGGGGGGGGGGGGGCCGGGGGGGCCGCGGGGGGGGGGGGGATACCATACGCAGGGGTTCACTGTCGCGGGGGTGTCAGGGCCACGCAG
>NZ_LLXU01000089.1 GCF_001431645.1 Stenotrophomonas panacihumi | reverse complement strand
CGCGGGCGGGAAGCGCCAACCCGCCACGGCTTCCATCCCACCGCGGTCCAGGTCCCGCGACCCGCTGCGCCCCCCGAGCGCCACGCCGGCGGGCGAGCCACTGGCATCCACCTCCACGCGCACCACCACCGTGCCGCGATCGCCCCGGCGCAATGCGGCCGGCGGATAGTTCGGCGGCGGCGACTGGCCCGGGATCGGCAGGGGGCGATCACCCGGCGCCAGCGCGCCGACCGTCGCGCCCGCTCCCGTGGCACCGCAGGGCGCGCCGACCGCCGCGCTGGCGCCGGGTGATCGCCCCCTGCCGATCCCGGGCCAGTCGCCGCCGCCGAACTATCCGCCGGCCGCATTGCGCCGGGGCGATCGCGGCACGGTGGTGGTGCGCGTGGAGGTGGATGCCAGTGGCTCGCCCGCCGGCGTGGCGCTCGTGGAGCGCAGCGGTTCGCGTGACCTGGACCGCGCTGCGATGGAAGCCGTGCGCGGTTGGCGCTTCCAGCCCGCGCAGCGCGATGGCCAGGCCGTGGCCGGCGCACTCGAAATTCCCTTCGATTTCAAACCCGCTCAGTAAGCTGAACCCCGGCCGCCCCGCGGCCGGCGCGTTCACTCCAGGCTGACACCCCTGCCGTCGTTTTCGGCCAAGACTGCCCCCGTCCCAACAGACGAAGGAGCCAGATCATGTCCACGACGTCGACGCATACCCAGCATTTCCGCGAGCAGCCGGCCGTCGGTGCCGAACCGAACGAGCGCGGCGCCTCGCCGTTCCTGTGGGCGCTGCTGATCCTCGCGCTGGTCGCCCTGCCGGCCTGGTGGTGGATCCGCAACAGCCAGCAGACGATCACCACGCCGGTCACCACGAGCAGCGAAACCGCCAACACCGCGCAGCCGCTTCCGGAAGCGGCCAACCAGCGCCCGGCCACGATGGTGCGCCATGAGGCCGCGCCGAAGGCCGCCGCCGTGGTGCGCAACCGCGATGCGCGCCCGCTGGCCTCCAACCCGGTGCCGGCCTACCCGGCCCGCGCCCTGCGCTCGGGCGTGGAAGGCAGCGTGACCGCTCGCCTGCAGGTCGATGCCAATGGCCGCGTCAGCGACGCGCAGATCGTCGAGCGCACCGGTGCCCGTGATCGCGACCTGGATCGTGCCGTGCTGAACACCGTGCGCGATTGGCGCTTCGAGCCGGCCCTGCGCAACGGCCGCGCCGTGGCGACCACCGTGCAGCTGCCGGTGGATTTCCACACCGCGCAGCAGTAACGCGGAACCCTCGTCCTGCGCGTCGCTCAGGCGGCGCGCAGGGCGAAACCGGCCGACCGCGCCAGCGTGTCGAAGCCGGGGAACGAGGTGGCGACGTTGGCGATGTCGTCGATCACCACCTCGCCGCTGGCCAGCTGGCCGGCAATCGCGAACGCCATCGCGATGCGATGGTCGCCATGGCTGTCGATGCGGCCGCCGCCAATGGCGCCGCCGTGGATCGTCGCACCATCCGGCGTTTCGTTCACCGTCACCCCCAGCGTGCGCAGGCCATGGGCCATCGCGCCGAGGCGGTCGGATTCCTTCACCCGCAGCTCCGCCGCGCCGCTCACCACCGTCTGGCCCTGCGCGGCGGCGGCGGCCACGAACAGCGCCGGGAATTCGTCGATCATGTCCGGCACCACGTCTTCCGGAATCACCGCGCCACGCAGCGCGGCGTAGCGCACGCGCAGGTCGGCCACCGGCTCGCCGCCGTGTTCGCCCGGGTTCTCTTCGCGGATATCCGCGCCCATGAGGCGCAGCGCGGTGAGCAGGCCCGTGCGGCGCGGGTTCAAGCCCACTGCGCGCAGTACGACTTCCGAGCCGGGAATGATGCTCGCCGCGACGATGTAGAACGCGGCCGAGGAGAAATCCGCCGGCACGGCGATGTCGGTCGCGCGCAGGCGCTGGCCACCACGCAGGCGCGCCCTGCCCGGCGAGAATTCAATGTCCACGCCGAACGCGGAGAGCATGCGCTCCGTGTAGTCGCGGGTCGGGTGCGGCTCGGTCACCGAGGTCTCGCCCTGCGCGTACAGGCCGGCCAGCAGTACGGCGGATTTGACCTGCGCGCTGGCGACCGGCGAGACGAAATCGATGCCCTGCAGCGGCTGCCCACCGTGGATGCGCAGCGGCGGGGTGCCGTCTTCCTCGGTGTCGATGCGCGCGCCCATCTGCGACAACGGCCCGGTGACGCGGCGCATCGGCCGGCGCGAGAGCGACTCATCGCCGACCAGCACGCTGTCGAACGGCTGCGCGGCCAGCAGGCCGGCCAGCAGGCGCATGCCGGTGCCGGCATTGCCGCAATCCAGCTCGCCTTCGGGCGCGCGCAGGCCATCGACGCCCACGCCATGCACGATGCGCTGCGAGGCGGACGGCGTTTCGATGCGCACGCCGAGGCGGGAGAAGATCGCCGCGGTCGAACGGGTGTCCTCGCCTTCGAGGAAGCCGTCGATGCGCGAGACGCCATCGGCGAGCGCGGCGAACATCACCGCGCGGTGCGAAACCGACTTGTCCCCGGGGATGGCCAGCGTGCCCTGCAGCGGGGTGCCCTGGCTGGCGATCCAGCTCTGTTTAGCGCTCATGTGTTTCCTGTTGCGTGATTCGTGAGGGGCGATCAGGGAATGGCGACCGGGTAGGACCCGAGCACCTTCACCTGCGCCGAATGCGCGACCAGTTCGGCCAGCGCCTGCTTCATCGCCTCGTCCTCGACGTGGCCGGCGAGGTCGATGAAGAAACCGTATTCCCACTTGGCCTGGTGCGAAGGCCGCGACTCGATGCGGTTCATGCTGATGCCATGCCGCGCGAACGGGCTGAGCACGTCGAACAGCGCGCCGGGCTTGTCATGGATGAACACCAGGATCGAGGTGCGGTCGTGGCCGGACGGCGGGAAGATCTTGCGGCCGATCACCAGGAAGCGGGTGGTGTTGTCGTCGTCGTCCTCGATGGACTTCATGATGACCTTCTTCAGGCCATACACGTGCGCGGCGCTTTCCCCGCCGATGGCCGCGGCGTCCTCGGCATTGCGCGCGCGGCGTGCGCCTTCGGCGTTGGAGGAGACCGGAATCTTCTCGGCCTTCGGCAGGTTGGAGCGCAGCCAGCCGGCGGTCTGCGCGAAGGATTGCGGGTGCGCGTAGATGCGCTCGATATCGTCCAGCCGCCCACTGCGCGAGAGCAGGTACTGGTGCACGCGCAGCTCGACTTCGCCGCAGATCTTCAGGTTGGAGGTGAGGAACATGTCCAGCGTGACCTGGATGGTGCCCTGCCCCGAGTTTTCCACCGGCACCACGCCGAAATCGGCGTTGCCCGCTTCCACTTCCTGGAACACCTCCTCGATGCTGGCCATCGGCTGGCCCACCGCCGAGCGGCCGAAGTGCTTGAGCACGGCCTGCTGGCTGAAGGTGCCCTCCGGGCCGAGGTAGCCGATCTTCAACGGCTCCTGCTGCGCCAGGCAGGCGGACATGATTTCGCGGAAGACGTGCACCAGCACTTCATCGCTGAGCGGCCCTTCGTTGCGGTCCACCACCATGCGCAGCACCTGCGCCTCGCGCTCGGGGCGGTAATAGTCCACCGCGGCGGCGAGCTTGCCCTTGGCCTTGCCGACCTGGTGGGCGAACTGCGCACGCTCGGCGATCAGCGACTGGATGCTGCGGTCGATCGCGTCGATCTTCGCGCGCACGTCGGCCAGCGCGGGCGGCGGCGCGGCGACGGCCGGAACGGCGGGAGACTTGCGTGCCGCCGGCTTGGCGGTCTTCTTCGGCTTGGCGGCCATGGGATCGGGTTTCCTGTTGCGAATGCGGGGGACTCAGCCGTGGCGCTGGGCGAAGTCGTGCATGAAATCGACCAGCGCCTGCGCGCCAGCCACCGGCATGGCGTTGTAGAGCGAGGCGCGGATGCCGCCGACGGCCTTGTGGCCCTTCAGCGCGAGCAGGCCGGCGGCCTTGGATTCGCTGACGAACAGCGCATCCAGGCGCTCGTCCGGCAGGAAGAATGGAATGTTCATCCGCGAGCGCACGCCCGGGGCGACTTCGTTGCGGTAGTAGCCGCCGGAGCCGTCGATGGCGCCATACACCAGGCGCGCCTTCTCGGCATTGCGGCGGGCGAATTCGGCCACGCCGCCTTCGTCGAGCATCCACTTCACGGTCAGGCCGAGCAGGTACCAGTTCCAGGTCGGCGGCGTGTTGAGCATGGAGTCGCGTGCGGCATGCGAGGCGTAGTTGAAGATGTCCGCGCGCGGCTGGCCGGCACGCGCGAGCAGGTCGCGGCGCACGATCACCACCGAAATGCCGACCGGGCCCAGGTTCTTCTGCGCGCCAGCGTAGATCAGGCCGTAGCGCGAGACGTCGAGCGGCTCGGAGGCGATGGAGGAGCTGAAATCGGCGAACAGCGGCACCTCGCCCACGTCGGGCGTGTCGCGGAATTCGATGCCGTGGATGGTCTCGTTCGCGGTGATGTGCACGTAGGCCGCGTCGGGCGACAGCTGCCACTGCGCGCGCGGCGGGATGTCGCGAAAGCCGCCGGGCTCGCCGTCGGCGGCGATGTGCACGTTGACGTAGGGCTTGGCCTGCTTGATGGCCGTCTTGCCCCAGTGGCCGGTGACGACCACGTCCACGGTCTGCCCGGGCGAAGCGAAGTTCAGCGGCAGCAGCGCCTGCTGGGTGGTGGCGCCGCCAGCCAGGAACAGCACGGCGTAGTCATCGGGGATCGACAGCAGCTGGCGCAGGTCGGCTTCGGCGCGCTCGGCCAGGGCGATGAAGTCCGCGCTGCGGTGGCTGATTTCCACCACCGAAGCACCCACGCCGTTCCATTCCAACATCTCCGCCTGTGCCTGGCGCAACACCGACTCGGGCAGGGTCGCCGGGCCGGCACTGAAATTGAACGCGCGGGTCATGTCACACCTTGATCGAAACAGTTCCGTAGTATGCCGCAGCGCACCAGCGTTGACAGGCCGCGCGGAAAGTTGCATTTGCATCGATTCGCGAGGGCCCGGCGGTTGCGGTGGAAACTTCCCGCCCACCGGTGCAGTCTGAGCCGACAAGTCCTTTCCAGCAGGCAGGTCCATGTCGATACGCGATGCCCTCCGCATTCCCGCCCGCGAGATCACCGACGAGGCGGTCTACCGTGACCGCCGCCGCCTGCTGCAGGCGCTGGCGCTCGGCCCGGCGCTGGGGCTTTCCGGCTGCGCCGATGCCGATCCCCCGCCGCCGCCCAAGGTCACCATCACGCCGGAACAGGCGCGGCGGGGCTTTCGCACCGACGAAACCCTGACCCGCTACGAGGACGTCACCAGCTACAACAACTTCTACGAGTTCGGCACCGGCAAGACCGATCCCTCGCGCGCGCCGAAGACCCTGCGCACGCGGCCGTGGTCGGTGCAGGTGGGCGGCGAATGCGCCAAGCCCGGCACGCTGGACCTGGACGACCTGCTCAAGGGCCTCACTCCCGAAGAGCGCGTGTACCGGCTGCGCTGCGTGGAAGGCTGGTCGATGGTGATTCCGTGGACCGGCGTGCCGCTGGCCGACGTGCTCAAGCGCTTCGAGCCCAACGCCAAGGCCAAGTATGTGGCCTTCACCACGCTGGCCGACCCGCAGCAGATGCCCGGCATCGCCTATCGCTCGATCGAATGGCCGTACAAGGAAGGCCTGCGCATCGACGAGGCCATGCACCCGCTCGCCTTCCTGGCCACCGGCCTGTACGGCAAGCCGCTGCCGCAGCAGAACGGCGCGCCGCTGCGGCTGGTGGTGCCGTGGAAGTACGGCTTCAAGAGCATCAAGTCGATCGTGGAGATCCGCTTCGTCGAGCGCATGCCGGAAACCGCCTGGCACGAACTGCAGCCGCACGAGTACGGCTTCTTCTCCAACGTCAATCCGGCCGTCGACCACCCGCGCTGGAGCCAGAAGACCGAGCGGCGCATATCCGGCACCGCCAGCAAGCTGTTCGCCGAGCGCATCCCCACCCTGCCCTTCAATGGTTACGCCGCGCAGGTGGCTTCGCTGTACGCCGGCATGGACCTCAAGAAATGGTTCTGAGCCCGGCGGCCCCGCCGCGCCGTCCCGCCCCGGTGCGTCGCGCCAGCGCCGGCATCATCCTCGCCAAGACGCTCGTGCACCTGGCCGCGCTGGCGCCGCTGGCGCTGCTGGCGTGGCAGTTCTGGCAGGTGTGGCAGACCGGCAGCGACGCCCTCGGCGCCGACCCGGTGGCCGAGATCGAACACCGTACCGGCCTGTGGGCGCTGCGGCTGCTGATGGTCACGCTGGCGATCACCCCGCTGCGCCAGCTCACCGGCCAGGCCGTGCTGATCCGCTTCCGGCGCATGCTCGGGCTGTACGCGTTCTTCTACGCGACGGTGCACCTGGGTACTTATCTGGCGCTGGACCTGCGCGGCTACTGGACGCAGATCTTCGAGGAAATCGCCAAGCGCCCCTACATCACCGTGGGTTTCCTGGCCTGGCTGCTGCTGGTGCCGCTGGCGATTACCTCGACGCAGGGCTGGATTCGCCGGCTCAAGCGCAACTGGGGCCGGCTGCACAAGCTGATCTATGCGATCGGCGTGCTGGCCGTGCTGCATTTCTGGTGGCTGGTGAAGTCCGATATCCGCGAGCCGGCGACTTACGCGGCGATCCTCGCGGTATTGCTGGGCTGGCGCGCCTGGAAGGCGATCAGCGCGCGCCGAACCACAGCAGCGCGCTCAGCGCCGCGGCCAGCAGCGCCGCGCTGAGCAGCAGCCAGGGCCAACGGCTCACGCGCGCCCGCGGCGGTGCGTCGGCATCGGCCGCCGCGCGGCGCGGGCTGGCCGGTTCGGGCAGCGGCTCGCTTTCCACCAGCGCCGGCTGCACCGGCACTTCGAGCACGAAGCGGTGCTGGCCATCGAATACCAGCTGGTCGCCGGGCTGTAGCCAGCAGTCGCGCACCGGCAGGCCGTTGACCACGCTGCCATCGTGCGACCCCAGGTCGCGCAGCAGTACGCGCTCGCCGTGGGGTTCCAGCCGCGCATGGCGCGCCGGGAAAGCGGCGTCGTCGATCAGGATGTCCGCGCCCGGATCGCTGCCGACCAGCCGCGCCTGTTCCAGGGTGAAGCTGCGGCCGTGATGCCGCCCGCCGACCCCGCGCAGCAGGACCTGCGCATCGCCGGGCAGCGGCTCGGTGCCAGCCGCCGGAATCCGTGACTGCGGGGCCAGGCCGGCACGCAGCACCATCTCCACGCCATCGGCGTAGACCGCATCGCCGCCACGCAGCAGCGCCATGCGCCGCACCGGGCGACCATTGACATGGATGCCGCGCACGCCATTGGCGACCTGCAGCCACAGGCCGCGACGATCCAGGCAGAACTGCGCCAGCAGCAAAGCGCCCTGGGTGTCGTCGACCAGCCGCACGCTGCCGGAGGCATGGCGCACGATCCGGTGGACGCCGGGCTTGAGCGGATGGTCCGGCTGCTGCCGGTGGGTGAAGTGGACTTGCAGTTCGCGCACGCGGCGCAGCCTAGCAGGTTGCCCCGGCCCGCAGATAGCCGGGACTTGGAGCGCGGCGGCGGCAACGCCACAATGCGCGCCTTTCCCGCTGCACCGGAGCCGTGCATGTCCCAGATCGATATCCGCCACGAACATGGCAAGACCCCCGAGCAGGCGCGCGTGGCCATCGAGGAAGCCGCCGCCAAGCTGTCCGAGCGCTTCGGCATGCGTTCGCAGTGGCAGGGCGACACCCTCCAGTTCAACGGCAGCGGCGTGGACGGCGCCATCCAGCTGGTGCCGGGCGCGGTGCGCGTGACCGCCACGCTGGGGTTCCTGCTCTCGGCGATGAAGGGCATGGTGGAAGCGGAGATCCGTCGCGTGCTGGCGGACAAGCTGGGTTAAGCCCGGCGCCCGCGACTTCACCCGACCGATGCAGGGCCGTCGCTAGGCTGGCCGCATCCGTCGCCGCATGAGGAGTCGATCATGGCCAGTGCACAACCGAACGGGCATCGCAGCCGCCGTCGCGGGGGCAGCGCGCCGGACGACGACAGCACCGAGGGCTTCCAGGCCCAGGCCGAACAATGGTCGCGCCGCCTGGGAACCTCCGCGCAGAACATCTGGTGGGCGGGCCTGGGCGCGCTGCAACGGGCGCAGGCCGAGGGCAGCCGGTTGTTCGACAGCCTCGTGCAGGAAGGCGCCGAGGTCGAACGCGAAGGCCGCCGGCGTACCGAGGAACAGGTGGACGAGGTGCGCGACGAGGTGCGCAGCCGTTTCGACGAGGCGCGCGACAGCGCCGCCGCCGGCTGGGGCCGCATTGAGCGCGCCTTCGACGACCGCCTGCGCAGCGCCCTGCGCCGGCTCGATGTGCCGGAACGGGAGGAGCTGGACGCACTGCGCCGGCAGGTCTCCCAGCTGCGCAACCAGGTATCGCGGCTGAGCGCCGCCGAGCGCGTCGCGCGCGGGCCGGTCGAACCGGACACCGACGTGGACTGAAACGGGCGCGGCGGGCCGGAATTGTTGCAAAGCAGCATCAACTTGCCGACAATCCAGACAGCCCGCCAGTCCATCCAGAACGCCGTTTGCTTCCCTCCCCTTTCGGCTTCGGACTGGCGGGCTTCTTGTATCCGCCAACGGACGCCGCTCCGATGAAAGCCGGCCTTATGATCGCCCGAGAGATGCCGATATAGACTGCGGCGTCATGGCCTCGTTCCATCTTCGGGTACTCAATGTTTTCCTGGATTCTCGCTTTGCTGTTGGCCATCGTGGTCTGGAGCGCCGTCACCGTGTACCTGTGGTGGGTGCGCCGGCGGCGGGATGAAACACGCGCCGGCCTGGCCGCGCTGGCCAGCCTGCACTGGCGCGAATTCTCCGAGATCATCCGCCGTGCACTGAACGACGCGCGCGGCTGGCACATGGTCGCCCAGCCCGACGAGGACAGCACCCCGCGCAGCGATTTCCTGATGCGCGGCGAGGAAGGCGCGCCGTGGATGGTGTCCTGCAAGCACGGGCGCGCCTACCGCATCGGCGCGGCGGCGGTGAACGAGCTGGGCACCGCGCTGCGGCTGGCCGGCGCGCAGGGCGGCGTGTTGATCACTGAAGGCATCGTCGAACGCGAAGGCCTGGCCGCGGCCGAACGCCAGCACGTGGAAATCCTCGACGGCCGGCGCATCTGGCCGATGCTCAAGCCCTATCTCGCCGCCGAGACGGAAAACCGCATCGTGCAGGCGGCGCGCCGGCGCGCGCAGCGGCATACCGGCATCGCCGCGCTGGCCTCGCTGACGCTGGGGTTGATGGTGGGCCTGGGGTATCTCTCGTCCCATCCTCCCGTCGCCGACACGCCCGCCGTCGCCGCTGCGCCGGCAGCCCCCGCAGTCACCCCGAAAACCCCGCCGGCACCGGCGCCGGATGCGGCCCCCGCGGAGCCTGCCGCGCAGGCGCTGGCACCGCCAGATCCCGATCCCGCGATGCTGGATCGCTACCAGGCTGCCGTATCGCGCGCACTGGCGCAGACGCCCGGCATCACTCGCGGCATCTGGCAGACGCGCCTGACGCTGGTCGTGGACCGGCAAGTCGATGATGGAACCGCCTGGCCGCTGATCTGCCGCGAAGTGGAGCGCTACCCGGTGCTGCGTACCGTGCGCATCCAGCTCAACCCGCGCCCCGGCGTGGCCGAGCCCGTGCGCTGGCGCCAGTGCAGCACGATCTGAAGTGGCCCGGGGCGGTCGATGGCATCGCCCCGAAACCCTGCACGCGCAATGCAATACACAAACTGTCAACAATCGGGTATAAGCTGTCTTCCCGATGGAGACAGACACTTACACACGTGATCTGATCGACACCGGAGTCGACCCGACGCCGGTTCCCGAGGCATCCCTCGCGGCTTTCCCTCGAACCGTGCCGCGCATGTTGTCGCTGGACGCGCATGGCCGCGTACTGGATTGGATCAACTGGCAGGACGCCGCCTGCCTCTACGCGCGCGATGCGGTGTCCTGGACGTTGGGCGACCCGTGCCTGCAGATCCACGGCGGCACCTGCCGGGTGACAGGCGAGCGCAGCGTGCTCGACCTGCACCCGATCATCGCCGCGCGCGGCCACGCGCGTTCGCGTGCACTTGATCCGACCCCTACCCTTACCAACACCGCGCTGTTCGCCCGCGACGCGCAGCTGTGCCTGTACTGCGGCCAGCAGTTCAGCCGGCCGCACCTCACCCGCGACCACGTCATGCCGGTATCCAAGGGCGGCCGCGATACCTGGGAGAACGTGGTCACCGCGTGCTTCCACTGCAATTCGCGCAAGAGCAACCGCACGCCGCAGCAGGCCGGCATGCCGCTGCTCGCGGTGCCATATCGCCCGAGCTGGATCGAACACCTGATCCTGTCCAACCGCCACATCCTCGCCGACCAGATGGCGTTCCTGCGCAACCAGTTGCCGAAGAAATCCAAGCTGCTGGCGTAGAGAACAAAAATGGGCACGACGGCGGAACCGTCGTGCCCTTCCAGCCCACGCGTCGGGAAATGTCACACGGCCGAGCGCGCGACGATCTCCACGCGGCGGTCCGGCGCCAGGCAGGCCACCAGCGCCGGCCGCGACAACGACCCACCACACGCCGTCAACGGCTCCGACTCGCCCCTGCCCTGCGCGCTGATGGCCGACGGCGGCAGGCCCTGGGAGATCAGAACGCTGCGCACGGTGTCGGCGCGGCGCTGCGACAGGTACTGGTTCGCCGCGTCGTCACCGATGCGATCGGCGTGGCCAACCACCTGCACATCACGAATACCCTCGGCACTCCGCAGCAGTTCGGCGGCGATCTGCTGCAGGCGGGCGCGGCCGGCGCTGCTCAGGTCGCTTTCCGACCACTTGCCGAAGGCGAACAGGGTGTCGGCCTGCAGCGCGAACTGCCGGGGCTGCGCCGGCGCGGCCGGCAGCGGCGCCGGGGCCACGGCCGCCGGTGCCAACAGCTGCGCGCATTCGCCGGGTGCCCAGTACATGTTGCGGGCGATTTCCCGCGAATCGAACAGCACCTTGAAGCGGCAGGGCGCCGGGTTGCCCACCGCGTCTTTCAGCTGGAACAGGTAGTCCCATTCGCGCGCGGAGAACCCCTCGCGGAAATGCGGCGAGCCGACGAGCGCGCGCAGTTGGGTCTTGGTCATGCCGATGGCCAGCGGCCGCAGGCTTTCCACCGCCGGCGCCGTGCCGCCCTTCACCACCATGCGGCCCTCGTCGGGAAAGACGATCTCAGACGCCGCGCCATCGGCGGCCAGGCCACGACTGACGGATGTACTGCAACCGACGCTCGCCAACGCGGGAGCCAACAACGCGAGCACGGCGATTTTCTTCTTGATGTTCATGTAAGTTCCTTGGAATGTGCGCCCAGCCCCGGACGGCGGCGAGGCCGCCGCCCGGGAAACCGGATTACCACTGGATGCCGACGCCGACGGAGAAGCCGAAATCGCCGCGGGTGTTGCCACTGGCCTGGGCCTTGTAGACATAGCGCCCGTTGTCGGTAACGCCGGACAGGCCCACCGCCAGCGCCGACTCGCCCTGGAAGCTGCCCACGCCCGCCGACAGCATGTTCGCGCCCGGCAGGTACGCCTGCGGCATGCCCGCCATCGCCATCGCGGCCGCGGTACCGCCGCGCGCTTCGCGACGCGCCACCCAGGCGTCTTCCTTGACCTGCTGGAAGCGGCTGTCGGTGTAGCTTTTGGCCTTGCCCAGCGTCTTCGCCATGCCGTCCTGCAGCTGCTGCACGTTGGCCGCATCGGTCGGGGCCTTGCCGGCGCCGACGTTGCGTACCACCGTCGTGCCGCCGCCACCCGGGCCACCCAGGCTCAGGCTGCCGTAGTCGGGCGTGGCACCCGGCGCAGGCGCGTCGTAGCGGATCGAGCCGGCCTGCGAGTTCTTCAACTGAGAGACGTTGACCGCGTCGGTATCGGCCTGGCCAGCCGCCACATGGCTGACCGTACGCTCGTTGCCCTTGCTGCCCACCGACACCGTACTTGCCTTCTCCGCCACCGAACCGGCGCCCAGCGCGACGCTGTTGTCGGCCTGCGCCCTCGCCCCGTTGCCCATCGCCACGCTGCCATCGCCGCTGGCGTTGGCTGCCGGACCGGCGGCGACCGAATCGGCGCCGGAAGCGACCGAGTCAGCGCCGCTGGAGTTGGCGTGGAAGTACTTCACGCCCGCCCCGTCGGTGATGCCCTTGATCGCCTGCGCGTTGTGGGTGACACGTCCGTCCAGGTTGGTGATGGCATCGCCGGCGTTGTTCACCGTCCTGCCATCGACGGCGTAGGTCGGACCGGTGACCGAACCATCCGGGTTCACCTTGGCACCACCGCCCAGACCATCGGCCACCGACTTGGCGACGCCATGCAGCTGGCCACCGTTCACCGCTTCGTTCGAAGCCTCGGTGACCGCGCCCTTGGCCACGCCGGCCAGCACGCGATCGCCCTGGGTGCCGCTGATGGTGACGCGCTTGCCGTCGGTCTGCGCGGCGACGTTGATGTCACGGCTGGCGCTGTCCTGATCCACCAGGGTGGGCCCGTTGCCCGTGCCGTTGTTGATCATGTCGCCCAGGTTGGTGATCGCCTCACCCACGGTGGTCACGGTCTTGCCGCCGACCTTGTAGGTCGGGCCGCTGACCGAACCGTCCGGGTTCACCTGGGCACCGCCGCCCAGCGAGTTGGCAAGCGGCTTGAGCTGCGACAGGTTCACCGCATCGGTGTCCTGCGTGCCCTTGGCCACGTTGACGACCTGGCGCTCGCTACCCGCGGCGCCGACCGAGACCGTGTTGGCACGGTTGGCCACCGCGCCCTTGCCCAGCGCCACGGCGTTGGCCGCCTGCGCCGTCGCCATCGGGCCGATCGCGATGCTGTCCATGCCGCTGGCCACCGCATCGGCCAGCGAGGAATTGGCACGGAAGTACTTGATGCCCTTGCCACCGTTGACCTGGTCGCCCAGATCGGTGACGCGCGCATCCACGTTGGTCACGCGACCGTCGACTTCAGTGAGGGCGTCGCCCACGTTGTTCACGGTCTTGCCACCGACACTGTACGTCGGGCCGGTCACCGAGCCGTCCGGATTGACCTTCGCGCCGCCGCCCAGCGCATCGGCCGTGGCCTTCTCCGCAGCGTACAGCTGACCGCCGTTGACCGCGTCCTTGGAGTCATTGCCCACCGTGCCGTTCGCTACGCCCGTCACGACTCGTTCGCCTTCGGTTCCCTTCAGGTCGATCTTCTTGCCGTTGCTGTCCTTGCCCACGGTGATGTCGCGGCTGGTCAGGTCCTGCTTCACCAGGCCATCGGCGCTGACGTTGTTGATCATGTCGCCCAGGTTGGTGAGCGCGTCGCCCACGTTGGTCACGGTCTTGCCACCGACGTTGTACGTCGGGCCGGTCACCGAACCGTCCGGGCCGATCTTCGACCCACCGCCCAGCGAATCGGCCATCGTCTTGTTGGTGCCGTACAGCTGCGAACCGTTGACGGCCTCCACCGACGTCGCGGTGAGCGCACCCTTCGAGACGCCGCTCAGCACGCGGCTGCCCGCCGTACCGGCGAAATCCACCATGGTGCCGTCGCGATCCTTGGCCACGGTGATCTTGCGGCTGGTCGCATCCTGCTGCACCAGGCCGATCTGGCCGTTGGCAACCTGGTCGCCCAGGTTGGTCACGCGACCGTCGATGCTGGTGACACGGCCGTCGACGTTGTCGATGGCGTCGCCCACGTTGTTCACGGTCTTGCCGCCGACCTTGTACGTCGGGCCAGTCACGGAGCCATCCGGGTTGACCTTGGCGCCGCCACCCAGGGCGTCGGTCGTGGCCTTCTCCGCAGCGTACAGCTGACCGCCGTTCACCACATCCTTCGAGCCCGTGGCAATCGCACCGTCGGCCACGCCGGTCACCACGCGCTCGCCCTCGGTGCCCTTCAGGTCGATCTTCTTGCCATTGCTGTCCTTGCCCACGGTGATATCGCGGCTGGTCAGGTCCTGCTTCACCAGGCCATCGGCGCTGACATTGTTGATCATGTCGCCCAGGTTGGTGAGGGCGTCGCCCACGTTGGTCACGCTCTTGCCGCCGACGCTGTAGGTCGGGCCCGTCACCGAACCATCCGGCTTGAGCTGCGCGCCACCACCCAGCGCATCCGTCACACCCTTGAGCTGGGAGACATTCACCGCATCGGTGTCCTGCGTGCCCTTGGCCACGTTCACCACCTGGCGCTGGGCGCTCGCCGAACCCACCGACAACGTATTGGCGCGATCGGCCACCGCGCCCTTGCCCAGGGCCACCGAACCGGCGGCCAACGCGCTGGCGTTCGGGCCCATGGCGATGCTGTCAGTGCCCGAGGCCACGGCATCGGCCAGGCTCGAGTTGGCGCGGAAGTACTTGATGCCGGCACCATTGTTGATGCTGCTCACGGTGTCGCCGATGTTGGTCACGCGGCCATCGATGTTGTCGATGGCGTCGCCCACGTTGTTCACGGTCTTGTCGCCGACCTTGTAGGTCGGGCCGCTCACGGAGCCATCCGGGTTCACCTTCGCGCCGCCGCCCAGGGCATCGGTCGTGGCCTTCTCGGCAGCGTACAGCTGGCCACCGTTGACCGCGTCCTTGCCATCCTTGGCCACCGCGCCGTTCGCTACGCCGGTAACCACGCGTTCGCCCTCGGTGCCCTTCAGGTCAATCTTCTTGCCGTTGCTGTCCTTGCCCACGGTGATGTCGCGGCTGGTCAGGTCCTGCTTCACCAGGCCGTCGGCGCTGACGTTGTTGATCATGTCGCCCAGGTTGGTGAGGGCGTCACCCACGTTGCCCACGCTCTTGTCGCCGACCTTGTAGGTCGGGCCGCTCACCGTGCCATCCGGGTTGACCTTGGCGCCGCCACCCAGGGAATCGGCGACCGCCTTGTTGGTGCCGTACAGCTGCGCGCCGTTGACTGCCTCCACCGAAGTGGGGGTGATGGCGCCCTTAGAAACACCGTTCAGGACGCGGGTGCCCGCGGTGCCGGTGAAATCGACCTGCGTGCCGTCGCGATCCTTGGCCACCGTGATCTTGCGGCTCGCCGGATCCTGCTTCACCAGGCCGATCTCGCCGTTGTTGATCTGGTCGCCCAACTGGGAGACACGACCATCGACATTGGTCACACGACCGTCGGCGGCGGCCAGCGCATCGCCAACATTGTTGTGAGCCTTGCCGCCCACGTTGTAGGTCGGACCGCTCACCGTGCCGTCCGGGTTGACCTTCGCGCCGCCACCCAAAGCGTCGGTCGTGGCCTTCTCCGCAGCGTACAGCTGGCCACCGTTGACCGCGTCCTTGCCATCCTTGGCCACCGCGCCGTTCGCTACGCCCGTCACCACGCGCTCGCCTTCGGTTCCCTTCAGGTCGATCTTCTTGCCGTTGCTGTCCTTGCCCACGGTGATGTCGCGGCTGGTCAGATCCTGTTTCACCAGGCCGTCGGCGCTCACGTTGTTGATCATGTCGCCCAGGTTGGTGAGGGCGTCGCCCACGTTGCCCACGCTCTTGTCGCCGACCTTGTAGGTCGGGCCGCTCACCGTGCCATCCGGGTTGACCTTCGCGCCGCCACCCAGCGAATCGGCGACCGTCTTGTTGGTGCCGTACAGCTGCGCGCCGTTGACAGCCTCCACCGAAGTGGGGGTGATGGCGCCCTTAGAAACACCGTTCAGGACGCGGGTGCCCGCGGTGCCGGTGAAATCGACCTGCGTGCCGTCGCGATCCTTGGCCACCGTGATCTTGCGGCTCGCCGGATCCTGCTTCACCAGGCCGATCTCGCCGTTGTTGATCTGGTCGCCCAACTGGGTGACACGACCGTCGGCGGCGGTCAGCGCATCGCCAACATTGTTGTGAGCCTTGCCGCCCACGTTGTAGGTCGGACCGCTCACCGTGCCGTCCGGGTTGACCTTCGCGCCGCCGCCCAGGGCATCGGTCGTGGCCTTCTCCGCAGCGTACAGCTGACCGCCGTTCACCACGTCCTTCGAGCCGGTGGCAATCACGCCATCGGCCACACCGGTAACCACGCGCTCGCCCTCGGTGCCCTTCAGGTCAACCAGCTTGCCGCCGGTGTCCTTTGCCACGGTCACTGCCTTGGTAGAAGGATCCTGCTTGACCAGTCCGATCTCGCCCTTGGCGATCTGGTCGCCCAAGGTGGTCACTCGTCCGTCGACGTGGGTGACGCGGCCATCCACGGTGGTCAGCGCATCGCCAACATTGTTATGAGCCTTGCCGCCCACGTTGTAGGTCGGACCACTCACCGTGCCGTCCGGCTTGACCTTCGCGCCGCCGCCCAGGGCATCGGTCGTGGCCTTCTCCGCGTTGTACAGCTGACCGCCGTTCACCACGTCCTTCGAGCCGGTGGCAATCACGCCATCGGCCACGCCGGTGACCACTCGCTCGCCCTCGGTACCCTTCAGGTCAATCTTCTTGCCGTTGCTGTCCTTGCCCACGGTGATATCCCGGCTGGTCAGATCCTGCTTCACCAGGCCATCGGCGCTGACGTTGTTGATCATGTCGCCCAGGTTGGTGAGGGCGTCACCCACGTTGCCCACGCTCTTGTCGCCGACCTTGTAGGTGGGGCCGCTCACCGTGCCATCCGGGTTGACCTTCGCGCCGCCACCCAGGGAATCGGCGACCGCCTTGTTGGTGCCGTACAGCTGTGCGCCGTTGACTGCCTCCACCGAAGTGGGGGTGATGGCGCCCTTAGAAACACCGTTCAGGACGCGGGTGCCCGCGGTGCCGGTGAAATCGACCTGCGTGCCGTCGCGATCCTTGGCCACGGTGATCTTGCGGCTCGCCGGATCCTGCTTCACCAGGCCGATCTCGCCGTTGTTGATCCGGTCGCCCAACTGGGTGACACGACCATCGACATTGGTCACACGACCGTCGGTGGCGGCCAGCGCATCGCCAACATTGTTATGAGCCTTGCCGCCCACGTTGTAGGTCGGACCACTCACCGTGCCGTCCGGGTTGACCTTCGCGCCGCCCCCCAGGGCATCGGTCGTGGCCTTCTCCGCGTTGTACAGCTGACCGCCGTTCACCACGTCCTTCGAGCCCGTGGCAATCGCACCGTCGGCCACGCCGGTGACCACGCGCTCGCCTTCGGTACCCTTCAGGTCGATCTTCTTGCCGTTGCTGTCCTTGCCCACGGTGATATCGCGGCTGGTCAGGTCCTGCTTCACCAGACCATCGGCGCTGACGTTGTTGATCTGGTCGCCCAGCTTGGTGACACGACCATCGATATCGGTGACGCGACCATCCACGGCAGCCAGCGCATCGCCAACATTGTTGTGAGTCTTGCCGCCCACGTTGTAACCCGGCGCGATCACGGCCCCATCAGCCGCCACGCCCGCGCCGCCGCCCAACGCGGAGGTCACCCCCTTGAGCTGCGAAACGTTGACCGCGTCGGTATCCTGCGTGCCCTTGGCAACGTTGACGATCTGGCGCCGGTTGGACTCTGAGCCCACCGAGATCGTATTGATGCGATTGGCCTGCGAACCCGCACCCAAGGCGACCGAATCGGTTTGGCTCGCTGTCGCATACATGCCCAATGCAGTCGAGCCCATAGCAGAGGCGGTGGCGCTGCGGCCAAACGCAGCGCTGTTCCAACCAGAAGCAATGGATTTCTCGCCAACCGCCAGCGAAGTGTCGCCGGTGGCCTTGGAGCCACTGCCCAGCGCCGTAGAGCGGATTCCGCTGGCTTCGCTTGCCGGACCGATCGACACGCTGTTCATGCCGCTTGCCTTGGCGTCAGCGTCAGAGGAGTTGGCGCGGAAATACTTGATACCCGCGCCGCTGTTGATGTTGTTGATCGCAGTCGTATTTCCCCCAACGCGACCGTCGATATCGCCCAGGGCGTCCCCCACGTTATTGAACTTCTTGCCTCCCACGCTGTAACCCGGTGCGGTCACCGCCCCATCGCCAACGACACCCGCGCCCCCGCCGAGCGCGGAAGTCACGCCCCTGAGCTGGGAAACGTTCACCGCATCGGTGTCCTGCGTACCCTTGGCAACGTTGACCACCTGGCGCTTGTTCGAATCGAAACCCACAGATACGGTGTTTGCGCGATCAGCGACCGACCAGCTGCCGAGCGCAACCGCGTTTTCCGCCTTGGCAGTCGCGCTATGCCCCATGGCCACGGAGCTGCCAGCAGCTGATCCGGTCGACGCACGGTCACCAATTGCCAGAGAGGCATTGCCGAGGGTCTTCGTGTTGGCACCTATCGCCTGGGAGAAGCCAGCTTCGGCAACTGCGTTCTGGCCGATCGCAATCGCCTCAGCACCCTTGGCGGCTGCATTGACTGCGATGGCTACGCTGGCTCCGCCGGATGCGGCCGACGATGCACCCATTGCAATCGCGTTCTCGGCCGATGTCATGGCCGACTTGCCGATGACCACAGAGCCCGGGGCATTCGTCGCCTGCGTGCTCCTTCCCATCGCGATGGCATAGCTTGAGTTGGCCACTGCGGTCGCCGAACCGATCGCGATGGCGAACTCCGATGCACTGTCGGTCAGCAGGCGGGGACCTCCTTGGCCACCGATGCCGATGCTTCCGTTGCCTTCGACCTGAAGCTGATTGCCCACGGCCACGGTATTGACGCCACGGGCGCTGACATCCACGCCTACCGCGGTCGAATCCAGGCCGGGGGCATGGTTGCGGATGCCCACTGACAACGAATTGCCGCCCGTGGCACTACCGCCGCCGATCGATTGCGCCTGTGCCATCGAAGGCGCACCGAACGCGAATGCAATAAACAGCGGCGCGAGGGCCGGTGCGAGCGCGCCAGCCCCGCCTTGCGAACTACCGGTTGCAGCGTGCGACTTGGCCAGTTCCGAGGCCACTACCAGCGCACAGCGTTCCCGGTTCCACACGAGACGATAAATCTTATTCATTCGAAAGCCACCCAGGTTGAGAAGGTGGCGGAATGATCTGGATCGCCTCTCTGGCGATATATGAGAAAAGTCGCACTAAAACGCGACCAACAGAGACGGTCGCGGGCAGTCGCGATTGCCAACCCTGGAACCAACAAAAAATAATTTGGGAAAACAGCAACTTAAAAAGATTGCACGGAGGAGGCGCCCCACAGCACTCCTGCGTTTCTTGTCAATAAAACTTCTGCGCAATCACGTTTATTCAGACATTTATTGGAAATTTCCAATGATCCATTAGCGCCGGAAAATGATGAATTGCTGGCACTGCGCACATAAGTTCAGTTTCAAGCGGCACTTGAGTGAGACCTCCGCGCCCTGGTAAGGCACGTCACGCGTGGAAGATGGGCCGACTGCCGCCGCCGCCCTTGATCGCGTAACCTAGCCACCTTCATGAATACCCCACCTACCCTGCGCACCGTCCACGCCACCCGCTACGTCACGCCGCTGCGCGAAGGCGGCTCGTTGCCCGCGGTGATCGAAGCCGACGACGACGGCATGTACGTGATGAAGTTCCGCGGCGCCGGCCAAGGCCCCAAGGCTTTGATCGCCGAGCTGATCTCCGGCGAACTGGCCCGCGTGCTTGGCCTGCCGATGCCCGAGCTGGTATTCGCCGAGCTGGACCGCGAATTCGCCCGCACCGAACCGGACCCTGAAATCCAGGACCTGATTCGCGCCAGCGAAGGACTGAACCTCGCCATCGACTACCTGCCCGGCGCGATCAACTACGACCCTGCCGCCATGCGGCCGGACCCGGCCCTGGCCTCGCGCATCGTCTGGTTCGACGCCTGCATCTCCAACGTCGACCGCACCACGCGCAATACCAACCTCATGGTGTGGCACGGCAAGCTCTACCTGATCGACCACGGCGCCTCGCTGTACTTCCACCATGACTGGGCCAGCGCGGGCGACGCGGCGGCCAAGCCGTTCGCGATGATCCGCGACCACGTGCTGCTGCCCTTCGCCACGGACATCGCCGCGGCGGATGCGGAACTGGCACCGAAGCTGGACGTGGACACGCTGCGCGCGATCGTCGCGCAGGTGCCGGAGGCATGGCTGTTGCCGGACCCGGCCTTCGCCGACACGCATGCGCAGCGCGAGGCCTATGTCGACCACCTGCAGCAACGCCTGGCGCAGCGCCGGGTCTTCGTCGAGGAGGCGCTCCGTGCCCACGCCGCACACGTATGACTACGCGGTCATCCGCGTGGTGCCGCGGGTGGAGCGCGAGGAGTTCATCAACGTCGGGGTGATCGTCTCCTGCCCGACGGCACGCCACCTCGAGGCACGCATCGAGCTGGACGAGGCGCGCCTGCGCGCGTTCGCGCCTTCCCTGGATATCGACGCGCTGCGGCCCTACCTCGATGCCATCGTGGCGATCTGCAACGGCGACGCGAACGCCGGGCCGATCGCCGCGCTGCCGCCACGCGCGCGGTTCCACTGGCTCACAGCCAAGCGCAGTTCCATCGTGCAGGTCTCGCCCGCGCACGTCGGCCGCACCACGCAGCCGGAGCGCGTGGTGGAGCACCTCATGCAGCGCATGGTGCGGCTGCCGGACTGACCCGCCGCCGCTCCCGCGGGAGCGACTTCAGCCGCCTGCCTCAGCCCCTCACCCTTCCGGCCCGAACGAAGGCGGCAGCTCACCGGCGCCCCACTGCTCGTTCGCCGTGGTCCCCAGCGTGAATTCCAGCGTCCCGCCGTGGCGGATGAAGTCCGCCGGCAGCCAGGCCTTTGTCGCGGCCTTGCCATCCACGCGCAACGACTGCACGTAGGGCGCATCCATCGCGGCGCCTTGCGCGTCGATCTCGATCTTCGCCCCCGGACGCGCGATCACCGCACGCGGGAACAACGGGCTGCCGACGACCAGCTCGGCGCGACCCGGATACACCGGATACAGCCCCAGCGCGGACCACACGTACCAGGACGACATCTGCCCCAAGTCGTCGTTGCCCGAGATGCCTTCAGGCGTGTTGGTCCAGATCTGCTTCATCGCCGCGCGCACGGTGGCCTGCGTCTTCCATGGTTGGCCGACGAAGTGGTACAGCCACGGCGCGGCGATCGACGGCTCGTTGTCGAGCTCGGCATGCAGCGGGCCGGACTTGGTGACCGCCCAGCTGCCATCCGGGTTGCGGAAAAATGCGTCTAGCCGTTGCGCGGTCTGCTCCCGGCCGCCGAGCAGCGCGATCAGCCCGGCCGGATCGAACGGCACCATCCACAGGTACTGCGCACCGCTGCCTTCCACGAACTCCTCGTCGGAAGCCGGATCGAACGCGGGCCAGCTGCCATCCGCATTGCGCGGCTGCAGATAACCGCCCTGCGCGGTGGCTTGCGGGTTGAACAGGTGGCGCCAGCCGCCGGAGCGGGTGCGGAACTGCCTGGCGCCGTCGCGATCACCCGCGGCCATCGCCAGTTCGGCGAGGCCGAAATCCGCGGCGGCCAATTCCAGCGTATCGGAGGCCGAACCCCAACCCGGCGCACCCACCGGCATGTAGCCCAGTCGCAGCCAGGCATCCAGGCCCGGGCGCTGGCCGACGCACAGCACCGGGCAACCCTTGCGGCTGAGGTCCTTTTCGGTCGGCACGGTGGCGGCGCGCTTGAGCGAGGCGTAAGCACGCTTGAGGTCGAAGCCGCGGCCACCGAAGGCATGGATCGCCGCCAGCGAGGGCGGCGACGGATCACCGTTCATCACGCCGGTGGCGCCAGTCAGATGGGTCCAGCGATCCCACACCCCGCCATTCTGGTCGGCCTGGTTGAGCAGCGACTGCGCGATGTCCGAACCCACCTGCGGCTGCAGCAACGTCACCAGTTGCAGCTGCGAGCGGTAGACGTCCCAGCCCGAATAGTTGGCGTACTGCGCCTGCTGCCCGCGCGAGAGGCGATGCACCGCGCCGTCGAAGCCGCGATAGCGCCCATCGACGTCGCTGTAGAGATTCGGCGCGAGCATCGCGTGGTAGAGCGCGGTGTAGAAGACAGTGCGCTCGTCCGGCGTGCCGCCGTCGACCTGGATGCGGCCCAGCAGCGCGTTCCAGCTGGCGCGCGTGGCCGCCTGCGTGGCTTCCAGCGTGGCACCGATCGGCGCCTCCCTGGCCAGGTTGGCGCGGGCACCCGCCTCATCCACATACGACACACCAATGCGCACGTTGACCGTACTGCCGTCGGCGAAGCTGATCCAGCCGCCCGCGCCCTTGCCCGCCGGCGGATGGCCGCGCGTGCCGTAGGTGGTGCCGCCCTCGCCTTCGCTCGCACCGGCATGCAACTGATCGTCGCGCCAGGTACCGCCGACCTGGAACGGCTGGTCGAAGCGGGCGACGAAATGCAGCGTGTAATAGCTTTCGCGACGATCCTCCGCGAGATAGCCGCAGAAGTTGCCGCTGGTCACCGAGCCGCTGACGGTGCGCGTGGCGGGATCGATGTGGATCGTCGATGCATTGCTGCCCACCTGGCTGTCGGAGGTGCGCAGCAGCAGGTTGGCCGGCTTGTCGGCCGGGAAAGCGAAGCGGCCGGCCGCGGTGCGCTCGGTGGCGCCGAGCGAGACCGCCACGCCGTTGTCGAGCGTGAGCGAATACGCGCCGGGGCTGGCGTGCTCCTTCGCATGGTCGAGCAGGCTGGCGTACATCAGGCCGGCATCCACCGAGGAAGGCGACGTGCCCACCGGCACCGTCACCGGCATCAGCGGGATGTCGCCGCCCGCGCCGGTACAGCCGCTGCCGGAGACGCGCGTCAGGCTGAAGCCGCGCACGCCGTTGGCGCGCCATTCGTAGCCCCCCGGGGCGGCGATCGGAAAGCGCTTGCCGGGCAGCGGCGTCTGTTCCGGGCTGAAGGCCACCAGGCCGAACGGCATCGTCGCGCCGGGGTAGACATTGCCGCCGTTGGTGGTACCGATGAACGGATTGACCTGGCCGGCAAGGTCCATGGCGGCAGGCGGCGTGGCGGAGGCGGCACCGGCAGCCAGCACGAGGCAGGCGGCGGACAGCGCGGGGCGACGGACGATCATCGGGCACTCCCATCGAAGGATTTGCCCATCCTCGCCAATTAGATCGTTCCAAACCATGGGACAGAAGTACCGGTCCAGCGACCCCGGTCCCCTTTCAGGCCTTCGGAACGCGGAACGCCGGCTTGCGCCGGCGTTCCGTTTCAATCCTGTGCGACGGCGCGGGCTCAGCCCTGCGACGGCGCCTCGCTGGCGGCGTTTTCGGCCACCGGCTCGTCCAGCCCTTCCTCGCCTTCGTCCAGCGAGGCATCCAGGCGTTCGACCGCCTGCAGCTTCTCGCCCTTGGACAGGCGGATCAGGGTGACACCCTGGGTATTGCGGCCGACGCGCGAGATCTCCGAACCGCGCGTACGCACCAGCGTGCCGCCGTCGGAAATGAGCAGCACCTCGTCGCGCCCACCCAGCAGCACCGCGGCCACCAGCTTGCCGTTGCGTTCGCTGGTCTGGATGCCGATCACGCCCTGCGTGCCGCGGCCCTTGCGCGGATACTCGCCCAGCGCGGTGCGCTTGCCGTAGCCGTTCTCGGTGGCGGTGAGGATGTAGGCCGCGCCGGTGTCCTCGACGTCCGTCTGCACCGATTCGTCGCCACCGGTATCGACCACTTCCTCGGCCGCGTCGTCCTCGGCCTCGTCGTCGCTGCCACTGGCCGGCTCGGCGACGATCAGGCTCACCACCTCCTCGCCGTTGGCCAGGCGGATGCCGCGCACGCCGGTGGCGGTGCGGCCCATCGAACGCACGCGATCCTCGCCGAAACGCACGGTCTTGCCGTTGGAGGCGAACAGCAGGATGTCGCGCTCGCCATCGGTCAGCGCCACGTCGACCAGCGCATCGCCCTCGTCGAGGTTGATGGCGATCTTGCCGCGCGCCAGACGGAAGGCGAACTCGCTCAGCGGGGTCTTCTTCACCGTGCCGTTGCGGGTGGCGAAGAACACGTACTGGCCTTCGGCGTATTCGCGCACCGGCAGTACCGCCTGCACGCGCTCGCCGGCTTCCAGCGGAATCCAGTTGATGATCGGGCGGCCGCGCGCGTTCGAGCCGGCCTCCGGCAACTGGTGCACCGGCAGCCAGAACACCTTGCCGCTGCTGGTGAAGGTCAGCAGCGTGTCATGCGTGTTGACCAGCCACAGGTGGTCGATGAAATCCTCTTCCTTCGTCGCCGCCGCGCTGCGGCCACGGCCGCCGCGACGCTGGGCGCGGTAGGCGCTGACCGGCTGGCGCTTGGCGTAGCCGGCGTGCGAGAGCGTGACCACCACGTCTTCCGGGGCGATCAGGTCGAGGATGTCGAGGTCTTCTTCGCTGTGGCGGATCTCGGTACGACGTTCGTCGCCGAATTCCTCGCGCACGTTGTTGAGCTCGTCGCGGATCACCTGCAGCAGCACGTCCGGGTTTTCCAGGATGCGGATCAGGCCGGCGATGGTCTCCAGCAGCTGCTTGTATTCGTCGGTGAGCTTGTCCTGCTCCAGGCCGGTCAGGCGGTGCAGGCGCATTTCCAGGATCTGCTGCGCCTGGACCTCGGTGAGCTGGTAGAAGCCGCCGATCAGGCCCACGCCCTTCGGCAGGTCTTCCGGCTTGGACGCTTCCGCGCCGGCGGCGCCCAGCAGCGCGGCGACCAGGCCCGGCTCCCAGGTCTTGGCCAGCATGCGCTCCTTGGCCTCCTGCGGGTTGGCCGAGGTCTTGATCAGCTCGATCATCTCGTCGATGTTGGCGAGCGCGACGGTCAGGCCTTCCAGGATGTGCGCGCGGGCGCGCGCCTTGCGCAGTTCGAAGATGGTGCGGCGGGTGACGACCTCGCGGCGGTGGCGCAGGAACGCCTCCAGCATCTCCTTGAGGTTCATCAGCTTCGGGCGGCCATCGACCAGCGCCACCATGTTGATGCCGAACACCGACTCCATCTGGGTCTGCTGGTACAGGTTGTTCAGCACGACCTCGGCCGATTCCCCGCGCTTGACCTCGATGAAGATGCGCATGCCGTCCTTGTCGGACTCATCGCGCAGCTCGGAGATGCCGTCGATCTTCTTTTCCTTGACCAGCTCGGCGATCTTCTCGATCAGACGCGCCTTGTTGACCTGGTACGGAATCTCGGTGACGACGATCGCCTCGCGGCCGTTGTCGGCCACTTCCACTTCGGCCTTGGCGCGGATGCGCACGCGGCCGCGGCCGGTGCGATAGCCGGCGACGATGCCGGCGGTGCCGTTGATGATGCCGGCGGTCGGGAAATCCGGGCCCGGGATGTATTCCATCAGCCCGTCGACGTCGATCTCCGGGTTGTCGATCAGCGCGATGCAGGCGTTGATCGACTCGGTGAGGCTGTGCGGCGGGATGTTGGTCGCCATGCCGACCGCGATACCGGCCGAACCGTTGACCAGCAGGTTCGGGAACCGGGTCGGCATGACCGTCGGCTCCAGTTCCTTTTCATCGTAGTTGGGCTGGAAATCGACGGTTTCCTTGTCGATGTCGGCGATGAGCTCGTGCGTCAGGCGCGACATGCGCGCTTCGGTGTAACGCATCGCCGCGGCGGAGTCGCCGTCGACCGAGCCGAAGTTGCCCTGGCCATCCACCAGCAGGTAGCGCAGCGAGAACGGCTGGGCCATGCGCACCAGCGTGTCGTAGACCGACTGGTCGCCGTGCGGATGGTACTTACCGATCACGTCACCGACGATACGCGCCGACTTGTAGTACGGCTTGTTGCTGTGCGCACCGAGCTCGTTCATCGCGAAGAGCACGCGGCGGTGCACTGGCTTGAGGCCGTCTCGGGCATCCGGGAGGGCGCGCCCCACGATCACGCTCATGGCGTAATCGAGGTAGCTCTTGCGCATCTCGTCTTCCAGGTTGACCTGGATGATTTCCTTGGCGGTTTCTGCCATTCGCTGCCCGTGTCTTGTTCAGTTTGGACGCCGGAAAACCCGTGCCGCGCAGCCTTGCGCGGGGGCCTTCCTTCAACCCACGGATTGTACCACGAAGGGCGAATTTCGCCTTGTTGGGACAAGGACTTGGCGGGTCGCGGGGGCTTTGCGGCCCACCCGCCGGCCCTCAGCCGAAGGCGGCCCGCATCTTCTCCAGCGTCGGGCTTTCGATGACCCCACGCTCGGTCACGATGGCATCGATCAGCGTGCCCGGGGTGACGTCGAACACCGGGTTCCAGGCCGCGATGCCCTCGGCCACCGTACGCGTGCCGCCGATGCCGAACAGCTCGCCCGGGTCGCGCTGCTCGATCTCGATCTGCGCGCCGTCGGCGGTATCCATGTCCATCGTCGAGGACGGCGCCACCACCATGAACTTGACCCCGTGGTGGCGCGCGGCGATCGCCAGCTGGTAGGTGCCGATCTTGTTGGCCGTGTCGCCATTGGCGCAGATGCGGTCCGCGCCGACCACCACCCACTGCACCGCGCCGGTCTTCATCAGGTGCGAGGCGGCGGAGTCGGCGATCAGCGTGGCGTCGATGCCGTCCTGCTGCAGCTCCCACACGGTCAGGCGCGCGCCCTGCAGCCACGGCCGGGTTTCGCCGGCGAACACGCGGCCGATGCGGCCCTGCGCCATGCCGGCGCGGATCACGCCCAGCGCGGTGCCGAAGCCGGCGGTGGCCAGCGAACCGGTATTGCAGTGGGTCAGCACGCCGCTGCCCGGGGTGATCAGCCCCGCGCCCAGCGCGCCCATGTGGCGGTTGGCGGCCAGGTCTTCGTCGGAAATCGCCTGCGCCTCGCGTTCCAGCACGGCGCGCCAATCCGCGCCGGCACCTTCCAGCGCGCGGCGCATGCGCGCCAGCGCCCAGGCCAGGTTGACCGCGGTCGGGCGCGCGGCGTTGAGCCGCTGCAGTGCCGGTTCCAGCTTGCGCGCGGCATCCTCGCCATCGGCGGCTTCCACCGCGCGCGCGGCCAGCACCACGCCCCAGGCGGCGGCAATGCCGATCGCCGGCGCACCCCGCACCGCCAGCGCGTGGATGGCATGGGCGACCTCGTCGCTGTCGCGGCAATGCACATGCTCCACGAGGAAGGGCAGCTTGCGCTGGTCGAGCAGCTCCAGCACCTCGCCGGTCCACAGGATCGGGCGGATGTGGTCGTAGCGGGCGTAATCGATGGCGGTGTCGTTCATGCCGCCATTGTAAGCGCCGGGGCGCTGCGGGTCAGTCGACCACGAATTCGCCGCGGCACCCCTGATCCACCCACACCCCGTCGCGGCTCCAGCCCCAGCTGCTGCCTTCCACGCAGGCACTGTTGGACAGCTGTCGCTGCAGGCGCGCGCCGCGCTCGATGGTGACGCCGCACATGCGCCGGGTCTTGCCCTTGGATTCGCAGGTCAGCAGCCGCGGCACGTCGACGAAGCCGCTGCCGTCCTCGGCGCCCAGCTCGAATTCGCCATCGCAGCCACGCGAGACCCAGATTTCATTGCGGCGCACGCCCCAGCTGCGCCCTTCCTTGCACGGCCACGCGGAGAGCTGGCGCAGCAGCCGCACGGGCGCGCCGCGCAGCATCAGCGGGCAGCTGTTCTGGCGGCCGTCCGATTCGCAGCGCACCACGCGCCGCATCGGCACCTCGCCCATCGGGGCCAGCGCGCGGAACTCGCCGCGGCAGCCGAGCGCGACCCAGATGCCGCCGCGTTCGATATCCCACTCGCTGCCACGGATGCAGGTATTGCCGGATAGCTGGCGCACCAGCTCCACGCCATGCCGGGTTTCGATGGGGCAATGCACGCGCGACATGTCGCGCG
>NZ_LLXU01000088.1 GCF_001431645.1 Stenotrophomonas panacihumi | reverse complement strand
GTGATGGCGTGGCCGGCCACGGCCAAGCTGATCGCCATGTACGACTTCCGCGATTCGGAAATGACCGTCAAGGTCACCGGCTACCAGTGGATGTGGAAGTACGAGTATCTCGGCGAGAACGTCAGCTTCACCTCGCGGCTGGACCGTGAGTCCAACCAGGTGCGCCAGAGTGGCCAGGTGCCCACGGTGGCCAGCAACCCGCACTACCTGCTGGACGTGGACAACCGCTTGGTGCTGCCGGTCGATACCAAGATCCGCTTCGTGATCACCTCCGACGACGTGATCCACGCCTGGTGGGTGCCGGCGCTGGGCTGGAAGCAGGACGCGGTGCCGGGCTTCATCAACGAGGCCTGGACCAACATCGAGAAGCCCGGCGTGTACCGCGGCCAGTGCGCCGAGTTGTGCGGCAAGGACCACGGCTTCATGCCGATCGTGGTCGAGGCGCTGCCCAAGGAAGAGTTCAAGCGCTGGCTGGCCTCGCGCAAGCTCAAGCCGGCCGAGCCGGCCGCCCCTGCCGAGGCGCCCGCCGCGCCCGCGCAGGAAGCGCCGCCCGCCACCCCGCCGCAGCCCGCCGCCGGCTGAGCCGCATACCCCGCAACGATTCGCAGAGGTAGTCCATCGTCATGGCGCATTCCGCAGTCGATTCCCACGGGCACCACCAGCAGAGCTTCGTCGAACGCTGGTTCTTCTCGACCAACCACAAGGACATCGGCACCCTCTACCTGGGGTTCTCGTTCCTGATGTTCATCGTCGGCGCGGCGATGAGCGTGATCATCCGCGCCGAGTTGGCGCAGCCGGGACGGCAGTTCGTCAGCCCCGAGTTCTTCAACCAGATGACCACCGTGCACGCGCTGGTGATGATCTTCGGCGGCGTGATGCCGGCCTTCGTCGGCCTGGCCAACTGGATGATCCCGCTGCAGATCGGCGCGCCGGACATGGCGCTGCCGCGCATGAACAACTGGTCGTTCTGGCTGCTGCCGGTCGCCTTCACCATGCTGCTGGTGACGCTGGTGCTGCCGGGCGGCGCGCCCGCCGGCGGCTGGACGATGTATCCGCCGCTGATGCTGCAGGGCGGCTACAACGTGGCCTTCTCGGTATTCGCCATCCACGTGGCCGGCATCAGTTCGATCATGGGCGCGATCAACATCATCGCCACCGTGCTCAACATGCGCGCGCCGGGCATCGACCTGCTGAAGATGCCGATCTTTTGCTGGGCGTGGCTGATCACCGCCTTCCTGCTGATCGCGGTGATGCCGGTGCTGGCCGGCGCGGTCACCATGCTGCTGACCGACAAGTTCTTCGGCACGTCGTTCTTCAATGCCGCCGGCGGCGGTGACCCGGTGATGTACCAGCACATCTTCTGGTTCTTCGGGCACCCCGAGGTGTACATCATGATCCTGCCCGCCTTCGGCGTGGTCAGCGAGATCATTCCGACCTTCAGCCGCAAGCCGCTGTTCGGCTACCAGGCCATGGTGTACGCGATCGCCGCGATCGCCTTCCTGAGCTTCATCGTCTGGGCCCACCACATGTTCACCGTGGGCATGCCGCTGGGGGGCGAGATCTACTTCATGTTCGCCACCATGCTGATCTCGATCCCGACCGGCGTGAAGGTATTCAACTGGGTCAGCACGATGTGGAAGGGCTCGCTGAGCTTCGAAGCGCCGATGCTGTGGGCGGTCGCCTTCGTCATCCTGTTCACCATCGGTGGGTTCTCCGGCCTGATGCTGGCCATCGTGCCGGCCGACTTCCAGTACCACGACACCTACTTCGTGGTGGCGCATTTCCACTACGTGCTGGTGACCGGCGCGGTGTTCGCGCTGATCGCCGCGGTGTACTACTGGTGGCCGAAGTGGACCGGGCGCATGTACAACGAGCGCTGGGCGCAGTTCCACTTCTGGTGGACGATGATCTTCGTCAACGTGCTGTTCTTCCCGCAGCACTTCCTCGGCCTGGCCGGCATGCCGCGCCGCATCCCGGATTACAACGTGGTGTTCGCCGACTGGAACCTGGTCAGCTCGATCGGCGCGTTCGGCATGTTCCTCACGCCGTTCCTGATGGCCGGCATCCTGCTGTCCTCGCTGCGCAACGGCGCCAAGGCCGCCGACCGCGCCTGGGAAGGCGCGCGCGGCCTGGAATGGACGGTGCCTTCGCCGGCGCCGGCGCACACCTTCACCCTGCCGCCGGTGATCAAGCCGGGAGACCTGGCCCATGACGACATCAGCCACTGATCCGGCCGCGGCCGAGCTCGCCCAGCGCCGCCGCCGCGCGCGGCACACCGCCACGGTGGTGGCGGTGGTCGCCGTGCTGGTCTACGTCGGCTTCATCCTGACCGGGGTGCTGGGGCGGTGAACGCGCCGCTGCCGCCGACCCAAGCCAACGCCGGCCTGCTCAAGCTGGTCGGCGTGGTGCTGGCGGCGTTCGTGCTCACGTTTTCGCTGGTGCCGCTGTACCGCATCGCGTGCGAGAAGGTGTTCGGCATCCGCGTCGAACGCGGGCCGGGCTCCGGGCGCATGGCCGTGGCCACGCCGGCCGGCGAGCGCCGCGTGCGCGTGGAGTTCGACGGCAGCGTCAATTCGCGCCTGCCCTGGGCCTTCCATCCCGAGCAGGAGTCGATGGAAGTGGTGCCGGGGCAACTCAACGAGGCGCTGTACTTCGCCCGCAACGAAAGTGACCACGCGGTGGTCGGCAGCGCGGTGCCCTCGGTGGCGCCGGCGCGCGCGTCGGGTTATTTCAGCAAGACCGAATGCTTCTGCTTCACCGCCCAGACCCTGCAGGCCGGCGAGCAGCGCGACATGCCGCTGCGCTTCATCGTCGACCCCAACCTGCCGGCGGATGTCCACACGATCACGCTGTCGTACACCTTCTATCGCAATGACGCACTGACTTCCGAGCTGTCGACGGGCGCGCCGGCCGGCGCACCCAAGGCCGCGCCCTGAGTCCATCGAAACCCGATCCCGGAAACGACGCCATGGCCGAACATAGTCCCGCCGATGCCAACGCCTATTTCGTGCCCACGCACAGCCGGTGGCCGTTCATCGGTTCGATCGCGATGCTGGTCACGATGGTCGGCGTCGCCTCCTGGCTCAACGATGCCGGGTGGGGCCGCTGGACCTTCTTCGCCGGCGTGGCGATGCTGGTGGCGACGCTGTTCATGTGGTTCGGCGATGTCATCCGCGAATCCAACGCCGGGCGCTACAACCACCAGGTCGGCGTCTCCTTCCGCATGGGGATGGTGTGGTTCATCTTCTCGGAAGTGATGTTCTTCGGCGCCTTCTTCGGCGCGCTGTTCTACACCCGCGTGCTCGGCCTGCACTGGCTGGGCGGCCACGGCGACGGGGTGATGACCAACGAGCTGCTCTGGAACGGCTATTCCGCCGCCTGGCCGACCAACGGCCCCGGTGGCGTCGGTGGCCACTTCCAGACCATCCCGGCGTGGGGCCTGCCGCTGATCAACACGCTGATCCTGCTCAGCTCCGGCGTGACCCTCACCATCGCCCACCACGCGCTCAAGGCCGGCCACCGCAGCCAGCTGCTGCTGTGGCAGGGCGTGACCGTGCTGCTGGGCTGCACGTTCCTCTACTTCCAGGCCGAGGAATACCTGCACGCCTACCACGCGCTCAACCTGACGCTGGGCTCGGGCATCTACGGCTCCACGTTCTTCATGCTTACCGGCTTCCACGGCATGCACGTGGCGCTGGGCACGATCATGCTGATCGTGATGTGGCTGCGCGCCGCGCGCGGGCATTTCACCCGCGACCACCATTTCGCCTTCGAAGCGGCCGCGTGGTACTGGCACTTCGTCGACGTGGTGTGGCTGGCGCTGTTCCTGTTCGTCTACGTGCTGTAAGCGCGCACGGCCTACAGGCCGTGCGGCTTGATCCAGCCGGTCCAGATGCCGACGATGACCAGCACGATCAACGCCACCGACAGCGCGATGCGCCGCGTGAGCGCGTTGACCGTGCGCTTGCTGTCCTCGCGGTCGGTCAACAGGTAGTACAGCCCCGCGCCGAGTTGCCAGACGATGACCAGCAGGAACGCGACAATCAGCAGGGTCTTGAGCGAGTCGTTCACGACGGTCCCGGGGGCCGGTAGGGAAGCCGCATTGCACTCCTTTTGCCGGCGGCTGTCATGACGCGCCACCACACGCCGCGCTGGGGCTGGCTGCTGGCGCTGGCGGTCGCCGCCGCGTTCGCGATGCTCGGCCGCTGGCAACTGCAGCGCATGCACGAGAAGGAAGCGCTGCTGGTGCAGGCCAGCCAGGTGCGCGCGCACCCGCGCACGCTCGACGAAGCCCTGGCCCGGCCGGAGACGTTGCAGTGGGTGAGCGGGGAGGTCGAACTGCAGCCGCAGCAGGTCCTGCTCGACAACCAGCTGCGCGACGGCCGCGCCGGCGTGCGCGTGTACCAGCCCGCGCGCAGTGCCGCCGGCCACTGGCTGCTGGTGGAGCTGGGCTGGTGGCCGTTGCCGCCGGATCGCCAGCTGCCCACGCTGGCGCCGATCACCGGCCGGCAGTCGGTGCGCGGCCTGCTGGCGCCGCCGCCCTCGGCGGGCCTGCGCCTGGGGCCGGCGATGAGCCCCACCGCGCAGCCCTCGACCTGGCTGGCCACGCGCATCGAACCGGCGGCGATCGCCACCACCACGGGCAGGCGCGACATATCGTCGCAGGTGCTCCGGCTCGATCCCGCGCTGCCGCTGGGCTACGCCCGCGACCTCGACGTGCTGCCCAACACCTTGCCGCCCGCGCGGCACCTCGCTTACGCCGTGCAATGGTTCGGCCTGGCCGCCGCGGTGCTGGCCACGCCCCTCGTGCTGGCGTGGCGCCGCCGCCGGATCCGCCGGCAGGCGCGGATCGCCTCACCGTGAGAAAATCCCTCGCATGACCTCTCCTTCCCTGGCGACGCCCGCCTCCGGCCGACGTGGCCGCGGCAAGCTGATCGGCCTGTTCGCCCTGTTCTTCGGCACCCTGCTGGTGGCCGGGATCCTGCGCTTCAGCGGCTGGCAGCCTGCTGGCCACCGCAACCACGGCGAAATGCTTTCGCCGCCGGTGGACCTGCGCGCGCGCGCGCCGCGGCTGGCCGACGGCACGCCGTACGCCTGGAACCCGCAGGCGCGCACCTGGCGCGTGGTGCTGGCCCCGGCGCCGGACTGCGGCGCGGCGTGCGTGACGCTGGCCGCCGACATCGACCATGCCTGGCAGATGCTCGGCCACAATGCCGACCAGGTGGAGGTGCTGTGGCTCGGCACCCCGCCGGCCGGCCTGCCGGCGATGTCCGAACTGCGCGTGCTGCAGGCCGACCCGGCGCTGCGCGCGGCGCTGCCGCGCGTGGACGATGCGCAGGGCACGCCGGTGTACGTGATCGACCCCAATGGCTTCGTGATCCTGCGGTACGCCCCCGGCTTCGATGCCGGCGGCCTGCGCCAGGACCTGGCCAAGCTGCTGAAACTGATGTGAGTTGACTGGATGAACCTGTTTGCGCGCCCGGCGCTGTTCCGGCATTTCCACCGCATGGCCTGGCTGGCGGCCCTGATGACCGCCAGCACGATCATGTTCGGCTCGTTCGTGCGTTTGTCCGACGCCGGGCTGAGCTGCCCGGACTGGCCCACGTGCTACGGCCGCGTCACCTGGCCGCAGACCGCCGACGAAGCCAACGCGCACGTGGCCAGCAAGATCCGCCCGCTGGAAACGCACAAGGCGTGGCGCGAGCAGGTGCACCGCTTCCTGGCCGGCGCGCTGGGCATCGAGATCCTGGTGCTGGCGCTGCTGGCGGCGCGTCGCCGCCGCGCCGGCATCGCGCAGATCGTGAGTGCCGCGGTGCTGGTGGCGTTGTCGATCCCGCTCTACATGTCCGGGCAGCACGAGGCCGGCGCGGGCGTGGCTTTGGCGGGCGTGGCGATCCTGCTGTTCGCGGCGATGCGCTGGTCCAACGAGGACCTGGCGCGCGTGGCGGTGCTGACGTTGTGCACGGTGATCTTCCAGGCGCTGCTGGGCATGTGGACGGTGACGTTGCTGCTCAAGCCCATCGTGGTGATGGGCCACCTGCTCGGCGGCATGCTGATGTTCGCGCTGCTGGTGTGGATGGCATGGCGCGCGACGCACCTGCCGATCACCCTGGCCGACGCGCAGCGCCTGAAGTGGATGGTGCGCGTGGGCGTGGTGTTGCTGGTGGTGCAGGTATCGCTCGGCGGCTGGGTCAGCGCGAACTACGCGGCGCTGGCCTGCGGCGGCGGCGACTGGTCGGCGGACAACTTCCCGCGCTGCGTGAGCCAGTGGTGGCCGCCGCATGATTTCGCCGAGGGCTTCACCCTGTGGCGCGGCATCGGCGTGGACTACGAAGGCGGCGTGCTCGATGGCGCCTCGCGCATCGCGATCCAGATGGCGCATCGCCTGATGGCGGTGGTGGCGGGCCTGTACCTGCTGTGGCTGTCGTGGCGGCTGGCGCGCACGCCGAGCATGCGCGGCTGGGCCGCGGCGCTGGGCCTGCTGGTGGTGCTGCAGGTGACGCTGGGCATCCTCAACGTCAAGCTCGCCCTGCCGCTGGCAGTGGCGGTGATGCACAACGGGGGCGCGGTGGCGCTGCTGTTCGTGCTGGTCAGCCTGCTCGCGCGCCTGCGCGCGCCGGAGTGATGGCCATGGTGAATGTTCGCGACTATTGGGACCTGACCAAGCCGAAGGTGGTGGCGCTGATCGTGTTCACGGCGCTGGTGGGCATGTGCCTGGCGATTCCAGGCATGCCGACGGCCGAGCAGGTGCGTGCGGGATTGCTGGGCTTCCTGGGGATCTGGTTGGCGGCCTCGGCCGCGGCGGCGATCAACCAGTTGCTGGATGCGCAGATCGACGCGCAGATGGCGCGCACGTCTTGGCGGCCGCTGGTGGTGGGCAAGGTGAAGCCGGCGCAGGTGCTGGTGTTCGCGGGGATCCTGACGCTGATCTCGATGGCGATCCTGGTGCTGTGGGTCAACGTGATCACGGCGGTGCTGACGTTCGCGTCGCTGATCGGCTATGCGGTGATCTACACGGTGTACCTGAAGCGGGCGACGCCGCAGAACATCGTGATCGGCGGGCTGGCCGGCGCGGCGCCGCCGCTGCTGGGGTGGGCCGCGGTAACCGGCATGGAGGGCCCGTGGGACTGGGGCTATTCGCTGCTGCTGGTGCTGATCATCTTCCTGTGGACGCCGCCGCATTTCTGGGCGCTGGCGATCTTCCGCCGGGCGGATTACGCGAAGGCGTCCATTCCGATGCTGCCGGTGACGCACGGGGTGGAGTACACGCGGCGGCAGATCTTCCTGTATTCGGTGCTGCTGGCGGTGTCGACGCTGCTGCCGGTGGTGTTCGGGATGAGCGGGGTGCTCTATCTCGGCGGGCTGGTCGTGTTGAACGGGATGTTCATGTGGTACGCGTGGCGGATCCAGTCGCCGCCGGACGAGCTGTTCTCCATGAAGATGTTCCGGTATTCGATCATCTACCTGATGGCGCTGTTTGCGTTCCTGCTGGTGGATCACTACTTGTTGTTCTTGCTGCCGCCGCCTATGGCTGTGCAGTAGGTGGTGATTTGTGGGGCGGTCGGTGGCCGCCCTTTTTGGTTGTGCGGTGCTTTGTGGTTGGGGCTTTGGCCTTCGATGTTGATCGGCTGGTTGTGGTTGTGTGCACGGCCTGCGGGGGCGGGGCCCTTTCGGGACACGCCGTGAACCCATCCATGGGGGCTCGTCGGCGCCATCCA
>NZ_LLXU01000087.1 GCF_001431645.1 Stenotrophomonas panacihumi | reverse complement strand
GATGTCGAGCGACGGGGCGGCTACGGGCTTGGGCTTGGGCGGGGCGAACGCCGGGTCGGCATCCATCTCGGCGAGCATGGCGGCCATGTTGGCGTCGAGGTCGAGCGCTACCGGTGCAGGCGCGGCTTCAACCGCGACCAGGGGCGCCTGTTCGGTCGTGGCCGGTGCCGCGCCCGCAGGGGCATCCAGCGTGGCATCGGCGGTGACATCCGCGGCATCGACGGCCATCGGCGCATCGGACGCCGCCGCCGCCACGGGCGCAGCCGCCGGCACCGCGTCGGCCAGCAGGTCGAGCAGGTAGTCATCCAGGGCTTCGACGCCGTTCATGCCGCCTGCTCCATCGCCTGCGCGTCCTCGGCCAGGATCCACTCCAGCGCACGGCGATAGGCCGACAGCCCGCGGCCCGGGTATTCGCCCGGCGCGCCCGGCTGGGTGAGCGTCTCCACCGCGCAGATGCGCGTGTCCACCGGGATGGCGTCTTCCCACACGCGCTCGCCGTAGCTGTCCTGCATCTGCTTCAGCGTCTCGGTGCCGGCGCGGGTGCGGCGGTCGAACAACGTCGGCAGGATCGACACCGGCAGCGGACGGCGACGCGAGCGTTCGACCATGTCGGCCGTGCGGCTCATGCCGGCCAGGCCGTGCAGCGCGAGCGGCTCGGCCTGGGTCGGGATGACCAGGCGGTCGGCCGCGGCCAGCGCGTTGATCATCAGCAGGCCCAGCGTGGGCGGGCAGTCGAGCAGGATGTAGTCGTGGTGCCGCGCGTGGCGGGTCAACGCGTTCTGCAGCGCCAGGCCCAGGCCGGGCTGGTTGGCGCTGCGGCGTTCCAGCGTGGCCAGCGCCGTCTGCGCGCACACGTAGGACAGGCCCGGGATGCCGCTCTCGCGCAGCAGGCCGGAGAGATCGGCCGGCGGCGTGGAGAACAGGTCCAGCACGCCCTTCGGCGGCGGATCCAGCGGCACGCCGAAGGCGCGGGTCAGCGAGGAGTGCGGGTCCAGGTCGATCAGCAGCACGCGATGACCGAGCGCGGCCAGGCCACGGCCCAGCGCGAGGGTCGTGGTGGTCTTGCCTACGCCACCTTTCTGGTTGGCGATCGCCCAGATGCGCATCAGTTCACTCCTTCGGTCACGGCAGGAGCCACGGCAGGACCGTGGCCCGGATTCAACGGGCCGCCCGCCACCGGGACCGGGGGCAGGTCGGGGCCGGCCTGCAGTTGCGGCGGTGCCGGGGGTTCCGGCGCCAGGTTCGCTGCCGAGTCGGCGAGGATGATCAACACCACCCGCCGGTTGGCATTGCGGCCAGCCTCGGTGGAGTTATCGGCACGCGGTCGGAATTCTCCATAGCCCACCATCGCCAGACGGCCCGGGCTCAGGCCCTGGTCGGCGAACAGATGCACCACCGAGGCCGCGCGCGCCGCCGACAGCTCCCAGTTGGAGGGGAACTGCGAGGTGGCGATGGGCTGGTTGTCGGTGTAGCCCTCCACGCGCACGCCGTTCGGGGTCTGCCGCAGCACGTTGGCCAGCAGCGAGAGCGTCTGACGCGCGCTCTGGTCCAGGCTCGCCGAGCCGGTGTTGAACAGGATGTCGCTGTGGATCTCCACCTCGATCCACAGTTCCGAGCGGCGCACGCTGATCAGGTTCTTCTCGATCAGCGGCGACAGCGCCTGGCTCAGCTGCGCGCTCACCGCGTCGAGCTGGCGCTGGGCGCGGGCGAGCTGGTCCTGGTTGCGCAGCGACACCGGCATGCGCATCTGCGAGGCCATCGAGGGCAGCAGGGTCGGGTCGGGGCTGGGCGAGGGCGCGGTCGGCCCGCTCTTGGCGCCGGACTTGATCGGCGAGGGGCGGTCCCAGTTGGCGCCCTGCAGCTGGTTGTTGCCGACCTGCACCGGGTTGATCGTGCGCGGCGCGCCGCCGAACGCGGCGGTGAGCGCATCGGCCATCACGCGGTACTTGCCTTCGTTGAGCGAGGAGATGGCGTACATCACCACGAAGAAGGCCAGCAGCAACGTCATCAGGTCGGCATAGGGGATCGCCCAGGCCTCGTGGTTGGCGTGCTCTTCGTGGGTGTGGCGACGACGGGCCATGGCTCAGTGCAGGTAGCCGTTGAGCTTGGATTCGATGTTGCGCGGGTTCTCGCCCTGGGCGATGGCGATCAGCCCCTCGATGATCATCTCGCGCTCGCCGCTGCTGCCGTGGATGACGCTCTTGAGCTTGGCGGCGATCGGCAGGAACAGCAGGTTCGCCGAGGCGATGCCGTAGATGGTGGCGGTGAACGCCGCGGCGATGCCGTGGCCGAGCTTGCTGGGATCGGCGAGGTTCTTCATCACCGCGATCAGGCCCAGCACCGCGCCGATGATGCCCAGCGTCGGCGCGTAGATGCCCATGCTCTCGAACACGCGCGCGGCGGCGAGGTCGTGCTTCTCCTGCTGCTCGACCTCGATCTCCAGCATGCGCCGCATCTGCTCCGGCTCCACGCCGTCGACCAGCATCTGCAGGCCCTTGCGCAGGAACGCGTCGTCCTGGCGGGTGACCTGGCTCTCCAGGCCGAGCAGGCCCTGGCGGCGGGCGATGTTGCTCCATTCGACGATCTGGTTGATCAGCTCCTCGCGGTCGCTGGCCGGCGGGCTGAACACCCAGCCCACGATCTGGAAGGCGCGCTTGAACACCGCCGGGGCGGTGTGCAACAGGATCGCGGCGATCGTGCCGATAATCACGATCACGAACGCGGCCGGCGACCACAGCGAGGCGATGCCGGCGCCCTTGAGCACGCTGCCGCCGACCAGGGCGGCCAACGCGAGCACGATTCCAGTGAGGCTGAGCTTGTCCATGAACCGGTTATCGGCGGCAGGCGGCCGCGCTTGAAGGTTTAGTCGGCGGGGGAGGACGAGCGTCACAGTTCCGGGTATGCGGGTTCCGTCCGGGAAGGTGGCGTGGGAAGCTCGGCGCGGGGATGTGCCGGGGATGGACGATGGATACGAAGACGGGCCGGCGTGCGCGCTGGCCGGCTTATCTGCTGTGCGTGCAATGGGGCGTGGGGGCGCTCGCGTTGTGCTGCACGGCGTGGTGGGGAGAATTGGGCGCGGGCGGCTGGGCGATCTGGGCGCTGATGGCGGTGGCGGCGGTGGCGCTGGTGGGCTGGTTCACCGGCCGGCGCTGGGGGCCGCGGCTGGCGATGCTGCAGTGGGCGGTGCAGATCCCGGTGCTGGCGACGGGTTCGTTCCAGTATTTCCTGTGGTTCGGCTTGCAGCTGCACCTGAAGATCGAAGTGGGCTCGGCGCTGCTGGGGGTGAACATCTATGCGCTGGCCTTGCTGCTATGGACGGCCTACTTGCAGCAGCAGGTCGCGGGCCAGGCGGCTGCGAAGCGCCCGGGCATGCCGGCGGTGGCCAAGGCGGAAGGGTGAGCGATAGATTCGCGGAAAGGAACGGACATGGAATTCGTGGCTCAACTGCTGTTCGAGCTCGTCCTGCAGGTGGTGATGGAGCTGCTGGTCGAACTGGGCGCGCATGGCCTGAAGGGCAAGCGGCCACCGCTGCACCCCGCGGTGGCATTCGGGGTGTACGTGCTGCTCGGCGCGGGGAGCGGGGCGTTGTCGGTCGTGTTTTTCCATCAACGGTTCCTGGAGGAAGCTTGGGCCGCCTACGCCAACCTCCTGTTCACCCCGCTCGCCGTGGGCGCGGTGATGGGGGCCATCGGCGCATGGCGGCGTCGTCGCGGCGACAGCCTCGTGCGGTTGGACCAGTTCCTCTATGGCTACACGTTCGCGTTGAGCTTTGCGCTGGCGCGGCTGTGGCTGTCGGCGTCGTCATGACGCCTGTCGATGCGGAATGTACCGACAGCGATGTGCGCAGGTTTCCGCTTGAGCCGAGGGTTTCCGCTCAATAGGCTGACCTCCATCGAAGCAGGGCATGAAGCTATGGACTGGGACGCGTTGTACAAGAGCATCGACATCAGCAAGGATCAGCATGTTTCCCCGACGTTGAATGGCGGTTGGGGCGTGCGCCGCACGGGCACCAAGAAGTGTTACCGGGTGTACCGCACCAAGGCCGAAGCCTTCCGTCATGCGACCGAGATTGCCCGCCGCAAGCGCGTGCGCCTCATCGTCCATGACCAGCGCGGCATGCTGCAGGAGTGGCGAGATTTCGCAGAGGGGCCGCGTGCACGCTGGCATCGGGTCTTCGAGCGCTGAGGACAGCGTTTTCATCAACTGCCCGTTCGACGCCGCTTACCAGCCGCTGCTGCAGGCCTTGCTGTTCACCACGGTCTATCTCGGGCTGCGGCCGCGCATCGCGCTGGAGCGTTCGGATTCGGGTGAGTCGCGCATCAGCAAGATCCTCGAACTGATCCGGGAATCGCGCTATGCCATCCACGATCTGTCGCGAATGCAGGCCCGGGAGGCGGGAGAGTACTACCGGCTCAACATGCCGTTCGAGCTGGGGCTCGATGTGGGGTGCAGGCATTTCGGCACGGACGCACTCGCGCAAAAGCGCTGTCTGATCATGGAGTCGGAGCGCTATCGCTACCAGGTGGCACTGTCTGACTTGGCGGGCTCCGATATTGCCGCGCACGAAGACGAGCCCCGGCGGGTGGTGACGGAAGTCCGGAATTGGTTGGCGATGCAGTGTCGGCCAGGCGCGCCCGGGCCCACCGAAGTCTGGGGCGCTTATGCGGATTTCAGTACGTGGTACAAAATGTCGCTGACATGCCAGGGCTTCTCTGGCGAGGACGCATCGGACCTGCCGGTCCCCGAGCTATTGCACAGCATCCGCCGGTGGCTCGAACTGCCTGCTTGAGGCCAGCACCCGTCAGCCTCAATCGCTGGCGCGCAACCCGTCCACGTCCAGGATCAACGCCATTCGCCCATCGCCGATCAACGTCGCGCCGGCATAACCCGGCAGTCCGCGCAGTGCCCGCGGCAGCGGCTTGATCACCACTTCCTCGCGGCCGCGGACCTGGTCCACCACCAGCCCGAAGCGGGCTTCACCGGCCTGCAGCAGTACCACCGTCAGCAATGCGGCCGGCGAGGGCTCCACGCCCAGCCAGCGGCGCAGGTCGATCAGCGGCAGGGTGTGCGAACGACGGTCCAGCACCGCGCGGCCGTCGAACCAGCCCAGCGAGGTCTGCGGCGCGTGCAGCACTTCCACCACGCGGGCCAGCGGCAATGCGTAGACGTGCTCACCGGCCTGCACCAGCAGGGTCGGCAGGATGGCCAGGGTCAGTGGCACGCGGATCATGAAGCGGCTGCCACGGCCCAGCTCGGACTGGATCTGGATCGTGCCGCTCAGCTCGCGGATGCGCGATTGCACCACGTCCATGCCGACACCGCGGCCGGAGATGTCGGTGACTTCGGCCTTGGTCGAAAAGCCCGGCAGGAAGATCAGGTGCAGGCATTCGTCGGTGCTCAGCCGCGCGGCGGCCTCGGCATCGATCAAACCCTTCTCGCGTGCCTTCTCGCGCAGGCGCTCCGGGTCGATGCCGGCACCGTCGTCCTGCACTTCGATGCTGACGTAGTCGCCTTCCTGCTGCGCCGACAGCCGCACATGGCCACTGCGCGGCTTGCCGGAGGCCTCGCGCAGCGCGGGCGATTCGACGCCATGGTCGATCGCATTGCGCACCAGGTGGACGAGCGGGTCGGCGAGCGCTTCGACCAGGTTGCGGTCCAGCTCGGTTTCCGCGCCAATCAGTTCCAGGTCCACTTCCTTCTGCAGCGAACGCGCGACGTCGCGCGCCACCTTCGGGAAGCGTGAGAACACCTTGCCGACGGGCTGCATGCGCGTGCGCATCACCGCCGATTGCAGGCGCGCGGTGGCAATGTCGAGCGTGCTGACCGCGCGGTCCAGTTCCTCGTCGCGCAGGCGCGTGCGCAGCGTCTTCAGACGGTTGCGCGAAAGCACCAGCTCGCCGATCAGGTTGACGATCGCATCCAGGCGCTTGGTATCCACGCGCACGGTGTGTTCGACTTCCGCGGCCGGCTTGGCCGCGGCGGCGGCTTTCGGCGCGGCCGGGCTCGCCGCCGCCGGCGACGGGCTCGCCGGCAGGGCCTTGGCGCCCGGCGCCGCGTCGCCGTGCAACGCATCGAGCAGGTGTTCGAACTCGTCTTCGCTGATGAGATCGCCCCCGCCCGCGGCGGCAGCCACCGGGGTGGCGATCACCGGTGGCGCGCCATGCGCGTCGAACTGCGCGATCAGCGCCGGCGGCGCGTGCGTGGGTTCACGCCCGGCCGACACCGCATCGAGCATCGATTGCAGGTAGTCCAGCGACTGCTGGGCGGCATCGAAATGCTGCGCCAGCAGGGTGATCTCGCCCGAGCGCGCCTTGCCCAGCGTGTCTTCCGCCGCGTGGCACAGTTCGACCATCGCGTGGATCGCCAGGAAGCCGGCGCCGCCCTTGAGCGTGTGGAAGCCGCGGAACACGGCATTGAGCTGGTCCGCGTCTTCCGGTGCCTGTTCCAGCGACACCAGCTGTTCGCCGAGGCGGTCCAGGATCTCCTGGGCCTCGATGATGAAATCCGCTGCGATGTCGTCCGGCACGGCACTCATGGTTTACAGCCCCAACGTGGAAAGCAGGTCGTCGGCGTCCACCTGCGAGACGGCGTGGCGATCCAGGCCGCTCACGGCCGGGCCCGCCAGGCCACTCTTCTCGCCCGGGGTTTCCTTGGGCGGCAGGCCGAGCGCGCCGAAGCCCTCGTGGACGCGGCGCACGATGCCGGCGACGCGGCGGATGATCTGGCCGGTGAGGTCCTGGAAGCTCTGGGTGAGCGCCATCTCGGTCAGGTTGTGGCGGATCTTCTCGAGCAGTTCGGTCTGTTCGCCCTGCAGGCCGCCGGCGGCGAGCTGGTCGGCCAGCTTGCGGCATTCCTCGGCCAGGTCCAGCGTGCGGTGGCTGGCCTGTTCGGTCATCGCCACGACGTGGTCCAGGCGCGCGCAGGCGTCATCCAGTTCGCCGGCCTCGGTCGGCACGGTCGGCAGCTCGCCCAGCGCCTGGCCGAGTTCGCGGGCGAGCCGGCTCAGGCCCTGCATCATCGGGCGCGTGCGCCATGCGGCGAGCGTGTCGATTTCCCGGCGCCAGGCACTTTCATCGCCGCTTTCCAGCGCATCCAGTGCCCCCTGCAGCCGCTCGATCAGCAGCCGGCGCTCTTCCTGGGCGTCGATCGTGGTCATCAGGCGGTGGCCGTCAGGCGTTCGAAGATCTTGCCGAGCTTCTCTTCCAGCGTCTGCGCGGTGAACGGCTTGATGATGTAGCCGTTCACGCCGCTCTGCGCCGCTTCGATGATCTGTTCGCGCTTGGCCTCGGCGGTCACCATCAGCACCGGCAACGTGCGCAGCTTCTCGTCGGCGCGGATCGCCTTGAGCAGCTCGATGCCGGTCATGCCCGGCATGTTCCAGTCGGTGACGACGAAATCGAACGGGCCCGAACGCAGCGCGGCGAGGGCGCTGTTGCCGTCCTCGGCCTCGGCGGTATTGGTGAAACCCAGATCGGCGAGCAGGTTCTTGACGATGCGACGCATCGTCGAGAAGTCGTCCACGATCAGGATCCGCATGTTCTTGTTCACTTCAGGCTCCAAAAGCGTTGGGAAGGGGAAGGAAGGGAAAGGTAGCCGCCAAGCATACGGTGCTGGCGCGCGTCGATCCCGGTTCCGCGTTCCGTTTCATTACTCGTCGTCTTCCACGCCGGCATCGGCCAGCTCGAAGGTCTTCAGCCGTCCGCGCAGGCGCACTACCGCCTGGCCGTGGATCTGGCACACGCGCGATTCGCTCACGCCGAGCACGGCGCCGATTTCCTTCAGGTTCAATTCCTGCTCGTAATACAGAGACAGCACCAACTGCTCGCGCTCGGGCAACTGGCCGATGGCCTTGCCCAGTTCGCGCCCGAACTCGCCGCGCTCGAACAGCTGCTGCGGGTTGGGGCCGCCGCGGGCGATGGTGTCCAGCTCGCCGTGGTCTTCCACGCGCGACTCCAGGCTCAGCACCTGGCCGCGCGCGGCGTCTTCCATCAGCCGCAGGTATTCGGGCAGCGGCATGTCCATCGCGGCGGCCACCTCGGTGGCGGCGGCGGCGCGGCCGGTGCTCTGCTCGATCTTGCGGATCGTGGCGGCGGCATCGCGCGCGCGGCGGTGTACCGAACGCGGTACCCAGTCGCCCCGGCGGATCTCGTCGATCATCGAACCGCGGATGCGGATCGAGGCATAGGTCTCGAACGAAGCGCCCTGTTCGGCGTCGTAGGAGCGCGAGGCTTCGATCAGGCCGATCATGCCGGCCTGGATCAGGTCGTCGACTTCCACGCTGGCGGGCAGTCGCGCGGCCAGGTGGTGGGCGATGCGGCGCACCAGGTCGGCGTGCTGGGTGACGCAGTCGGTCGCGTCGCTGGCACGCTGCACGGCGCGGTACTGCGCGGCGGCGTTCATGCCGCCACCCCGCGCTGGATGATGCGCTCGACGAAGAACTCCACGTTGCCGCGCGGCGCGGTGGGGGCCTGCCAGCGCGAGGTGCGGCGGGCGATCTCGGCGATCGCCTGCGCCGACGGGCTGGCCGGGTAGGCCTTGATGACGGGTTGCTGGCGCTGCACCGACAGGCGCAGCCAGTCGTCCTGGGGCACGTGGCCGAGGTAGTTCAGCGAGACATCGCCAAGGAACTTCTCGCACACGCGCGAGAGCTTGTCGTACAGCAGGCGGCCCTCGTTGGGGTCGCGCACCATGTTGGCGACGATCTGCAGGCGGTCCACGCCGCGTTCGCGCGAGAGCACCTTGATCAGCGCGTAGGCGTCGGTGATCGAGGCCGGCTCGTCGCAGACCACCACCACGGTGTCCTGCGCGGCCTGGCAGAAGGTCAGCACGCTGTCGGTGATGCCGGCGGCGGTGTCGATGACCATCACGTCCAGGTCGCGTTCCAGTTCGGAGAACACGTTGACCAGGCCGACGTGCTGCGCCGGGGCCAGTTCGGCCATGTGCCGGCGGCCGGAGGCGGCCGGTACCACCAGCACGCCGCCGGGGCCTTCGAGCAGCACTTCTTCCAGCGTGCAGCGGCCGGCGATCAGGTCGGCCAGGGTGAACTTCGGCGACAGGCCGAGGACCACGTCCAGGTTGGCCAGGCCCAGGTCGGCGTCCAGCAGCAGGGTGCGCTTGCCCATGTCGGCCAGCGCCACGGCCAGGTTCGCCGACAGGTTGGTCTTGCCGACGCCGCCCTTGCCGCCGGTCACGGCGATGGTGCGCACCGGGCCCAGGGGCTCGCTACGGGTCGCACTCAGCGGGAAGGCGTTGGTCAGGTGGGCGTATTCACGCGACGGCATGGTTCTGCTCCGGAGTACAGGGCTTATCGGCAGCGCGGCGCAAATCTTCAAGGCGCAGCACCAGGCTGGCCGCATTGGCCCGGTGGAGGTCGTCGGGGACGCGCTGGCCGTCGGTGACCCAGGTGATCGGCAGCTGGTGGTCCACGACCACCGACAGGGCGCTGCCGAAGCGGCCGGTCTCGTCCAGCTTGGTCAGCACCACGCCCTGCGGGCGGGCGGCGGCGAAGCGGCGGACGACCTCGTCCAGGTCGGCGAAGTGGGCGTTGGCCGGCAGCACCAGCAGCGAGGTCACCTGGCGCGCGCCGCGCAGCCAGTTGAGCTGGGCGGCCAGGGCGCGGTCGCGCTGGCCCATGCCGGCGGTGTCGATCAGCACCAGCTTGTAGTCGGCCAGGCGCTCGAGCAGTTCGATCAGGCCCTGGTCGCTGTCGGCTTCGTGCACGGCGATGCCGAGCTGGCGGCCGTAGCTGTAGAGCTGTTCGCGGCCGCCGACGCGCTGGGTGTCGGTGGTGACCAGCGCCACGTCGCGCGGGGCGTGCTCGGCGGCGAAGCGCGAGGCGAGCTTGGCGATGGTGGTGGTCTTGCCGGCGCCGGTCGGGCCGACCAGGGCGATGACGCCGCCGGTCTGCAGCGGATCGATCGGGGCGATCGGCAGGCGCTTGGAGAGCAGGCCCAGCATCAGCCCGCGGCCACGCGGCAATTCGGTTTCCGGCGGGATCTGCAGGGCGATGTCGCGGGTGAGGCCGTTGTCGAAGCCGTAGTCGTCCAGCAGCTCCAGCGCCTGGGCGCGCACCGGCGAGCCACGCAGGCGTTCGTCGGTGAGGCGGTTCATCTCGCGCTCGATCATCTGGCGCATCAGCGCCAGCTCGTCGCGCAGCTGCGCCAATTGTTCGTCGCTCTGCGGCGCCGGGGTCGCCGGCACGGCGGCCAGCGCCGGGGCGGCAGGGGCCACCGGTACTTCCGGCGCGAGCGGCGCGGGCATAGCGATGCGCGGCAGGGTGGTGCCGAGGTCGAAGTCGTTGTCGGCGGCGGCTTCGGCGCGACGCTTGGCCGGCGTCGGCTGCTCGTCCGCCTGCGTGGCGATGGCCGGGGCGGCCACGGCGGGCGCGGCGGCGCGCGGGGCGGCGGCCTGCGCGAAGGTGGCGAAGATCTCTTCCGGAATGCCGCCGGCGGCAGCCTGCTCCAGCGCCGGCATCGGCGGCACCGGGAACACGGCGCGCTGGCCGGTCGAGGTCGAGGCCGAGGTCGTGGCGGTGGCGCGGGCCGGCTGGCGCTCGGCCATCGCGGCGATCAGCGCGTCGGCCGGCGAGGGCGTGCGGCGCGCCGGCGCCGCGGCGGCCTGGGCGATGGCGGGGGCCGGCTCGGCCTGCACCTGCGGCGCGGTGGCGCGTGCGGGCACGATGGCCGCGGTGGCCTTCTGCTCGGCGCGGGCGTTGTCGAGCGCGCGCATCACCAGTTCTTCGTCGTAATTGCTGGCGGCGACGATCTCCACGCCTTCGTCGGTACGACGGTTGGACAGGATCACTGCGTCCGGGCCGTGCTCTTCGCGCACCAGGCGGAAGGCGGTGCGCATGTCGGGGGCGACGAAGCGTTTGATTTTCATGTCAGGGCCGGAAGTGGTGTTCGGGTTCGGTGTTCGGGGTTACTTCGCTTTCAACTGCCATCAACTGATCGTGCCGACGAGCTTGAGCCGCTTGTCCTCCGGCACTTCGCCGTAGGCCAGGACCGACAGCGAGGGCACGCTGTGGCGGACCAGGCGGGCCAGGGCGGCGCGGACCGTTCCCGGTACCAGCACCACCGCCGGCTCGTTGCGCGCCTCTTGCTTGCCGACGCACTCGGCCAGGCTCTGGTGCAGGCGCTCGGCGAGGCCGGGTTCCAGGGCCACGCCGTTGCCCTGCGTGGAGTCTTGCAAGACGCGTTCCAATTGCGGGGCCAGGGTGAATACCGGCAGCTCCGGCGACATCCCGGCGATCTCCTGGACGATGAAACGGCCCAGCGAAGTGCGCACGGCGGCGGTGAGCGCGGCCGGGTCCTGGCTGTGCGGGGCGTGTTCGACCAGCGCCTCGACGATCTTGCGCAGCTGGCGGATCGGGATGCGCTCCACCAGCAGGTTCTGCAGCACGCGCACCACCACCGAGAGCGGCAGCGCCTTGGGCGTGAGGTCTTCCACCAGCTTGGGCGCGCTCTTGGTGAGCGTGGCCAGCAGCTGCTGCACTTCCTCGTGGCCGAGCAGTTCCGGGGCGTGTTCGCGGATCAGGTGCGACAGATGCGTGGCCACCACCGTCGCCGGGTCCACCACCGTGTAGCCCACCGATTCGGCATGGGCGCGCTGGTGCGGCTGGATCCACACCGCGTCCAGGCCGAACGCCGGATCCTTGCCGGGAATGCCGTCCAGGGCGCCGAGCGCGCCGCCCGGGTCCAGCGCCAGTTCGCGGTCCGGGTGGATCTCGGCGGTCGCCACCGGCACGCCGTGCACCAGCAGGCGGTAGGCGGTGGCGCTGAGTTCGAGGTTGTCGCGGATGTGCACCGGCGGGATCAGGAAGCCGATGTCCTGGGTGAGCTTGCGGCGCACGCCCTTGATGCGCGCCATCAACTCGCCACCCTGGGCCTTGTCCACCAGCGGGATCAGCCGGTAGCCGACCTCCAGGCCCAGCGGGTCGATCGGGCGCAGCTCGTCCCAGCTCAGTTCGGCGGTGGGCGAGGGCGCCGCGCCCGGGGCGCCCGGCGCGCGGGTGGCCGCTTCCGGGCCGTTGCCCTCGGCATCCACCGGCCCGCGCTTGTGCAGCTTCCAGGCGACGAAGCCCAGGATCAGCGCCAGCGTCAAAAAGGCGACATTGGGCATGCCCGGCACCAGGCCGACCAGGCCCAGGATCGCCGCGGCCACCGCCAGTGCGCGGTGCTGGCCGAACACCTGGCCGACCATCGCCTGGCTCATGTCCTGCGCGCGCGAGGCCCGCGTGACCAGCATCGCCACCGCCGAGGACACCAGCAGCGCCGGCAGCTGCGCCACCAGGCCGTCACCGATGGAGAGCAGCGTGTAGGTGGAGGCCGCGTCGGCGAAGGCCATGCCGTGCTGGAACATGCCCACGGCCAGGCCGCCGAGCAGGTTGATGAACAGGATCAGGATGCCGGCCACGGCATCGCCGCGGATGAACTTGCTGGCACCGTCCATCGCGCCGTAGAAGTCGGCTTCCTCGCGCACTTCCTCGCGGCGGAGCTTGGCTTCCTCGCGGGTCAGCAGGCCGGCGTTGAGGTCGGCGTCGATGGCCATCTGCTTGCCGGGCATGGCGTCGAGGATGAAGCGCGCGGTCACTTCCGACACGCGCCCGGCACCCTTGGTGATGACCACGAAGTTGATGATGGTCAGGATCGCGAACACCACGATGCCGACCGCGTAGTTGCCGCCGATCACGAACTCGCCGAACGCGGCGATGACCTTGCCGGCCGCGTCATGGCCGCCCTGGCCGTGCAGCAGGATCACGCGGGTGGAGGCCACGTTCAGCGCCAGGCGCAGCATCGTGGTCATCAGCAGCACGATCGGGAAGATCGTGAATTCCAGCGGCCGCTTCACGTACACCACGGCCAGCAGCACCATCAGCGAGATGGCGATGTTGAAGGTGAACAGCGCATCGAGCACCGGCGCGGCCAGCGGCACGACCACCATGGCCAGCATCGCCAGCACCACCAGCGGCGCGCCGAGGCCGCCGCGGATCAGTTCCATCACGCGGCGGGCGTTCATCGGTTGCGGCTGGGCGCTCATGCCTGTCCTCCGGGCCTGGCGAACTCATCCATGTCGATGGGCGGCAGGTCCGGCATCGGGCCGGCGCGCCAGGCCCGCAGCTGGTAGACGTAGGACAGCACCTGGGCGACGGCCGAATACAGTCTCACGGGGATTTCCTTGCCGAGTTGGGCTTCCCGATACAAGGCGCGTGCCAAAGGCGGCGCCGAGACGATCGCCACCCGGTGGCGCTCGCCGGCCTCGCGGATGCGGAAGGCCATTTCGTCCACGCCCTTGGCCACCACCACCGGGGCGCGCATCTGCCCGCCCTCGTACTTGAGGGCCACGGCGTAGTGGGTGGGGTTGACCAGCACGACGTCGGCGGTGGGCACCGCTTCCATCATCCGGCGCTGGGACAGCTGCATCTGCATCTGCCGGATGCGGCCCTTGACCTCCGGGCTGCCCTCGCTTTCCTTCATTTCCCGCTTGATCTCCTCGCGGGTCATCTTCAGCTTCCGCAGCCAGTTCCACTTCTGGTACGGCGCATCCACCGCCGCCAGCAGGGCCAGCGCGCCGGCGGTGGCCAGCAGCAGGCGCATCGTGAAGCCCAGGCCATCGACGATGGCCGCTTCCAGCGGCTGGTTGAGCATGGCGCGCAGCCCGTCCATGCCATGGACGATGACCAGCCCGGCCGCGGTGCCGACGAAGGCCACGCGCAGCAGGGACTTCAACAGCTCGGCCGCGCCCTGGCCGCCGACCAGCCGCTTCACGCCGCTGATCGGGTTGAGCTTGCCGAAGTTCGGGGTGAACGCCTTGGTGGAGAAGCGCAGGCCGCTCATCGCCACCGGGGCGATGGCGCCGGCCAGCATGCACAGCGCGGCCAGCGGGGCCATCACCCACAGCAGGTCCAGCAGCAGCTCGCCGAAGTGGCCGAACAGGGTGTCCGGGTGCTGCCATAGGTCCGGGGCGGGGGTGAGCGCGGTCTGCATCCAGCCGCGGGCACCGGCGGCCAGGCTGCCGGACATCGTCAGCAGGGCCACCACGCCGGCACCGAACACGGTCGCCGTCGCCAGTTCGCGCGAATGCGGGACGTTGCCCTGTTCACGGGCCTCGCGCAGGCGTTTGGCGGTAGGGAGTTCTGTGCGTTCGGCGCCGTCTTCGTTCTCGGACATCGGTCAGGCAACGGGTGGGTTGCCTGCTGTCCTGCAAGGGGCGTGCCGGGCGGGTCAGGGCGTGGTGGCGGAGGTCCAGTCGGCCAGCCCGGTCTCACTGCCGCCGGGGAGGGGTTCGTCGATCTCGATGCGGTTGCGCCCGCCGTGCTTGGCCCGGTAGAGCGCCGCGTCGGCCCGCGCCAGCAGCTGGCCGACCGTCTCGCCTTCGCGGTACCAGGCCACGCCGATCGAGCAGGTCACTTCCAGCACCGCGTCTTCCACCGCGTAGGGCGTGCCGCAGATCGCGTCGTGGAGGGTGCGCAGCCGGCCGTGCGCGTGCGGCGACAGGCCCGGCATCACCGCCAGCAACTCTTCGCCGCCATAGCGGCCGACCTGGTCGCTGCCACGCAGGCAGGCGTCGAGCCGGCGGCCGACCCGCGCCAGCACCGCGTCGCCGGCGAGGTGGCCGTAGACGTCGTTGATCTGCTTGAAGTAATCCAGGTCGATCAGCACCACGGCCAGCGCCTCGCCATCGCGCCGCGCCTGTGCCACGCACACCGCCATCGCCTCGAGGATGCCGGCGCGGTTGAGCAGGCCGGTCAGTTCGTCGTGGGTGGCCTTGATCGCCAGGCTGGCGCGCGCGGTTTCCAGTTCCTGTTTCTCGCGCTGCAGTTCCTGGGTGCGTTCGTCCACCAGCCGCTCCAGCTCGCGCTCGCGGGCGAGCAGGCGGCTCACGCGCCAGCGCAGCAGGCCCAGCACCGCGGCGAAGGCGAGCAGCACGTAAAACAGGATCGCCAGCGGGCTGCGCCACCACGGCGGCAGGACCTCGAAGGCCATTCGCACCGGGTTGCTCAGCTGGCGCTGCCGCAGGTCTTCGGCCTGCACTTCCAGTTCGTAGTGGCCCGGCGCCAGGATCGGGTAGACCAGGTGGTCCTGCACGGTGGTGATCCACGGGCCGGTCGGGTCGTTGATGCGGTAGCGGAACACGATGCGGTCGCTGCCGCCCGCCGCGCCCGGCGTGGAGAGGTCGATGTCCAGCGGCTGCTCGGACCACAACAGCGAGGCGCCCGGCAGCACCGGCTGCTCGCCGCGGCGGATGCGCGACAACTCGAGCTTCAGCGGGCGCGGCGCGAACAGCGCGGCCGGGTCGAAGATGCGGCTCAGGCCGCGGCTGGAGCCGATCCACACCGCGCCGTCGCGGTCCTCGAAGAAGGCGTTGGCCGACGTGTCATCCCACAGCAGCCCTTCGGCCTGGGTGACGCGGATCCAGTGCCCGTCGCGCAGCAGGTCCAGGCCCTGGCTGCTGCCCAGCCACAGCCAGCCGCGGCTGTCGTGGCGCAGGATGAAGGGCATGATCCGCGACACCAGCGGGTCGTCCACCCGTTCCACCGTGAGGCGGTTGCGGGCTTCGTCCATGCGGCCATGCCACAGGCCGGCGTCGTTGAGCGACAGCCAGATGCCGCCGTCCGGGGCGATGGACATGCGCGAGAAGTCCTGGCTCGGCAGCGCGCCGGTGACTTCCACGCGGCGCCAGTGGCCGTCCACGCGGCGGTACAGGCCGGCGCTGGAGACCATCCACAGGCGGCCGGCGTCATCCAGGTGGGCGTCGTCGAACGAACTCACCGGCAGTTCGCGCTCGCGCACCGGGTGCGTGCTGCCCGGCGCAAGCGAGTAGACGCCGCGGCCGGTGACGATCCACAACACGCCCTCGCCATCGAACAGCACCACGCGCACGCCGGCCGGCACTTCGGCGATGTCGCGCGTGCTGCCATCGAGCGGGTCGCGGCGCGCGATGGCGCCGGAAGAACGGCCCAGCCAGACCGCGCCATCGGCGGCGTTGGCCATGCTGATGGTCTGCTGCAGCGGCCGGCCATCGGCGAGGTTCCAGGGGCGCATGCGCCGGGATGGCGCGTCCAGCACGTTGCTGCCGGCATCGCCGCCGACCAGCAGTTCGCCCTGCGGCGAACGCAGGATCGACCAGGTCGGCGCGGCGGCCAGGCCCTGGTTCTCGTCCCAGTGTTCGATGCGGTCATAGGCCAGCCAGCGCTGCACGCCCAGCCCGCGCGTGCCGATCCAGAAGCGGCCGTCGCGCTGCACCAGGATCGGCCCCACCAGCGGGGTGATGTCCACGCCCTGGCTGCGCGAGAACAGCCGCCAGTGGTCGCCTTCCCAGCGCACCAGCCCGCCGTTGGCGCGCGTCACCACGCGGCCGCGCGGATCCATCGCCAGGTTGGTCGCGCCGGAGAGCATGGTGAAGCTGCCGCCGGACGGGGCGGGGTGGTCGATGAAGCGGTTGCGCCCCGGCGGCAACGACAGCACGTGGTCGCCGCCGCGCACCCACAAGGTGCCGTCGCGGGCGCGCAGGATCGCCTGCAGGCGTTCGGCGGGCAGCCCCTGCGCGGCGCCGAACGGCGTGATGCGGCCGTTGATGTCCACGCGGCACAGCTGCGTGCCGCACGCCACCCACAGCAGTTCGCCTTCGGCCATCAGCGCCTCGCCCACCGGCGGCAGGGCATGGCCCTCCCAGCGCAACGGGATCGGTCGCACCTGCCAGCCCCCCTCGCCGGGCGTGATCCGCAGCAGCTGGTGGTGGCTGACCACGACCACGCCGTCTTCCTGCGCCACCAGCGTGTTGCCGTTGTCCAGCTGCAGCGGGCGGCCCTGCCACTGCACGCTTTCAAAGCGTGTCGCGCGGCGCACGTACAGGCCGTTGGACGTGCCGACCCACAGGCGCCCGGCGCTGTCCTCGGTGATCGCGCGCACGTACAGGCTGCTGATGCCCGCTTCGTCGCTGACCAGGTGGAAGCGTTCGCGTTCGTAGCGATGCAGGCCCAGTTCGGTGCCGGCCCACAGCACGCCCTGGCGGTCCTCGTAGAGCGTGCTGACCGACAAGCCTTGCAGGCCCTCGGCCTGCGCATACGCGCGGAAGCTGTAGTTCTGCGCCACTGCCGGCAGCGTCAGCAGACAGGCCAGCGCGCATGCCCAGCGCACAGCGCGGATCACGGCCGTGGTGCGTCGGGTGAACGGGTGCGGCGAGGTGGCCACGTGACTGCGAAAACTCCCCGGAAACGGCGAATCCCCTCCCCGGGAATCGTCCGCCATGGATATCGGCCGCCGTGCCCGGAACTGTAGGGCGGCCATCCGGGCTCAGGGCGTGAGTTGGCGCGCGGCGTCGAAGGCCGTATCGAACAGGCGTTGCACCGGCGGCCCCATTTCGTTGGCCAGCGTGGCCAGCAGCACCAGCCCGAGCAATACCGAGACCGGCAGGCCGAGCTGGATCGGATTGAGCGCCGGCGCGGCCTTGGCCAGCGCGCCGAAGGCCAGGTTCACCGCCAGCATCGCCACGACCATCGGCAGGGCCAGGGTGAGCCCGCCGCGCAGCACCTGCAGGAAGAACGTCGGTGCCACTTCGGCGAAGGCGTGCGCATCGGGCAGGGCGGCGCCGATCGGAATGGCCTTGTAGCTGTCCACGATCAGCGCGATCAGCGCCAGGTGGCCATTGGCGACGAAGAACAGCAGGCCGAACGCCAGGTAGAACCACTGCGCGACCACGCCGGAGGTGACGCCGCGCAGCGGGTCGGACATCTGCGCGAACGACAGGCCGGTGCTCTGGGAGACGATTTCGCCGGCCAGCGCGCCGGCCTCGAACACCAGCTTGAGCATGAAGCCGATGCTCACGCCGATGGCCAGCTCGCGCGCCACCGTGAGCACCACGGCCGCATCGAAGCCATTCCACGCCGGCACCGGCGGCAGGATCGGCGCCAGCGCCATGGCCAGGGTGCCGGCGATGGTCACGCGGATGCGCTTGGGCACGGCCTTGGTGCCGACCAGTGGCATGGCGGTCAACACCGCGCCGATGCGCAGCATCGTCCACAGCACCGCGCCGATCATCGCGAATGCGCGCTGGCCGTCGATCACCATCTGGGTGGCGGCATCCACGGCGTGGCTATCCGATGAGGTGGGGGATGCGCTGGAACAGCATGGTCGTGTACTCGACCAGGTGCGCCAGCAGCATGCTGCCGGTGGCGAACAGCACGGCGGTCAGCGCCACGGCCTTGGCGATGAAGGCGATGGTGGGCTCGTTGATCTGCGTGGCGGCCTGGATGACGCCAATCACGACGCCAACGACCAGTACGGCCAACAGGATGGGGCCGGCCAGCCAGAGGACGGTGACCAGTCCGCCGCGCAGTTCGGTCAGGGCGATTTCGGGACTCATGCCCGGGACGATGCAAGGGCGGTGCCAGTCGGCCGCGACGGCGGGACGTCGCGCCGAAGGCTTCAGGCCAGGATCCCGGCATCGCTGCGCGGCAAGGTGCCCGCCAGTCGTACGTAGCGGACGTTCAGCGACATGATCTGTTCATAGCGCAGGACGAAGTAATCGCCGGCGATGTCATGGACGCGCACGCGTGCCGTGCGCCGATCCTTCGCGAGGGCGCGTCGCTGGACGGCTTCCAGCACCAGCCGGTCCAGCTTGCCCTCGGCGTCGCAGTAGTAGTCCACCAACGAGCCGACGTACAGCACCGGCTCGCCGGCAACTTCCACGACCGCCGCGATGGAGATCAGGTCGGGCACCTCGTCGCCTGTGAAATCAGCGCCGCTGAGCAGGTAGTACCAGGGGGCGCGGCGGAACCGGAACAGCCATGCGACAGGCGAATCGCTCTGATCCAGGTGCCAATGGATGATGAGCCGGCGCACGAGGGGCGTGAGCCATGCGGCGGCCAGGAGCTGCGAGACGAGATAGCAGGCGATCTGACCCACCTGGGCGTGCGCCTGTGCAATGGCTTCGGCTTGGACCGCGGGGGCGGAGGACAGCAATCCGAGCAGGATGCGCAGGTCGAGATGTCGTCCGGCGAGCGCGCAGGCGCCGAGCCAGAGCGCATGCATCAACACGGACCAGAGCACCCCTTCAGCCACGACCGTGCCGAAAGGCGAGTAGTCGAGTTTGTCCCGCTCCGCCAGCTTGACCTGCGAGCGGCATATGAAGCCTGGCAGCAGGACGAGGAAGACGACCAGGGCCGGCAGCGCGATATTCACGCGCTTGGCCGGATCAGGAGGCGCGGGGGACGTAGACCGGCGTCAGGCGGAGGGTGCGCTGCGTGGTCTCATCCCTGATCTCGATCACCACCGGCGCGGCATCCTGCCGCGTGTCATCGGAGGCGAGGAAGCGGCGTAGCTGCGCCAACCCGTTCGGGTCGGCGAGCACCTTCTTGGCAAGTGGACTCTTGAGGACTTTCATGCGGCGAATCTTGCACACCGCAATTGCCCCTTCAAGCGCGCAACTGCATCAATCGCTCAAACCGCGTTGAAGCTCGCCGCCAGCGTGCCCACCACCAGCACCCAGCCGTCCACCAGCACGAACAGCAGGATCTTGAACGGCGCCGACACCAGCATCGGGGAGAGCATCATCATGCCCATCGACATCAGCACGCTGGCCACCACCAGGTCGATGATGACGAACGGGATGAAAATCAGGAAGCCGATCTCGAACGCGGTCTTCAGCTCGCTGGTCACGAACGAGGCCACCAGCACCGGGAAGGGCACGGCGTCCGGGCCGGCGTACTTGCCGTCGCCGGCCATGCCCGCGAAGGTCATCAGGTCGGTCTCGCGGACCTGGGCCAGCATGAAGGCGCGCAGCGGCTGGGTGGTGAGCGTCCAGGCGGTCTGGAAGTCGATCTGGTTGTTGAGGTACGGCTGCAGGCCGCTGCTCCACATCTTTTCCCACACCGGCATCATCACCAGCGCGGTGAGGAACATCGCCAGGCCCACCAGGATCTGGTTGGACGGCGTCTGGCCGGTGCCCAGCGCCTGGCGCAGCAGGCCCAGCACGATGGTGATGCGGGTGAAGGCGGTGAGCACCAGTAGCATCGACGGCAGCAGGGTGATCGCCGTCATCAGCAGCAGGGTCTGCAGCGGCAGGCTCACCGGCTGCTCGCCGATGCGGCCCACGGTGACGTTCGGCAGCGCCGGCAGCTGGCTGCTGCCGCCCACCGGGGCAGCAGCCGGGGCAGCAGCGGCTTCGATGTTGACCGGCGCGGCCGCCGGCGCGGCAAAGGCGAAGGCCGGGCACACGGCTAGCAGCAGGATCAGCAGCAGGCGCAGCGCGCGGGTGGTACGGAACGGCAACATGTTCATCGGTCCTTGCGCAGCTTCTGGGCGAGCAGCTGGGCGAAATCGGGCAGTTTCTTCAGGTCGGGCAGGCTCGGCGGCGGCGGGGACGGCAGCGGGGCGTCGAGGCTGTGCAGGGCATTGATGCCGCCGGCGGTCACGCCGAGCAGCAACTGCTGGCCACCCACTTCCACCACCACCACGCGCTCCTTGGCGCCGAGGGGCAGGCTGGCGACCAGCTTCAGGCCGGCGGCGGGGCGGAACCCGCTGCCGGGCATGCGCTTGAGCAGCCAGCCCAGGCCGACGATCAGCCCCAGCACCAGCAGCAGCGCGAACACCGCGCCGAACAGGCCCGGCGAGCTCGGCGCATGGTTGCCGACCTCGCTGGCCTGCCGGGCCACCGGCGCGGCCGCCTGGCCGACCGCCAGCAGCGCGTGCGCCACTGTGTTCAACGCAGTCTCCGGATGCGCTCGCTCGGGCTGACCACGTCGGTCAGGCGGATGCCGAAGCGGTCGTTGATCACCACCACCTCGCCGTGCGCGATGAGGGTGCCGTTGACGTAGACGTCCAGCGGTTCGCCGGCGCCGCGCTCCAGTTCCACCACCGAGCCCTGGTTGAGCTGCAGCAGGTTGCGGATCGGCAGGCGCGCGCGGCCCACTTCCAGCGACAGCGTCACCGGCACGTCGAGGATGACGTCCAGGTTGAGGTCGGCGGTGGCGTTCTGTTCCTCGGCCAGCAGCTGTTCGAACTGGGCGGCCTGGGCGATTTCTTCTTCGGTCATCATGGCAGCAGGTCCTGCGCTTTGCGCAAAGTCGGGGTGCCGGGCGGTTGCACGGCGGTGATCTTGATGGCGTTCTTGCCGTTGGCGACGCCGAATTCGCCGGTGAACAGCGGGATGTTCTCCACGCACAGCGGCACCTGGGACGGCAGCTCGATCGGCAGCACGTCGCCGACCTTCAGGTTGGTGAGCTGGCGCAGGCTCACGCGCTTGGAGGCCAGCACGCTGGAGAGCGTGACCTCGGCCACGTTGAGCTGCTCGCGCAGCATCACGTTCCAGCTTTCGTCGCGGTCGTTGCGGTCGCTCTGGATGCCGGCGTCGAGCAGTTCGCGGATCGGCTCGAGCATCGAGTACGGCAGGGTGACGTGGATCTCGCCGCCGCCGCCTTCCAGCTCGACATGGAACCGGCACACCACCACGTATTCGCGCGGGGTGACGATGTTGGCGAAGTGCGGGTTGATCTCCGAGTTGATGTACTCGAAGTCCACGTCCATCACCGGCGCCCAGGCTTCCTTGAGGTCGGCGAAGGTCTGCTTGAGCAGCAGCTGGATCACCCGCATCTCGGTGGCGGTGAATTCGCGGCCTTCGATGCGCGTCGGGTAACGGCCGTCGCCGCCGAAGAAATTGTCCACCACGGTGAACACCAGCGTCGGCTCGAACACGATCAGCCCGGTGCCGCGCAGCGGCTTGAAGCGGATCAGGTTCAGGTTGGTCGGCACGTACAGCGAGTGCATGTACTCGTTGAACTTGACCAGGTCGATGCCGCGCACGGACAAATCGGCCGAGCGCCGGATCAGGTTGAACAGGCCGATGCGCCACAGGCGCGCGAAGCGCTCGTTGACCATCTCCAGCGTCGGCATGCGGCCGCGGATGATGCGGTCCTGGCTGGCGAGGTCGTAATTGCGCGCCTCGCCCGGCGCGGCGGCGGCCGGCGCGGTATCGACGGCGCCGGAATCCACGCCGTGCAGCAGGGCATCGATCTCGTCCTGGGAAAGCAGGTCGTTGACGCTCATCGGCGTGGCCTTACTGGGTCACGAAGCTGGTGAACAGCAGTTCGTCGGCGCTCTTGCTGCCGGTCTCGGCCTGCATGAGCTTCTGCACCTCGGCCAGCGAGGTGGCCTGCAGCTTTTCCTTGCCGGCGCGGTCGGCGATCTCGGCCGGCAGCACCTGCGAGAACAGCATCAGCAGGCGCGCGCGGATCGCCGGCGCGTTGGCTTCGAGGTTCTTCAGCGCGATCGGGTCGCGGGTCATCAGCTGGACCTCGACCTGCAGGTAGCGCGGGCCGTCCACCGGGCCGTTGAGGTTGACCACGAACGGCGGCTCCATGGCGAAGTACTGCGCCGGCGCCGGGAGCGCCTTGGTGGCGGGGGCGGCCTTGGCGGCTTCGGCCTTCCCGGCCTTGTCGTGGCCGGCGAAGTACCAGGCACCGCCACCGGCGGCCGCGGCGGCCACCACGGCCACGCCGGCGATCAGCACGATGGGCTTGCCGGCCTTCTTTTCCTTGGCTTCGGCTTTCTTGTTCTTGTCGGCGGCTGCTGCCACGGGAAACTCCAATGAAACGGGCTGCCCATGCAGATGCAACGCGCGTGCCATTGGCGGGGTGGCGGTTTTCCGGCGGGTCGGGCCGCGCGGTCGGGGACATCGGCGTGCCGGTGTCGGGGAATCCCTGTCGGCGCGGCCTCAGCCGCGACAGGTTTCCGTCGATGGGGTCTCCAGGCGGGCCAGGTCGCGGCGCAGGCCGCTCCTGAAGGAGGGCGGCGAGGCCACCCGGCTTCAGGACGCCCCAGGGTCAGGCGTACGCGTCCAGCAGGCCGCGCGCCCTCAACACCGAGGCCGGCACCACCACGCTGGCGGTGTCCTCGCTCGCGCCATCGGCCAGGCCATCGAAGCCGCTGGACGAGGCGGAGCCGTCGTTGCGCTGGCCCTGCTGCTGGGCGCCCACATCGGCATGCGCCAGCTGGAAGCCGTGCTCGCCGAGCATGTCGCGCAGGCGCGGCAGGCTCTGTTCCAGCGCCTGCCGGGTCTCGACATGGCTGGCGGTAAAGCTGGCGTGGACCTTGTCGCCGTCCATCTGCAGGCGCACCTCGACCGGCCCCAGGTCGTTCGGAGTGATCTTGATATGCGCATGGCCGATCTTCTGCTCGGCCAGCCAGGTCAGGCGCGTGCCGACGGCGTCGTCGAAGCCGTCGCCATTGAGATCCGGCGTCGGGGTCGGGCTGGCGCTGAACACCGCGGGGGTGTCCTGCACGCGGGCGCCGGCCGTGGTCGTGTGCGGCAGGGTCGGCAGCACGAAGGTCGGGGTATCGATGGCGGGCGAATCGCCGTCGCTGCCCGCGGCGCTGGCGCCGCCAGCCGCCAGCGTGGCGGCGGCGAGCGCGGCCAGGGCAGCGGCATCGTCGGCGCTGGCCGCCGTGGCGGCGGTCGCGGCGTTGGCCGCGCCGGCCAGGCCGGGCAGGGCGATGGCGCCGGCCGGCAGGGCATTGGGCATCGCGGCGGCGGCATCGGCCTGCGGCTGCCCGGCCAGCAGCGGGTTGGCGGCGGTGCCGCCCAGCGCCGCGGCATCCGGCGTGGCCGTCGTGGCGGTCGGTTGCAGCAGCATCAGGCCAAAGCCGCCCAGGCCCGGCGGCGGCCAGGTGCCCGGCTCGCTGCCGGTGGATTCGGTCTTCTCGCCGGCTTCGGCGCTTGCGGTGCTCTGTTCGGCGCTTTCAGCGGCGTCGTTCTGCGGGCGCTGCGGGCTGTCCTTGCGGCTGCCCGCCTCGCTGCGCTGGGCACGGGCCTGGCGCTCGTCCTGGCCCTGCGCGCGCGTGCCGTCGTCATCGTGCTTCTGGCTGTCGTCGTCCTGCCGCGGCTTGGCGGTCTCGCGTTTGGCGGGCTGGCTGCGCGAGGCTTGCTGCGTCGAGTTCGCCTGCTGCTGCGCGGGGTTGTTGAGCATGCTGGCAAAGCTGCTGCGCTGCGCGCCGGTGTCGTCCTGCGCGGCATCGTCGCGCGAGACGAAGCCCTCGTCCTTCAGGCCGGAAGCGCGGGCGGCGGTGTTGAGGATCGACAACGGGTTCAAGCGTCGTCCCCCGGCTCGGCGGCCTGCTGGTCCTGGCGCGCGCGGCGCGCGCCGAGGTCGTCCATGTCGCGCTGGTCGCGGCGTTCCACCACCTGGCGCTCCTGCGCGCGGTAGCTGGCGGCCAGCTGTTCGAGCACCTGCTTCTCGCGGCTGGCCAGCAGCAGGCGCGCGCGTTCGGCTTCCACGCGGGCGCGGTTCTGGTCGACGGTGCGCATCTGCTGCTCCACCGCGCTGTCCAGGCGGTCGAGGAAGGCGCGGCGGTTGGTCAGCTGCGCCGGGCTGGTGGCGGCCATCTGGCTGCCGGCGTACTCCTCGGCATAGCGGCGCAGCTCCTCCAGGCGGGAGACGTGCGTGTCCAGGTTGCGCTGGCGCTCGGCCAGGTCACGGGCGACTTCGTCCTCGTGTTCCTGGGCGCGACGCAGCAACGGGTCGATCCGGCGGGATTGCATCATGGTTCATTGCCTGTGGGGATCGGAGCGGCCGCCCGGCGGCGGCCGCGGGAAAAACAGGAAAGCGACGGCTTACGCATGCGCGGCCTCCGTCTCGACCAGCCGCTTGAGCGCGGCCTGGCTGTGCGGCAGGTCGGCGGCCTTGGTGACGTCCTGGCCGAGGAATTCGAGGATCTGCGGCCAGCGCTCCAGCGCCTCGTCGGTGACCGGGTCGTTGCCGCGCTGGTAGGCGCCGATGGCGATCAGGTCGCGGTTGGACGAGTACGCCGACACCAGCCGCTTGAGCTTGCGGATGCGCAGGCGCCACGGTTCGTCGGCGATGTCCTGCACCACGCGGCTGACCGACGATTCCACGTCGATGGCCGGGTACAGGCCGCTGTCGGCGACGCGGCGCGAGAGCAGGATGTGGCCGTCGAGGATGGCGCGCGCGGCATCGGCGATCGGGTCTTGCGGATCGTCGCCCTCGGTGAGCACGGTGTAGAAGGCGGTGATCGAGCCACGCCCGGCGGCGCCGTTGCCGGCGCGTTCCACCAGCGCCGGCAGCTTGGCGAACACGCTCGGCGGATAACCGCGGGTCGTCGGCGGCTCGCCCACTGATAGGCCGATCTCGCGCTGCGCCTGCGCGAAGCGGGTCAGCGAATCCATCAGCAGCAGGACGTTCAGGCCCTGGTCGCGGAACCATTCGGCAATCGCGGTGGCGCGGTAGGCGCCATGCAGGCGCGCCAGCGGCGGCCGGTCGGCCGGGCTGGCGACGACCACGGCGCGGCGCAGGCCTTCCTCGCCCAGGGTGGTCTCGACGAAATCGCGCACTTCGCGGCCGCGTTCGCCGATCAGGCCGACGACGATCACGTCCGCCGCGGTGTAGCGCGTCATCATGCCCAGCAGCGTGGACTTGCCGACGCCGGAACCGGCGAACAGGCCCACGCGCTGGCCGCGGCCGATCGGCAGCAGCGCGTTGATCGCGCGCACGCCCACGTCCAGCGGGGTGGTGATGGGTTCGCGGGCCAGCGGGTTGATCGACACGCCGGCCATGGAGGTGCTGCCTTCGCCGCGGATCGGGCCCTTGCCGTCCAGCGGCACGCCGTCGCTGTCGATGACGCGGCCGAGCAGGCCTTCGCCGACTTCCACGCCGCCGCGGCGGCGCGAGGGAACCACGCGCGCGTTCGGCAGCAGGCCATGCAGTTCGGCGCTGGGCATCAGGTAGGTACGTTCGCCGGCGAAGCCGACGACTTCGGCATCGACCCAGCCGCCATCGACGACTTCGACCTTGCAGGTCGCGCCCATCGGGGCTTCGCAGCCGACCGCTTCCAGCGTCAGGCCGACGGCGCGGCGCAGGATGCCTTCGCGGATCAGGCCACGGCCGTTGGCCGGGTCCAGCCCGAGTGCGCCGAGCCGGGTGGCCAGGCGCAGGTCGCGCGCGGCGTTCCATTCGGCGGGCAGGGCGGTGGGTAGCAGTTGCGCGTTCACAGGCCAGCCCCCGCCTTGCGCATCACCGTTTCCAGCGCTGCCCGCAGGCGCGCTTCCAGGGTGCCGTCGATGCGCACGCTCTCGGCGTGTACGCGCAGGTCGCCGCGGCTCAGGCCGGTGTCGGCGGTGAGGCGTGTGCCCGACATCAGCGACAGCAGCGGGGTGAGGGCGGCGATGTCGTCCGGGTGCAGGCGCACTTCCACGTCGCGGCTGCTGCCGCCGACGGCATCGACCGCTTCGCTGACTAGGTCGGAGAGCAGCACCGGGTCGGCCTCGTAGGCACGGCCGACCAGGCTGCCGGCGATGCGCACGGCCAGCTCGCCGAGCGCGCCGACCACTTCATTCTCCAAACGGGCCAGCGGGCGGCTGAAATTGTCGAGGATGCCTTCGATCTGCGCGGTGAGCCGGCGCACCTCGGCCTGGCCCTGGGCGAAGCCTTCGGCGTGCCCACGCTCCAGGCCTTCCTGGCGCGCGGCTTCCTGGATGGCCTGGATTTCCTGCAACGTCGGCGGCTTGGGCGGGGGCGGGGCCTCTTCGACCGGCGCGTGCACGGCGTCGGCGGTGACCACGTCCAGCGACGGGGCCAGCCAGCGCACCACGTCCTCGCCGAGGATCGCGCTCATACCATCGCCTCCGAGCCGCCGCCGCCGAGCACGAGGGTGCCTTCGTCAGCCAGGCGGCGCACGATGGTGAGGATTTCCTTCTGCGCCGCTTCCACGTCGGACAGGCGCACCGGGCCACGGGCTTCCATGTCCTCGAGCAGGATTTCGGCGGCGCGCTGGGACATGTTGCGGGTGATCTTCTCGCGCACCTTCACGTCGGCGCCGCGCAGCGCCAGGCCCAGCTTCTCGCCGGACACTTCGCGCAGCAGGGTCTGGATCTCGCGGTCTTCCAGCTCGATCAGGTTGTCGAACACGAACATCTGGTCCTGGATCTTGCTCGCCAGCTCCGAATCGACCTTGCCGATCGCCTGCAGCACGCCCTGGTCCTGCCCGGTATCGAGGAAGTTGAGGATGTTGGCCGCGCACTTCACGCCACCCAGGCTGGATGACTTCAGGTTCTGGTTGCCGGCGAACTGGCGCTCCATGATCTCGTTGAGCTCGCTCAGCGCGTTGGGCGGGATGCCGTCCAGCGTGGCGATGCGCAGCAGCACGTCGGCGCGGGTGCGCTCGGGCAGGTTCTTCAGCGCCTCGGCCGCCTGGTCGCTGTCTAGGTGCGCCATCACGATGGCGATGATCTGCGGGTGTTCGTTGCGCACCAGGTCGGCCACGGCGCGCGGGTCCATCCACTTGAGCGTGTCCAGGCCGGTGGTGTTGCGGCCGAGCAGGATGCGGTCGATCAGGCCGGAGGCCTTCTCCGCGCCCAGCGCCTGGATCAGCACGTTGCGGATGTAGTCGTCGGCGCCCACGCCCAGCGAGGTCTTGCCGGCGAGTTCGCCGTTGAATTCGTCCATGACCTTCTCGACCTGCTCGCGGCTCACGCCGCTCATGGTCGCCATGGCGATGCCGATCTTCTGCACCTCCTTGGGGTCCATGTGCTTGAGCACTTCGGCCGCGTCCGCCTCGCCGAGCGAGAGCAGCAGCACGGCGGCGCGCTGGACGCCATTGAGCGCGGGCATGTCAGGCTTCACTGGCGACCCATCCCTTCACGACCTGCGCGACACGCTTGGAATCGGCCTTCACCGCCTCGCGCGCCTGGCGCAGGCGGTCTTCGTAGGCGTCGGAGGGCAGGGCGATGGCCGGCTTGCGGTCGATGCCCAGCTGCGCGGTGTCCTCTTCCAGGCCCGGCAGCAGCGAATCTTCGTCGTCGAGCATGCGCACGTCCGCGTTCTGCGGGGTGCCCGGCTCGTCCTTCCTGCGGCGCCCGGCCGGGGCCGGGCCGGTGATCGAGCGCAGCGCCGGGCGCAGCACGCCGAACAGCAGGGCCAGCACCACGATGGCGCCGAGCAGCAGGCGCGCGCCGTCGCGCACGCGCGGGTCTTCCCACCACTTGGGGCCGGCGTCGGCCTCGGGCTTCTCGCGCACGAACGGGGCGTTCATCACCGACACGGTGTCGCCGCGTTCGGCGTCGAAGCCCACCGCCTGCTTGACCAGCGATTCGACCTTGGTCAGCTCGGCCGCGCTGAGCGCCTGCTCGGTGACCTTGCCCTTGGCGTCCGGGCGCGGCACGTGGTCCACCAGCACCGCCACGCTGACGCGCTTGATGCGGCCGGCCGGCTGGCGGGTGTGCTGCAGGGTGCGGTCGAGTTCGTAGTTGCGGGTGGCGCTCTTGGCGTTCTCGGTGGGCGTGGCGGCCACGGCTTGCTGCGCGTTGGCCACATTCGGCGCGGCGCCGTTCGCGCCCGGGGCGGCCGCCGGCGGGGCCGGCTGGCCCGGGTTGGTGGCGCCCGGCGGGGTGTTGCTGGTCGCGCCGGGCACGCCCTGCGGGCCGGCGGCGCTGGTGCTGTTCTCGCTGACCTGCTCGCTGCGCAGCTTCGGCGGTTCGCCGTTGAACAGCTCGCGCGCTTCCTCCACCACCGAGAAGTCCATGTCCACGCTGACTTCCGGGTTGACGCGGCCGGCGCCGGTCAGCGGCTCCAGCAGTTCGCGGATGCGCTGGTTGTAGGCGCTTTCCTGGCGGCGCACCTGGTCGAACTGGGCGGCGTTGAGCGCCGCGTCGCTGTTCGGGTCGGCGATGGTGAGCATGCGGCCGCTCTGGTCGACCACGGTGACGCGCTCCGGCGCCAGGTCCGGGATCGAGGAGGCGACCAGGTGCACGATGGCGTCCACCTGGTTGCGCTCCAGGCTCTGGCCACCGCGCAGTTCCAGCACCACCGAGGCGCTGGCGACTTCGCGCTGGCGGGTGAAGGCGCTGGGCTTGGGGATGGCCAGGTGCACGCGGGCGTCGCGCACCGGGCGCAGCGTGGTGATGGTGCGCACCAGCTCGGTTTCCAGCGCGTGCTGGTAGCGGGCGTTCTCGACGAACTGGCTGACGCCGAAGCCCGGGTCGCGTTCCATCAGCTCGAAGCCCAGGCGGCCGCTGTCGGTGAGGCCGGAGCCGGCGAGCTTGAGGCGGGCATCGTGCAGGTTGGCTTCCGGCACGGTGATGCCGCCGGTGGCCGGGTCGAGCTTGAAGGGGATGTTGGCCGCGCGCAGCAGGTCGGTGGCCTCGGCGGTGGCCTTCTCGTCCAGGCCGGTGTACAGCGCGGTGTAGCCGGGCTGCTGCGACCAGAAGAACACGGCCAGGCCGGCGGCCACGGCGATGGCGATCATCGTCATCAGGCCGAGGCGGCGCGTGATCTGCAGGCTCTGGATGCGGTCGAACCAGCCGCCGGCCTTGTCGGCGCCCTGGGCGAAACTGTCCTTGGTGAGTGCGAGTGCCATCCGGTATCAACCCTTACAACGGCATGTTCATCACGTCCTGGTAGGCCTGGACGAGACGGTTGCGGACTTCCACGGTGGCGCGGAAGGCGATCTGTGACTGCTGCGAGGCGACCATGACGCGCGCGAGGTCGGCGCTGGGGTCGCCCATTTCGAAGGCCTTGGCGAGCGCGCCGGACTTCTGCTGCGCTTCGTTGACGCCGGACAGGGCGCCGCGCAGGGTTTCGCTGAAGCTGGCGCCCTGGGTGCCGCTGGCCGCTTCGCTGCCGGCCAGGCCCTGGATCGCGGTGGACTGGCCGACATCGGCGGCCGGGCCCAGCGCAGCCGAGCCCATCTGGCTCTGGTAGCTGCGGATCTGCGACAGGATGGAGGTGATGGAATCGCTCATGGGAACGGCCAGGACGACGGTCGCCGTTCACGATGCAATGCGTGTGCCAAAGCGGTGTCGGTTTTCCGGCGGGGGCCGGAATGGCGGGGTTGGGATCCCCGCCGCTGGCCAAGTGGCTACGGCAGCCAGGCCGCCCGCCAGTCGTCCAATCCTTCGCCGGCCAGCATCCAGTCCCGGTGCACGGCCTCGCGCAGCGCATCCCCCGCCGCGGCGCGGGCATCGGCGTCGGCCAGCTGCTCGCGGATCGCCGCCACCCAGTCCTGGTGGCGGTTGCGCACCCGGGTGACCGGCAGCGCGCCGCGATACGGCTCGATGTCGCTGGCCACGACCGGTACCGCGCAGGCGCCGTATTCGAGCAGCCGCAGGTTGCTCTTGCAGGCGTTGAAGCGGTTGTCTTCCAGCGGGGCGATGGCCAGGTCCAGGTGCAGGCGGGCCAGTGCGCGGGCGTAGTGCGCGATCTCGGTGCCGGGATGGAACTCGCGCACATGGGGTTGCAGCGCCGGCGGGCACAGGCCCATGAAGACCCAATCGACCTCGTCGGCCAGCGTGCGCACCACCTCGGCGATCATCTCCAGGTCGCCGGTATGGCTGATGCCGCCGGCCCAGCCGACGCGTGGACGCGGGCCGGCGTTGCGGCGCGGTGGCGGCAAGCGGCTCCATGGGTTGGGCGGAAGGCGGTTGTACGCGACGCGGATATCCGGATGCAGCCCGCCCAAGGCCTCGGCCAGCGCCGGGGTCGAGACCACGAGGCGATCCGCCAGGCTCAAGGCCCGCGGCAGGCTGCGCCGGATGTCCGCGGGCAAATGCGCGCGATGCACGCTGCGCGCCGGCAAGTCGAGCAGGTAGTCGTCCAGTTCGTAGACCTTCAGCGCACGCGAGTGGCGCGGCATCGCGGCGATGCGGTCGAGGTCGGCCTCGCCCACGCGGCGCTGCAGGATCACCACGTCCGGATCGATGCGCGACTGCTCGACGATGTCGAGCAGGGTGGCGTGCGCGAGGCCTTCGGCGCTGCCCGCTTCCTGCAGGGCAGCCAGCGGGTACAGCACGCGGTACTGGCCGCTGCCCTGCGCGTCGGCGGGATGGGCGAGCACGCGGGGTTGCGGGCGATGCGGCAGCGGCTGCCAGGAGTAGGCCGATTCGCCGAGGCGGAAGCCGCCCGGCACATCCAGCCGCAGCGCCGGGTGGTAGCCCGGGTCCTGGGCGATGCGCGGCAGCCAGCGATCCAGCAATGCCTCGCGCGCCTGCGCCGGCAGGGTCGGGACATCGGCATGCAACAGCAGCGCGTCAGGCGCGCAGACCACGCGGTAGCCATGGCCGCTGGCGCGCAGGCACAGGTCGACGTCGGCGCCAGCGCCCGGGAAGGTGTCGGCATCGAAGCCGTCGAGTTGTTCGAACAGTGCCCGCTCGATCAGCAGGCAGCGATCGGACACCGCCGCCGTGCCGTGCGCGACGCGCAGCCGGCCGAGGTAGCCGGGGGCATCGATGGCCTCGCCGGCGAACGCACCGATCGTCCCATCGGCCAGGCCCGCCAGCAGCCCGGCCTGGGTCACGCGGCCTTCCGCCGACACGGTACGTGCGCCGGTGATACCCACTTCCGGGCGCAAGCCGTGTTCCAGCAGGGTGTCCAGCCAGTGCGGCTGCACGATGGCGGCATCGGCGCGCAGGAAGAGCAGCTGCTCGCCGCTGGCCTGGCTGGCGGCGAGGTTGGCCGCGGCGGCGTGGGCGAGGGCGTCATCCAGGGCGAACAGGCGCAGGCGCGCATCGCCGATGGTCGAGAGTTGCTGCATCCACTGCGCGGCCGCCGCGTCGGCGCCATTGCCGACCAGCAGCACTTCGTAGGCCGTGTAGGTGGTCTTTTCGAGCAGGCTGAGCAGGCAACGCTGCAGCAGCGCAAGCGGCACGTGCGCATCGGCGATCAGCACGATCGATACCTTCGGGGTACTCGCGTGGCCGTAGGCGGGCCGGAACAGCCCGGGCCCTACGCACTCCACGCGGGCCTGCGCATGACCGCGACGGTGCAGGTGCGCGGTGATTACCGCCCCCTGCAGGGCGTCGTCGTTCGGGACGGGATCGGTGTAGAGCAGCGGCTCGGGCAGGTGGGCGAGATCGCCGCTGCCGTGTTCGGCCAGGCGCAGGATCATGTCCAGGGCCAGGGCCGTGGCGTCGCCCGCCCAGGTCGGGTCGAAACCGCCCAATGGCAGCAGCGCGGCGCGGGCGAACAGCCAATGCCGCGCCATCGCCGCCGGATGGCCGAGCAGCAGGTCCGGGTCGAAATCCGGACGCAGCACCGGCGAGGGCGGATTGAAGCCGCCACCGCGATGCCATTCGTCGGCGAACAGGGCGCGCAGCGGCGGCGCTTCGGCCAGTGCCAGCGGCAGGCGTTGCATCGCCCCGGTGCAGAACACGTCGCCGGCCGTGGCGTGCAGGAGCCAGTCGCCGGCGTCGGCGCGCACCAGCAGGGCATTCAAGGCATCGGCGAGCGACCCTCCGCAGGGCCAGGGCTTGATCCAGCCGGCGGTGCCGGGGGGCAGCACCTCCACGCCCCATAGCCAGACCTGCAGCGGGGCGTAGCCGTCGATATGGAAAGCCAGGCTGTCGAGGCTGGCGGCGAGGGTGGCGGCGTCGGCGTCGCGCGCATCGAGCAGGATCGACAGCGACGGGCGGCCGTGCGCGTCGAGATAGGCCTCGGCCAGCGGCTGTTGCGCGGGCAACAGCCGGCGTTGCCGCTGCCATTGGATAAGCTGGCCGCGCACCCGCGCGCGGTCCTCGGCGTGCGCCAGTGCCGACAGCAGGTCGAAATCGATCGCCGCGGTCGTGCCATCCAGCGGCGCGACGGTCACGCGCGCCTCGCCGTCGTCGTCACTCCAGCCCAGGGTGCGCAGCGAGCGCTGGAAGTCGTCCAGGCCACGTTCGCCGATGCCCGGCCGCTCGCGGCCGAACTGGCTGAATTGCGCGGTGGAGACGCGGAAGTCGCTGAGCGGCGCGGCCAGGTAAGCCAAATCGCCGTGCTGCAGCAGCTTGGTGTACATCGCCAGGTCGCCGAACCACTGGATCGGTTGCCCGTCCAGGTCCATCAGGCGCTCGCCGAAGGCGGCCAGGTCGGTGCGCCGGCACATCACCGCGCTCGGCTCGCCGATGAAGTTGTGCGGATGCTGGCCGAGGAAACGCACCAGCGCGCGGCCTTCCAGGCGCGTGTCGGCGGGGAAGATCGGTGCGGTGTGCAGGGTGTCGGGCAGCGTCTTGCCGCGCGCGTCGATGCGGCGGCGTCGCGAGGTCACCAGCGCGACATCCGGATGGGCACGCAGCACCGCGGCCTGCGCCGCGATGCAGTCCGGGTGCAACACGTCGTCGTCATAAAGGAACTTGATGAACTGGCCGCGGGCCAGCGAGACGCAGCGCGCGCCATTGCGTGATTCGCGCAGGCGCTCGGGGTTGGCGTAGTAGCGGACGGGGAACGGGACCGTCGCGGCGAACGCTTCCACGAGGTCGCGCACCGCATCGCCGGGGTGGTCGTCGCAGACCACCAGTTCGATCGCGCGGTAGTGCTGCGCGGCCACGCTGGCCAGCGCGGCCTTGAGGAACACCGGCTTGAAGGCCGGCATGACCACGCTGACCAGCGGGCCGTCCAAGGGCAGGGAAACAGGCAAGGTGGAAGTCATCGGTACAGCAGATCGAGCGCATCGACGTCGAAGACGGGGATGCCGTGGTGGCGGGAGACTTCCAGGCGTTCCGGGAAGTGGTTGTCGATGAACAGCGCCGGCGCGCGGATCGCCGAGGATTTGGGTTCGCCCTGTCGCAGATGCACGATGTCGTCGAACAACCCCGGCGCGATGCGCGCGGCAGCCAGCGTCCGCGCGATGTCGCCGGGATGGCGGGTCAGCAGGACGAGGCGCTTGCCGAGTTCCAGCAGCCGGTAGGCCAGGCGCATGGCCGCCGGGTTGGCGATGCCGTTGCAGAAGACGGTGTCGTCCAGGTCGAAATAGCAGGTGTCGAAGGCGTAATCGAGCACGGCATGGTGTTCGAGCCGGCGTTCCAGCACATGCAGGCGCGGCTCGGCGAGAATCCGCACGTCACGTTCGAGGAAATCCTGCACCGCCAGCAGCGGCAAGTTGACGCCCGCTGCGCGCGCCACCGTCGAGCCGGTCGACAGCCGGCAGCTGAACTCCAGCAGTTTCCAGCGTCCTTGCGCGTCGCGCCGCAGTTGCAGGAACCACGGCCCGCGCAGGACCAGCCGCGCGTTGATCGCCTCGGCGATCGCGCTGACGGTGGCGTCCGCCGGCAGCGGCCGCGAACGCATCGCGATGCCGCCGACCACGCGCTCGCGGCTGCGGGGGCCCACGTACAGCAGGCGACGATGGCGGTCGCTGAAGCAGTCGACGCTGATCTCTTCGCCCGGCAGGTATTCGGTGACGAGCGGTTGCGCCACCGCGGCCATGGCCTGCGCCAGCGTCGCGGCATCCTCGGCGCGCGCGAAACCCTGGCCGCCCTGTCCCGCATCCGGCTTCACCGCCACGGGCCATTGCGTAACCGCCGCCGGGTCGTCGTGGCGGCGTGGTGTCCAGCCGGTATGGGCGAAGGTATCCAGGGTGGCGCGCTTGCTGCGCGCGATGCGGCAGGCTTCCGGATCACCGTTGGCCAATACCGCGCCCCACGACGCGATGCGCGGCGCCAGGTGGTCCTGCACGCTGTCGTGGGTCGCGAACACCAGCTCGATGCGCCATTCGGCGAGCAGCGCCTGGAAACGCGCGTCGAAGTCCGGTGCGTCCAGCGACGGAAGGCGGGCATGCCGCGCGAAGGCCAGCGCGCCATGGTCGTCGCGGCTGCTGGCGCCGTGCAGCTGCACATGCAGCGAGCGCTCCAGCGCCCGGCCGATTTCCTGCCCGACCTCGGTGCCGGACGGGAACACCAGCACGCGCACCGGACCGCTCGCGCGGGCGGCGACCGGCATGGATGGCCGCAGCGCGGGCACGGCGTGGTTCACTCGGACGGCGCCAGGTGATGGTCGGCGAAATACTGGGAAATCGCCTCGCCCATGCGCGGGTCGCGGTAGAACAGCACGTAACGCTTGCGCGGCCCGGCGCCCCGCGTGGCGTTGGCCGGCGTGCGGAAATCCACGCGCATGCCGAAGCGGCGGCATACGGCCTGGAGCGAGCGCCCCGAGTGATACGCCGTGTGGCCCAGGCTGAAGGGGTAGCTCAACCGTTCCAATGGCGCGCCGTCGGCGAGGTTGGTGCTGGCCACGACCACGCCGTCGTGGCGAACCTTCGAGAACAGGTGGGCGAAATCCGTCTCCAGGTCCACGAAGTGTTCGATCACTTCCGAAGCGATCACCACGTCGAAGGCCTGCCCGCGCGCGTCGTGCGGGACGAAGTCCTCGACCTGCTGGAAGTTGGCCATGTCGCACAGGGCGACGCGCCGGAACGGCAGGTCGCGCGCGATCAGCACGTGGTCGCGTGACAGGCCGGCGCCGTAGACCAGCAGTTCGCCACTGCGGTCGGGCGCGTAGCGGGCCAGGAGGTCGGCGGCCATGCCGGCCATGCGGTATTCGCGGCGCGGGCGCAGGCCATCGCCGGTGCGCGCGCTTTCGCCCGGGGTACTCGGGCCGTCGAAGCCCTCGGCGCGATAGTCATGGCGGTTGTCGGGATTACTGACGAAGCCACACGCGCGGCAGGTCAGGAAACGGAAGGCGAGCTGCTCCATGCCGGGGATCGCGCAGGCCACCGTCTCGGCGTCCACCGCGGTCGAATGGCAGGCCGGGCAATACGCTTCCTCGCCAGGGGCCGGTGGGGCTTCGTTCCAGGCGCCATCGGCCACGCGCTGCAGCTCGCGCCCGAAGGCGTTGGCGCGGGTGGCCGAGGGGCTGATGAAGTACTCGCGCGCCCGCCGGCGCGCGCCGGCCAGCGGGTCGTCGCCGCCGAGCACGCGCGCCAGCTGCGCGGCGAGTTCGTCGGCCGTGGCGAAGGTGTAGGCGTAGTCGGCGTGGCTCATGTGGCTGCTGACCACGCGGATCGGGCGATCCTTCGGCACGTAGACGAACAGCGGCCGGTCCAGCGCCAGGCACTCGGAAACCGTGGCGGAGATATCGCAGATGAAGACCGCGTCCGGGGCGAGCAGGTCGGTGAGCTTGCCGTGGCGCTCCAGGAAGGTCAGTGCTCCCGCCGGCAGCCCCGCGCGCGCGACGATGCGCTGGTCGATGTCGAGCAGGGCAGGCCGGGCCGCGCCGGTCAGCGGGTGCAGTTTGGACACGATGGGCAGCCCACCCTGGGCATGCGCGGCGCGCAGCAGCTCCGGCGCCAGCGCCAGCGAGGAATAGTCCTGCTCGGCGACATAGCCTTCCCAGGTCGGGATGTAGACGATGCGTTGCGGCGGCGCGGCGGTGGCCGCATCGGCGGCGTCGAGCAGGATGCCGGCATCGGGGCGGCCGATGATGCGGAAACGCAGGCCGCTGGTATCGAAGTCGGCGCGGGCGAAGCGGTCGATGTGCGCCTGTCCGGCCACGTAGACCTCATCGTAGGCCTTGAAGCCGCGGTTCATGCTCGAGCTCTTGTCGCTGTCGCCATGGCCGAGGAACACGTGGCGGCCGCCACTGCAGCGCAGGAACAGGTTGTTGTTGGCGGTGTTGGCGACGTAGTAGAAGCCGCGCAGCGACGGGTAGGCGGCGATCAGCTTGTCGACGTCCGCCGAATCCTTGACCAGGCAGACCTGCAGCTGCGGGTAATCCAGGCACAGCTGCTCGTACACGTCCATCATCCGCGCCACCACGATGAACTCGTGGCCGGCATGCTCGAACAGCGAAAGCCACGGCTTGATGTGGTCGATCGCACCCCCCTTGAGCGAGGCGCCGGTATGCAGCAGGAACACCGGTGCGCGCGCGCCTTCGGGCAGCGTGCGCGCCGAATGCGGGTTGTGCTTCTTCAGGTAGGCAAGGCAGCGCTCGAACACGTTGCGGACGAGCGGAACGCCGATCTTCTTGTGCAGCATGGAAGGTCCAGGGGTCATGGGGTCATCCCAGCGCCACGGCGCGGATGCGGTGGCCGGAGTGGCGCTGCTCCGGGGGCGGCAGGCGACGGAATTCGCCGTAGACCGCTTCGAGGTAGCGCTCGGCCTGCGCCGGCGCGCGGAAGCGGCGGCCTTCGAACGTCACCCAGCGGCCTTCGCCGAAGACCTCTGCCGGCACCACCTCGCGGCGACCGTACAGGCCGTAGAGGTTGCCGACGCAGGCGCTGCGGGCCGCATCGCCGCGCGCGACCAGGCGCTCGTAGACGCGGTAGAGACGTTCGGCCGGGCACAGCCGGCTGGCCAGCGAGAGCAGGGCGAAGCGCAGCCGCCGTGGCGCGGCGACGCGATGCGGGTAGTAGCCCTGCTGCTTGTTCATGGTCCACGCGCGCATCAGGGCGATGGCGCGGAACAGCAGGTCACGGCGTGGGCCGGGCGCGGGTACGGCGTCGAGGGGGAACACATCCACGCCGATCCCGCGGTCGAACGGGCGCGCATAGTCGATCACCAGGCGCGAGCGCGCATCGCGCACCACCAGGAACGGGTAGGGCGTATCGGCATCACGGCTGGGGTGGATCGCGCGCAGGCCGTGCGGCAGCGTGTCGAGCAGTGCCAGCAGGCGCGCATAGTCCGCGCGCGGCAGGGCGATGTCGATGTCGTCATCCCACGGGATGAAGCCGCCATGGCGCAGGGCCCCGAGCAGCGTGCCGCCGACCAGGTAGTAGCGCAGGCCGTGGCGCTCGCAGAACCCTGCCAGCGCCTCCAGCACGGTGGCCGATCGCTGCTGCACGTCGCGCAGGGCGACGCCGCCGACGAGCGTCGCGGCAATGTCAGGCGTCGCGGCGGACATCGAACACCACGCCGGTCAGCGGGGAACAAAGCGCCTGCAGCGTGGCGCGGGCGACCACGTCCGGGTCGAGCAGGCTGTCGACCGGCTCGGCGCCGAAGTTGCGCACGCGCATCGGCGTGCGCGTGCGTTCGGGATTGATGCACACCACGCGGATGCGTTCGGCGGCCCATTCCTCGGCCAGCGCCTGGGTGAGGTTGACGACCCCAGCCTTGGTCGCGCTGTAGGCGGCGTAGAACGCGCGGCCACGCGTATAGGAACTGGAGGCGAAGTTGACCAGGCAGCCCTGGCTCTGGCGCAGGTACGGGTGCGCGGCCTGGGCAAGCGTGAACGCGCCGGTGAGGTTGGTGGCGATGACCTGTGCCAGCTCGGCGGCATCGAAGCTGGTCAGCGGCTTGCGCACCAGCAGCGCGGCCGAATTGATCACCGCGGCGATGCGGCCTTCGCGCGCGGCGATGCCGACGAGCAGGGCCTGCACGTCCTTGGCGCGGGTGATGTCCACGTTGGCGCAGCTGCGCCCGGCGCGGTGCACGCGCGCGCCGTGCGCCTCGGCCAGCGTGGCGACGGCAGCCCCGATGCCGTAGGAGGCGCCGACCACCACGATCACCTGGTCGCGCAGTTGCGCCAGCAGCGCGTCGTCGCGCGCGGCCTGCGTGCCACGTGTCTGGATCAGCTTCTCGGCGATGTACAGGTCCACGCCGTCGGTGATCTTGAGGTTGGACGGCGAGCCGGCCACGGTGGCGATGTCCACGTGCGGCAGTTCGCGCCGGACCACGCCGCAGTCGCAGGTCACCCCCGACAGGCCGCGCGCCGTGCCCAGGCGGTAGGCCTCGCGCAGCACGCCGAGATGGAAGCCCTGCGGCGTCTGCCCGCGGCGCAGCCGGCTGCGTTCGGGAATGTCGTGGATGTGGCCGTGCGGGCCGACCTCGACGATGGTGTCGCTGGCCGGCACCACCACGTCGACCGCGGCATGCTGCCGCAGCGCCAGCAGGCAGCGTTCGAGGATGTCGCGGTCCAGCAGCGGGCGCGCGGCGTCATGCACCAGCACGTGGCAGTCGTCGGCGTCGGTATCCAGCGCGGCCAGCGCCGCGGCGGTGGAGTCGGCGCGGTCGCGGCCGCCCAGCACCACCTTCTCCAGCTTGCGCCAGCCGCTGCGCATCGCCGCTTCCCACACGGTGTCCTCGTGGCCGGGCGGGACCACGACGAGGATGCGGTCCACCGCCTCGCAATGCTCGAATACCTCCAGGGTGTGCTCGATCACCATGCGTCCGGACAGCTTGACGAACTGCTTGGGCAGCTCGCTGCCGAAACGGGTGCCCTGGCCGCCGGCGAGGATCACCGCGATCACCGGCACGCGCGCGGGCAATGCCGCATCCACTGCGTGCGGCTGGACCAGTGCGTTCATGCGGCCTGCTCCAGCGTGGCGGCGCCGAGCATGTCGCGCACGGCGGCCGGCGGGTTGTGCATCAGCACGTCGATCATCGACAGTCCCGGGAAGAAGGGGCCTGCGCCACCCTGGTGATAAGGCGCGAGCCGCGGTTGCAGGAAGTAAAGCCCCACGCCGGCCTGGCCGAAGGCTTCCGGCGAATACAGGCCGCGGCCGCCCGGCGGGTTGTGGTAGCTGCGGGCGTCGAGCGCGTGGCACAGCGCCAGGATGCGTGCCTGGCCGCGACCGGGCACGCCCAGCGTGGAGGCGGCGTCGCTGCGCAGCGTCAGGCCGAGATAGGCGAACACGCCGTTGATGGACGCCGCGCATACGCGGGCGACGTTGCCTTCGCCCACTGCCCAGGCCGACGCCACCAGCTGGCGCACGGGCTCGAAGTACGGTGCACGCGCATAGCCGTGCCGCAGCTGCTCCAGGAAGCGCGTCAGGTTCCCGGCGAAGGCATGCTCGGCGATGCTGCGGTTCTGGCTGGCGCGCGCCACTGGTAGGGTGAAGCGGTGCGGCTGCCCATCCAGCAGCAGCTGGTTGCGATGGATGAAGCCGCGGGTGATGAAGGCCGCATCGTCGAGGAAGACGAAACGATCCACCCCCGCCGCGAGCTGGTAATAGCCCAGGTAGGGGAAGAAGTACGGCTGCATCGCCGCGAGTTTCATGCCGCGACGGCCGCCACGTCGGCGACGGCAGGCGCCGCGGCTTCGGCGGGGATCGCCGCGGCCGGGGCCTGCGGCTCGCGGCCGGCGAGCCTGACCAGTTCGCAGATCCGCTCGACCTGGGCATCGGCCAGGTCCGGGAAGATCGGCAGGCACAGGATGCGCAGCGAGGCCGAACGCGCGACCGGCAGACGTTCCGGGTCGGCGGAGGGCAGGCCGCGATACATCGGGAAATCACTGATCAGCGGATAGAAGTAGCGGCGCGCGTGGATGCCGTGCTCGCGCAGGTGCTGGTACAGCGCATCGCGGCCGATGGCGAAATCCGCGTCGACCAGGATCGGGAAATAGGCGTGGTTGGCGCGCGCGCCATCGCCACGCGGCGGCATGCAGGTGATGCCCGGCAGGCCGGCCAGCTGTTCGCGGTACATGCGATCGATCTGCGCGCGCCGCGCCAGCGCCTGGTCGATGTGGCGCAGCTGCAGCAGGCCGAACGCGGCGTTGATCTCGCTCATCTTGCCGTTGATGCCCGGCGCGACGACGGTGGTCTCGTCGACGAAGCCGAAGTTCTTCAGGTGGCCGATGCGGCGGTAGGTGCGCGCGTCCGGGCAGATGATCGCGCCGCCCTCGAAGGTGTTGAACACCTTGGTGGCATGGAAGCTCAGCACGCTCAGGTCGCCGTGGCGCAGCACCGAGCCGCCGGTGTCCTCCACGCCGAAGGCATGCGCGGCGTCATAGATCACGCGCAGGTTGTAGGTCTCGGCGATGCGCTCGATCTCGGCGGTATCGCAGGGGTTGCCGTAACAGTGCACCGGCATGATCGCGGTGGTCTGCGGGGTGATGGCCGCCTCGATCTTCGCCGGGTCCAGGTTGAAGGTGGCCGGGTCCACGTCCACGAACACCGGCTTGATGCCGTTCCACAACAGCGAATGCGCGGTGGCGACGAACGAGTAGGGCGTGGTGATCACCTCGCCGGTGATCCGCAATGCCTGCAGCGCGGTGACCAGCGCCAGGGTACCGTTGGCCATCAGCGCCAGGTGCTCGACCCCGAGGTAGTCCGCCAGCGCCTTTTCCAGCTGGCGATGCATGTCGCCGCAGTTGGTCAGCGTGCCGCTGGCCCAGACCTTCTCCAGGTAGGGCATGAACTCGGCCAGGGGCGGCAGCAACGGGCGGGTGACGGGAATCGGCATGGCGGCCTCGACGGAAGTGTCGGGATTCCGACAGCCCGGGAAGGCGGACGGTCCCGCCGGATGTGATGCAATCCGTATGCCAGAGGGCCGCGGGACCGCGCTCAGCCCGCGGTGGACGCTTCTTCCACCCGGCCATCCACGAGGGTGCGCCAGATGCCTTTCCAGGGCTGGATCAGGCCCGCGTCACGGCGCCGGCGGATCTCGTCGATGGCCGCGCGAATGTCGTCGAAGGGCACGCCTTCCAAGTCGCGCGGGTGGTACTGCCACCAGCGCAGGTCCAGCAGTTCGTCCACGACGGGTTGCGGGAAGCGCAGGCGGATGGCGCGCGCCGGCACGCCGCCGACGATCTCGTAGGGCTTCACGTCGCGGCTCACCACCGCGCCGGCGGCCAGGATCGCCCCATGGCCCACCTTGACGCCCCGCAGCACCTGCACGCCGGCGCCGATCCAGACGTCATGGCCGATCACCACCGGCGCCTTGACCTGGGTTTTCATCCGCGCATGGAGCGCGTCGGCCACGCGGCCCACGTCCGGGTCATGCCAGCCGAAGCGGTTGGGGTTGTACTGGAAGCTGGAGGTGCCCAGCCAGTCGACCGGATGGTTGAGGTCACCGATCTTCACCTCGGCCGCCACCGAGCAATAGCGGCCGATGGACTTCAGGCCCTTGAGCCGGCCGGAGACGAAATAGGTGAAGGCGCCGATGCTGGCGTTGCACTGCACGCCCAGGCCGGCGACCACTTCCACCGGCGCTTCATAGCGCAGGCGGTTGCCGGGGTTCTGTCGATAACCGGGTCCGAGCTTGAGCCCGTGCGCGGAGAAATCGTCCATGCGCGCCCGGCCAGCCTCAGCCCGCCAGCTCGGTCTGCTCGCGGTCGATGCCGTACTTGCGCAGCTTCTCCACCAGCGTGGTGCGGCGCAGGCCCAGCAGCTGGGCCGCGTGCGCGACCACGCCCTGGGTACGTTCCAGTGCCTCGTTGATCAGCGCCAGCTCGATGCTGGCCATGTGGCCACGCAGGTCGATGCCGTCGTCGGGCAGGTTGGCGCCGCTGTTGGCGGCTTCGGCCGGGGCCTTGTGACGCTCGTGCAGCGGCGCGGCCACGCTGGCCTGGGTCGCGGCCAGCGTCGCCACCGGGGCCGGGGCGATGTGCTCGGGCGCCGGCTGGAAATCGCCGCGATAACGCGCCGGCAGGTCCTGCACGCGTACCAGTCCGCCCGGATGCAGCACCGCCAGGCGCTCCACCAGGTTGGTCAGTTCGCGCACGTTGCCCGGCCACTCGTAGCTGCGCAGCGCCTGCAGCGCCTCGTCGGCGAAGCGGACCTCGCCGCGGCCGGTGCGCGCCAGCTGCGCGGCGATGGTCTGCACCAGCACCGGCAGGTCGTCCACGCGCTCGCGCAGCGACGGCATTTCGATCGGGAACACGTTCAAGCGGTAGAACAGATCCTCGCGGAACAGCCCTTCGCCGATGCGTGCTTCCAGGTTGCGGTGGGTCGCGGCAATCACCCGAACGTTGCAGCGGATGGTCTGCCCGCCGCCGACGCGCTCGAAGCTGCGCTCCTGCAGCACGCGCAGCAACTTGACCTGCATCGGCAGGGACATGTCGCCGATTTCATCCAGCAGCAGCGTGCCGCCCTCGGCCATCTCGAAGCGGCCCTTGCGCGCGGTCAGCGCGCCGGTGAAGGCGCCTTTCTCGTGGCCGAACAGCTCGCTTTCCAGCAGGTCCGGCGGGATCGCGCCGCAGTTGATCGCCACGAACGGTCCGTCGCGGCGCGGCGACTGCTGGTGGATGGCGCGCGCCACCACTTCCTTGCCGGTGCCCGATTCGCCCAGCACCAGCACGGTGGTGTCGAACGCGGCGACCTGGTCGATCAGCCGGCGCAGGTGCACCACCGCCTCGCTCTGGCCGGTGGGGCCGGTGTCGGCCTGCGCGCCGGCCTGGTGTTCGGCGTCCAGGCGCTTGAGGCTGGCGCGGCGCAGCAGCGCTTCCAGCTGCGCATGGCGCAGCGGCGTGTCCAGCGGCCACACGTTGGCCTCGTGCAGGCCGTGGGTGGCGGCGAACGCATGCGCGTCGCCTTCCATCAGCAGCACCGGCGGCGGCAGCTTGGCCTTGGCCAGCCAGTCGAAGAAACGCGTTGCCTGGGAGGCATCGTCGGCCGAACCCACGAGTACCGCCATCCATTCATCATGGCGGTGGCGTTCCGGGTTCAGGTCCGCGCCGTCGGTGACCCAGCGCGGGTTGAAGTCCATGAATTCCAGCAGCGAGACGGTGCGCTCGGCGCGCACGGCATCGCTGTCGATCAGCAGGATGCGGGACTCACTCATTACCAGCCTCCGACAGGCCCTCCAGGATCGGCATGACTTCCTGGATGTAGGACAGCTTGCTGACGAAGTTATCCGCACCGGCGCGAAGCGCATGTTCACGGTGCTCGGCGTCGTCGAAATGGCTGGCGATGACGATGTACGGCGGGTCGTCCTGGGTCTTGATCAGGCGGGTGGCCTGCAGGCCGCCCATCTCGGGCATGGCCAGGTCCATCAGCACCACGCGCGGGCGCAGCGATTCGGAGCGTTCGATGGCTTCCAGGCCATTGCCGGCGCTGCCCACGATGTCCAGCCACTCCACCTTGCGGAAGTGGCGCATGGCGGCGTTGATGAAGCCTTCGTGGTCGTCGACGAGCAATACGGTGAGTTTGTTCACAGGTCCTTCCTCAGCCGGCGCGGGCCAGCAGCGGCTTGTGTTGGCGACGGCGCTCGCGCGCCGGGGCGATGTCCAGTTGCTCACGATACTTGGCTACGGTCCGCCGCGCGACGTTGACACCCTGGCGGGCGAGCAGGGCGGCGATTGCCTCGTCGGCCAGCGGGCGGGCGGCCGGCTCGCTTTCGATCAGCCGGCGCACCATGGCCTTCACGGCCTGGCCGGAGACGCTGGCGCCTTCCAGGCGCACGGCGAAGAAGTGCTTGAGCTCGAAGGTGCCACGCGGGGTCTGCAGGTACTTGCCGGTGGTGATGCGCGAGATGGTGGACTCGTGCATGCCGATCTCCTCGGCGATTTCCTTCAGCGTCAGCGGGGCCATGGCCTCCTCGCCGCGGCTCAGGAAGGCGGCCTGGTGCTCGACGATGGCGCGGGTGGCGCGCAGCAGGGTCTCGTAGCGCATGGACAGGCCGCGGGTCAGCCAGCGGGCCTCCTGCAGCATGTCGCGCAGGGCCGGGGAGGCATCGCCGGCCTCGGACAGGGCGCGCTCGTGCATCGGGTTCAGGGTGACGCGGTGGGTGGTGGCCGGGTTGAGCGCCACGCGCCACTGGCCGTCGGCGTGCCAGGCGACCACGTCCGGGATCACGGCGTGTTCGGTGGCGGGCAGCAGGGTCTCGCCCGGGCGCGGCTGCAGCGAGAGGATCAGGCGCACGGCTTCGCGCACGTCGGCTTCTTCGGCGCCCACGGCCTGGGCCAGGCGGGCGTAGTCGTGGCCGGCCAGCAGGTCCAGGTCGCTGGCGAGGATGCGCCGGGCCAGCGGGCGGCCGGGCACCTGGCCGGGCAGGGCGGCCAGCTGCGCCAGCAGGCATTCGCGCAGGTCCTGCGCGGCCAGGCCGGCGGGGTCGCCGGCCAGCAGGCGCTGGCGCACGGCCTCCACGGTGTCGGCATCCACGTCCAGGCGGGCGCTGGCCAGCAGGGCCAGCTCGTCGCGCGGGGCGGTCAGGTAGCCGGCGTCGTCGCAGTGTTCGAGCCAGAACGCGGCCACCGACAGGCGGCGCTCGTCCAGTTCCAGGGCCAGGGCCTGCAGCACGCGCAGCTGCGGGTCGGTGGACTCGCCAGCGGCGACGCGCTGCAGGCGGTCGTCCTCGCCGTCGTTCCAGCTGCTGCCGGCCACGTCCCACATCGAGCTTTCGGGCAGTTCGTCGAAGGCGGCCACTTCCAGCTGCACGGTCTCGGCCGGCGCGTCGTCGGCGTCCTCGGCCTGGGCGTCCTCCAGCTCCAGCAGCGGGTTGTTCTCCAGCGCGCGGCGGACTTCCATCTCCAGCTGCAGCCCGTCGAGCTGCAGCAGGCGGATGGACTGCAGCAGCTGCGGCGTGAGGTGCAGCTGCTGGCCCAACTGGGTGGACAGCGTCGGCTTCATGGCAAACCCCTTCGACATTCCCCGGCGCGGTCGCGCCTTGGAACACATCTTGCAGGAGGGGGTGACGGCTTTTTAATCGGGATGTGCCTGTCCACGGGCATGGTGTTCCCGACGGTGTGTCAGGACTTTCCCGACTTTGACAAGAACTGCGACGGGTTCACGACAGCGGCCGGACGGGCCGGCCCGGGCCCTTACACCAGCTCGTTATGGTGCTTGGCGGCCAGCAGGACCAGGTCGTTCGCGCGCCGGCAGCCCAGCGATTCCATCATCCGCGCGCGGTGCGTCTCCACCGTCTTCACGCTGATGCCGAGGTCGGCGGCGATTTCCTTGTTGCTCTGCCCGCGGCCGATTTCGCGCAGGATCTCGCGCTGGCGCGGCGACAGCGCCGCGATGCCCACCGGCTTCTCGCGCCCGAGCATCGGGGCGATCATCTTCGAGGAGATCTGCGGGCTCAGGAACACCTGCCCGTTGGCCGCGGCGCGCAGGGCCAGTTCCAGCTCCAGCGGCGCGGCATCCTTCACCACGAAACCGCCCGCGCCGCGATCGAGCGCGTCGCGCACGTGCACCGGGTCGTCGTGCATGGACATCATCACCACGCGCGTGCGCGGGGCTTCGCGCAGGATGTCGCTCATCGCATCCAGGCCGCTGCGGCCGGGCAGGGAGAGGTCCATCAGCACCAGGTCGGGGCGATGCAGGACCGTCAGGTCCAGGGCCTGGCGCGCGTCGCTGGCCTCGCCGACCACATCGATGCCCGCGAAGGTCTGCAGCAACCGCGACAGACCTGCGCGCACCAAGGTGTGATCGTCGACGATGATGACTCGCACTGAGGAAGGGCCTGCGGCTGAATGAATCGGCGGGATTTGCACCTTAGCCGAGCCGGGGGCCGTCGCCAACCATGCGGTCGGGCGCCTGGCCTCAGGCCGGGTCGGGCCGGGCCCGCCGGGCCTCGGCAATCTGGCGGCGGTGCAGGCGGAACAGGTGGCGTTCCAGCGCGGCCTCCAGGCCGGGATCGAGGGCATCGAACTGCAGCCACAGGAAGCAGCCGCCGGTGCCGCTGGCGGCCTCGGCCAGCACCGTCACCGGCAGCTCGATGGCTTCGGGCAGCCATTCGCCCGGCTGCAGCGAGAGCACGCCGGCCGCGCCGGGCGTGGCGCCGCTGCGGCCACCGGTCTCCAGGCGCATGCCGCGGCGCGACCAGCGCACCGGGCGCAGCGGCAGGTCGTCACCCTGCTGGCGCGCGAGGCGGCCGAGCAGGGCGAGCATGAGGTCCAGCTTGGCATCCATGCGCTGCACGATCAGCGGCAGCTCGCCGCGTTCTTCGTGGGAATCGTCGCTGCGCAGGTCCTCGACCTGCGCCAGGCTGCGCAGCAGCGCCTCGGCCGCGGCCTGGCGGCCGGGCGCGCTGCCCACGCGGAACGCCACCGGCATCGCCAGTTCGGTGCTCAGCGTGTCGTCGAACAGCTGGCTCTCCGCGGCGTGCAGGATGTCGGTCATTACAGGGCTCCGGCCCGCAGGTAGGCCCGGGCGGCGTGGCTGGAGCGGCGATTGTGGCGCAACGCCACGCTGGCCGCCTCGCGGCGCGCGCGCATGTCGGCCATGGCGTCGGCCTGCAGGTGCAGCAGTTCGCCCAGGGCCTCGCGCGCGGCGGTGCCGTGCGTGGCCAGGTACTGGCGTAGGTCCAGGTCGTGCTCGCGCACCAGTTCGGCCGCGCGCGCGTCGTCGTCGATGGCCAGGGCGGCGCGCACTTCGCGCAGCTGGCGCTGCAGGTATTCCAGGGAGGGCGCGGCAGTGCTCACGACGCCGCCGCGATGCCGCGCTGTTCCAGTGGAATCGCGTTCCAGGCCGAATCGATCTCGCCCAGCAGGGTCAGCGATTCGACCAGGCCGGCCTCGTCGTTGTGCAGGTTGGCTTCGGTCAGGCGCTGGATGACGTATTCGTAAAGCGCGGACAGGTTGCCGGCGATCTCGCCGCCCGCCTCGTGGTCGAGCGAGCCGTTGAGGTGGCCGACGATCGCGCATGCTTCGCCGATCGCCTTGCCCTTGCGGGCCTGGTCGCCCTGCGCCAGGCAGGCCTGGGCCAGGCGGATGCGCTGGCAGGCGCCGGCGAACAGCAGCGCGACGAGCTTGTGCGGATCGGCGTCGGTGACGCTGGTGGAAACGCCGACCTTGCGGTACTGCTCGGCATACTGGCGGCTGGAACCGTACATGCATTGCTCCTGGCGGGGCCTGGGGCGGCGCGTCGCCGGCTGTCCCCCCGGCGTGCGCGGGGCGGCCCGCGGTGTTGGTGATGATCCTTTATCGGCAGGATCCGGCCATCACTTGAGGGCCGCCGTCAGCTGCTGGAGGAAGAGGCCAGCTGCTGGGTGAGGTAATCGCTGGTGGTCTGCATCTGCGCCACGATGGTGTCCATGGCGGTGAACTTGGCGGTGTAGCGGGTGGTGGCCTCGTCCATGCGCTTGTCCAGGTCGTCCAGCTGCTCTTCCAGGTCCTTGATCTGCGCGTTGAGGCTGTTGGTGCGCAGGGTGATGGAGCCGTTGGTGGAGTTGAGGTTGCTGTCGAGCATGCTGTTCAGGCCCTTGCCGACGGTGCCGTCGCTGCCGAACAGCTTCTGCGCCGCGCTGGGGTCCGCGGCCACGGCGGTCTCGAACTTGGTCGCATCGAAGCTGAGCGAGCCGTCGGTGGCGATGCTCACGCCCATCGCCTTGAGTTCGCTCACGCTGCCGCTGACCTGGCTGCGCAGCTGGGTCTGCAGGCCGCGCACCATGGCATCGCCGGTGAGCGCCGAGGCGGTCTGGGTGTCGGCGTTGTAGGAACTGGAAGACTTCAGCACCGTCACCACGGCGTTGTACGCACTGACGAAGGCGCTGATGTTGGTCTTGATCGAGGTGTTGTCCTTGCCGATGGACAGGCTGTAGGGCGTGCCCTCGTTGGCCTTGGTCAGGTTCAGCACCACGCCGGGGATGAGGTCGGCGACCGAATTGCTGCTGGAGGTGCGCTCGAAGCCGTCCACGCGCACCAGCGCGTCCTTGGCGGCCACGGTCTGGGTGAGGCCGGTGCTGCCGTCGGCGGCCGGGTAGGTGAGGGCGGACAGCCCGCCGTCGCCACCGCTGGTGGTGATGGTCATCGCGCCGGCGGTGCCGGTATCGGCGGCGGTGAGCACCAGGTGCTGGCCGTCGTTGGCGGTGACCACGCTGGCGGTGACGCCCTTGCCGCCGGCGGCCTTGTTGATGGCCGCGGCGACATCGGACAGCTTGCTGCCCTCGGGGATGGTGACGTCGAGCGAGTCTTCCGCGCCGTCGCCGTAGGTGATGGTGAGGGTGCCGTCGCCGACGACCTTGTCGCTGGCGTATGCGCCGGAGGTGAGCTTCTGCCGTTCGGCGATGTTCACCACTTCCACGTTGTAGCTGCCGGCGGTGGCCGAAGTGGTGGCCGTGGCGGTGAAGCCGGCGCCGTCGCCGACGGTGGCCTTGTAGGCCTGGCTGTCGATGCTGGTGGTCAGCGTCTTGAGGGCGGTCTGCAGGTTGGCCATGCCGCTCTTGATGGTGCTGATGGCCGAGAGCTGGGCGGACGCCGCGGTGCCGGCGTTGTTGATCCGGGTTTCTTCCGGCTTGCGGTCGGCGGCGACGAGGTTGGCGACCAGGGTCGGGATGTCCAGGCCGGAGCCGATCTGATAAAGCGACGACGAAGCCATGCGGATTCTCCTGACCTGTGGGGTGATCGCCCGCGGGGGCGCGGCACCGGATAACGGGAATAGCGGCCGCGGGCCGCCGGGCTTGAGGGCTGCGGCGGCGCCTTGGGCGCGACTGGGTTTCTGATGCAAGAGCTGTGCCGAGGGGGTGTGTCGGTTTGCTGGCGGTTGGTAGCTCTGACTTACGGTGCGGGCGCCGACCTGGCGGGTAGGGTCGTCACGGCTCGGGCGGACATCCTGTCCGACTCGCCGCACGCGGGCCATCCATGGCCCGCTGACGCCCCTACCCGCCAGGTCGGCGCCAGGCGCTTCATTTTTCACGCTTCGATCGGAGCCGCGCCGGAGAGTGGGAGGGGGAAGAGCAAAAGCAAAAGC
>NZ_LLXU01000086.1 GCF_001431645.1 Stenotrophomonas panacihumi | reverse complement strand
CCGCGTGCCAGCGCCTCGACATCCAGCGGCTGGGCGTATTTGCGGTCGATGCGGTCGCGCACGCGGCGTGCACATGTCGGCAGGGCACCTGAGCCGGCAATTCAAGGCTGCCTATGGCGAATCGCCCTACAGCTACCTGATGACGCGCCGCATCGAACGCGCGATGGCGCTGTTGCGACGTGGCGACCTGAGCGTCACCGAGGTCAGCCTGGAGGTCGGCTGCGCCTCGCTGGGCACCTTCAGCACGCGCTTCCACGAACTGGTGGGCATGTCGCCGGGCGCGTACCGCCAGCAGCACGCCCCGGCCATCGCCGGGCTGCCGGCCTGCGTGGCCAAGGCGGTGACTCGACCGGTCAGGAATCGAGAAGCGGCCAAGGCGGTGCCTTCCCTAGACTGCGCGTCCACCTGACACGGAACCACGCCATGGACCTCAGCATCCACTCCACCTTCCTGCCGCACAACGACGCCGACGCCGCGCTGGCGTTCTACCGCGACTTGCTCGGCTTCGAGGTGCGCAACGATGTCGCGCACGGCGAGCTGCGCTGGATCACCGTGGGCCACCCGGCGCAGCCGGGCACCTCGCTGGTGCTGTACCCGCCGGGCATTGGCCAGGGCATCACCGACGCCGAGCGCCGCACCATCGCCGAGATGATGGCCAAGGGCAGCTACGGGATCATGGTGCTGTCCACCGGCGATCTCGACGCGACCTTCGAGCGCCTGCAGGCGGGCGGGGCGGAGATCGCGCAGGAGCCGACCGTGCAGCCCTACGGCGTGCGCGACTGCGCGGTGCGTGACCCCGCGGGGAACATGGTGCGGATACAGGCGCGTGCGGCCTGAGCGCAGGCTTTTGACGGCACGGGGCCTGCAGCGCATGGCTGCAGGCCTGTCGGCATGCCTGCTGGCAGGCTGCGGCCTCTGGATGAGCAAGGTGTCGGTGCACAATGCCGGCCTGGTGCCGCTCGAGCATGTCGAGGTGCGCCTCGGCGGGCAGCGCATTGCCTTCGGTGCGCTGGAAGCGGGCGCGACTTCCTCGCAATACTTCAATGCGATCACCGACTCGGGCGGCGAGGCCAGCTATCGCCTGCAAGGCGAGGCGCATGACCGGGATTGCCGCAGCGACGATATCTATCTGACCAACGGCATGACGACGCATGTGCGGCTGGATATCAACGGTGCGGCGTGTCGCTTCACCGAAGTAGACAGATAAATCGCCGGGCGGGATATTCGCCCTTACTGGGTCGGCAGGAGGGAGCGCCGGATGCTGATGAGCCACGTGCAGGCCTTCACCACCCTGCGTTGATCCGGCGCGCAGGGAGGGGCGGGTCAGCCCGCCGCCAACCCCGGCACCAACGCCACCACCACCGCTTCCAGCTGCGCCCGCCGCCATTGCCCCAACCCGGCCGGCCACGCGCCGTGCTCCAGCAGGCTTTCCAGGTGCTTGCGCGAGGCCAGCACGCCATCGGGCAGGCCGAGCTCTCGGCTGCGTTCGGCCACGGCTTCCTGCAGCTTCTTCAGCGTCTGCTTGTGCTCGTCGCCGTTGTTGCTGGCCAGCGGCGCGTCGACCTCGTCGGCCAGCGGCGTGTTGAGCACCTGCCAGACCTGCGCGGTCAGCTTGCGCGGCGCCTTCGGGAAACGCTCGAACAGCTTCGACAGCGCCGCCTGGTCGGCCGGCGGCGTGCGCGCGATGGTGACCGCCAGTTCGTTGTCCAGGATCCAGCTCTTCGGGCGGTCGCTCTGCCGCGCGGTCTGCTCGCGCCAGCGCAGCAGCCGCAGCAGCCGCAGCTGGCCATCGGCCTCCAGGAACTGCGCGCTGCGCAGGGACAGGTGCGGCCAGCGCTCGCCATCGTCGCGCTCCACCGAGGCCAGCAGGCGCTCGGCATCCTCGGCCAGCCATGCGCGGCGGTCCAGTTCGCCGAGCTTGGCGTCGAGCGCGTCGTGCAGCGCGAACAGGTAGCGCACGTCGTCGGCGGCGTATTCCAGCTGCGCGTCGGAGAGCGGGCGGCGCAGCCAGTCCGAGCGCGTCTCGCCCTTGGGCAGCAGCGTGCCGGTGATCTCGTTCACCAGCTTCTGGTAGCCCATGCCGGCGCCGGTGCCGGCGAGCGCGGCGGCCATCTGGGTGTCGAACAGCGGGCGCGGCAGCACGCCGCACGCCACCTTGAACGTCACCAGGTCCTCGCTGGCGCTGTGCATCACTTTCAGGATGTCCGGCGCGGTGAGCCACGGCTTGAGCGCTTCGGCCATGCCGGGGATCAACGGGTCGATCAGCAGGATCTCCTCGCCGACGGCCATCTGCACCAGCGCCAGCTGCGGCCAGTAGGTGCGTTCGCGGATGAACTCGGTGTCCAGGCCGATGCGCGCGGGGCGCGCCTGCAGGCGGGTGGCGAGTTCGTCGGGGTGGGTGATCCAGTGCGGCACGGGGGGACTTCGATACGGCGCTGCATTGCGCGGGCCGTGCAGGATAGCCTAACGTCGCCGGCGACCGGCGCGAGGCGGGCATCTTCAGGAGGCAGGGCGCATGGGCAGGTGGGGTGTGACGATGGCGGTACTGGCGGCGGCATTGGCCGCGTGCGCGCCGGCGTCCGATCCGCAGTCCGCCGCGCCTGCGCCCGCCAGCGCGGACCCGCCCGCCGCGGCGCCCGCGCAACCGCGCGTCACCATCGGCGAGGCCGGCGGCGACACCGTGCAGCGCTGGCAGGCGCCGGCGGTGGACCTGGGCGAGGAGAAGGCCGCCAGCGTGCGCGAGCGCGCGGCGCGTGCCCTCAAGGAAGACCGGCTGTTCGAACAGGCCGACGCGGCCATTCCGCTGTACCTGGCGCTGCTGCAACGCGATCCGCAGGATCGGCTGGCCAAGCAGGGCCTGCAGCAGGCGCAGCGCCGCTTGCTGCAGGACGGCCACGCGCTGCTCGCGCAGACCGAGCGCCAGGGCGATGCGCTGGATCGTGCGCGCGCGCTGGCGATCGTGGCGCTCACGCTGTCGCCCGAAGACACGCGCGTGCGCGAGTTCCAGGCCGACGTGGAGCGCGCGCAGCGCCTGCTGGGCTTCAACCGCGCCGGCGAGGACGACCTGCGCAACGACCGCATCGGCGAGGAGGGCAACGGGGCGATCGGCAATTTCCGCGAGGCGCTCAAGCTCGCCCCGGAGAACAGCCGCGCGCACCAGGGCCTGGCGGCGGCGGAGAGCGCGTTGATCGGCCGCGCCGAGGCCGCGGCGGCCGCCTCCGATTTCCAGGCCGCCACGCGATGGCTGGCGAGCGCGGCCAAGCTGCGTGATCGCGCGCCCAGCGTGGACGATGCGCGCGCGCGCGTGGAGGCCGTGCGCCATGCGCGCATCGGCGCGCTGCACGACGCGGCGCTGCGCGACCTCACCACCCCGGCGGGGCTCAAGCCGGCCGGCGAGAAGCTGGCCGAGGTGCTGCGCATCGCCGCGCCGGGCGATGCGGTGGCCGCCGCGCTGCGCGTGCGCCTGGAGCTGGCCACGCACTACGGCAGCTTCCGCCCGCGCCAGGTGTTCACCGACGCGATGCAGGACGGCGGCCGTGGCCCGCAGATGATCGTGGTGCCGCACGGCGCGTTCCGCATGGGGGCGGGCGACAACGAGCCCGGCGCGTCGGACAACGAGCGCCCGGCGCACTACGTGCGCTTCGCGCGCGGCTTCGCGATGTCGATCACCACGGTGACGGTGGACGAGTTCCGGCAGTTCGTGGAATCGGCCAACGCGCGGCCGCGGGCGACGCGGCGCGGGCATTCCATCGTCTACGACGAACGCAGCGGCAACTTCGCCCGCCGCAGCGGGGTGGACTGGCAGTCGGACTACAACGGCGCGCGCGCCGCGCCGAACAGTCCGGTGATGCACGTCAGCGTGCGCGATGCGGAGGCTTACGCGAAGTGGCTTTCCGAGCAGACCGGCCGGCACTACCGCCTGCCGACCGAGGCCGAGTTCGAGTACGCGCTGCGCGCCGGCAGCCAGGGCCGTTATCCGTGGGGCGATGCAGGCACGCCGCCGGAAGGCGCGGGCAATTTCACCGGCGGCAACGACGTCTCGCCGAGCGGGCGGCACTGGAACAACGCCTTTGTCGGCTACGGCGACGGCTTCTGGGGCCCTGCGCCGGTGGCGAGCTTCCGCGCCAACGCCTGGGGCCTGTGGGACCTGGGTGGCAATCTCAGCGAATGGGTGGGCGACTGCTGGCACGCCAGCTATCGGCGCGCCCCGGCCGACGGCGCGGCCTGGTTCAACCCGGGCTGCCGGCAGCGGGTGATCCGCGGCGGCAGCTGGGCCAATTCGCCGCAGCAGACCCGCGCGGCCTGGCGGCTGTCACAGGACTCGGACACGACCAGTGCCAGGATCGGCTTCCGCCTGGTGCGCGGAATATGAGTTCATTGTCCCGGTAACCCCCGGCAGCGGCCGGAACAGGAAGGCAGACGATGCGCAACGACCCGTTCAACGACCGCCAGCAGGCACGCGGCGCGCGCCGTCCCGGCCTGTTCGGCAACGTGCGCTGGTGGGTGCTGATCGCCTTCGCCGGGTACGCGGCCTACTACTGGTTCTCCAACCGCAGCGAAGACCCCTACACCGGCGAGAAGGTGCTGATCGACAGCTCGCTCGGCGTGGAGGAAGAAAAGGCGATGGGCCTGCAGGCCTATCAGGAGATCCTCTCGCAGGAACGCCCGCTGGATCCCAACGCGCAGGCCTCCCAGCAGGTGCGCGCCATCGCGCAGCGGCTGATCGCCAAGGTGGACCCGGTGGAAACCGCGCTGGCCGCCGAACACGGCATGCAGCCCAACCACCTGTCGCGCGGTTTCGAGTGGGACGTCAACGTGATTCCCTCCGACCAGGCCAATGCGTTCTGCCTGCCGGGCGGCAAGATGGCGGTGTACACCGGCCTGTTCCCGGTGGCGCAGAACGCCGACGCGATGGCGGTGGTGATGGGCCACGAGATCGCCCACGCGCTGCTGCGCCACGGCGCGCAGCGCATGGCGCAGCAGAAGCTCACGCAGATCGGCCAGATGGCCGGCGCGGCCAGTGGCATGGACATGCAGCAACAGCAGATGGTGATGGCCGCGATGGGCTACGGCTACCTGCTGCCGTATGCGCGCGGCCACGAAACGCAGGCCGACGAGGTGGGGCTGATGCTGGCGGCCGCGGCCTGCTTCGATCCGCGCGCGGCGATCCCGCTGTGGGAGCGCATGGAACAGAACAGCGGCGGTCAGTCGCCGCCGGAGTTCAGCTCCACCCATCCCAACCCGGGCACGCGCATCCAGAACCTGCAGGCGCTGATGCCCAAGGCGCTGGAGTACCGCCAGCGCTTCTGTCCGGAAGGCCCGCCGCTGAAATAGGCGGGGTGGGGCGGGTCAGTCCTCGCGCGCTTCCACGCGCACCGCGATGACGCCATCGGCTACGCGCGCGTCCAGGCGTTCGCCCGGCGCGACCTCTTCGGCCGACCGCACCACGCGCCCGTCGGCATGGCTGACGATGGCGTAGCCACGCGCGACCGTCGCCAGCGGGCTCACCGCTTCGAGCGAGCGCGCCAGCGACTGCAGGCGCAGGGTGTCGTGGCGCAGGCGCGCGGCCATCGGTGGTTGCAGGCGCAGCGCGGCCAGGCGCTGGCGCAGCGTGGCGAGCTGGCGCGCCGGGTCGTGCGCGCGCAGCTGGGCATGGGCCTGGCGCAGGCGCGCCTGCAGGCGGTCCAGGCGTGCGCGCATCTGCGCGGCGAGGTGGCGCGCGGCGTCTTCCTGCCGGCGCTGCAGCAGTTGCAGGCGCGCACGCGGCGATTGCGCATCCAGGCGCAGGCCGGCCCGGTCGGCGCGTTGCATGCGCTGGTGCAGGCCATGGCGCTGCGCGCCGAGCAGCTGCGAAGCGGCGCGGCGCAGGCGCGCGACAAGTTCGCGCTGGTCGGGTACCAGCAGCTCGGCGGCGACCGACGGCGTGGGCGCGCGCAGGTCGGCGGCGAAATCGGCCAGGGTGAAGTCGGTTTCGTGACCCACCGCCGAGACCACCGGCGTGGCCGAGGCGGCGATGGTGCGGGCGAGCTGTTCGTCGTTGAACGCCCACAGGTCTTCCAGCGAGCCGCCGCCGCGGGTGACCAGGATGACGTCGTAGCGGCCGCTGGCATCGGCGGCGCGCAGCAGCGCGGCGATCTGCGCGGCGGCGGTATCGCCCTGCACCAGCGAGGGCAGCAGGTCCACCTCCAGCAGCGGGAAGCGGCGCGCCAGCACGCTCAGCACGTCGCGCACGGCCGCGCCGCTGGGCGAGGTGATCACCGCCAGGCGACGCACGTGAGCCGGCAGCTCGCGCTTGCGCGCGGCGTCGAACAGCCCTTCGGCGGCCAGGCGCGCGCGCAGTTCCTCGAACGCGCGGCGCAAGGCGCCTTCGCCGGCTTCTTCGAGGTGTTCGAGCACCATCTGGTAGTCACCGCGCGCTTCGTACAGCGTGAGGCGCCCACGCGCGAGCACGCGCAGGCCTTCGCGCGGCTGGAATTTTAGCCACTGGCTCTTCTGCCGGAACATCGCGCAGCGCACCTGCGCGCGGGCGTCCTTCAAGGTGAAATACAGATGCCCGGAAGCGGGGCGGGTGACGTTGCCGAGTTCGCCCTCCACCCAGACCTGCGGAAAGCTGCCCTCGAGCAGGTCGCGCGCCAGCGTGTTGAGCTGGCTGGGGGTGAGGATTTCGTCTTCGCGGGCAGGCATGGCGAGGATTATCGCTGATCGGGCGCGCGAGGGCGCTTCACTGTGCGTGTTGCGCCAGCGCCCACGCCACGTGCTCGCGCACCAGCGCCGAGGCGTGCTCACGGCGCGAGGCCAGTGCGGCCAGGACGTCCGGCGTGGTCGGCGCATTGCCCAGCGCCACGGCGATATTGCGCAGCCAGCGCTCGTGGCCGCTGCGGCGGATCGGGCTGCCCTCGGTGCGGCGCAGGAATTCGTCCTCCTCCCACGCGAACAGCTGCGGCAGGGTGGCGGTATCCAGGTCGTTGCGCGCGCGGAAATCCGCCTCGTCCGTGCGCTGGGCGAACTTGTTCCAGGGGCAGACGAGCTGGCAATCGTCGCAGCCGTAGATGCGGTTGCCCATCGGCTTGCGGAATTCCTCGGGAATCGCGCCGTCGTGCTCGATGGTCAGGTAGGAGATGCAGCGCCGCGCATCCAGCCGGTGCGGGGCGACGATCGCGCCGGTCGGGCAGATGTCGATGCAGCGCACGCAGCTGCCGCAGTGCGCGGTGGCCGGGGTATCCACCGGCAGCGGCAGGTCGAGGTAGATCTCGCCGAGGAAGAACCACGAGCCGCCCTGCTTGTCGATCAGGCAGGTGTGCTTGCCGATCCAGCCCAGTCCGGCGTTGCGCGCGAGGGCGCGCTCCAGCACCGGGGCCGAATCGACGAACACGCGGAAGCCGAACGGCCCGACTTCGGCCTGCAGGCGCTCGGCGAGCTTCTGCAGGCGGTGGCGCATCAGCTTGTGGTAGTCGCGGCCCAAGGCGTAGCGGGCGACATACGCGCGCTCGCCGTCGTCCAGCGTGGCCCAGGCGGCCTCGTCGTCGCGGCGGCCGTAGTCCATGCCCACCGACAGCACCCGCAGCGTGCCCGGCACCAGTTCGGCCGGGCGCGCGCGCTTGCTGCCGTGCTGCGCCATCCAGTGCATCGTGCCGTACAGGCCTTCGGCCAGCCAGTCGCGCAGGTGCGCTTCGTCCTCGCCCAGGTCGATGCCGCTGATGCCGCAGCGCTGGAAGCCGGCTTCGCGCGCCAGCACGCGCACGCGCGTGGCCAGGGCGGCAAGCGCGGCGGGCGCCAGGGCAGGGGCGGGGACGGCGGACATGGGCGCAAGTATAGAATCCCGGCCATGTACGCCCCCCTCCTGCTCCATGACACCGCCTCGGCGCGCATGATCGATGCGCAGGCCACGCAGCTGCTGGGCGGCGACCCCTACGTGCTGATGCAGCGCGCCGGCCTGGCCGCCTGGGAGCTGCTGCAGCAGCGCTGGCCGCAGGCACGCCGCATCGCGGTGGTATGCGGCACCGGCAACAACGGCGGCGATGGCTACGTGCTGGCGCGGCTGGCGAAGCTGGCCGGCCGGCAGGTGCGCGTGGTGCATCGCGAAGGTGGCGGCCCGGTGTCGGAACTGGCGCAGCGGGCCTGCACCGACTATCTCGCCCGCGGCGGTCGCATCGAACTGTTTCCCTGCGCGCTGGATGGCGAGGACGTCATCGTCGACGCGTTGTTCGGCATCGGGCTCAACCGCCCGCCGGAAGCCGATACCGCCGCGATGATCGAGGCGGTCAACCGCAGCGGCGTGCCGGTGCTGGCGCTGGACGTGCCCAGCGGCGTGGATGCCGAACATGGCGCGCGCCCCGGCGTGGCGATCCGCGCGCAAATCACGTTGCAGTTCATCGTCGCGCACCTGGGGCTGCATACCGGCGATGCGCTGGAGCAGGTCGGCGAGCGCGTGCTCGCCACGCTGGACGTGCCGGCCTCGGCCGTCGAGGCACTCGCCCCACGCGCCGAATCGTGGGCCGCCGCCGCGCTCGGCGCGACGCTGCGCCCGCGCCGTCGCAATACCCACAAGGGCGAATCCGGCCGCGTGCTGTGCATCGGCGGCAACGAAGGCAGCGGCGGGGCCATCATGCTGAGCGCCGAGGCCGCGCTGCGCAGCGGTGCCGGGTTGGTCGGCGTGGCCACGCGCGCACGCCACGTCGCGCCGCTGCTGGCGCGCTGCCCGGAAGTGATGGCGCGCGCGGTGGAAGACGGCGCGGTGCTGCCCCCCTTGCTGCGGCAGTCGGACGTGGTCGCCATCGGTCCGGGCCTGGGCCAGGACGACTGGGCGCGCGTGCTGTGGCAGATGACGATGGACGCACCGGGCGCCAAGGTGATCGACGCCGACGCGCTCAACCTGCTCGCCACCACGCCGCGCCGTTTCGATGCGGATGTCGTGCTGACGCCACATCCGGGCGAGGCCGCGCGCCTGCTCGGCATGTCCAATGCGCAGGTGCAGCGCGACCGCCTCGCCGCGGCCGAATCGCTGGCGGCGAATTTCAACGCGGTGGTGGTGCTGAAAGGCGCCGGGACGATCGTCTCCGCGCCGGGGCGCATGCCGAGGATGATCGACGCGGGCAACCCCGGCATGGCCGTCGGCGGCATGGGCGACCTGCTCACCGGCGTGATCGCCTCGCTGCGCGCGCAGGGACACGACGCCTTCGAAGCCGCCACGCTCGGCGCGCTGCTGCATTCGGCCGCCGCCGACGAAGCGGCGCTGGAAGGCGAGCGCGGCCTGTTGCCGACGGATCTGTTGCCGGCGCTGCGGCGCCTGGCCAATGCGGGAGACTGGAATGAAGCTTGAAGGGTGGCTGCCGGATGCCGAGGCAACCGAACGTCTTGGCCAGGCATTGGCGCGCACGCGGCCCACGCAGGCGCTGGCGCAGTTGCACGGTGACCTGGGCGCCGGCAAATCCACGCTGGCGCGCGCGCTGCTGCGCGCACTCGGCGTGCAGGGCGCGATCCGCAGCCCGACGTACACGCTGATCGAGCGCTATCCGCTCGACGACGGCGAAGCCTGGCACCTGGATCTGTATCGCATCGGCCACGCCGAAGAACTCGACTTCCTCGGCCTGGACGAAGGCGACGTGCGCCTGTGGCTGGTGGAATGGCCCGAACGTGGCGAGGGCGCGCTGCCGCCGGCCGACCTGAAGGTCGAACTGGCGGTGGACGGGCAGGGGCGTCGGTATGCGCTGTCGGGGCTCAGCGAAGCCGGCCGCGGCTGGCTGTCCCGTTTGGCCGCCGAGGGTTAGTTACGGGGGCTTCCTGCCGGGGGTTAGCAGGAAAGTCACCCAGGTGGCGGATTATTAAGGGAAAAAGGTATTGCATTCTGGCCGGGGCGGTGATTGAATCCGTGCCATGTCCTCGGCGATCCGTTCCCTGGTTGTCCGTCTGTTGGTCAGCGCCCTTGGCTTGGCCGGGTGCGCGCACGCGTTCGCGGGCGAAATCCAGGCGGTGTCGCTCAGTGCCGGCAGCACCGGCACGCGCGCCGAGATCCGCCTGGCCGGTGCCGGCGGCTACAAGACCATCTCGCTGGCCGGCCCGAACCGGCTGGTCGTCGACTTCCCCGATTCCAGCGCCGTGCGCGGCCTCAAGCTGCCGGCCGCCGCTGGCGTGGTCACCGCCGTGCGTACCGGCCAGCCGGAGCCGGGCACCTTCCGCGTCGTGTTCGATCTCGCCAACCAGGTCAGTGCGTTCAAGCCGCAGCTCGACAAGGGCAATGGCGATGCGCGCCTGGTGATCGAATGGCCGGGCGAATACGCCGCCAGCGCGCCAGCCGCCGCCCCGCCTGCCGTGGCCGCCGCGGCGGCCACGCCGCGCGCCGCGGAGAACACCCCCGCCGACGCCGCCCCGGTGCCGAGCGCCCAGGCCCGCGAGGATGCCGCGCGCGCCACCGCCGCGCTCACCGCCGCCGTGGTGCAGAAGGCCAATGGCCCGACGCCGGAGCCGGTGCCGCGCAGGTGCCGCCGGCCGCCACCGCGCCGACGACCTCGCCGCAGGCCATTCTCAACGGCGCCACCGTGCCGGTAGCCGTCGTCGGTGCCGCGGCCTCCGCGCCCGCCGCCGCCACGCCCGTGGTGGCCGCGCCGGCCACGGCGATCGCCGCCAGCGCCGCGCTCTCGCCGGGTGACGACGCGCCGCCGCCGCGTCCGGCCATGCCCAGCGACGCCTCGCGCATCAAGATGAAGGCGGGCATGCGTCCGCTGGTGGTCGCCATCGACCCGGGCCATGGTGGCCAGGATCCGGGCGCCATCGGCCCGACCGGCAAGCGCGAGAAGGACGTCACCCTGGCGGTGGCGCGCGAGCTGGCGCGCCAGGTCAACGCCACGCCGGGCCTGAAGGCGTACCTCACCCGCGACACCGACGTGTTCATCCCGCTGCCGATGCGCGCCAAGAAGGCGCGCGCGGCCGGCGCGGACATCTTCATCTCCATCCACGCCGACGCCGCGGAAAACCGCAACGCCAGCGGCTCGTCGGTGTTCGTGCTGTCCACCAAGGGCGCCTCCTCGCAGCGCGCCCGCTGGCTGGCCGACAAGGAAAACGCGGCCGACCTGGTCGGCGGCGTGCGCCTGCAGCAGACCGAGAACACGCTGGCCAACGTCCTGCTGGACCTGGCGCAGAGCGGCCACATGAAGGCCTCCGAGGACGCGGCCGGCCACGTACTGACCGGCCTGAAGGACATCGGCAACAACCACAAGCCGGAGCTGGAGCGGGCGAACTTCGCCGTGCTGCGCACCTCCGACATGCCGGCGATGCTGGTCGAGACGGCCTTCATTTCCAATCCGGCCGAAGAACGCCGCCTCACCGATCCGGCGTACCAGCGCAAGCTGGCCGGCGCGGTGCTCGATGGCGTCAATACGTTCTTCACCCGCCAGCCGCCGCCGGGCACGCTGTACGCGGCGCGCGCGCAGGCGGAAATGGATGCAGCGGCCGGCACCGTGGCCGGCGGCAGCCGCTGAAGCTCGGCTATCATCTGCGCTGTCTCGATGAAGACGGCGCCCCGCGGCGCCGAACGCCGTGCCCCTGATCGCCCCGCAGCTTCTTTTCCCACGCCAATCCGCCCGGTGGACGCCATGACGATCCGCCAGTTGCCGGACATCCTGGTCAACCAGATCGCCGCCGGCGAGGTGGTCGAACGGCCCGCCTCGGTGGTCAAGGAACTGGTCGAGAACGCCATCGACGCCGGCGCGCGGCGCGTGGACATCGAACTGGAAGAAGGTGGCGTGCGGCTGATCCGCATCCGCGACGACGGCGGCGGCATCGCGCCGGAAGAACTGCCGCTGGCGGTGTCGCGCCATGCCACCAGCAAGATCGCCTCGCTCGACGACCTCGAAGCGGTGGCCACGCTCGGTTTCCGCGGCGAAGCGCTGCCTTCGATCGCCTCGGTCAGCCGCTTCACCCTGGTCTCGCGCCAGGCCGACGCCGAGCATGGCTCGGCGCTGCAGGTCGATGGCGGCCGCGTGGGCGAGGTGCAGCCGCGTGCGCATGCGCCGGGCACCACGGTCGAAGTGCGCGAGCTGTTCTACAACGTGCCGGCGCGGCGCAAGTTCCTGCGCGCCGAGCGCACCGAGCTGGGCCACATCGAGGAGTGGCTGCGTTCGCTGGCGCTGGCGCGGCCGGACATCGAATTGCGCGTGTCGCACAACGGCAAGCCCTCGCGGCGCTATCGCCCGGGCGACCTGTATTCGGATGCGCGCCTGGGCGAAACGCTGGGTGACGACTTCGCCCGCCAGTCGCTGCGCGTGGACCACAGCGGCGCCGGGTTGCGCCTGCATGGCTGGATCTCGCAGCCGCACTATTCGCGCGCCAGCGCCGACCAGCAGTACCTGTACGTCAACGGCCGTTCGGTGCGCGACCGCAGCGTCGCCCACGCGGTGAAGATGGCCTATGGCGACGTCCTCTACCACGGCCGCCAGCCGGCCTACGTGCTGTTCCTGGAGCTTGACCCCACCCGCGTGGACGTCAACGTGCACCCGGCCAAGCACGAGGTGCGCTTCCGCGATTCGCGGCTGATCCACGACTTCGTCTACCGCACGCTGCAGGACGCGCTCGCGCAGACCCGCGCCGGCGCGGCCGCCACGCAGCCGGCAACGATGTCCACGCTGGCGCCGGGCGGCACGCCACCGGCCGCGGCGATGGGGCTTTCGAGCGGCGAGGGCGGTTTTCGCGATTGGCGGCCGGCGCAATCGCCACTGGGCCTGCGCGTGGACGAGGCGCCGGGTGCCTACGCGGCGCTGTATGGCGCGTCGGGCGGCACCTCGCTGAGCCAGCCGATGGCACCGTTGCCCGCGATGCCGGTCGACCCCGCCGGCCTGCCGCAGACCTCGGCCGAGGCCGGCGTGCCGCCGCTGGGCTACGCCATCGCGCAGCTGCATGGCATCTACATCCTGGCCGAGAACGCCGAAGGCCTGATCGTGGTGGACATGCATGCCGCCCACGAACGCATCGGCTACGAACGGCTCAAGGGCGCGCATGACGGCATCGGCCTGCACGCGCAGCCACTGCTGGTGCCGATCACGCTGATGGTCGGCGAGCGCGAGGCCGACGTGGCCGAACGCGAGGCCGACACGCTGGCTGCGCTCGGTTTCGAAGTCACCCGCGCCGGGCCGCAATCGCTGCATGTGCGCAGCATTCCCGCGTTGCTGGCGCAGGCCGAGCCCGAAGCGTTGCTGCGCGATGTACTCTCGGACCTGCGCGAACACGGGCAGACGCGTCGCGTCGCCGGTGCCCGCGACGAACTGCTCTCCACCATGGCCTGCCATGGCGCGGTGCGGGCGAACCGGCGGCTCACGCTGCCGGAAATGAACGCCTTGCTGCGCGACATGGAAGCCACCGAGCGTTCGGGGCAGTGCAACCACGGCCGCCCGACCTGGGCGCGCTTTTCGCTGGCGGAAATCGATCGTTGGTTCTTACGGGGGCGTTGATGAGTGTGCGTAACTGGGGAAAGTGGAGCTGGCTGCTCGCCTTGGCGTGGCTGGCCGGCTGTGGGGGCGGCGATGGCCAGCAGGCGCCCAGGCGCGCGGCGCAGGAAAAGCCGGTGGCGTCCGATCCGCAGTTCCTGGCCGACAACCAGGTCTGGCGCGACGAGCGCCTGGCCGAGCTGCGCAAGCCCGATGGCTGGACCACGCTGGTCGGCCTGCACTGGCTGGAACTGAAGGCGCACTACGTCGGCAGCGGCAGCACCAGCGGCATCCGCCTGGCGGTGGGGCCGGAGAAGATGGGCATGATCCAGGTGGTCGGCGACCAGGTCTGGTTCGTGCCGGAGAAAGGCGTGCCGCTCACCGTGGACGGCCAGCCGCTCACCGGCAAGATTCGCTTCTTCAGCGACCACGATGAAACCCCGACGACGATCGGCTTCGACGACGGCAAGGGCCTGGTGACGCTGATCCAGCGCGGCGATCGCCGCGC
>NZ_LLXU01000085.1 GCF_001431645.1 Stenotrophomonas panacihumi | reverse complement strand
GTCGCGGGGGTCGGACATGGGGGCGGGACGCCGGAGGCTTCGATGCCGGGTTATCGGCCTGCGATGCGCCGGCTTGAATGATTCAGTGGAACTGCGTCGCGCTTTTCGGGCCTTTGCACCGCAAAGGGGAAATGAATGCGCGGACGGGTCTGAGGACAGGCGTTTTTGTCATCAAAACGGCGCGCTCGCTTCACGCGTTTTTTATCGGCGCTTGCCGAGTATCACCACAGGCGCTCGTGGCGGATTCGCGAACGCCGCCCCGCTTTTCCGTTCGTTCCCCAGTTCCAACATCGCCCGGCCGTCACGGGGCGATGGCTGTCTCTTTCCCGCTGGTTCCGTCCACCCCCCACTGACGGATGTAGTGATGACCGCCTTGATCTCGCTGGACCCCGTCGTCGCGCCGCTGCGCGAGGACCCTTTGTCGACCCCGCTGCCGATGCCGTTGGTGCGCACCCGCGTGCCGCACGCACGTGATGCACGAGGACGCTTCGCCCGCCACCACGAATGGCAGCACGACATCGCGCCGGTGCGCGACAGTGCGCTGTTCGTGGTGCCGGAGATGGCCGACTTCGTGAAGGCTGGCGGCCTGGGCGACGTCGCCGCCGCGCTGCCGCGTGCGCTGCGCCGCCGCTACGACGTGCGCGTGCTGATCCCCGGCTACCGCGACGTGCTCGAACGCGCCGGTGGCATCGAGATCGTCGGCCGCGTCACCGCCCATGCCAGCTTGCCGGCCTGCGACATCGGCCGCGTCGAACAGGCCGATGGCCTGCCGATCTACGTGCTGCTGTGCCCGGCGCTGTTCGAGCGCGAGGGCACGCCGTATGTCGATGCGCAGGGCCACGAGTGGCCGGACAACGCGCTGCGTTTCGCCACGCTTTCCTATGCGGCCGCGCAGATCGCCGCCGGCCATGCCGGGCTGGACTGGCGCCCGCAGCTGCTGCACCTCAACGACTGGCCGTGCGCGCTCGCCGCCGCCTACGTGCGTTGGGGCGGTGGCACCACGCCCTGCCTGCTGACCATCCACAACCTCGCCTACCAGGGCGTGTTCCCCGAAGCGCTGGCGCCGGCGCTGGGCGTGCCGGCCGCGCATGCGGGTGAGCTGGCCTTCCATGGGCAGTTGTCGTTCCTGCGCGCGGGCATCGTCAATGCGCGGCAGGTCAACACGGTGAGCCACAGCTACGCCAACCAGATCGTCGCGCCGGCCGAAGGCTGCGGACTGGACGAACTGCTGGCCCAGCGCGCCTCGCTCGGCGCGTTGAGCGGCATCGTCAACGGCATCGACGCCAGCTGGGACCCGCGCACCGACGAGCACCTGCCGGCGCGCTTCAGCGTCACCCAGTGGCAGGGCCGCGAGGAGAACGCCGCGCACGTGCGTCGCGCGTTCGGCTTGCCGCCGAGCCGCGGGCCGCTGTTCGCGGTGGTGTCGCGGCTGGTGCACCAGAAGGGCCTGGACCTCACCTGCGAGGTGGCGCCGCAGATCGTCGCCGCCGGTGGGCAGATCGTGGTGATCGGCGGTGGTGAGCCGCAGATCGAGCAGCAGGTGGCCGCGCTGGCGCGCCGCTATCCGGGCCATGTCGGCGCGTACATCGGCTTTGACGAGAACCTGGCGCGGGCGATGTTCGCCGGTGCCGACTTCCTGCTGATGCCCTCGCGCTTCGAACCCTGCGGCCTGAGCCAGATGTATGCGCAGCGCTTCGGCTGCCTGCCGGTGGCGCATGCGACCGGCGGGTTGATCGACACCGTGGACGATGGCGTGACCGGCTTCCTGTTCCAGGGCGCCAGCGCCGATGCGCTGCGCCGCTGCCTGCAGCGGGTGTTCCGCACCTTCCGCCTGCCTGGCCTGCTGGCGGCGATGCGTCGCGCGGCGATGCTGCGCCCCAGCGGCTGGGACGTGGCCGGCAACGAGTACCTGGCGCTGTACCAGCGCACCGCGTTGGAGCTGCCATGAACGAGCGCGCAGGGGAGCGTACCGAGGCCGCCACGGCCGACACGACCGAATATCACGCAACCGATCGCGAGCCTGCCTGCGCCGAGTTGCTGTCGCTGGCGCGCGGCGAACCCGGCGATGCGTTCGCCTGGCTGGGACCGCATCGCCTGCCCGATGGCCGCCAGCGCGTGCGCGCGCTGCTGCCGGGCGCGCGGGCGGTGACGCTGGTCGACCCGCGGGGCGGCCGCCTGGCGTCGATGCAGCCGGTGGGCGAAGGCGTCTTCGAAGGCGAGTTGCCAGCGCCGGTGGACTACCACCTGCGCATCGACTGGCCACTGGGCCAGGAGGAGATCGCCGACGCGTATGCCTATGGCGCGCAGCTGGACGAAGCCGTCCTGCAGCGCCTGCGTGACGGCGACGGCGAGGCCGCGCGCGCCGCGCTCGGCGCGCATCACGTGCGTTGCGGCGACGTGCCCGGCGTGCGCTTCGCGGTGTGGGCGCCGAACGCGCAGCGCGTGGCCGTGGTGGGCGACTTCAACGGCTGGGACGGCCGCCGTCATCCGATGCGCCTGCGCCACACGGCCGGCGTGTGGGAGATCTTCCTGCCGCACCTGGCCGAAGGCGCGCGCTACAAGTTCGAGATCACCGCCGCCGACGGCACCCGCCTCCCGCACAAGGCCGACCCGCTCGCCCGCTGGGCCGAGCTGCCGCCGGCCACGGCGTCGCGGGTGCCGTCGGCCGCGCCCTTCGAGTGGCAAGACGGAGACTGGATGGCGCGACGTGGCGCCGCCAACGCGCCGGCACCGCTGTCGATCTACGAACTGCATGCCGCCTCCTGGCGCCGCGACGAGCACGGCCAGTTGCTCGGCTGGGACGCGCTGGCCGAGCAGCTGATTCCCTATATCCGCGAACTGGGCTTCACCCATATCGAGCTGCTGCCGGTCACCGAATACCCGTTCGGTGGATCGTGGGGCTACCAGCCGCTGGGCATGTACGCGCCCACCGCGCGGCATGGCGACCCGCGGGCGTTCGCGCGCTTCGTCGATGCCTGCCACCGCGCCGGCATCGGCGTGATCCTGGATTGGGTGAGCGCGCACTTCCCTGGCGACGAGCACGGCCTGCAACGCTTCGACGGCACCGCGCTGTACGAGCATGCCGACCCGCGCGAAGGCTTCCATCGCGACTGGAACACGCTGATCTACAACTATGGCCGGCACGAGGTCGCCGGTTACCTGGTCGGCAGCGCGCTGGAATGGATCGAGCGCTTCCACGTGGATGGCCTGCGCGTGGACGCGGTCGCCTCGATGCTCTATCGCGATTACAGCCGCGAGGAGGGCGAGTGGATTCCCAACGCCCATGGCGGCCGCGAGAACCTGGAGGCCACCGCGTTCCTGCGCCGGCTCAACGCCGAAGTGGGTGCGCGCTTCCCGGGCGTGATGATGATCGCCGAGGAATCCACCGCCTGGCCGGGCGTCACCGCGCCGGTGGAGCAGGGTGGGCTGGGCTTTACCCATAAATGGAACATGGGCTGGATGCACGACACGCTGGAGTACCTCAAGCGTGACCCCATCCATCGCACGCATCACCACGGCCAGATGACCTTCGGGCTGGTCTACGCGTTCTCCGAGCGTTTCGTGTTGCCGCTGTCCCACGACGAAGTGGTGCACGGCAAGGGCTCGCTGCTGGCGCGCATGCCGGGCGACGACTGGCAGCGCCGCGCCAACCTGCGCGCGTACTTCGCCTTCATGTGGGCGCACCCGGGTGCCAAGTTGCTGTTCATGGGCGGGGAGTTCGGCCAGCCCGGCGAATGGGACCACGATGCGACCATCGACTGGGCCCGCGCCCGCACGCCCGAACATGCGGGCCTGGCGCGCCTGCTGGGCGACCTCAACGCGCAACTGCGCGCGCAGCCGGCGCTCTGGCGGGGCGACCACGTGCCCGAAGGCTTCGAATGGAGCGTGGGCGACGACCACCACAACAGCGTGTTCGCCTTCGTGCGCCACGACCCGCACGGCGGGCCGCCGCTGCTGGCGGTGAGCAACTTCACCCCGGTCGCCCGCCACGGCTATCGCGTGGGCGTGCCGCTGGCCGGGCATTGGCGCGAGATCCTCAACACCGACAGCCACCACTACGGTGGCAGCGATGCCGGCAATGCCGGTGGCCTGCCGACCACTGCGGTGCCGATGCATGGCCATGCGCAGTCGCTGTCCCTGGCCTTGCCGCCGCTGTCCACGCTGTACCTGCAGGCCACCCCATGAGCGCGCCGCCCGCGCCCATTGCGCCGCCCGGTCCGCTGGGGGCCTGGGCCACGCGGGCGGGCCACGTCGGTTTCCGGTTGTGGGCCCCGGGTGCGCGCAAGGTAGCGCTGCTGCTGGAGAGCGTGGCGGTGCCGATGCAGGCCGAGGCGGGTGGCAGTTTCTTCGTCGAACTGGACGTGGCCGAGGGCACGCGCTATCGCTTCCGCGTGGACGAGGGCGAACCGGTGCCCGATCCCGCCTCGCGTTGGCAGCCGGATGGCGTGCACGGCCCGAGCGCGGTGCTGGCCACCGATTACGCGTGGCAGCATCCGCAGTGGAACGGCCGGCCCTGGCCCGAAGCCGTGCTGTACGAATTGCACGTGGGCGTGTGCGGCGGCTACGCCGGCGTGCAGGCGCAGCTGCCCAGGCTGGCGGCGATGGGGATCACCGCGCTGGAGCTGATGCCCGTGGCGCAGTTCGCCGGTACGCGCAATTGGGGCTACGACGGCGTGCTGCCGTATGCGCCGGCCGCCGCCTACGGCGAGCCGCGCGCGCTCAAGGCGTTGGTGGATGCCGCGCACGGCCAAGGCCTGATGGTGTTGCTGGACGTGGTCTACAACCACTTCGGCCCGGACGGCAATTACCTGCATGGCTATGCGCCGGCCTTCTTCCGCGAGGATGCGCCCACGCCGTGGGGCGCGGCCATCGACTTCCGCCAGCCGGCGGTGCAGCGCTACTTCATCGACAACGCGCTGATGTGGTTGCGCGAATACCGGTTCGACGGCCTGCGCCTGGACGCGGTGCACGCCATCGTGCCGGAAAGTTTCCTGGACCAATTGCGCGACGCCATCGCCGATGCGCTGCCCGCCGACCGCCATGTCCATCTTGTGCTGGAGAACGAGCGCAACCAGGCCTCGCTGTTGGCCCGTGGCTATACCGCGCAGTGGAACGACGACTTCCACAACGCGCTGCACGTGCTGCTCACCGGGGAGAAGGAGGGTTACTACGGCGCTTTCGCCGACGACCCGCTCGCGCACCTGGCGCGGGTGCTCGGCGAGGGCTTCGCCTTCCAGGGCGAAACCGATGCGCTCGGGCATGTGCGCGGCGAGCCCTCCGCGGGCCTGACGCCGGACCACTTCGTGATCTTCGCGCAGAACCACGACCAGATCGGCAACCGGGCCATGGGCGATCGCCTGCGCACGCTGTTGCCGGTGCCGCGCCTGCGCGCCGCGCTGGCGCTCACCGCGCTCACGCCGATGATTCCGTTGTTCTTCATGGGCGAGCCGTGGGGCGCGCGGCAGCCGTTCCTGTTCTTCACCGATTTCGCCCCGCCGCTGGACGAAGCCGTGCGCGAGGGCCGGCGCCGGGAATTCGACCGCTTTGCCGCCTTCGCCGACCCGCGGGCGCGGGCGCGGATTCCCGATCCCAACGCCGCGGGAACCTTCCTCGCCTCGCGTGCCCCCATCGAAGAAGCGAACAGCGAGGAGGGCGCGCGCTGGGCACATTGGTTCGCCCAGCTGCTGGCATTGCGTCGCCGCTGGCTGGTGCCCGGGCTGGCGCAGGCGCAAGCGCTGCCGGTGCGCCGCCTGGGCGAAGGCGCGCTTGCCGCTGGCTGGCAGCTGCCGCAGGGACAATGGCATGTCGCCTTCAACTTCGGTCCCGCCCCGGTGCCGATGCCCACGGGCGCGCAATGCCTGCTGCTGGCCGAACACGTGGATACCGGCCGCGCCATGCTGCCGGTGGATGGCTTCATCGCCTGGCGCGAGGCACTGGCATGAGCGCCTCGCCGCTGCATGCGCTGGCTGAAGCGTCCGGCCTGCTGGTGGACTGGGTGGATGTCGCCGGCCAGCCGCGGCAGGTGGCGCCGGACACCTTGCGTGCGCTGCTCGCAGGCCTCGGCCTGCGCGCCGACGACGAGCGCCAATGCCGCGACAGCCTGCGCGCGCTCGCCGCCCAGCCGGCGCACGCGCCGCTGCGTACCGCGCAGACCGGCGAATGGCTCGCCCTGCCCGCCGCGCCCGGTACCGCGTGCCAGTGGCAGGACGAAGGCGGCCAGCGGCACGACGTCCGCGTGGATGCCGACACCCGCGTGCAGGCACCGCCGCAGCCCGGCTACTGGCGGCTGTCGTGGGGCGCCGACAGCCTGGCCGTGGCGGTGGCACCGCAACGCTGCTGGAGCGTGGCCGATGCCTGCCGCACGTCCGATCCGCACGCCTGGGGCGTGGCGCTGCAGGTGTACTCGGCCTGCAGCGAGGGCGACGCCGGCATCGGCGATGCGGCCGGCGCCTCGGACTGGTTGCGGCTGGTGGCCCACGCGGGCGCCGATGCGCTGGCGCTGAGCCCGGTGCATGCGCCGCGCGCGCGCCATGGTGGCGTCTACAGTCCCTATTCGCCGAGCGACCGGCGCTTCTTCGACCCGCTGCACGCCGCGCCGACGCACGTGCTCGGCCCCACTGCCGCCGACACGCTGGAGGCCATGCCCGCGTTGCGCGAACGCTTCGCGCACCTGCAGGCGCCGCCGTGGATCGACTGGAACGCCAGCAGCGCGGCGAAGTGGCAATGGCTGCGTGCGCTGCACGACCGCTTCGACGGCGCCGATGCCGGCGTGCATGCCGATTTCCTGCGCTTCCGCGAGCAAGGCGGCGCCGCGCTGGCCGACTACGCGCGCTTCGCCGCGCGCGACCACGGCGATGACGACGCCGGCGTGCATGTCTTCGCGCAGTGGCTGGCGCAGCGCAGCTGGTCGGGCCTGCAGCGCGAGGCGCGCGAGCGTGGCATGGGCATCGGCCTGATCGCCGACCTCGCGGTGGGCTTCGACCCGGCCGGCGCCGAGGCCGTGGCCTGGCCGCAGGCCGCGCTGCACGGGCTGGTGCTGGGCGCGCCGCCGGATGCGTTCAATCCCGAGGGACAGGTCTGGGGCATCGCCAGCTATGCGCCACGCGGCCTGCGCGAGACCGGCTACGCACCTTTCATCGAACTGCTGCGCGCGGTGTTGCGCGATCGCGGCGGCCTGCGCATCGACCACATCCTCGGCCTGCTGCGCCTGTGGCTGGTGCCGGCGGGCGCGGCGCCGGGCGAGGGTGGCTACCTGCGCTATCCGTTGCACGACCTGCTCAATCTGCTGGCGCTGGAATCATGGCGGCATCGCGCCATCGTGATCGGCGAAGACTTGGGCGTCGTGCCGCCCGGCCTGCGCGCCGACCTCGCCGCGCGTGGCGTGCTCGGCACCGACGTGCTGCTGTTCTGCCGCGACGAGGACGGCCGCTTCCTGCCGCCGGGCCGCTGGCGCATCGACGCGGTGGCGACCAGCAGCACGCACGACCTGCCCACCGTCTGCGGCTGGCGGGCGGCCCGCGACCTCGACTGGCGCGAACGCCTGGGCCTCGGCAGCGCGGCGCAGCTGCGTGCCGAGCGCGCCGCCCGACGCGCGGCGGTGGTGCAGCTGCGCGCGGCCTGTGGCAGCGAAGGCGTCGCCGAAGGCGACCCGTGGCTGGACGCCCTGCGCTATACCGCGCGTGCGCCCGGCGCCCTGGCACTGCTGCCGGCCGAAGACGCGCTGGCGCTCGGCGAACAACCCAACCTGCCCGGCACCGTCGCCACGCATCCGAACTGGCGCCGGCGCCTGCCGCAGCCGCTGCCGGTAGAGCCGTTGCAGCAATCCTTGCTGGCCTTCGCCGATGCGCGCCATGGCGCGCGCGCGGAGCCGTTGGCGTGACGCCGCTGCGCGCCACGCTGCGCCTGCAACTGCACGCCGGTTTCGACTTTCGTGCCGCGACCGCGCAGCTGCCGTATTTCGCCGCGCTCGGCGTCAGCCATCTCTACCTGTCGCCGATCGCCGCGGCCGTGCCCGGTTCGACGCACGGCTACGACGGCATCGACCCGACGCGCATCAGTCCCGAACTCGGCGGCGAGGACGCGTTCCTCGCGCTGTCGCATCGCGCGCGTGCGCTCGGGCTGGGCCTGATCCTCGACCTGGTGCCGAACCATCTCGCCACCCACCCCGGCAATGCCTGGTGGTGGGATGTGCTCAAGCAGGGCCGCCGCAGCCGCCATGCCGGCTGGTTCGACCTGGACTGGCGCGCGCCCGGCCACGACGGCCAGCTGTGGCTGCCGGTGCTCGACCGGCCGTGCGCGCAGGCCGTCAGCGATGGGCTGCTGCGCCTGGAGTTCGCCCCGGACGGGCAGGTGCAGCTGCGCCACCACGAGCACCCGTTCCCGTTGCGCCCGCAGACCTTGCCCTCGCTCTCGCCGGCCGCGCTGCGCGCGTGGGTGGACGAGCTCAACGCACAGGCGCGCGAGGGCGACCCGCGGTTGCAGCGCCTGATCGATCGCCAGCCGTACCGGCTGGCGTGGTGGCGGGTCGGCAACGACATGGTCAACTACCGCCGCTTCTTCGACATCACCACGCTGGTGGCGTTGCGGGTGGAGTTGCCGGCGGTGTTCGATGCCGTGCACGCGCTGCCGCTGCGGCTGGTCGCCGAAGGCCATGTGGACGGCGTGCGCATCGACCACATCGATGGCCTCGCCGACCCCGCCGGCTACCTGCGTCGGCTGCGGGCGCGGCTGGACCAGGCCGGCCGTCGCCGCGGCCTGGCCCCGGGCACGTTGGCGCTGTACGTCGAAAAGATCCTCGCGCCCGGCGAGGCGTTGCCGGAGGACTGGGCCTGCGACGGCACCACCGGCTACGACTTCATGGACCAGGTGGGCGGCGTGCTGCATGCGCGCGGCGGACGCACGCCCTTGCGCCAGCTGTGGCGGGCGCAGAGCGGGCGCAGCGGGGATTTCGGCCAGGAGCAGCGGCAGGCGCGCGAGGAGATCCTGCGCGGGCCGTTGCAGGCGGAGTTCATCCGCACGGTGCGCGCGCAGATGGCGCTCGCCCGGCTGGACCCGGCCACGCGCGAGTTCAGCCCGCAGATGCTGGCACGCGCGCTGGCTTGCCTGCTGCGCGAATACCCCGTCTACCGCAGTTATGCGAACGCGGACGGACTGGATGCCGCGGGCCGCACCCACCTGGAGGAGGCGCTGGCGCGCGCGCGCGTCGGCCAGCCGCAGGCGAGCCTGGCGGCGCTCGATGCACTGGCGCGCTGGCTCGGCGAGGACGGTGACATCAGCGACAGCCAACGCGCCCTGCGCCGCATCCTGCGCCGCCGCTTCGAACAGCTCTCCGCGCCGCTCAACGCCAAGGCCGTGGAGGACACGGCCTTCTATCGCCACGGCGTGCTGCTCTCGCGCAACGAGGTGGGCAGCGAACCGGATCACTTCGCGCTGACCACCGCGCAGTTCCATGAAGCCTGCCGCCGACGCGCAAGGACGCATCCCCGCGCGCTGCTCGCCACCGCCACCCACGACCACAAGCGTGGCGAGGACGTGCGCGCGCGGCTGGCCGTGCTGTCCGAATGGCCGGCGTGGTGGCGCGAACAGCTGCGCGGCTTCGACGCGCTGGTGACCGGCCTGCCGGTGCCCGCCCCCGACCTCGGCGATGCGGCGATGCTGTGGCAGACGGTGGTCGCGGCATGGCCGCTGGCGCTGGCGGTAGACGACCACGGGGGCCTGGCAGACTACGCCGCCCGCGTATGGCAGTGGCAGTGCAAGGCATTGCGCGAAGCCAAGTTGCGCAGCAGCTGGCTCGATCCGCAGCCCGGCTACGAAGACCGCATGCACGCCTTCATCGACGCCGTGCTGGTATCGCGCGCTGGCCTGCCGCTGCGCCGCGCGCTGCATCGCGCCGCCCGCCACATTGCGGTGCCCGGCGCGCGCAATGGCCTGGCGCAAGCCTGCCTGCGGCTCACCGTGCCCGGCGTGCCGGATCTGTACCAGGGCCGCGAAGGCTGGGATCTCTCGCTGGTCGACCCGGACAACCGCCGCGAAGTGGACTACGCGCAGCGCCAGCGCTGGCTCGATGATCGACGCGATTGGCCGACGCTCCTGCACGACTGGGCCGATGGCGCGGTGAAGGCACAACTCATCGCCCGGCTGCTGCGCGTGCGCGCCGAACATCCCCGCCTGTTCGCCGAGGGCCGTTACCAACCCCTGGCCGGCGCGGGCGAGCGCGTGCTCGCGTTCCTGCGCGACGATGGCGAGCGGCAGCTGCTGGTGGCCGTGGCACGCCTGGGCGCCGACACCGGCGCGCACGCGCTGGCGCTGCCCGCGCGCACCTGGGGCCAGGCCGCATTGCCGTGCGCGCCGGGCCGGTATCGCGACGTGCTCGAACAACGCGACGTCGTGCAGCGTGGCCGTCGCATCGCGCTCTCGACGCTGCTTGCACGCAGCCCGGTGGCAGTGTGGCTTTCCTCCACGGATTGACCGAATGAAACCCACCGAGCGCGATGCGCGAATACGCGAGCTGGCCCGCGAGATCTGGGAGGCCGAAGGCCGCCCGGACGGCCAGCAGGTCCGCCACTGGGCGATGGCCGAACGGCTGGTGGATGCGGAAATCCGCGCCGCCGCCGAAGACCCGCCGCCGTCGCACGACACGCCATGATCCATAGCCCGGAGCGCGCATGCCGCCACGCAAACTGACCCAGCGCTCGCGCATCCGCGAGGGCCGTCCCTTCCCGCTCGGCGCCACCTGGGACGGGCTGGGCGTGAACTTCTCCCTCTACTCGGCCAACGCCACCCAGGTGGAGCTGTGCCTGTTCGACGAGCGCAACCGCGAAACCGAGCGCATCGTGCTGCCCGAGTACACGGACGAGATCTGGCACGGCTACCTGCCTGACGCGCGCCCCGGCCAGCGCTATGGCTATCGCGTGCATGGCCCCTACGCGCCGGATGCCGGACACCGCTTCAATCCCAACAAGCTGTTGCTGGACCCGTATGCGAAGCAGATCGTCGGCCAGCTGAAATGGGCGCCGCAGCTGTTCGGCTACACGCTGGGGCACAAGGACAAGGACCTGAGCTTCGACCGCCGCGACAGCGCCGCCTTCATGCCGCGCAGCGCGGTGATCGACCCCGCCTTCACCTGGGGCCAGGATCGCCGCCCGCACGTGCCGTGGCAGCACACCGTGATCTACGAAGCCCACGTGCGGGGCCTGAGCATGCGCCACCCGGCGGTGCCGGAAGAAGAGCGCGGCACGTTCTCGGCGCTGCGCAACGACGCGCTGGTGGAACACATCAAGGGGCTGGGCGTGACGTCGGTGGAGCTGCTGCCGGTGCATGCCTACGTGGACGACTCACAGCTGCTCGACCGCGGCCTGCGCAATTACTGGGGCTACAACACGATCGGCTTCTTCGCCCCGCAGGCCCGCTACATGGCCACGCGCACGGTGGCCGAGTTCAAGCAGATGGTGGCACGGCTGCACAACGCCGGGCTGGAGGTCATCCTGGACGTGGTCTACAACCACACCGCCGAAGGCAACGAGCTGGGGCCGACGCTGTCGTTCAAGGGCATCGACAACGCCAGCTATTACCGCCTCGCCGATGACCGCCGCTATTACATCAACGACACCGGCACCGGGAACACTTTCGACCTCACCAATGCCGGCGCGCTGCGCATGGTGCTGGATTCGCTGCGCTACTGGGTGCTGGAGATGCATGTCGACGGCTTCCGCTTCGACCTGGCCACCATCCTCGGGCGCGAGCGCTACGGCTTCGACCCCAGCGGCAGCTTCCTCGACGCGGTGCGCCAGGACCCGGTACTGAGCCAGACCAAGCTGATCGCCGAGCCGTGGGACGTGGGGCCGGGCGGCTACCAGGTGGGTGGCTTCCCGCCCGGCTGGGCGGAATGGAACGACCACTTCCGCGACAACGTGCGCGCGTTCTGGCGGGGCGACGCCGGCCAGCTGGCCGAGCTGGCCACGCGCCTGACCGGGTCGGCCGACCTGTTCCGCCACAAGGGCCGCCGCCCGCATGCATCGGTGAACTTCATCACCGCGCACGACGGCTTCACCCTCAACGACCTGGTCACCTACGACAACAAGCACAACGAGGCCAACGGCGAGGACAACCACGACGGCAGCGACAACAACATCTCGGCCAACTACGGGGTGGAAGGGCCGACCGACGACGTCGCCATCATTGGCACCCGCCGCCAGCAGATGCGCAACCTGCTGGCCACCCTGCTGCTCTCGCAGGGCACGCCGATGCTGCTGGCCGGCGACGAGTTCGGCCACAGCCAGGGCGGCAACAACAATGCGTATTGCCAGGACAACGAGACCACCTGGATCGACTGGGAGGCTGCGCAACTGGCGCCGGCCGCCGACCAGGCGCGCTTCGTGCGCCGGCTGCTCTCGCTGCGCCGGCGCTACCCGCTGCTGCACCGCAGCCGCTTCTTCGACGGCGAGTACGACGAGGCGCTGGGCTTCCGCGATGTCACCTGGCTGGCGCCCCATGGCGAGGAGATGACCCCGGAACAGTGGCAGGACGCCAACGCGCACGCGCTGATGATGCGGCTGGATGGCCGCGCTCCCGCCAGCGGCCTGCGCCAGGTGGCGGCGAACGTCACCTTGCTGATGCTGCTCAACGCCGACCCGGTGAACTCGGTGGAGTTCCAGCTGCCGGCGATGCACGACGAGCACTGGCGGGTGTTGATCGATACCGCCCGCCACGGTGGGCGCGCGGTGCCCGGCGGCAGCCCGTGGACGGCGCCGCCGCGTTCGCTGGCGCTGCTGGCGGTGGAGCGCGACCGCATCGCCAGCAGCGCGAAGGTGGCGCCGGATGGCGGCATGCTGCCGCATTGAGTCGGCGGGCCGCGCTTAGAATGGCGGCCATTCCACTCGGGCGATGGCCATGCTGAAGATCTGGGGACGCCACAATTCCAGCAACGTGCGCAAGGTGCTGTGGTGCGCGGAGGAGATCGGGCTGCCGTATGAGTCGATCCAGGTCGGCGGCGCGTTCGGGCAGGTGGATACGCCCGAGTACCGCGCGCTGAACCCGAACGGGCTGGTGCCGATGATCGAGGACCACGGTTTGCCGCTGTGGGAGTCCAACACCATCGTGCGTTACCTCAGCGCCCGCTATGCGCTGGATACGCTGTATCCCGCCGACCCGGCCGAGCGCGCCGTGGGCGAAAAGTGGATGGACTGGACGACCTCGAGCTTCGCCGCGCCGTTCCGCGATGTGTTCTGGGGCACGCTGCGTACCGCGCCCGAACAGCGCGATCACCAGAAGATCGCCGCCGGGATCGAACGCTGCGGCGAGCTGCTGGCGATGGTGGACGCGGCGCTGGCGAAGGCGCCGTGGTTGTCCGGGGCGAAGTTCGCGATGGGGGATATCCCGCTGGGGGCCTTCATCTATGCGTGGTTCGAGATGCCGATCGACCGGCCGGCACTGCCGCACCTGCAAGAATGGTACGAACGGTTGAAGGCGCGGCCGGCGTATCGCAAGGCCGTGATGACGGCGCTGACCTGAGGGGCGGATATGCCGTGTCCCGTCCCCGTGCACTGCGGCAGGCGCGGCTCCCGCCGCGACCGTCGAGCCCGCCGCAATCCTGATGACGCTTCCGCGGACGGCCATGGATCGTGACGATGAGGACGACGTGGAGAAGGCACTGCTGTCCGCCATGGCTGCGGAGGCGCGGGCCTACATCTCCAGCTTTTCGTGGTGTCCCGATATTCGGCGCATCGAGCTGACCTTTGGCGTGGGCGGCGTGGTAGCGCTGTTCCTGGTCGACTTTGTGTCCGCCATCGGCGGGGAAGATGACAGGCTCTGGGTCGTGGTCGGTGACATTCCGAGCGCGTACATGGTGGTGGATGGGCAACGTCCGGGACCTGCCTTGGAGAACTACTGCGACCTGATGGAAGATTGGGCGGCCGCGGTTCTCTCGGGCAGCCTCGCGCAAGCGGAGGTTTTCCCGGTGGCTGCCGCGGCGACGCGTCAGAATGCCGAGGATCTCCTGCGGCGCGTAGCCTCGCTGCGTTCCGATTTCGTGCCCTTGGCGGGCATGGATTGACGGTTGCGGCTGAGGACACACCACCAGCGCTATGCTTCAGGCAAACGGAGACCCCCACCATGCGCATCCTGCTCGCCGGCGCGACCGGCCTCGTCGGCTCGCTCGCCCTGCCGATGCTGCTCGACGATCCGCGCTGCTCGGCCGTCATCGCGCCCACGCGCCGCCCGCTCGCCGTGCAGCACGCCAAGCTCGATAACCCCGTGCTCGATTTCGATGGCATCGGCGAGGCCGCCCGTCATTGGCAGGTCGATGCAGCCATCTGCGCACTTGGCACCACCATGAAACTGGCCGGCTCGCGCGAGGCATTCCGCCGGGTCGACCACGACTACCCGCTGGCGCTGGCCGAGTCCCTGCGCGAAGAGGGCACCGCGACGTTCGTGCTCAATTCCGCGATGGGCGCCGACGTGGGCTCGCGCTTCTTCTACAGCCGGGTGAAAGGCGAGCTGGAGCGCGACCTGCGCGCGCTGCGCTTCGAGAGCCTGGTCCTCGTGCGCCCGGGCCTGATCGGCGGCGAGCGCAGCGGGCCGCCGCGTGTCGGCGAGCGCATCGGCATGGCCGTGCTCGGTGCACTTGAGCTGGTGCTGCCGCGTGCGTGGCGAATCAATCCCGCGCTGGAGATTGCCTGGGCGATGGTCGATGCCGCGCTGGCGCCGCAGCCGGGTGAGCGTGTCATCGATTCGGCACAGCTCGCCGATTGAGGCTCAGCCGCGCGCGCTGGTGATCACCGCGCCCTCGCGCATCACCAGCGTCACCGGCGTGCGTGCGACCACGTCGAGCAGCTTTTCCCACTGCGCTTCATCCAGCACGCCGGTGGCATGCAGGATGCGATGGACATGCAGCTTGCCGTCCTCGTCGCGGCGCGAACTCAGTTCGGCACTGAACTCGCCCAGCTCCCAGCCCTTCTTCTCGGCGTACATGCGCAGCGTGATCGCGGTGCAGGCGGCGAGCGAAGAGAGGTAGAGGTCGAACGGCGCCATGCCGGCATCCTGCCCGCCGAGCGCGGGCGGTTCGTCCGCGACCAGTTCGTGGTGGCCGCTGGTGATGCGGTGGGCGTAGTGCGGGCCGAGCGAGGTGACGCGGGCGTGGGCCATGGGGTGCTCCGGTGGGTGGGTCGGGTCGCGGCGGAAGCCGCTCCCGTGAGGGTGCCGTGTATCGGGATGACACGAAAGCACGCGCGTGCGCTCAAGGCCCCAGGTGCTGGCCACCATCGACGGCCAGGATCTGGCCGGTGATCCAGCGCGCCTGCGGGGAGGCGAGGAACAGCGCCGCGTTCGCCACGTCTTCCACGGCGCCGAAGCCACCGAACGGGATGCCGTCGCGGATCTTCGCGTACAGCGCCGGCTCGCTTTCGCGCCGGCGATCCCACAGGCCGCCCGGGAACTCGATCGACCCGGGCGCAATGGCGTTGACGCGGATGCGCTCCGTGGCCAGTTCGCTCGCCAGCGTCACCGTGTAGTAGTTCAGCGCGGCCTTAGCGGTCGAGTGCGCCGCCGCGCGTGGGGTGGGGCGCTGGGCATTGATCGAGGTGATGTGCAGGATCCACGGCGACGCACTGCGGCGCAGCCACGGCAGCGCCGCGCGGTTGGCGCGTACGGCGGCCATGAGGTCGATGTCGAAGCCGGCCTGCCAGCTGGCGTCGTCGGTGCCGTTGCCGAAGCCCGAGGCGTTGTGCACCACGCCGTCGATGCCGCCCATCGCTTCGGCCGCGGCGGCGATCCAGCCCTCGATCTGCGCCGGGTCGGCCAGGTCGCAGCGCTGGCAGTGCACGCGGCCGCCATGGCGCAACAGGTGTTCGCCGGCGTCGGCCAAGGCCTGCGGTTCGCGACCGCAGATCGAGAGCAGCGCGCCGGCGCGGGCAAATGCATCGGCAATGCCCAGGCCGATGCCGCGGGTGCCGCCGGCCACGAGGATGCGCTGGTCGCGCAGGGGAAGGTCGGACATGGGGGTCTCCTGCAGGGTCACCGCATTATCCGCCAGCCGCCGCGCCACGCCTGCCTTATCTCCAAGGGCTATCAGCTCATGCCGGTTCGTGGTCGCGCATCTAACCCTTCCTTTACACGCCGCGGCGCCGGCGCAGGCACAAAAGGCCGGGTCAACGGGATGGGACGAGGCAGTCATGGGCAAGCACATCACCCTTATCGGCGCCGGCTTCTGCGGTGCCGCGCTGGTCCGCGAGCTGGCGTATCGCGCCGATGCCTCGACCCGCATCACCCTGGTCGGCATGGCCGACAGTTTCGGCAGCGGCGTGGCCTATGGCGCGGCGCGGCCGGAGCACCTGCTCAACGTGCGTGCGCGCGACCTGGGCATCGACCCCGACGAGCCGGGCGGGTTCGCCGATGCGCTGCACCTGGGCGAATCCGGGCGGCAGGCCTTCCTGCCACGGCTGGCGTATGCCGATTACCTGCGTGGCGAGTTGAGCGCGGCGATGGCGTCGTCGGCCGCGCATATCGTCTGCAAGCCGCAGGAGGCCATCGCCGCCGAGCGCACGCAGCGTGGCTATCGCGTGTTCCTCGCCAACGGCGAAGCCTTCGACAGCGACCAGCTGGTGCTGGCGGTCGGCGCACTGGCGCCGCAGGCGCTGCCTGGCATCGGCCCGCGCCTGAGCGTGCATCCGCGCTATATCGGCTGGCCGTGGCAGCCCGGCGCGCTGGACGGCATCGCGCCGGACGCACGCGTGCTGATCGTCGGCACCGGGCTGACGATGGTGGATGTCGCGCTGAGCCTGCAGGGCCGTGGCCACACCGGTGCGCTGCACGCCATCTCCCGTCGCGGCCTGGTGCCGCAGGCGCACGACGCCGAGGCCGGTGCGCCGCAGGCATTGCCGCTGGCCGTGCAGCAGGCGCTGGGCGCGGGCGATCTCAACGCCGTGCTGCGCGGTGTGCGCCGCGCCGTGCGCGAGGGCGCGCCGTGGCGCGGCATGGTCGATGCACTGCGTCCGCACCTGCAGCCGCTGTGGCGCAGGCTCGATGCGCAGCGGCGCGCGAGCTTCCTGCGCCACCTGCGGCCGTATTGGGAAGCGGCGCGTCACCGCGTGGCGCCCGCCGCGGCCGGGGTGATCGCCGACCTGCGCACGCGCGGCCAGCTGCAGCTGGAGTCCGCGCGCCTGCTGCGGGCACGCTGGACACCCGAAGGGCTGGAAGCGGTGCTGCGGCGGCGCGGCGAGGACGAATCGCGCACCGAACGCTACGACGTGCTGATCCGCGCCACCGGCCTGGATACCGACATCGACCGCACCAGTGATCCATTGATCGCCGGGATGCGCGAAGCCGGGTTGTTGCAGGCCGATCCGCTCGGCCTGGGCGTGGGGGTGGACGAAGACTTCCGCGTGCGCGATGCCGCCGGCCGCGCATCCCCCGGCCTGTACTGCATCGGCCCGCTGCTGCGCGGCGCGTTGTGGGAAATCACCGCCGTGCCGGAGCTGCGCGTGGCCGCGCGGCAGCTCGCGCGCCACCTGCTCGAACCCACCCGCACGGTGGCCGCGCCACGCACGCTGCTGCGCGTGGTGGGCTGAAGGCCGGTCCAAAAAGAAGGGCCCGGGCATCCCCTCGATGCCCGGGCCCTTCCGACGAGGACGAGCGCGTCGTTACTGCGCCAGCGCGAGGTCGTCGAGCATCGCGCGCAGGAAGCGCGCCGCTTCGCCGCCGGTGGCGGCGCGGTGGTCGAAGGTCAGCGAGAGCGGAATCACCTTGTGCGTCTCCACGCCGCCCATCACCGGGGTGAGCTGGTAGCGCGCGCGGCCGGCGCCGACGATCGCCACGCACGGCGGCACCACCACCGGGGTGGCGTAGCGGCCGGCGAACATGCCGAAGTTCGAAAGCGAGATGGTGTAGCCGCTCAGCTCCGAGGCCGGCAGGCTGCGCGCCTCGACCTGCTGGCGCAGGCGGTTGACACCTTCGCGCACGCCGCGCGCATCGAGCATGTCGGCGTTGCGCAGGGCCGGCACGAACAGGCCTTCCTCGGTATCGACCGCGATGCCCACGTCCACCTGCGGGTGCAGGGTGCGGGTCAGTGCGTCGCCGTCGAACCAGGCATTGAGCGCGGGCACCGCCTTGCAGGCGACGACGATCGCGCGCACCAGGCGCACGGTGACGTCGTTGCCCGGGGTCCAGGCGTGGACGTCGGCGTCGTCGGTGAGGGTGGTCGGCACGACCTTGCTGTGCGCGTCGGCCATGACGCGCGCCATGTTGCGGCGCACGCCCTTGAGCTGTTCCGGCTGGCCGCTGGCGCTCACGCCCGGCGGCTGGGTGCGCATGGGCTTGCCGGCGGCGGACAGCGGGGTGCGCGCGGTGGCGGGGGCTTCCCTTGCAGGCGCGACCTCGGCGGCGACCTGCGGGGCGCGTGCAGCCGCGGCCGGCGTGGCGCCTGCAGCCGCCGAAGCGCTGCCGTTGGCGGCCGCCTGCTTCACGTCACCCATCGTCACGGTGCCGTCGGGGCCGCTGGCGCGCACGCGCGACAGATCCACGCCCAGCTTCTTGGCGAGCGCGCGCACGGCCGGCATGGCGCGCACGCCGCCCACGGCCACGGCCTGCTCGCTGTGCACGGTGTCCGAGCTCTGCATCGCGCCGACCACGGTACCGGCATCGGCCCGCTCGTTCTTCTCGGCGATCTCGCCGCCTTCGTCCGAGGCCACGACCTTGTCCGCCTTCGCCGGCGCCGGCTCGCCGGTCGACGGCGCATGGCCGTGCGAGTGGCCGGTGTCCTGCGCTTCGGCGCGCTGCGGCAGGTTCGGGTCCGGCGCGAACTGCGCCAGCACGCTGCCGGTGACCACGACGTCGCCCGGGCCGCCGGCCAGCTTCAGCACCTTGCCGGAGACCGGCGAGGGCACTTCGACCACGGCCTTGGCGGTCTCCATGGAAACCAGCGGTTCGTCCAGGCGAATGATGTCGCCTTCCTTCACGAACCACTCGACGATGGTCGCGTCCGGCAGGCCTTCGCCCAGGTCGGGCAGGTGGAAATTCTTGGTGTCGCTCATGGGCAGGTCTCTTCCATCAGTTCCAGGTCGGCCGCCGGCAGCCAGCCCTGCGCGCCATCCGCGCGCTCGGACCACCACCAGCCGCCATGTTCATGGTGCAACGTCACCGCATCGCCGCGGTCGGCCTCCAGCTCCCGCGCATCGTAGTCGCGCAGGGCCTCGGCGCGGCCGTCGCCGAGTGGCCGCAGCCACTCGACCGGCGCCCAGCCGGCGAGGCCGCCGTCCAGGCTGACCCACGCGAACGCCGGCCATTCCTCGTCACGCACCCCCAGCGCGACCACCTGGCCGGCGCGGAAGTGGATGGGTTTGGCGTACGGCGTGCGGTAGTCGCAGAGCAGGCGCGCCCGCATGTCAGCCAGCGGCCACGGCCTTCTTCGCCGCGGCCACGATGCGTTCCACGCTGGGCAGGTACTTCATCTCCAGGCGGAACAGCGGGATGTGGGTGTCATAGCCGGTGACGCGCTGCACCGGGGCCACGAGATCGAACATCGACTCCTCGGCCAGGCGGGCGGCGATCTCGGCACCGAAACCGGCGGTCTTCGGGGCTTCCTGCACGATCACGCAGCGGCCGGTCTTGGCCACCGATTCGGCGATGGTGTCGAAATCCAGCGGGCGCAGCGTGGCCACGTCGATCACTTCGGCGCTGATGCCTTCGCCGGCCAGCTTGTCGGCCGCTTCCAGCGCTTCCTTCACCTGCGCGCCCCAGGCGACCAGGCTCACGTCGGTGCCATCGCGCAGCACGAAGCACACGTCCAGCGGCAGCGCCTCGCCGTCGTCGACCACCACTTCCTTGTACTGGCGGTAGATGCGCTTGGGCTCCATGTAGATCACCGGATCCGGCTCGCGGATCGCGGCCAGCAGCAGGCCGTAGGCGCGCTGCGGCGAGGACGGCAGCACCACGCGCAGGCCGGGCACGTTGGTGAAGATCGCCTCGTTGGCTTCGCTGTGGTGTTCCGGGGCGCGGATGCCGCCGCCCCACGGCACGCGCAGCACCATCGGGCAGTGCAGGCGGCCACGGGTGCGGGTACGCAGGCGCGCGGCGTGGCAGATGATGTGGTCCACCATCGGGTAGACGAAGCCGTCGAACTGCGCCTCGGCCACCGGCTTCATGCCCTGCGCGGCCAGGCCGACGGTGAGGCCGGCGATGGTGGTTTCATCCAGCGGGGTGTCGAGCACGCGCTCGCTGCCGAACTTCTGCTGCAGGCCGGCGGTGGCGCGGAACACGCCGCCATTGACGCCCACGTCTTCGCCCAGCACCAGCACCGAGGGGTCGTGGGCCAGTTCCCAGGCCAGCGCCTGGGTGACGGCTTCGATCAGGGTGATGGGCGTGGCGGTCATCGCGGGGGTTCCTCGCTCGGCGGCGTGGTGGGCGGCCGCGTCGTGCGAAGCCGTGGTGCTGGCGGTGCTGCGCTTGATCTCATCCATGGCGGTTCTCCAGGGCCAGGGCCGCGGCGCGTTGGGCGAGCAGGTCCGGCGGCGGATCGGCATACAGGTAATCGAACATCGCCTCGACCGGCTGCACCGGGGTGTTGAGGTAGGCGTTGACCTCCTCGTCCACGCGCGCGCCGCATTCTTCCTTCCACGCGTTCTCGTCCGCCTCGCTCCACAGGCCCAGGCCGGTGAGGTACTTGCGCAGGCGCAGCATCGGCTCGACCAGCCACGCGTCCTTGACCTCCTGCTCGCCACGGTAGCGGCGCGCATCGTCGGCGGTGGTGTGGTCGGAGAGGCGGTAGGTCATGAACTCGATCACCGTGCCGCCTTCCCCGGCCAGCGCGCGTTCGCGCGCCTGGCGCATGGCTTCGAGCACGGCGATGAGGTCGTTGCCGTCCACCTGCAGGCAGAACAGGCCACCGGCCAGGCCCTTCTGGGCCAGGGTCTGCGCGCCGGTCTGCGCCGAGCGCGGCACCGAGATCGCCCAGCCGTTGTTCACCACGCACAGGATCAGCGGCAGCTTGTAGGCGCCGGCCGAGTTGAGCGCGGCGTAGAAGTCGGTCTTGGAGCTGCCGCCGTCGCCGCAGCTGGACACGGCGACGTGCTGTTCGCCGCGCAGCTTGAACGCCAGCGCCGCGCCGGCGGCATGCAGGCACTGGGTGGAGATCGGCACGCAGAAGGGGAAGTCGATGGCGGCATCGGCGTCGCGGGCATAGTCGTTGCCGCGCTCGTCGCCGCCCCAGTACAGCAGCACGTCGCGCGGGCGCACGCCGCGCATGAACATCGCGCCATACTCGCGGTAGCTGGGGGCGAACACGTCGCCGGTCTTCATCGAGGCGCCGACGCCGACGTGGGTCGCTTCGTGGCCCAGGCAGGAGGCATAGGTGCCCAGCTTGCCGGTACGCTGCAGGGCGACGGCCTTGGTGTCGAAGGTGCGCACGTAGAGCATCTGCTTGAACAAGGTCAGCAGGGTCTGCGGGTCGCAGGAAGCGGGCAGGTCGCGCACGGGCTGGCCGTCCGCGTCCAGGTATTGCAGGTACTCGATCTCGAACTGGGCGGCTACGGTCATGCGAACTGCACCTTCGACAGGAAGTTTCAAATGATACGAAGCGCTATGGTAAGGACTGCGTGACCGCAGCCCTTCCTGCGCCGCAGCAAGAAACATGCTGCATTCGCAGCAATTGTGCCCGTTCATTTTTGCCGCAGGCTTGTCCGCCGTGGGTTGCAGTGTTGCTGCGGTGCAAGAGTCGGCGATGGGCTGAATGCGCTAGGCGCGGGTGATTTTTCCATTGGGTTCCGCTTCAGCCGCCGGCAAGTGCTGCAGCGCATGCCCCTACCAGCGCGAGCTGCTGGGTTAACCTTGCCGCCCCTCAAGACCCCCACGCCCATGTCCGTCGACAAGAACCAGCGCGATCTGGAAGCCGGCATCCACACCGACCTGCAGGGCCGGCTGACCTACGGCGGCTACCTGCGCCTGGACCAGCTGCTGACCGCCCAGCAGCCGCTGTCCGACCCGCCGCACCACGACGAGATGCTCTTCATCATCCAGCACCAGACCTCGGAGCTGTGGCTGAAGCTGCTGGCGCACGAGCTGCGCGCGGCGATCGGCCACCTGCAGCGCGACGAGGTGTGGCAGTGCCGCAAGGTGCTGGCGCGCAGCAAGCAGGTGCTGCGGCAGCTGACCGAGCAGTGGTCGGTGCTGGAGACGCTGACGCCTTCGGAATACATGGGCTTCCGCGACGTGCTGGGGCCGGCGTCGGGGTTCCAGTCGCTGCAGTACCGCTACATCGAGTTCCTGCTCGGCAACAAGAATGCGCAGATGCTGCAGGTGTTCGGCCATGACCCGGAAGGGCAGGGCCGCCTGCGCGAGGTGCTGGAAGCGCCGAGCCTGTACGAGGAATTCCTGCGCTACCTGGCCCGTTTCGGGCATGCCATCCCCGGGCAGTACCTGGCGCGCGACTGGACGACCTCGCATGTGTCCGACCCGGCGCTGCGGCCGGTGTTCGAGCGGATCTACGAAAACACCGACGTGTACTGGCGCGAGTACTCGCTGTGCGAGGACCTGGTCGACCTGGAGACCCAGTTCCAGCTGTGGCGCTTCCGCCACATGCGTACGGTGATGCGGGTGATCGGGTTCAAGCGCGGGACCGGCGGGTCGAGCGGGGTGGGGTTCCTGCAGCAGGCGCTGGCGCTGACCTTCTTCCCCGAGCTGTTCGATGTGCGGACTTCCATCGGGCTCAGCGATAGCTGAGGTGGTTCTTGTCGCAGAGCTTTGGGCTGTCGCGCGGCGCCCGGGGGCCATGCCCCGGCGGGGGACGCCGAAAGCGGCCATCCATGGCCTCGAGCTCGTGAGGCGACATCCTGTCGCCCCACGCCCCCGCCAGGGCATGGCCCCCGGACGCCCGACAGGCCAACGCGACCTGCAGGAAGATCAAGAGCGGGGCTGCGCGGCCTGCAAAGCTCGCGCGTTTTCCGGCGGCGCTTGGCGCGTGACGTTGACGTGAATGCAGCCTGCGGGCGATCCTCGCCCGTCGCCCCGGCATGGCCGGGGGCACCCAGCCTTTCATGAATACGCAAGGGACATCCTTATGAGCGTTGACGCCGTCGCGCCGAAATCCGCCTCCGACCAGCCGCCGCCGTCCGCGCCCATCCCAGAGTTCAAGACCATCCTCGGCCATCCCAAGCCGCTGTGGATGCTGTTCATGACGGAGTTCTGGGAGCGCTTCGCGTTCTACGGCATCCGCTGGGCGCTGGTGCTGTACATCGTGGCCCAGTTCTTCGGCGGCGATGGCAGCGGCCAGGCGCCGGCCGGCCGCACTTATGGCGCGTACCTGGCGCTGGTGTACGCCGCGGCGATCTTCGGCGGCTACGTCGCGGACCGGGTGCTGGGCTACCAGCGCTCCATCCTGGTCGGCGCCAGCGTCATGGCCGCGGGCCTGTTCCTGATCGCGGTGCCGAACCAGCAGCTGTTCGAGATCGGCCTGGCGACCGTGGTGGTCGGCAACGGCCTGTTCAAGCCGAACATCTCGGCCATGGTCGGGCAGCTGTACGGCGTGTCGGATCCGCGTCGCGATAGTGGCTTCACCATCTTCTACATGGGCATCAACCTGGGCGCGATGATCTCGCCGGTGCTGACCCAGCAGCTCGCCGAGCGCGTGTTCGGCACGCAGGCGATGCCGTCCTACAAGATCGTGTTCATCGCATCGGGCATCGGCATGCTGATCAGCCTGGTCTGGTTCTTGATCGGCCGCGCGCAGCTCAAGGGCATCGGCGCGCCAGCGCCCAACACCGGCGGTTTCGCGCGCGTGATCTACGTGCTGCTGGGCTGCATCGTGGCGATCCCGTGCGTGTACTTCATGCTCGCCGCCGGCGCCAACGTGCTGCAGGGCATCCTCAGCGTGCTGTTCGTCGCGCTCGCGGTGCTGCTGCTGGCCGAAGGCATCCGCGAGGGCAAGGTGCAGCGCGACCGGGTGATCGCGATGCTGATCATTTTCGCCTTCAACGTGCTGTTCTGGATGTTCTTCGAGCAGGCCGGCAGTTCGTTCACCTTCCTGGCCGACAACATCGTCAACCGCCAGTTCGGTGACTGGACCTTCCCGACCGCGTGGTTCCAGTCGGTCAACTCCATTGCCATCATCACCCTGGCGCCGATCATCGCGTGGATCTGGATCGCGATGCGCAATGCCAACCCGTCGATCCCGCGCAAGTTCGGCCTGGGCCTGCTGTTCAATGGCCTGGCGTTCCTGCTGCTGATGTTCGCGCTGTCCTCGCTGGTGAACGATGCCGGCAAGATCCCGTTCTGGACGCTGTTCATGGTCTACGTCATCCAGTCGGTGGGCGAGCTGTGCCTGTCGCCGATCGGCCTGTCGATGGTGACCAAGCTGGCCCCGGTGCGTCTGGTCGGCTTCGGCATGGGCGGCTGGTTCCTCTCCACCGGCATCGGCAACAACCTCTCGGGCATCTTCGCCGGCGTGGTGAGCGGCGAAAGTGGCATGAGCGTGCAGTCGGCGCTGAAAGGCTATACCTTCGGGTTCTGGTCATTGCTCGGCGCCGGCGTACTGCTGTTCCTCATCGCGCCGCTGATCAACAAACTCATGCACGGCGTGAAGTAAGGAATCCTTGATGAAGAAACTGCTCACCACTGCCCTGTTCGCCCTCACCCTCGCTGGCTGCGGCCAGCAGGCCGAGGACACCCAGCCGGCGCCCAAGCCGCTGGATACGTCGATGCAGAAGCCGCCGGTGGCAGACCCGACCCAGCCGGTGGCGTCGGGCAATACGCCCACCGCCGCCGACATCGCCGCCGCGGCGGCGCTGAGCGCCAGCTTCGACCCGGCGCGCGACCCGGTCGCCGACCTGGAAACCGCCAAGGTCGAGGCCAAGCGCGGCGGCAAGCGCATCCTGCTGGACGTGGGCGGGGAGTGGTGCTCGTGGTGCCACATCCTCGACGACTTCATCGGCGGCGACGGCGAGCTGCGCAGCTTCCGCGATGCCAACTTCGTCTGGGTGAAGGTCAACTACAGCCCGGAGAACGAGAACCAGGCGTTCCTGTCGCAGTACCCGGAGATCAAGGGCTACCCGCATATCTTCGTGCTCGACAACGACGGCAAGCTGCTGCACTCGCAGTTCACCGGCGAGCTGGAGAAGGGCAAGAGCTACGATCGCAAGAAGTTCTTCGACTTCCTCAAGGCCTGGGCGCCGCCGAAGGCGTGATGTCCATGCCATGACGACAGAAGGCCCGCGCGATGCGGGCCTTCTTCGTTTCGCAGAGCGGGCTTGGCGCTACGGTGCCGCGCCGCCCTGCATGCTTTCCAGCCCGACATCGGCCAGCTTGTCGATCAGCCGGTCCAGCGTGGCGCGCTCTTCCTCGGTCAGCGGCGCCAGCAGGCGGCGTTCGCAGTCGATCACCATCGGCGCGATGATCTCGTAGGCCTCGAAGCCCGATTCGGACAGCGCCAGCACCGAACGCCGGCGGTCGTCGCCGTGCATCTCGCGCTTGATGAAGCCGCGCTCCAGCAACCGCGCTACCGCGCGGCTCACAGCCACCTTGTCCATCGCCGTGCGGTCGGAGACCTCGCTGGCCGACGAACCCGGATACAGCGCCAGCACGGTCATCACCCGCCACTCCGGGATTACCAGGCCGTAACGGTCGCCGTACACCCTGGCGATGTTCCCGCTCACGCGGTTGGACAACACGCTCAGCCGGTAGGGCAGGAACTGCTCCAGGTCCAGCAATGCGCGATTGGGTCGCTGGCCCCCGCCAGCGGGTATTTCCGGTGGGCTCATGTTGCAGTGCACCTTGATGGTTGTTTCAGGTGAAACTATAAGGGATGCTAGCTCGACCCGCCCATTCTCGCGGGTCTTCAGTCCGCCCGCACCTGTTCCGATGCGGCGGGGTCGTCCAAGCCGGAGGTACGCCATGAACGCCCAAGTCCACTCCTCGTCCGCGCCCAACCTGGGCATGCAGGTCACCACGTTCGAGAACCCCATGGGCATCGACGGTTTCGAGTTCGTCGAATTCGCCGCCCCGGCCGGCAGCCCCGTGGACCTGCACGACTACTTCCGCAAGATGGGCTTCACCGCGGTGATGAAGCACAAGTCGCGGCCGATCACGCTGTACCGCCAGGGCGGGGTGAACTTCCTGGTCAACGAGGACCCGGATTCGTTCGCCGCCGACTTCGCCGCCCAGCACGGCCCCTGCGCCTGCGGCTTTGCCATCCGCTTCCGCAAGCCGGCCGGTGAAGTGTACGAGGGTGTGCTCGCCAACGGGGGCGTGGCCATCGACCACAAGCCGGACAGCCGCGCGGTCGACGCGCCGGTGGTCAAGGGCATCGGCGACTGCATGCTGTACCTGGTGGATCGTTACGGTGATGCCGGCAGCATCTACGAAGGCGACTTCGAGCCGATCACCGGCGTGGACCAGGACCCCAAGGGCTTCGGCCTGACCTTCATCGACCACCTCACGCACAACCTGTATTTCGGCAACATGCAGCAGTGGTCGGATTACTACGAGCGGCTGTTCAACTTCCGCGAGATCCGCTATTTCGACATCAAGGGCGCCAAGACCGGCCTGGTGTCCAAGGCGATGACCGCGCCGGACGGCATCGTGCGCATCCCGCTCAACGAGTCCTCCGACCCGAAGAGCCAGATCAACGAATACCTCGACGCCTACAAGGGCGAGGGCATCCAGCACATCGCCTGCTTCACCGACAACATCTACGACACGGTCGAGGCGATGCGCGCCCAGGGCGTGACGTTCCTGGATACGCCCGATACCTATTTCGACGTGGTCGACCTGCGCATCCCGGACAACGGCGAGGACGTGCCGCGCCTGCGCCGCAACAAGATCCTCATCGACGCCGACCCGGAAACCAAGCAGCGCAAGCTGCTGCAGATCTTCACCGAGAACTGCATCGGGCCGATCTTCTTCGAGATCATCCAGCGCAAGGGCAACGAGGGCTTCGGCGAAGGCAATTTCCAGGCGCTGTTCGAGTCCATCGAACGCGACCAGATGAAGCGCGGCGTGCTGTAATCGCCGCCCACGCCCCGCCGCCGAGGAACGCCGCCATGACCACGCTCGACCTGACCCGCGGTTACCAGAGCGGCTTCGGCAACGAATTCGCCACCGAAGCCGTGCCCGGCGCGCTGCCGCTTGGGCAGAACTCGCCGCAGCGGGTGGCGCACGGGCTGTACGCCGAGCAGCTCTCCGGCACGGCGTTCACCGCGCCGCGCGGGCAGAACCGTCGCAGCTGGCTGTATCGGCTGCGCCCGGCGGTGATGCATGGACACTTCAGCGCGTACGCGCAGCCGCGTTTGCACAACGACTTCGCGCAGGGCGCGGTGTCGCCGGACCAGCTGCGCTGGAGCCCGCTGCCGCTGCCCGACGCGCCGACCGATTTCGTCGATGGCCTGTACACGATGTGCGGCAACAGCAGCGCCTCGGCGCATGCCGGCGTCGGCATCCACTTGTACGCCGCCAATGCCGACATGCGCGGCCGCTATTTCTACGACGCCGATGGCGAGCTGCTGATCGTCCCGCAGCTGGGCCGCCTGCGCCTGCTCACCGAGCTGGGCGTGCTGGAGATCGAGCCGCAGCAGGTCGCGGTGATTCCGCGCGGCGTGCGCTTCCGCGTCGAACTGCCGGAGGGCGAGGCCCGCGGCTATGTGTGCGAGAACTTCGGCGGCCTGCTGCGCCTGCCCGACCTCGGCCCGATCGGCGCCAATGGCCTGGCCAACCCGCGCGATTTCGAAACGCCGCATGCCGCGTTCGAGGACGTGGACGGTGATTTCGAGCTGATCGCCAAGTTCGAAGGCGCGCTGTGGCGCGCGGACATCGGCCACTCGCCGCTGGACGTGGTGGCCTGGCACGGCAACTACGCGCCGTACCGCTACGACCTGCGCCGCTTCAACGTGATCGGCTCGATCAGCTTCGACCATCCGGACCCGAGCATCTTCACCGTGCTCACCGCGCCGAGCGAAGTGCCGGGCACGGCGAACATGGATTTCGCGATCTTCCCGCCGCGCTGGCTGGTGGCGCAGCACACGTTCCGTCCGCCGTGGTTCCATCGCAACGTGGCCAGCGAGTTCATGGGGCTGGTGCATGGCGTGTACGACGCCAAGGCCGAAGGCTTCGCGCCGGGCGGCGCGTCGCTGCACAACTGCATGAGCGGGCACGGGCCGGATGCGGCCACGTTCGAGAAGGCCTCTGCCGCGGACCTGTCCAGGCCCGATGTGATCACCGGCACGATGGCTTTCATGTTCGAAACGCGCGGCGTGCTGCGGCCGACCGCGCAGGCGATGGACGCAACGCACCGCCAGCGCGATTACCAGCAGTGCTGGACGGGGCTGAAGAAGCACTTCGTCGCGCCCTGATTCGCCGCGGCACGACGCCGCGAATGCGGGCACGCCGGTCGCGGCCGAGGCCGCTCCTACATGGTGTTCACGCCATCGGAGGTTAGCCTGTGCGCGTCAATCGTGCCGGGGAAGCCGATGAAGCGTCCTGTTTCCACACTGCTGCTGTGCCTTCCGCTGCTCGCGGCCTGCCAACGCGCGCCCGAAACGGTCACGCCCGCGCAGGACCAAGCCGCCGCGCAGGCCGATGCCACGCAGGCCGGTGCCGACCAGCCCAGCGGCGACGTGCCGCCGGCCACCGCACCGCCCGGCACGCTGCCGCCGCGCCTGCAGCAGGGCGGCCAGGTGCTCGCGCGCTGGGACGGCTATGGCGATGTCCGCTTCGGCATGGATCCCGAACAGGTTCGCCAGTCATGGGGCGGCCAGCTCGAAGGCGCGCCCGATGCGGCCAACGGTGCGGAGGGCTGCTATTACCTGCGCCCGAAGTGGGCCGTCGAAGACCGCAGCTTCGGCTTCATGATGGAAGGCGCCAGGCTGGTGCGCTACGACAGCACCAATCCCAAGGAACTGGCGCCGGGCGGTGGCCGTGTCGGCATGCCGGAGACCGACATCACCACGCTGTACGCCGGCCATGTCGAAACGCAGCCGCACAAGTACGAGGAAGGCGCCCACGTCTTGCGGGTCACGCAGGACGGCCAGCCCGGCGTGCTGGTGTTCGAGACCGATGCGGGCGGCAAGGTCACGCGCTGGCGCGTGGGGCTGGCGCCGCAGGTCGACTACGTCGAAGGCTGCGGCTGAGGCCACCCGGCGCTGGCATGGCGCCGGCCTTGGGGTGAGAATCGCCGCAACCACAGGGAGGCCGGCACCATGCAAAGCGCCACGCTCGCGGCGACAGGGAGTTTCCTGCTCGGTGTCGTCCTGCTCGCCCTGGGGGGCGACTCCATCGTCAAGGCCGCCTCCGGGCTCGCGCAGCGCTTCGGCGCATCGCCGTTCCTGGCCGGGTTGCTGCTGGTGGCCTTCGGCACCTCGCTGCCGGAGTTGGCGGTCAACGCTCGCGCGTTTGCCGCGGGCATGGAAGAACTCGCGCTGGGCAACGCGGTCGGCAGCAACATCGCCAACCTGGGCCTGACGCTCGGCGTGGCCGCGATGGTCGCGCCGCTGGCGGTACGCATGCGCCTGCTGGGCCCGCTGCTCGTCCTGTTGATCGCCGCCACGGTGGCGGTGATCGGCTTCGGGCTCGATGGCGCCATCGACCGTTTCGAGGGCGTGCTGCTGCTCGTGGTATTCGTCGTATTGCTGGCGCTGCTGCCGGGGCGTGGGCGTCGCGAGACCGCGGCCGTGCGCGAGACGGTCGAAACGTTCGCGATGACCCGCACCGAGTTGCAGCTCAACCTGCTGCGGTTGGTGATCGCCTTGCTGCTGCTGTACTTCGGCGCGGGCCTGGTGGTGAAGCCGGCGCCGCAGCTCGGCATGGCGCTGGGGTTGTCGCCGCTGCTGGTCGGCCTGTTGCCGGTGGCCATCGCCACGGCGGTGCCGGAAATGGTCGCGGCCATCGTCGCCGCACGACGGGGGCAGGGCGACATGGTCGTCGGCCATGTCATCGGCTCGAGCCTGTTCAACCTGCTGGTGATCATCGGCGGCATGGCCGCGTGGCGCCCGCTCGCGCTGCCGGCCTCGTTCGTGCGGCTGGAACTGCCGGCCGCCATCGCCTTCGCGCTGGTGCTCTACCCGATGCTGCGCGGTGACCTGCGCATCAGCCGCCTCGAAGGCGCGATCCTGTTCGGCGCGTTCTGCGGCTGGGTCGTGCTGGAGCTATTGCTGGTCGGTTGAAGAAGGTGTGTCGTGGTCCTGCGCGGACGGCTCGCGCGGGCGCTCGCCCAGCATCAGCGAAAGCGCCGTCTTGGCCATCATGTACGCGCTGATCGGCGCGGTGATGAACAGGAACGCGGTGATCAGCAGTTCGCGCGGCTGCGGGTCCTCGCCCAGCAGCAGGTGGTAGCCCACCGAGGCCAGCAGCACGCAGCCCACGCCCAGCGTGCTGGCCTTGGTCGGCGCATGCAGGCGCTTGAAGAAGTCCGACAGCTTCACCAGCCCGAGCGCGCCGATCAGGATGAAGAACGTGCCCACGATCAGCAGCGCGGACAGCACGTATTCGATCAGCGCGATCATTCGACGATATCCCGGCGCAGCACGTACTTGCTCAGCACCACCGTGCTGCCGAAGCCGAGCATGGCGATCACCAGCGCGGCCTCGAAGTAGATCGGTGAATCCAGGTGCATGCCGAACAGCATCAGCTCGGCGATCGCCGTGACCGAGAGCGTGTCCAGCGCCAGGATGCGGTCCGGCAGCGTGGGGCCGCGCAGCAGCCGCCACAGCGCCATCATCATCGCCAGCCCCACGACGTGCATGCACACCACGATGGTGGTCTCGATGAAGATATGGCCGGTCACGGGAAGATCTCCATCAGCGGCTTTTCGTAGCGCTGCTTGATCTCGGCGATCAGCGCGTCCGGGTCGTCCAGGTGCAGCACGTGCACCAGCAGGTGGCGGCGGTCGTCGGAGAGTTCGGCCGAGACGGTGCCCGGCGTCAGCGTGATCATGCTGGTCAGCGCGGCGATGCCATGGATGTTGGCGATGTCCAGCGGCACCCAGATGAAGCCCGGGTGGATCGCCGATTCGCGGCCCAGCACCTGGCCGGCCACGCGCACGTTGGAACGCACGATGTCCCAGCCGGCGACCACCAGCATCTTCGGGATCGGCCGCAACGAGCCGATGCGCGCGAACTCGCGATCCAGGCGCGCGGCGAACGGCGGCACCACCGTGGCCATGAACAATCCCATGACGGCCGCGCCAAGGCCGAGGCTGTCGGTGAGCATCAGCCAGAACGCGAAGATCGTCGCGCTCAACGGCAGCGAGGGATACAGGCGGCGCCACAGCGGGCGGGCGTTGGAGGACATCATGGCTGCCTCATCACGGGAGAGGTATCGCGCAGCACCCGCACGTAATCATCCACCTGCCGCAGCTGCTGCGCCATCGCATCGGTGTGCCGCATCAGCGGACCGGCGGCCACCGTCATCGCCAGCAGGTAGCCCAGCAGCAGGAGCGTGGCGGCGGTTTCGGCCGGGCGCAGGCGTGCGCGCCGCGGCGTGGGCAAGGGCGCGGCGCCGGGCTCGACCTCGGGCACGCGCCAGAACAGGCGAATGCCGGCGCGGGTCAGGCCGATCACCACCAGCAGGCTGCCGCCGATCACCGCCGCCCATACCGGCGCCACCTGCGCATCGGGCACATGCGCCAGCAGCGCGACCTTGGCCAGGAAGCCGGACAACGGCGGCAGGCCCGCCACCGCGATGGCGGCGACGAAGTACAGCGTGCCGGGCACCGCGCGCCCCGGCAGCGGCGCGACGATGGCCTTGCGGTCGCTGGCATCGCCGCGGCGGCGGCGCACCAGGTCGGCGATGAGGAACAGCGCGGCGGCGGCGAACGTGCTGTGCGGCAGGTAGTAGAGGCCGGCGGCGATTGCCCCGGTGTCCTGCAGCGAGAACGCGATGAACAGCGTGGCGGCCGACAGCACCACCAGATAGGCGACGAGCACGCGCAGCCGCGTCGCCGCCATCACGCCGAAGGCCGCCAGCACCAGCGTGGCGATGCCGGCATACAGCAACGCGGTGTGCCCGAAGCCCTGCAGCGGCCCGGCCGCCGGCCCGAACCACAGCAGGCTCACGCGCAGCACCGCGTACAGGCCGACCTTGGTCATCACCGCGAACAGCGCGGCCACGGCGGCTGGCGCGCGCGAATACGCTTCCGGCAGCCACAGGTACAGCGGCAGCAGCGCCGCCTTGCTGCAGAACACCAGCAGCAGCAACCCGAGCGCGGCGCGGGCCAGCGGCAGTTCGGCGGCCGGCAACTGCGCGATGCGCTGCGACAGCTCGGCCATGTTGAGCGAACCGAGCAGCGCGTAGAGCAGGCCGAGCGCGATCAGGAACAGCGTGGAGGCGGTGACGTTGAACACCACGTAGTGCAGGCCCACGCGCATGCGCAGGCCGCGCCCGCCGCTGACCAGCAGGCCGTAGGAGGCGATCAGCATCACCTCGAAGAACACGAACAGGTTGAAGATGTCGCCGGTGAGGAAGGCGCCGTTGAGGCCCATCAACTGGAACTGGAACAGCGCATGGAAGTGCGGCGCGCGGCGGTCCCAACCGGCGCTGGCGTGCAGCAGGCAGGCTGCCGCCAGGCACAGCGTGGTCAGCAGCATCCAGGCCGAGAGGCGGTCGGCCACCAGCGCGATGCCCAGCCGCGAAGGCCAGTCGCCCAGCAGGTAGACGAGGATCCGTCCGCTGGCGGTCGCCTCGAACACCGCCACCACCGCGACAGCCAGCAACGCCACGCTGGCCCAGGCCACCCCGCGTTGCGTGCGCGCGCCGAAGCGGCGGTGTTCGACGAAGAGCGAGACGATGGCACCCAACAGCGGGATCAGCACCGGCAGGATCGGCAGGTGGTTCAACGCGCGTCCTCCCCGCCATTCGCCTGCGCTGCAAGCGGCTCGTCTTCGTGGCCATCCACGTGGTCGCTGCCGTTGTCGGCGCGGCTGCGCATGGCCAGTACCAGGCTCACCGCGGTCATCGCGAAGGCGATGACGATGGCGGTGAGTACCAGCGCCTGCGGCAGCGGGTCGGTGTGCTGGGCCAGCGTGGGCGCCACGCCATCGCGAAGCACTGGTGCCTGCCCTTCGCGCAGGCGGCCGCCGGCGAAGATCAGCAGGTTGGTCGCATAGGAAAGGAAGGTCAGCCCGAGGATCACGTCGAAGCTGCGCGCGCGCAGCAGCAGGTAGATGCCGCACGCAGTGAGCAGGCCGATGGCGGTGGCCAGCGCGAGTTCCATCAGGCACGGCCTCCGGTCAGGGGCGAACGTCGCGCCGGGTCGATCTCGCCGCGCAGCGAGCGGCGCGTCAGCGAGGGCTTCACCGTGCCCATCATCGAGAGCATCAGCATCACCGAGCCGAACACCACCAGGTACACGCCGGTATCGAAGCCCATCGCGCTGGCCAGTTCGAGCGTGCCGATGAGCGGCAGGTCGAGCTCGGCATGGCCGCTGGTGAGGAACGGCACGCCGAACAGCATCGAGGCCGCGCCGCTGAGCAGGGCGATGGCCAGGCCCGCGCCGATGCAGCGCACATAGTCGAAGCCGAAGCGCGATTCCACCGATTCGGTGCCCTGGATGACGTACTGCATCAGCAGCGGCACGGCCAGCACCAGGCCGGCGACGAAGCCGCCACCGGGCGCGTTGTGGCCACGCAGGAACAGGAACACCGAGACGGTGAGCGTGAGCGGGAACAGCAGCTGGGTAAGGTCGGCCGGGACCGGCAGCTTGATCGGCGGGCCGGGCATCACTTTCTCCGGCGCCATGCGCGCGCGGCGCAGCAGCGCGTGAACGACCAGGCCGGCAATGGCGAACACGCAGATCTCGCCGAACGTATCGAAGCCGCGGAAGTCCACCAGGATCACGTTGACCACGTTGTGGCCATACGCCTCGGGCAGCGAGCGGGCCAGCATCTCGCCGGCCATGGTGCGGCTGGGGCGGGTCATCAGGGCGTAGGACAGCGCCGCCAGCCCCGTGCCGCAGGCGATGGCGATGGCCGCGTCGCGCCAGCGCACCCAGCGCACGCGCTCAGGCCGCGAGACGCTGGGCAGGTAGTTCATCGCCAGCAGCATCAGGGTGAGCGTGACCATCTCCACCAGCAGCTGGGTCAGCGCCAGGTCCGGCGCGGAGAGGAACACGAACACCAGGCTCACCGCCAGGCCGCTGCCGCCGATCACCATCACCGCCAGCAAGCGCTGGCGATGCAGGAACAGGCCGCCGAGCGTGCAGGCCACCAGCAGCAGCCACAGCGCCCAGCCCAGCAGCGGGATCGGCTGCGGCGCCTGCCACGCCGGCAGCGTGCCTTCACCGATGAAGGGCGCCAGGCCGACCGCCAGTGCGGCCAGCACCAGCAGGAGCAGCATGCGTTGCATCCGTCCATCGACGATCAGCGAGGTGAAGCGCAGCGCCAGCCCGGACAGCGCATCCAGGTGCCACTGGAACAGCGCCTTGCCCTGCGAACGCGAGGACACCGCGTACAGGTCCAGCATGCGGCGCAGGCCGAAATACAGCGCCACGCCGCCGACCACGCCGGCGAAGCTCATCGCCAACGGCCAGTTCAGGCCATGCCATACCGCCAGGCTGTAGTCGGGCAGTTGCGGGCCGAGGATCGCCCCGGCGGCCACGCGCAGCACCGGCGCCACGGTCAGCCCGGGCACCATGCCCACCGCCACGCAGATCGCCACCAGGATGCCGACCGGGATGCGCATCCAGCGCGGCGGTTCGTGCGGCAGGTGGTCGAGCTGGCGCGGGCCCTGGCCGAAGAAGGTGTCGTGCACGAAGCGCAGGCTGTAGGCCACGCCCAGCACGCTGGCCAGCAGCGCGGCCACCGAGGTGAACACCCGCATCGGTGCCGGCGCTTCGGTTTCCAGCGCCACGGCGAAGAACATCTCCTTGGACAGGAAGCCGTTGAGCAGCGGGATGCCGGCCATCGCCAGCGAGGCGACGATCGCCAGCGCGCTGGTCACGGGCAGGTAGCGGCGCAGGTTGCCGAGCCGGCGCATGTCGCGCGTGCCGGTCTCGTGGTCGATGATGCCCGCAGCCATGAACAGCGAGGCCTTGAACACCGCGTGGTTGAGGATATGGAACACGCCGGCCACCACCGCCATCGGCGTGGACAGGCCGAACAGCATCGTGATCAGCCCGAGGTGGGAGATCGTCGAGTAGGCGAGCAGGCCCTTGAGGTCGTGCTGGAAGATGGCGTGCCAGGCGCCCAGCACCAGGGTGATCGCGCCGACGCCGCTCACCGTGTAGAAGAACAGGTCGCTGCCGGCGAGCGCCGGATGCAGCCGCGCCAGCAGGAACACGCCGGCCTTCACCATCGTCGCCGAATGCAGGTAGGCCGACACCGGCGTGGGCGCGGCCATCGCATGCGGCAGCCAGAACTGGAACGGGAACTGCGCGCTCTTGGTGAAGATGCCGCCCAGCACCAGGAACAGGGCCGCCGGATACAGCGGGCTGGCACGCAGTGCCTGGCCGGAGGCGAGCACCACGTCCAGGTCGTAGCTGCCGACGATGCGGCCGATCAGCAGCACGCCGCCGAGCAGCGCCAGCCCGCCGCCGCCGGTAATGACCAGCGCCATGCGCGCGCCTTCGCGCGCGTCCGAACGGTGCGTCCAGAAGCCGATCAGCAGGAACGAGCTGAGGCTGGTCAGTTCCCAGAACACCAGCAACAGCAGCAGGTTGCCGGCCAGCACCAGCCCGAGCATCGCGCCCATGAACAACAGCAGGAAGGCATAGAAGCGCGCCGCGCTGTCCTCGCGCGAGAGGTAGTAGCGCGCGTACATCACCACCAGCGCGCCGATCGCCAGCACCAGCACGGCGAACATCCAGGCCAGGCCGTCCAGGCGCAACGCGAAGCTCAGTCCGACCTGCGGCAGCCATGCGTGTTCGCCGCGCACCACATGGCCGCCGAACACCGCCGGCGCCAGCCATATGAGCAGCAACAGCCCCAGCAACGGCGCGGCCCCGGCCAGCCAGGCCAGCGCGGGACGCGACCTTCCGCGCAGCGCGGCGACCGCCGCGGCGGCCAGGAACGGCAGCGCCAGCAGGATTTCGAGGAACGGGATCATGCAGGGATCGGGCCTTGTAAGCGGCGATTCGCGAGCAGTGCCCCGAGTCTAACAGCGCAACGCGCGCGGCCGGGCAGGGAAATGAATGGCGCGTTCGGTTTGGCCGGCGCGCCGCTCAGGACGCCACGCGCATCGTGGCGGCCACCTCGCCGCGGTCGCGCACGAACAGCGTGTCGGTCTGCACGGTACCCAGGATGCGGCCGGCGACATCGCCCAGCAGCAGGCCGGTGAGCGCACTGCGCCCGTGGCCGCCGACCACGACCAGGTCGGTGTCGTGATCACGCACGTAATCGCGCACGAGGCGCGAGGGTTCGGCATCGCTCACCACCGATTCCAGCCGGCCGCGCAGGGCGGTGGGCAGGCCGAGCGCGTCGAGGTTGGCATGCAGCGCGTCCTGCGCACGCGTGCGCGCCTGCGCTATCGCGGTGGCGGCGTGCGTGTCGCGCTGGCCCAGCCGCGGGACGTGGAAGGCGTGCAGCGCGGCCAGCGTGACCGGGTCGCCGAACAGCGCCAGTGCCTCGTGCAGGGCGCGCGTGGAGGTGGGCGAGAGGTCGCTCGCCCAGGCCAGGCTGCGATACGGCCCATGCACGCGCCGGTGCACCACCAGCAGCGGCAGCGTGGCATGGCGCGACAGCCAGCCGATCGACGAACCGAGGCTGGGCTGGGTGAACAACGCATTGCGGGCGACGCCGGCGACGATCAACCCGCAGGCATGCGATTGCGCCACGCGCTGCAGCGCCGGCCCGACCGCGCCGCTTTCCACCTGCACCTCGAAATCGAGGTCGTCCACCGCCAGGTCGCGGCGCAGGCGCCGCTCGACGAGGGGCGCGAGCACCGCCGGCCGCTGCCACGGCGGCGAGCCGAGGATGGGGTCGTGGAAATCGAGTTCCTGCGTGGAAGGCAGCACGGTGACGACCACCAGGCGGGCGTCCCATTGCCGCGCGAGCTGCACGGCGCGATCGAAGGCGCGATCGCCCCGGGCGCTCAGGTCGGTGGCCAGCAGCACCGAGGACGGGGGTACGACGGGAACGTCGGACATCACATCTCTCCAGGCGGGGAGGGCGCGCGCCCGAGTCTACGCTGCCGCGCGTGAGGCGCCGGTATCATGGCCCGCATGTCGAACGATGCCCCGCTTCCCACGCCTTCTTCGCCACGCCATGCCTGGGTGTTCGGCGGCAGCGGGCAGATCGGCGAGCGCGTGCTGGACCGCCTGCTGGCGCGTGGCGTGGAAGTCACCGCATGGTCGCGCCAGCCGCAAGCCCCGCGGCCCGGCCTGACCTGGCGCGCCGGCGGCCTGTCCGAAGCGGGCACGCTGCCGGCCGGGGTCGAAGCGGTATTCAGCTGCGGCCCGCTCGACCACTTCGCGCGCTGGTTCGCCGGGCAGTCGGGTGCGCCGGCGCGCGTCGTCGCGTTCGGCTCCACCAGCGTGGAAGTGAAGGCCGATTCGGCCGACGCGGGCGAGCGCGATGTCGCACGTCGCCTGGCCGAGGCCGAAGCGACGCTGTTCGCCGCGGCCGCCGCGCGCGGCACCGCCGCCACCGTGCTGCGCCCGACCCTGGTCTACGGCGCCGGGCGCGACGCCACGCTCAGTGTCATCGCCGCGATGGCGCGGCGCCATGGCCGCTTCGTGCTGCCGCGCAGCGCCGCCGGCCTGCGCCAGCCGGTGCACGTGGACGACCTGGCCGATGCCGCGCTGGCCGCGTGGACTTCGCCGGCCACTTACCAGCACGCGTACGCGGTGGGCGGCGGCGAAGTGCTGTCCTATGACCAGATGGTGGCGCGCGTGCTGCAGGCGCTGGCCCCGCCGGCCACGCTGCATCGCGTACCCACGCCGCTGTTCACCGGGATGTTGCGCATCGCGCATGCCGCCGGCCGGCTGCGCGGCCTCAACGCCGAAGCGCTGCGGCGCATGCGCGCCGACCTGGTGTTCGACCTGGCGCCGGCACGGCGCGATTTCGGTTACGCGCCGCGCGGTTTCGCGCCGGGCGCGGCGGAGGTCGGCGCCTGAGCGTGGCTCAGTAGCGCCAGCCCATGCGGCGGTAGAGCTTGGCGAGCACCCAGGCCGGGCCGATCAGCAGGTACACCAGGTCGGTGAGGAAGCTGGGCTTGCGGCCTTCGAACTTGTGGCCGATGAACTGCGCGATCCACGCCACCACGAACACGCCGATGGCCAGCCACAGCAGGTTGTCCAGGCCGATGCGCATTTCCAGCAGGCGGCACAGGCAGCCGCAGAAGAAGAACACCGCCAGCATGCCCAGGCCCATGCGCCGCGACAGCCGGTTGTAGAACATCCACGCGCCGAACATCGCCAGCGCCGCCCAGATGCCGCTGCGCAGCAGCGTGCCGCCGACCGGGATGCACCACAGCAGCGCCACCACCGACCACAGGATGGCCGGCACGGCGACCACGTGGATGCGCTGGTTCAGTTCGTTGCGATGGTCGCCGGAATAGCTGGCGAAGAAGCGGTCGATCGGGCGCGCGGCGGAGATGTCCATGTTCCCTCCCAGGAATGGGCCAAGGATACCGCTGGCGCGACAGCGCTGCGCGGACCGCCTCCGCAAAGAAGAAGGGGCGCCTGCGCGCCCCTTCGTTCAATCGACCGAGATCCCGGCCAGCTTCTCCAGCGCCTCGGCGTATTTCGCCCGCGTGCGCGAGATCACCTCGGCCGGCAGCGCCGGGCCCGGCGCGGTCTTGTTCCAGTCCAGCGTTTCCAGGTAGTCGCGCACGAACTGCTTGTCATAGCTCGGCGGGCTGGTGCCCACTTCGTACTGGTCGGCCGGCCAGTAGCGCGAGGAATCCGGGGTCAGCATCTCGTCCATGATGTACAGGCGGCCATCGGCGTCGGTGCCGAACTCGAACTTGGTGTCCGCCAGCAGGATGCCGCGCTCGGCGGCGAAGTCGGCCGCGAAGCGGTAGATGCGCAGCGTCGCGTCGCGCACGCGCTCGGCCAGTTCGGCGCCGACGGTCTTCACCATCGCGTCGAAGTCGATGTTCTCGTCGTGGTCGCCGACGGCGGCCTTGGTCGAGGGGGTGAAGATCGGCTCGGGCAGCTTCTGCGCCTGGCGCAGGCCGTCCGGCAGTTCGATGCCGCTCACCTTGCCGGTGCGCTGGTAATCCTTCCAGCCGCTGCCGATGAGATAACCGCGGGCGATCGCCTCCACCGGCACCGGCTTGAGCTTGCGCGTCACCACCGCGCGCTTGGCGTACAGCGCCTTGTCCACGCCGTCGGGCAGCACGCTGGCCACGTCGATGCCGGTGAGGTGGTTCGGCATCAGGTGTTCGGTCTTCTTGAACCAGAAGTTGGAGACCTGGCAGAGCATCTCGCCCTTGCCCGGGATCGGGTCGGGCAGCACCACGTCGAACGCGGAGAGGCGGTCGGTGGCGACCATCAACAGGTAGTCGCCCGGCGGGGCGTCGGCGGGCAGGCGCTCGCGGGGGATATCGAACACATCGCGAACCTTGCCGCGGTGACGCAAGGGCAGGCCGGGGAGATCGGATTGCAACAGCGTGGTCGACACAGGCACTCCTAAGGACTTCGCATTGGCGCTGTCCCCGGGACCCGTCGGGCCCGCGGCGGCGACAGCGGGCCGCGTAGTGTACGGCGCTTCGGGGCCGGATGGGGGCCTGCCGGCCCTGCGCCGCGCATGCCGCCGGGGCGGACCCCGACGCGGCCGGTCGGGCCGGTCCCGACCCGCCGCTGGCGTAGAATGGCCGGCCCTGTCCCGCGACACTGTCGACGCATGCCCAGGTACGGAAAATTGCTGGGTTTCCTCATCGGCGCCCTGCTGTGCCGGCCCAGCCCGCTGCTGGGCGCGGTGATCGGCCTGCTGATCGGCCATGCCTTCGACCGCGGCTGGTTCAGTGGCGAGCGCGACGACCCGTACCGCGAGCTTGGGCTGACCTCCGACGCCACCGCCGCGGAGATCGACCTGGCCTACCGCCGGCTGATGTCGCAGTTCCACCCCGACAAGGTGGCCCGCGCCGCCCCCGAGGCGCGCCGCCAGGCCGAGCGTCGCGCCAGCCAGATCAACGCCGCCTACGACCGCATCCAGCGCCGCCGCCGGCGCTGATCCCCTCCTGGAGACCGCCATGTCCACCTGCATCATCGCCCCGTCCATCCTTTCGGCCGACTTCGCCCGGCTTGGCGAGGAGGTGGACAACGTCATCGCCGCCGGCGCCGACTGGGTGCACTTCGACGTGATGGACAACCACTACGTGCCGAACCTGACCATCGGCCCGATGGTGTGCCAGGCGCTGCGCAAGCACGGCGTCACCGCGCCGATCGACGTGCACCTGATGGTGGAGCCGGTGGACCGCCTGATCCCGGATTTCGCCGAGGCCGGCGCGACGTACATCAGCTTCCACCCGGAGGCCAGCCGCCACGTCCACCGCACCATCCAGCTGATCAAGTCGCATGGCTGCAAGGCGGGCCTGGTGCTCAACCCGGCCACGCCGGTGGACTTCCTGGACTGGGTGCTGGAAGACCTGGACATGGTGCTGCTGATGTCGGTGAACCCGGGTTTCGGCGGGCAGGCCTTCATTCCCTCCGCGCTGGACAAGCTGCGCGCGGTGCGCCGCAAGATCGACGCCACCGGCAAGTCGATCCGCCTGGAGATCGACGGCGGGGTGAAGGCCGACAACATCGGCGAGATTGCCGCCGCCGGCGCGGATACCTTCGTGGCCGGCTCGGCGATCTTCAACGCGCCCGACTACGCCGACGTCATCCGCAAGATGCGCGTGGCCGTGGCGGCCGCCCGATGAGCCCCGCGCCGCGCATCCGTGCCGCCGCCCCGGAAGACGCGGCGCTGCTGCACGAGCTGGTCACCGCGCTGGCGGTGTACGAGCGCGAACCCGACGCGGTGAAGGCCACCGTCGAGGACCTGCGCGCCAGCCTGTTCGGCGAGGGCGCCACCGCGCATGCGCTGGTGTGCGAGCAGGACGGCGTGGCGGTCGGGTTTGCCGTGTACTTCTTCAATTACTCGACCTGGCTGGGCCGCAACGGCATCTACCTGGAAGACCTGTTCGTGCGCCCGGAACATCGCGGAAACGGCGCGGGCCTGGCGCTGCTGCGCCACCTGGCCCAACTGGCGGTGGAACGTGGCTGCGGGCGTTTCGAATGGTCGGTGCTGGACTGGAACCAGCCGGCCATCGACTTCTACCGCGCGGCGGGCGCACGGCCGATGGACGAGTGGACGGTGTACCGGATGGAAGGCCAGGCGCTGCGCGAGTTCGCCGCCGGCGTTCGCTGAGCAGCGTTCGTCGCGTCGATCGGGTGCCTGCCGGGGGAGGGACCGTCAGCCCGATCGACGCGAACGCGCGCCACTTGCCAGTGCGCCGCAGGAGAGAGGATGCGGCGCCTTGAACGAATGGGATCCGCCCGTGCGGGCGGACCCGGAAGATTGGAGGCTTATCCTGCCTCCGCCCGTCGTCCCTGCTATGGCCCTCCACGTTAGGTCGCATCGATGACATCGCCATGACATGGCGCACGCGTCGCACACGAAACGTTTGAATGCGTTCACGAAGCTGGCATCGCCGGCTTGCTAGCGTTCGAGCACCTCTCTCCTCCCTGGATTCACGCATGCAGCCCCCGCGCTGGCGACTCATCCTCAACGGCAAGGCCGCCGGCGACGACGCAGTGCGCGAGGCGGTGCATGACGCGCGCGGGCGCGGCATCCACCTGGACGTGCGCGTGACCTGGGAAGGGGGCGATGCCGAGCGCTATGTCGCCGAGGCCATCGGCGATGGCGTGGACACGGTGATCGCCGGCGGCGGCGACGGCACGCTGAGCGAGGTGGCGACCACGCTGGCGCATCGCGATGAGTCCGCCGACGTGCTGCCTTCGCTCGGCCTGCTGCCGCTGGGCACGGCCAACGATTTCGCCGGTGCCGCCAACATTCCCGCCGAGCCCGACGCGGCGCTGCGGCTGATTGAGGAGCGTCCCGCGCAGCCGCTGGACCTGTTGCGGCTGGAGGCCAACGGCCAGGTCCATTGGTGCGCCAACCTCGCCAGCGGCGGATTCGGCACCCAGGTGACCGTGGAGACCGACGAGGGATTGAAGGACTTGCTGGGTGGCTTGGCGTACCTGGTCACCGGCCTGTCGCGGCTCGGCCGCATCGAGCCGGTGCAGGCGCGCCTGCGCGGGCCGGATTTCGCGTGGGAAGGCGGCTTCATCGCGCTCGGCGTGGGCAACGGCCGCCAGGCCGGCGGTGGCCAGGCGCTGTGCCCGGACGCGCTCGTCGACGACGGCCTGCTAGAAGTCACGGTGATCCCCGACCTCGCCGGCGATGTCGCCGCCACGCTGGGCACGCTGGTACGCGGCGGCAAGCGCGCCGCATTGGAGCGGGTGGCCGAGCGCCGTCAGCTATCGTGGCTGGAAATCGACGCGCCCGCGCCGCTGGTGCTCAACCTCGACGGCGAACCCGTCACCGCCCGCCATTTCCGCATCGAATGCATGCGCCACCGGCTGCGCATGCACCTGCCCGTCGAGTGCCCGCTGGTCGCAAGCTGACGGTTTCGTCCGATACCACGCCCACACCGCCCACGGGTTTGGGTTAAAGTGGGGCGGTGTCCACTCTGACGACCCCGCGTTCCTTCTCTTCCGCTCGCCGCTGGTGGCGATGGTGGCCCGTTGCCGTCGTCCCTCCCCGCACCGCAGCCTCCCGGAAGGAAAGTCGTCTTGATCACTGCCGAGCAGTTCCAGCAGCAGGCCGCTGAAGGCCACACCCGCATCCCTGTCGTCCGTGAAGTGCTGTCCGACCTGGACACGCCGCTTTCGGTCTACCTGAAACTCGCCGACGGCCCGCATACCTATCTGTTCGAATCGGTCGAGGGCGGCGAACGCTTCGGTCGCTATTCGATCATCGGCCTGCCCGCGCGGCGGATATACAGCTTCCGCGGCCACACGCTGGAAGTGAGCGAGCTGGGCGAAGTGGTGGAGACGCGCGAGGTCACCGACCCGCTGGCCGAGGTCGAGGCGCTGCGCGCCGAGCATTCGGTCCCGCAGTTCGCGGGCCTGCCCGGGTTCACCGGTGGCCTGGTGGGCTGGTTCGGCTTCGAGTGCATCCAGTACATCGAGCCGCGCCTGGCTGCCGGCGACAAGCCCGACGAGCTCGGCACGCCGGACATCCTGCTGATGCTGTCCGAAGAGCTGGCGGTGTTCGACAACCTCAAGGGCCGCCTGTACCTGATCGTGCATGCCGACCCGCGCCAGCCGCAGGCCTTCGCGCGCGCCAACCGCCGGCTCGACGAGCTGGCGCACCGGCTGCGCCAGGCCGGCGCCGGCTACCCGCAGGCGCAGGTCTCCGATGCCATCGACGAGCAGGATTTCCGCTCGTCGTTCACCCGCGAGGAGTACCACGAGGTGGTGCGCAAGGCGCAGGAATACGTGCGCGCCGGCGACATCTTCCAGGTCGTGCCGAGCCAGCGCCTGCGCGTGCCGTTCCGCGCGCGGCCGATCGACGTGTATCGCGCGCTGCGTGCGCTGAACCCCTCGCCGTACATGTATTACATCGACGTGGGCGGCACCCAGGTGGTGGGCTCCTCGCCGGAAATCCTCGCCCGCCTGCGCGATGGCGTGGTCACCGTGCGGCCCATCGCCGGCACCCGCCCGCGTGGCGCCACGCCCGAGCAGGACGCCGCGCTGGAAGCCGAGCTGCTGGCCGACCCGAAGGAGCGCGCCGAGCACGTCATGCTGATCGACCTCGGCCGCAACGACGTCGGCCGCGTGGCCGAGCCCGGCACGGTGGAAGTGGGCGAGCAGTTCGTGATCGAGCGCTACAGCCACGTCATGCACATCGTCAGCGAGGTGACCGGCAAGCTGAAGGCCGGGCTGAGCTACAGCGACGTGCTGCGCGCGACGTTCCCGGCCGGCACCGTCAGCGGCGCGCCGAAGATCCGCGCGCTGGAGATCATCCGCGAGTTGGAGCCGGTGCGGCGCAACGTGTACTCCGGCGCGGTGGGCTACATCGGCTGGCATGGCGATGCCGATACCGCCATCGCGATCCGCACCGCGGTGATCCAGGACGGCCATCTGTACGTGCAGGCCGGCGGCGGCGTGGTCTACGACTCCGACCCGGACGCCGAATGGCAGGAAACGATGAACAAGGGCCGCGCGCTGTTCCGCGCCGTCGCCCAGGCGGCGAAGGGGCTGTGATGGACGCGCGAGTGGCGCGGATCGGCTTCCGCAACGATTACAGCGAAGGCGCGCACCCGCGCCTGCTGCAGGCGCTTGCCAGCGCCAGTGGCGAGCAGAACGCCGGCTATGGGCTGGACCGCCACAGCCAGCGGGCGGCGGAACTCATCCGCGCGGCCTGCGCGCAACCGCAGGCGCAGGTGCACCTGCTGGCCGGCGGCACGCAGACCAACCTCACCGCGATCGGCGCATTCCTGCGCCCGCACCAGGCGGTGATCGCCGCCGAGAGCGGGCATATCGCCGTGCACGAGACCGGTGCGATCGAGCTGACCGGCCACAAGGTGCTCACCGCGCCGGGCGTCGACGGCAAGCTGACGCCGGAGGCCATCGAAGCGCTGCTGGCGGTGCACGACAACGAGCACCTCGTGCAGCCGAAGCTGGTGTACGTCTCCGATACCACCGAGCTGGGCACGATCTATCGCCGCGCCGAACTGGAGGCGATCTCGCGCCTGTGTCGCGCGCGCGGGCTGCTGCTGTTCCTGGATGGCGCGCGCCTGGGCGCGGCGCTGACCGCGGAAGGCAACGACCTCACCCTGGCCGACATCGCCGCGCTGACCGACGCCTTCTATATCGGCGGCACCAAGAACGGCGCATTGCTCGGCGAGGCGCTGGTGATCGTGAATCACGCGTTGCAGGAAGATTTCCGCTACCTGCTCAAGCAGCGCGGTGCGCTGCTGGCCAAGGGCATGGTGCTGGGCGTGCAGTTCGCCACCCTGTTCGAGGACGGGCTGTTCTTCGCGCTGGCCGAGCATGCCAACCGCATGGCGCGGCGGCTGCGCGAAGGGCTGGAAGCAGCCGGTGCGCGCTTCGTGGTGGCGTCGCCGACCAACCAGCAGTTCATCGTCGTCACTGCAGCGCAGCTCGATGCGCTGGCGCGCCGCTACGATTTCGAGCGATGGGAAACCCGCGCCGACGGCGAGGTGGTGATCCGTTTCGTCACCTCGTGGGCGACCACCGCCGCGATGGTGGATACCCTCTGTGGCGATTACGCCCAACTGACCTGACCCATGACACAAGGAATTGTCCGCATGCGCCGTCTCGTTGCCGCTGTCATGTCCGCCTGCCTGATGCTCGCGCCCTGGGTGGCCGTTGCGCAGGTCAACAGTTTGCCGTCGCAGCCGCATCTGCTGGTACGCGGGAAAGGCGAGCGGGAAGTGATGCCGGATCGCTTCATGCTGAGTGTCCGCCTGGAGCAGACCGACGCTTCGCCCGAACTCGCCCGTAGCCGCGTCCAGGCAGACGCGGCCACCGTGCTGGGACTGTTCAAGGCGAACAAGGCGTTGGCCGATTCCATCGAGGCATCTTCGCTCTCGATCGAACCCAGCAGCCGGTATGTGGATGGACGGCAGGTATTCGAGGGCACTCAGGTCAGCCGTCGGCTGTCGGCCACGTTCTCTCGGCTGGAGCAGGTGCGCGCGGTGCTGGGCGGGCTGAAGACCAGCGACCACCTGCAGGTCAGCGGCGTGACGCCTTCCTACAGCGAAGAAACGCGCGTGCGCGGCGAGCTGAAGCGTGAGGCCGTAGCCCAGACGCGCGAAACTGCCGGCAAGCTCGCCGATGCCTACGGCGTCCGGCTGGGCGGGCTTTACACGATCTCCGAAGTGGCCCCCGATTTCGCTTACGGCATTCAGGCGGGCAGCTGGGGAGAGGGCCGATGGCACGGCGGCCCGGTTCTGCCAGCGCCGCCAGCGCCCGCCTTCGACGTGCCCGAGCCACGCGCCTCGGACAAGGTCCAGGCCGAATCCCTCGAGGCCGGCAGCCTCACCCTCACCGAATACGTCTACGCGATCTTCCTGATCGCCCCCTGAGATTCCCGCCATGCTGCTGATGCTCGACAACTACGACAGCTTCACCTACAACCTCGTGCAGTACCTGCAGGCGCTGGGCGCCGAGGTGACGGTGGTGCGCAACGATGCGATGAGCGTCGAGCAGATCGCCGCGCTCAAGCCCGAGCGCATCGTCGTCTCGCCCGGCCCGTGCACGCCGAACGAGGCCGGCATCTCGCTGGCGCTGATCGAGAAGCTCGGCCCCACCACGCCCATCCTCGGCGTGTGCCTGGGCCACCAGGGCATCGGCCAGGTCTACGGCGGCGACGTGATCCGCGCCGGCAACATCATGCATGGCAAGACCTCGCCGATCCGCCATGAAGGCAAGGGCGTGTTCGCCGGCCTGCCGGATCGTTACGAGGCCACGCGCTACCACTCGTTGGTGGTGGACAAGCGCACGCTGCCCGACGCGCTGGAGATCACCGCCTGGACCGAGAACCCGGACGGATCGATGGAAGAGATCATGGGCCTGCGCCATCGCACCCACCCGGTGGAGGGCGTGCAGTTCCATCCCGAATCCATCCTCACCGAGCACGGCCACGCGCTGCTGCGCAATTTCCTCGAGCGCCCGCTGTGACAATCCCCGAACACGCCGCCCCGTGACGACCATGACCTTCACTGCCCAGGAAGCGCTCCAGCGCACCATCGAACACCGCGAGATCTTCTTCGACGAGATGGTCATGCTGATGCGCAGGATCATGCGCGGCGAGGTATCCGAAACGATGACCGCGGCCATCCTCACCGGCCTGCGCGTCAAGAAGGAGACCGTGGGCGAAATCGCCGGCGCCGCGCAGGTGATGCGCGAGTTCTCGCGCACCGTCGAGGTGGCCGACCGCTCGCACCTGGTCGACATCGTCGGCACCGGCGGCGACGGCTCGCATACCTTCAACATCTCCACCTGCACGATGTTCGTCGCGGCCGCCGCCGGTGCGCGCGTGGCCAAGCATGGCAACCGCAGCGTCTCCTCGAAGTCCGGCAGCGCCGATGCGCTCGAGGCGCTGGGCGCGATCATCGAGTTGCAGCCCGAGCAGGTCGGCCGCGCCATCGCCGCCAGCGGCATCGGCTTCATGTTCGCCCCGGTGCATCACCCTGCGATGAAAGTCGTGGCGCCGGTACGCCGCGAGATGGGCGTGCGCACGATCTTCAACATCCTCGGGCCGCTGACCAACCCGGCCGGCGCGCCGAGCATCCTGATGGGCGTGTTCCATCCGGACCTGGTCGGCATCCAGGCGCGCGTGCTGCACGAGCTGGGCGCGGAACGCGCACTGGTGGTGTGGGGTCGCGATGGCATGGACGAGATATCGCTCGGCGCCGGCACGCTGGTCGGCGAGCTGCGCGACGGCCAGGTGAGCGAATACGAGATTCATCCGGAGGATTTCGGCATCGCCATGTCGCACAGCCGCAACCTCAAGGTGGACGACCCGGAGCAGTCGAAGGCGATGCTGCTGGGCGTGCTCGACAACCAGCCCGGCCCGGCGCTGGACATCGTGGCGCTCAATGCCGGTGCGGCGCTGTACGTGTCCGGCGTGGCGCACGACATCGCCGATGGCATCGCGCGTGCGCGGGCGGCCATCGCCGATGGCAGCGCCCGCGCCAAGCTGCACGAGTACGTGGCCCTGACCCGCACGTTGGCCGCCCAATAAGCACGCGGGCCGCGTTGGCCGGCCGGCGGGCTTTGGTCGATAATGCGCGGTCTTACGGATATCCCTGCGATGAGCGACATTCTCAACACGATCCTGGCCCGGAAGGCCGAAGAAATCGCCGAGCGCAGCGCGCGCGTGCCGTTGGCCGAGGTCGTGGCGCGTGCCGCCGATGCCTCGCCGGTGCGCGGCTTCGCCAATGCCCTGCAGGCCGCCATCGCCCTGGGTGACCCGGCGGTGATCGCCGAGGTGAAGAAGGCCAGCCCGTCCAAGGGCGTGATCCGGCCGGACTTCCGCCCGGCGGATATCGCGGTGAGCTACGAGTTCGGCGGCGCCAGCTGCCTGTCGGTGCTCACCGACGTGGACTTCTTCCAGGGCGCCGATGCCTACCTGCAGCAGGCCCGCGAGGCCTGCACGCTGCCGGTGCTGCGCAAGGATTTCACCATCGACCCGTACCAGGTGTACGAGGCGCGCGCGCTGGGCGCGGACTGCATCCTGCTGATCGTCGCCGCGCTGGACGACGCGCAGCTGGCCGATCTCTCCGGCCTGGCGCTGTCGCTGGGCATGGACGTGCTGGTGGAAGTGCACGATATCGACGAGCTCGAGCGTGCCATCCAGGTACCGGTGCCGCTGGTCGGCATCAACAACCGCAACCTGCGCACCTTCGAGGTCACGCTGGATACCACGCTGGCGATGCGCGCCGCGGTGCCGCGCGACCGCCTGCTGGTCACCGAAAGCGGCATCCTCGGCCCGGACGACGTGGCGCTGATGCGCGGGCAGGGCGTGAACGCGTTCCTGGTCGGCGAGGCGTTCATGCGCGCCGAGGAACCCGGCGAGGCGCTGCGCGCGCTGTTCTTCCCGTGAGTGCGCCTCCAGTGCCCGGCGCCGCCGCGCCGCTGGTGGTGTTCGATTTCGACCACACCCTCTACGACGGCGATTCCGGCAGCCACCTGTTCGCCTGGCTGATCCGCCGCAACCCCCTGCGCCTGCTGGCCGCGCTGCTGCTGACGCCGCTGCTGGGCCCGCTGGTGGCATTGCTGCCGACGCGCCGGCACGGCATCTCCGGCTATGTGTGGATCGCCACGTTCGGCCTGAAAGGCGCGCGCGAGTTCAACCGGGTCATCGACGCCTACGTGCTCGCCCACCAGGACGACGTGCGCGCCCGCCTGCTGCCGCATGCGCTGGAAGTGTTCGCCGGGCACCGCCGGGCCGGCGACCGGGTGGTCGTGGCGACCGGCGCGCCGCCGGAGCTGGCGCGGGCGATCCTGGCGTTCGTGGCCCACGAGGACGTGCCGGTGGTCGGCAGCCTGATCGGCCCGCGCCTGGGCGGCGTGGGCGCGGTGCGCCACTGCCACAACGAAGAGAAGATGCGCATGCTGCGCGAGCTGGGCTACGGCGACATCGCCATCGCCTACTCCGACAGCACCGCCGACCTGCCGCTGCTCAAGGCCGCGCGCGCGCCGGTGGTGGTCAATCCGAAGGCGCGCCGCGTGGACTATTTCCGCCAGGTACTGCCGCCGGGCACGCCGATCCTGAATTGGGGTTGCGCGGACCGCGCCGGCGATCCGCTGCCCTGAAACGCGCGACCCCCGGCGGGCCGGGGGTCGGGAAAGTGGGCGGTGCGGTGGGCCCTCAGCGGGTGCCGTAGAGCACCACCGTCTTGCCGCGGGCATGCAGCAGGCCGTCGGCCTGCAGCTTCTTGAGCACGCGGCCGGCCATTTCACGCGAACAGCCGACCAGCCTGGCCAGCTCCTGCCGCGAGACGCGCAGCTGGGTGCCCTGCGGGTGGCTCATGGCTTCCGGCTCGCGCGCCAGGTCGTGCAGGGTGCGCACGATGCGGTCGGTGACGTCCAGGAAGGCCAGGCGGCTGGCCTTGCGGGTGGTGTCCAGCAGGCGCTTGGAGAGCTGCACGCCGATGGCGTAGAGCAGCCGGGGCGCATCGGCCGACAGGCTGGTCTGCATCAGCTGGTGCAGGCGCTCGTAGCTGATCTCGGCCAGCTCGCACTGGCTGCGGGTGCGCAGGATCACCTCGCGGGTGTCGGACTCGATGAACAGGCCCATTTCACCCACGAACTCGCCGGCGCCGAAGTAGCCCAGCACCAGCTCGCGGTCGTCCTCTTCCTCGGCGATGATGCTGATTGAGCCGCTGATCACATAATAGAGCGTGCCCGCCGGGTCGCCCGGGCGAAAAACGTCCGTGCGGGTGGGGTAGCGGCGTCGGTGGCTGTGGGCGAGGAAGCGCTCGATGGTCGCCGTGTCCAGGGACAGGGGCGTCGTCGCTTGACGTACTGATGTCATACCCGTGTTGTTCCCTAGGTTCATGGTGGTTCCGCGGCTCGATTCCCGGAAGCTTAACGGGATGGCTCGCCTCTGGTAAACCGTTGTCGGCGGTAGCCGTTCCGCTACCGTGCGCTTTGGCCCATAATTGCCCCCTTTCCCGTCTCCCAGAGGATGGACCGCCGTGGTCAAGCCGTTGCCTCGCCTGAGGTTGCAAGGTTTCAACAACCTCACCAAGGCGCTGAGCTTCAACATCTACGACGTCTGCTACGCCCGCACGGAAGAAGAGCGCCAGCGTTACATCGAGTACATCGACGAGCAGTACGACGCCGATCGCCTGACCCAGATCCTGACGGATGTGGCCGAGATCATCGGCGCCAACATCCTGAACATCGCGCGCCAGGACTACGACCCGCAGGGTGCTTCGGTGACGATCCTGATCTCCGAAGAGCCGGTGATCGACAAGAAGCAGGCCGGCAAGGAGCTGATCTCCGACGCCGTGGTCGCGCACATGGACAAGAGCCACATCACCGTCCATACGTACCCGGAGACCCACCCGCAGGAAGGCATCGCCACCTTCCGCGCCGATATCGACGTCGCCACCTGCGGCGTGATCTCGCCGCTGAAGGCGCTGAACTACCTGATCGAGTCGCTGGAATCGGACATCGTGATCATGGACTACCGCGTCCGTGGCTTCACCCGCGACGTGAAGGGCAAGAAGCACTTCATCGACCACAAGATCAACTCGATCCAGAACTTCCTGGCCAAGAACATCAAGTCGCGCTACGAGATGTTCGACGTCAACGTCTACCAGGAAAACATCTTCCACACGAAGATGCACCTGAAGGACTTCGACCTGGACCAGTACCTGTTCGAGGAAAAGGCCAAGAACCTCTCGTTCAAGGAGCGCATGAAGATCGAGGCGCTGCTCAAGCGCGAGATCGAAGAGCTGTTCCACGGCCGCAACCTGGCCGAGTAAGGGTTACATCCGGTTACGGCGCCACCGCGTAAGGTGGCGGCACGAATCGACAGGCGGGACGGCCCGCCGCGCGGAATCCCGCGTTACAGAGCCGACGGCGGCCCGGTGTGCAGACACCGGGCCGCTTTTTTTTCGCCTTGAGGAAAGGAGGACGCACGATGTCCTGGATCTATCTGCTGCTGGCCGGGTTGTTCGAGATCGGCTTTGCGATGGGGCTGAAGTACAGCCAGGGGTTCACCCGGTTGTGGCCCAGCCTGGGTACCGCGGCGGCCGCGGCGATCAGCCTGTGGCTGCTGACCCAGGCGCTGCGCACGCTGCCGGTCGGCACGGCCTATGCGATCTGGACCGGTATCGGCGCGCTGGGCGTGGCGGTGCTGGGCATCTTCCTGTTCGGCGACAGCGCGTCGTGGCCGCGGCTGGCGTGCATCGGCTTGATCGTCGCCGGCGTGGTCGGGCTGAAGCTGGTGGGTTGAGCGCGGGGCGGATGCCGCCCCCGGAATCCGGCTCAGAGCCGGTAGGCGACCGACTTCATCAGTTTGGAGGCCAGCGCCATCGCCGCCGGGATCGGCTGCGGCAGGATGCGCGCGCCGGCCTGTTCGGCATGCTCGGCGTGGCGCGCCTCGTCGGCCTTCATCACCCGCAGGATCTCGCGGCTGCGCAGGTCCGCCGGCGGCAGGGTCTCCAGGTGCTCGTCCAGGTGCGCCTCGACCTGGCGCTCGGTCTCGACCACGAAGCCCAGGCTCCAGTCGTCGCCGCGCAGCGCCGCCAGTGCGCCGAGGGCGTAGCTGCCGGCGTACCACAGCGGGTTGAACAGGCTGGGCCGGCTTTCCAGCTCGCGCAGGCGGTCGGCGCACCAGGAGAGGTGGTCGGTCTCCTCCTGCGCCGCATCCAGCAGGTGGGTGCGGGTGTGGGCATCCCGGGCGACCGCGGCCTGGCCGAAATACAGGCCCTGCGCGCAGACCTCGCCGACATGGTTGATGCGCATCAGGCCGGCTGAATGACGTCGTTCAGCCTCGTCCAGCGGGACTTCCGGGGTCTTGCCAGCCGGGTTGGGGCGCAGCGCGGCCGGGTCGCCGAACACCGTCTCCAGGGCGCGCTGGGCTTCCAGCAGCAGGTGGTCCAGGGGGCCGTGGCGGCGCAGGTCGGGGGTACGGGAGGCGAGGGAATCGTCCATGCGGGGGATTTTCACCCCGCGCCGCCCGCCTGCCAACCGCCCGCCAGGGGCTGCCTTGCACGGGCCCGGGTGGCCCGGTACAATCCCGCCTCTTCGTTTCACCAAAACGCGCGGCAAAGTTCCGGCAACCTGCGGAATCCGCCCGACCACTTCAACCAAGAGTTTCTCCATGACTACGTTCACCGCAAAGTCCGAGACCGTCCAGCGCGACTGGTACCTCGTTGACGCCTCCGGCAAGACGCTCGGCCGTCTCGCTTCCGAACTGGCCCGCCGCCTGCGTGGCAAGCACAAGCCCGTCTACACCCCGCACGTCGATACCGGCGACTACCTCGTCGTGATCAACGCCGAGAAGATCGCGGTGACCGGCAAGAAGCTGCAGGACAAGATGTATCACCGCTTCACCGGCTACATCGGCAACCTGAAGTCCGAGAACCTCGCCCAGGCGCTGGAGCGCCACCCGGAGCGCGTGATCGAGATCGCCGTCAAGGGCATGCTGCCGAAGGGCCCGCTGGGCCGCGACATGTATCGCAAGCTCAAGGTCTACGCCGGCCCGAACCATCCGCACGCCGCTCAGCAGCCGCAGGTCCTGGACATCTAATCATGGCTATCACTCAGAACTACGGCACTGGCCGTCGCAAGTCCTCCACCGCCCGCGTGTTCCTGCGCAAGGGCACCGGCAACATCACCGTCAACGACCGTCCGCTGGACGAGTTCTTCGGCCGTGAGACCGCGCGCATGATCGTGCGCCAGCCGCTGGAGCTGACCAAGAACACCGAAAGCTTCGACATCTACGTGACCGCCGCTGGCGGTGGCACCACCGGCCAGGCCGGTGCGATCCGCCTGGGCATCGCCCGCGCGCTGGTCGAGTACGACGAGTCGCTGAAGTCCGAGCTGCGCAAGGCCGGCTTCATGACCCGCGACGCCCGTGAGGTCGAGCGCAAGAAGGTCGGTCTGCACAAGGCCCGCCGCGCGACCCAGTTCTCCAAGCGCTGATCCATCGCGCAGGAGGTGGCGGGTCTTCGGATCCGCCCACGCAAAAGCCCGGCCTTGGCCGGGCTTTTGTCGTTTCGGGGGCATGCGCCGGTCACAAGGGACTGGGTGCTTTTCGACGGACAAAAAGAAAGGCCCGATCAGAGATCGGGCCTTTCTGGATTTGGCTGCCCCGGATGGATTCGAACCACCGAATGCCTGAGTCAGAGTCAGGTGCCTTACCGCTTGGCGACGGGGCAATGTGAAGCTAGGCCGGAGAGTATCGCATGTCCGCGCGGGACTGTGAACCTTTCCGGTGGGATGAAGCGCGCGCCGCATCCCGGGCCGGCGATTCTATAGGTTCGCCGTGGGCCGCTCAAGCCCTCGGGGCATTCACAACCCCGCCACGGCGAAAACGCTCCAATAGCACCGCGCGCGGAGTCGGCGCCACGCCTGGGGGAGGCACGCGGGGGACGGCCATGGTCGCTCCCGCACGATTGGATTAATCTCCATCATCTTTTCCGCAGTCGGGCTTGCACGCCGGTGCTGCGCGTCTCCTTGTTCCCCACTTCCAGGATTTCCCCATGGCGGCTCTGCAGCAGCGCACCACCGACCTTATCCGTGCCCACGAAGAACAGGTGCTGGCGACCTGGATCGCCGACCTCGCGCGCGTGGGCCAGGGCCAGGACACCCGCATCACTGGCCGCGAACTGGAAGTGCAGGTGCGCGAGTTCTGGCGCCTGTTCCTCGCGGCGATGACCGCCAAGGACGCCAGCAACCTGCGCGGCGAGCAGTGGCAGGAAATTCGCCACTTCCTTGAAGACCTCTCGCGCGACCGCGTGCTGCGCGGCTTCAACTCTTCGGAAACCGCCACCTTCATCTTCTCGCTCAAGCGCCCGCTGTTCGAGCTGGTGCAGGAAGGCTTTGCCGATTCGCCCAAGGACCTCGGCGAGCAGATGTGGGCGCTGTCCGAACTGCTCGACCTGCTCGGCCTGCACACCGTCCAGGCGTTCCAGAAGACGCGCGAGGACGTGATCCAGCGCCAGCAGGAAGAAATGCTCGAACTCTCCACCCCGGTGGTGAAGCTGTGGGAAGGCGTGCTCGCGCTGCCGATGATCGGCACGCTCGACTCGCAGCGCACCCAGGTGGTGATGGAGTCGCTGCTGCAGCGCATCGTAGATACCGGCTCGGAAATCGCCATCATCGACATCACCGGCGTGCCCACCGTCGACACCCTCGTCGCCCAGCACCTGCTCAAGACCGTCACCGCGATCCGCCTGATGGGCGCCGACGCCATTATCAGCGGCGTGCGTCCGCAGATCGCCCAGACCATCGTGCACCTGGGCCTGGACCTGCAGGGCATCGTGACCAAGGCCAACCTCGCCGACGCGCTGGCGCTGGCGTTGAAGCGCACCGGCCAGAACGTGGTCAAGGCTGCCCCCTGACATGGATCGCATCCCCATCCTGCGGATGGGTGACCTGCTGCTGGTCACCATCCAGGTCGACATGCACGACCAGCTCGCGCTGGCGCTGCAGGACGACCTCACCGAAAAGATCCAGGCCACCTCCGCGCGCGGCGTGCTGATCGACATCTCCGCGCTGGACATCGTCGATTCGTTCATCGGCCGCATGATCGCCACCATCTCCGCGCTCGCGCGGATCATGGACGCGACCACCGTGGTGGTCGGCATGCAGCCGGCGGTGGCGATCACGCTGGTTGAACTGGGGCTCAACCTCACCGGCGTGCGCACCGCGCTCGATGTCGAGCGGGGCATGAAGCTGCTGCAGCACACCGACGCCGCGCCATGACCGCATCCAGTGGGTCGCAGCCCGTCCGCATCGAACAGGACGTCGTGCTGGCGCGCCAGACCGTGCGCCAGGTGGCCGTGGCCTGTGGCCTGCGGCTGGTCGACCAGACCAAGCTGGTGACCGCGGCCAGCGAGCTGGCGCGCAACACCGTCATCTATGGCGGCGGGGGCGAGATGCAGTGGGAGACCCTGCAGCAGGGCCTGCGCCGCGGCGTGAGGCTGGTTTTCGCTGACCAGGGCCCGGGCATCCCCGACATCGACCAGGCGCTGACCGACGGCTGGACCTCCGGCACCGGCATGGGCCTGGGCCTGTCGGGCTCGCGCCGGCTGGTGGACGAATTCGAGCTGGAGAGCGCGCCGGGCCAGGGCACGCGGGTCACCATCACCAAATGGACGTGAACTTTTCCGGCCACGTGACCCGTCGCGTGCCGGTCGAGGAAACCACGCAGGTCGGGCAGGCGCGCCGCGAAGCGCTGCTGGTCGCCGAACAGTGTGGTTTCGGCGAGATGGACGCCGGGCGCGTTGCGCTGGCCGCCACCGAACTGGCGACCAACATGCTCAAGCATGGACGCGGCGGGGTGATGCACGTCTCGCTCGTGCAGGGCCGCCATGGCCTGGGCGTGGAGCTGTGCGCGATCGACCAGGGCCCGGGCTTCAGCCTCGCGCAATGCCTGCCCGACGGCTATTCCACCCAAGGCACGCAGGGCCTGGGCCTGGGCGCGATCAAGCGCCAGGCCGCCGTGCTGGATGTGTGGTCCGACGCCCGCGGCGCGATCGTGCTCGTGCGCGTCCATGCCGAAGCCGCGCCGCGCGACCCCGACCTGGCCTATGGCGCGCTGCGCCTGCCGATGCGCCACGAGGTGGCCTGCGGGGATGCCTGGCACCTCGCCAGCGATGGCCAACGCCTGGCGGTCACCCTGATAGACGGGCTCGGCCATGGCGTGCCGGCCACCGAAGCGGCCAACGCCGGCGCGGTGGCGGCTTCGCAGGCGGGTTTCCCCGGGCCGGTCGAGCTGATTGGCCGCCTGCACGCCGGCATGTCCGGCACCCGCGGCGGCGCGGCGGCGGTGGCCTGCGTGGATGCGGGCGGGCACCTGCAATTCGCCGGCATCGGCAACATTGCGGCCAGCGCCTGGGATGCCAACGGTTCGCGCGGGCTGGCCTCGCACCCGGGCATCGTCGGCGTGCAGTACCGCAAGGCGCAGGCATTCGACCTTCACGTCCAGCCGGGCAATCTGCTGGTGATGCATAGCGACGGACTGCAGGCACGCTGGAACCTGCGCGACTACCCCGGCCTGGTCCATCGCCATCCGGCGCTGGTGGCCGCCCTCCTGCAGCGGGATTTCGATCGCGGTCGGGACGACGCCGGCATCATCGTCGTGCGCCTCGGAGCCTTGTGATGACCCTCCCCGAACCGTCCGCCGCCGATACCGAACGCCTGCGCGCCGAGAACAGCGCGCTGCGCGCCGAGCTCGACGAGACCAACCAGGGCGTGCTGGCGCTGTACGCCGAGCTGGACCAGCAGGCCGAGCAGCTGCGCGAGGTCTCCGAGCTCAAGAGCCGCTTCCTGTCGTACATGAGCCACGAATTCCGCACGCCGCTCGGTTCGATCCTGAGCATGACGCGCCTGCTGGAAGATGGCATGGACGGCCCGCTCAACGAGGAGCAGCGCAAGCAGGTGCGCTTCGTCAGCGCCGCGGCGCGCGAGCTGCGCGAGATGGTGGACGACCTGCTGGACCTGGCCAAGATCGAGGCCGGCCGCATCAGCATCTCGCCGGGCTGGTTCGACCTGATGGACCTGTTTTCTGCCCTGCGCGGCATGTTCCGCCCGCTGGTGGAGGGTAACTCGATCGACCTGGTGTTCGAGGACCCGCCGCCGCTGCCCATGCTCTACACCGACGACAAGAAGCTGGCGCAGATCCTGCGCAACTTCATTTCCAACGCGCTGAAGTTCACGCCGAATGGCCACGTGCGCGTCTCCGCGCGGCGGGAAGGCGAGCACGAGGTGCGCTTCAGCGTGCACGACACCGGCATCGGCATCCCCGAGGAGCTGCAGCCCACGCTGTTCGAGGATTTCGTCCAGGTCGACACGCCGCTGCAGAAGCGCCTGCGCGGCACCGGCCTGGGGCTGTCGCTGTGCAAGCGCTTCGCCGAGCTGCTCGGCGGGCGCGTGGGCGTGCACAGCGTCGTGGGCGAAGGCTCGGAATTTTTCGTGGTCCTGCCGCTGGAACTCGCACAGGAGGTGCCCGATGCCGAATAGCAACCGCATCCTGGTGGTCGACGACAACGCCGCCACGCGCTACTCCGTGCGGCGCGTGCTCGAACACCATCGCTTCCGCGTGGAAGATGCCGGCACCGGCACAGAGGGCCTGGCGCGGTTGGCGGACGAGGATTTCGCCGCCGTGGTGCTCGACGTCAACCTGCCCGACATGAGCGGCTTCGACGTGGTGCGCCAGCTGCGCGAGGACGCACGCACGCGCCTGTTGCCGGTGGTGCACGTCTCGGCGGCCTCGATCGCCACGGGCGATTTGATCACCGGCCTGGATGCCGGCGCCGATGCCTACCTCATCCACCCGGTCGACCCCGACGTGCTGGTCGCCACGCTGCGCACCCTGCTGCGCGTGCGCCGCACGGAAGATGCGCTGCGGGCCAGCGAGGCCCGCTTCCGCGAGATCTTCGAACACATCGGCGCGCCCATCGCGGTGGTCGATTCTGCACTGTGCGTGCACGACGCCAACGCCGCCTTCCAGAAGCTGCTGGGCGGCGTGGACATGTCCGGCGCGCTGGAATCGCGGTTCGTCGGCCAGCCGGAAGTGCTGGCCGCGCTGCGCGAGGCACTGACCACGCGCCAGCGCTGGAGCGGCACCCTCGCGCTCGGCACCGCCACCGGCGTGCGCATGACCGAGTGGCGCCTGACGCCCTACCGCGACCCGGACATCGGCATGCTGTTCGTGGAAGACGTGACCGAGCAGCACCGCCGCGAGCGCGTCCATCGCCAGGAAATGGACACCGCCAACACCGAGCTGGCGCACCAGATCGCCGAGCGCGAGCGCACCGAAGCCGAACTGATGCAGGCGCAGAAGATGGATTCGCTGGGCAAGCTCACCGGCGGCATCGCGCACGATTTCAACAACCTGCTCACCAGCATCATCTCGGCGCTGGACATGATCGCCATCTCGGTGGAAAGCCAGCGGCTGGAAAAGGTGCCGCGCTACACCGAGATCGCCAACAGCTCGGCGCATCGTGCCGCCGCGCTGACCCAGCGCATGCTGGCGTTCGCGCGCAAGCAGTCGCTGGACCCGCAGCCGTTCAACGTCGGCGAGCGCGTGCGTTCGCTGGAGGACATGCTGCGGCGTTCGATCGGCGAGAACCTGCAACTGGAGTTCGAACTGGGTGACGTGCCGCTGGTGGCCATCGCCGACCCGAACCAGTTCGAGAACGTCATGCTCAACCTGGTCATCAACGCGCGCGACGCACTCGGTGGCGAGGGCGCGGTGCGCATCCGCGGCGAACTGGTCGACTGCCGGCGCGAACCGGACCTGGCCGATGGCCCGTATGTCAGCATCAAGGTCATCGACAACGGCGTGGGCATCGCGCCGGACGTGCTGGCCAAGGTGTTCGAGCCGTTCTTCACCACCAAGCCGCAGGGGCAGGGCACCGGCCTGGGGCTGTCGATGACCTATGGCTTCGCCCGCCAGTCCGGCGGCCTGGTGCGCATCGTCAGCGAACCGGGGCAGGGCACCGAGGTGGAGCTGCTGCTGCCGCGCGGCGAGGCGCCGCAGCCGGTGGCCGATTCGCCCAGCGAGCGCGCGCCGCGCGGGCGCTCCGAACGCGTGCTGCTGGTCGACGACACCGACGTGGTGCGCCTGATGCTGCGCGAAGTGCTGCAGGAAGCCGGCTACCAGGTGGTGGATGCGGCCAATGCCAATGACGCGCTGTACGAGCTGCGTGCCGACGCGCACATCGACCTGCTGCTCTCCGATGTCGGCCTGCCCGGCATGAATGGCCGCGAGCTGGCCGATGCCGCGCGCGCATTGCGCCCCGCGCTGCCGGTGCTGTTCATCACCGGCTACACCGAGGGCGCCGCGCAGCGGCAGGAGTTCCTCGACCACGGCATGGCGCTGCTGCCCAAGCCCTTCAGCCTGGACGAACTGCTGCACAAGGTGCGGCAGATGCTGGCCTGAAGCGTCAGGGCCGCCAGTTGGCGTTCGCTTCCCAGAACGCCACCGCGCGCGCATAGGCCTCGCGGTCCAGGCCCACGCCCGAGCCGCCTTCGGAAACGCCGAGCGCGTTGCGCATCATCGTGATCGGCGCCATCGGGATCTCCGCCGGCTCGGCGGTGTACAGGCAGCCGACGATGCCCCAGTCCGCCTCGATCGGCGAACCCTCGCGCGCCAGCTGCTCGCGGCTGTAGAGAATGGGCAGCAGGTAATTGGCGCGCGGCGCCTCCACGCCCTCGAACCAGCGCACCAGCACCGGCAGTTCCTCGCGGCTGCGCGCTTCGTAGCCGGAGCGCAGCAGGTGGTGGTTGTCCTCGGTGACGGGCACGGTGAGGCAGCGCGTCGACGTCCAGTTGGCATGCACGTGCAGCTTGCAGAACGGCGCGTAGCCGTCGAGCACCCGCAGCGGGGCGTGGTCGTTGAGGTAGCGCTCGAACTGTTCCGGCGTGCAGTCCTGCACGGTGTTGCGGCGCGCCTGCCGGGGGAACAGCCGGGTGCGGGCGAAGGGCGTCAGGACGATGGACATGGCGGGGCCGGCGGGGAAAGGGCGCCACTGTAGCCGAACGATGTCGATTCCCGCCGCGCTGGCGCGTCGCCTGCAGGAGATCCCGCCGGAGCCGCGCCATGTTCCGTTCGCCTGCCCCTCCCATCGACCACAACTGGCCCCTGGTCGCCGCAGGCGCACTGGTCGGCTGCGTCGGCATCGGCGTGGTGTTCTCGCTGGCGGTGCTGCTGGCGCCGATGGGCGCGGCCACCGGCTGGTCGCGCGCCGGGCTTTCGGCGGCGATGACGCTGGCCTTCCTCGCGGCCGGCCTGGCCGCCTTCGGTTGGGGCGCCCTCAGCGACCGCTTCGGCCCGCGCCCGGTGGTGCTGGCCGGCGCGCTGCTGCTCGGCCTGGCCTGCCAGCTGGCCGCGCGGGCCGGCTCGCTGCTGCAGTTCCAGCTGGCGTTCGGCGTGCTGATGGGCGTGGCGATGGCCAGCTTCTTCACCCCGGTGATCGCCGCCACCGCCGCCTCGTTCGAGCGGCGGCGCAACCTGGCCGTCTCGCTGGTCTCGGCCGGGGTCGGCGTGGCGCCGTTGACGATGTCGCCGCTGGTGGCCTGGCTCATCACCCACTACGACTGGCGGCAGACGCTGCAGATCGTCGGCCTGCTGGCCTGGGTGCTGAGCGTGCCGGCGGTGGTGTTCCTGCGCGCTTCGCCGGGGGCGTCGGCGGGGCAGGCCGAAGTCGGCGTGGCGGCCGACGCGCCGATGACCCTGGCCCAGGCGCTGCGCTCGCGCGCCTTCCTCGTGCTCGGCCTGACCTTCTTCGCCTGTTGCGCGGCGCACTCCGGGCCGATCTTCCACACCGTCAGCTATGCCATGGGCTGCGGGCTGCCGGTCACCGCGGCGGTGACCATCTACAGCGTGGAGGGCGCGGCCGGGCTCGGCGGACGCCTGCTGTTCGGGCTGGCCGCCGACCGCCTCGGCGCCAAGCCGGTGCTGGTGACAGGCCTGCTGGTGCAGGCGCTGGCCGCGGCGAGCTACCTGGCGGTGGACCAGCTGGGCGGCTTCTACGCGGTGGCGCTGGTGTTCGGCATGGCCTACGGCGGCACGATGCCGCTGTATGCCTCGCTGGCGCGGCAGGCGTTTCCGGCGCGCATCCTCGGCAGCGTGTTCGGCGCGGCGAGCCTGCTCTCGGGCCTGGGCATGGCGCTGGGGCCGTTCGTCGGCGGCTGGCTGTTCGACCGCTTCGGCAGCTATGCCTGGATGTACCTCGGTTCGATGGGCGTGGGGCTGGCGGCGGTGGCGATGGCCTTGCTGTTCCCCTCGACGGCGCGCCCGGCACCGCCGCGCGCCGTGTCCCCCGGCCGCGGCGTGCCGGCCTGACGCCGCGCGCGGCCCTGACAAACGCCCGCGCCGGGCTTTGCCGAGTGCGGCGGCATGACCCGCGGCACGCCGACCATGACTTTCAGGACGGGTGCCCGCCCCGGCGACAGGCGTACTTGTGCGCATTGATGAATCTGGCTCATCGCATCATTCCATGGAAGCTGTGTAATCACAGGACCCCGCCCGGCTAGATTGCAGGGGCGGCGCGCCGGGAGGGCGTGCCTGTGGCTGTCGCGGTACCCGGCCGGTTGGTTTGGCCGGCTGGCTATGAAACCCCCCACCGCCTGCCGTCGTCCCCCCGGGGTCGGCGGCCGGATTGCAGAGTTCTCCCCCACATGTCCGTTTCGTTCCTGCCTGGCCCGCGCATGCGCGGGCACGCCGCCGTCCCGTGCGGGGTGGCCGCATGCTGATGCAAGCCGTGCGGGTCGCCCTGCGGCGGCCCTACACCTTCGTGGTGATGGCGGTGCTGATCCTCATCGGCGGCGTGCTCGCCGCCCTGCGCACCCCCACCGACATCTTTCCGCAGATCGACATCCCGGTCATCGCGGTGGCCTGGACGTATACCGGCCTGCCGCCCGACGAGATGGCCGGCCGCGTGTCCTCGCAGTTCCAGCGCCTGCTCAGCACCACGGTCAACGATGTCGAGCACATCGAGGCCAACACCTACCCGGGCATCAGCGTCATCAAGGTGTATTTCCAGCCGGGCGTGGACATCGCGGTGGCCAACGCGCAGATCACCGCGTCCTCGCAGCTGGCGTTGCGGCAGATGCCGGCGGGCATCCAGCCGCCGGTGATCCTCAACTACAACGCCGCCACCGTGCCGATCCTGCAGCTGGCGCTGTCCGGCCAGGGCCTGGGCGAGCAGCAGCTGTCGGACATCGCCACCAACTCGGTGCGCACCCAGCTGATCACCGTGCCCGGCGCGGTGCTGCCGCTGCCCTACGGCGGCAAGCAGCGCCTGGTGCAGATCGACGTGCGCCCCGAAGCGCTGCAGGCCCGCGGGCTCTCGGCGCAGGACATCGCCAACGCGCTGGCCGCGCAGAACGTGCTCACGCCGATCGGCACGCAGAAGATCGACAACTACGAATACACGCTGCAGCTCAACAGCGCGCCCTCGGCGATCGAGGACCTCGGCCGGATCCCGGTCAAGGTGGTGGACGGCACCACCATCTACCTGCGCGACGTGGCCGACGTGCATGACGGCAACTCGCCGCAGACCAACATCGTGCACGTGGATGGCGGCCGTTCCGTGCTGATGTCCACGCTGAAGAACGGCTCGGCCTCCACGCTGGCCATCGTGGACGGCATCCGCGCCAAGCTGGAGGAGATCAAGGCCGGCCTGCCGGAAGCGCTCAAGGTGGTGCCGATCAACGACCAGTCGCTGTTCGTGCGCGCGGCCATCAAGGGCGTGGTGCTGGAAGGCGCCATCGCCGCGGTGCTGACCAGCATCATGATCCTGCTGTTCCTGGGCAGCTGGCGCTCGACGGTGATCATCGCCATCTCGATCCCGCTGTCGATCATGGGCTCGATCATCGCGCTGTCGGCGATCGGCCAGACGCTCAACCTGATGACGCTCGGCGGCCTGGCGCTGGCGATCGGCATCCTGGTCGACGACGCCACGGTGACCATCGAGAACGTCAACTGGCACCTGGAGCAGGGCAAGGACGTGGAGAGCGCGATCCTCGACGGCGCGCAGCAGATCGTCACCCCGGCCTTCGTCTCCCTGCTGTGCATCTGCATCGCGTTCGTGCCGATGTTCTTCCTGGAAGGCGTCTCGCGCTACCTGTTCGTGCCGATGGCCGAAGCGGTGATCTTCGCGATGGTGTGCTCGTTCATCCTCTCGCGCACGCTGGTGCCGACGATGGCCAAGTACCTGCTGCGCCCGCATGCCCCGCACACCGACCTGCACGGCAACGACGCCGCGCTCCCGCCCTCGCGCAACCCGCTGGTGCGCCTGCAGCGTGGCTTCGAGGCGCGCTTCGAGCGCTTCCGCAACGGCTACCGCGACCTGCTCGCCCGCGCGCTGGGCAACCGCCGCGGCTTCATCATCGGCTTCACCCTCGCGGTGCTGGTGTCCTTCGGCCTGGTGCCGTTCCTGGGCGCGAACTTCTTCCCCTCGGTGGACTCGGGCCAGGTGCTGATGCACGTGCGCGTGCCGGTCGGTACCCGCGTGGAGGAGACCGCCGCGCGCTTCGCCGAGATCGAACGGGCGATCCGCGAGGTGATTCCCTCCGAGCAGATCGAGACGATGGTCGACAACATCGGCCTGCCGCCGAGCGCGATCAACCTCACCTACAACAACACCGGCGTGATGGGTCCGCAGGACGGCGATTTCCAGATCGCCCTGCGCGAAGGCCACCCACCCACCGCCGATTACGTGCGCCGCCTGCGCGATGAACTGCCCAAGCGCTTCCCGGACACGACGTTCTCGTTCCCGCCGGCGGACATCGTCAGCCAGATCCTGAACTTCGGCGCGCCGGCGCCGATCGACATCCAGATCCGCGGCGGCAACCTCGACGGCAACTACGCCTACGCGCAGATGCTGCTGAAGAAGCTGCGCGCGGTGCCGGGCGTGGCGGACGCGCGCATCCAGCAGTCGCAACGCGCGCCGCGCTTCAACGTCGACCTGGACCGCACGCAGGCCCAGCAGCTTGGCCTGACCACGCGCGACGTCACCAACTCGCTGGTGGTCAACCTGGCCGGCAGCAGCCAGGTGGCACCGACCTACTGGCTCAACCCGGCCAACGGCGTGACGTATTCGATCGTCATGCAGACCCCGCAGCGCGACCTGGATTCGCTGACCGCGTTGCAGAACCTGCCGGTCGGCAACGGCACGCGCCCGGCGGAAACCACGCTCGGCGGCGTCGCCACGCTGACGCGCACCAGCGCGGCGGCGTTGGTGAGCCAGTACAACATCCAGCCGATGGTGCAGATCCACGCCGCCACCGAGGACCGCGACCTGGCCGCGGTCGCCGCCGACATCCGCAAGCTGCTGGCCGAGACCGCCGACCAGGTGCCCAAGGGCAGCCGCGTCGAGCTGATGGGCCAGGTGCAGACGATGAACAAGGCGTTCTCCGGCCTGCTGTTCGGCCTGCTCGGCGCCATCGTGCTGATCTACCTGCTGATCGTGGTGAACTTCCAGTCGTGGCTGGACCCGGCGGTGATCGTCTCGGCGCTGTCGGCCGCGCTGGCCGGCATCGTGTGGATGCTGTTCCTCACCGACACCACGCTATCGGTACCGGCGTTGACCGGCGCGATCATGTGCATGGGCGTGGCCACCGCCAACAGCGTGCTGGTGGTGAGCTTCGCCCGCGAGCGCCTGCTCGAACTCGGCGATGCCACCGCCGCCGCGCTGGAGGCCGGCTTCGTGCGCTTCCGCCCGGTGCTGATGACCGCGCTGGTGG
>NZ_LLXU01000084.1 GCF_001431645.1 Stenotrophomonas panacihumi | reverse complement strand
GGAATGTGAGGGGGCCGGGGGGACCGCCGAACTGGGGGCGGCCCGAAAGTGCGCGCAAGGTAGATGGACATCACGCAACGCCGCGTGAACGCGTCAGCTTGACATCCGGGGCGGGCGGGGCCGGCCGATCTGCCCGAAACGGGCACGGCGAGGCTCCGTGAAGGGCGTGGCGGCCGCCGATCGGGCCGCCACGCAGGGGCGCTCAGAGGCGCGCGGCGAGGCGGCTGCCCTGGTCGATGGCGCGCTTGGCGTCGAGTTCGGCGGCCACGTCGGCACCCCCGATCACATGCACCGACACGCCCGCTGCCTGCAGCGGCGCGAGCAGCTCGCGACGCGGCTCCTGGCCGGCGCAGATCACCACATGGCCGACCGGCAGCGTCTGTTCCTGGCCGTCGATGCGGATGTGCAGGCCCTCGTCGTCCACGCCGACGTACTCCACGCCGCCGAGCATCTTCACGCGCTTGGCCTTCAGCGTGGCGCGGTGGATCCAGCCGGTGGTCTTGCCGAGGCGGACGCCCGGCCTACCGGGGCTGCGCTGCAGCAGCCAGACTTCACGCGCCGGGGCCTCGGGCTGTGGCGGCACCAGGGCGCCACGGGCCTCGAAGCGGGGGTCCACGCCCCATTCGGCCATCCAGCGCCCGGTGTCGAGCGACGGCGATTCGCCGTGGTGGACCAGGAACTCGCCGACGTCGAAGCCGATGCCGCCGGCGCCGATGATCGCCACCTTGTCGGCCACCGCGACCCGGCCGAGCAGCACGTCCAGGTAAGTGACGACCTTGGGGTGGTCGGCACCGGGGAAATCCACCCCGCGCGGGGTGATGCCGGTGGCCAGCACGACCTCGTCGTACCCGGACAGATCCGCCGGGCCCACGACCGAGCCCAGGCGCAGCGTTACCCCGGTCGCCTCCAGCTCCTGGCGGAAGTAGCGCAGCGTCTCGTGGAACTCCTCCTTGCCCGGAATGCGCTTGGCGACGTTGAACTGGCCGCCGATCTCGCTGGCGGCATCGAACAGCGTCACCTGGTGGCCGCGGCGCGCCGCCACGGTGGCGCAGGCCAGGCCGGCCGGGCCCGCGCCCACCACCGCGATGCGGCGCGGCTGGGCGGTCGGCAGGTAGTTCAGCTCGGTCTCGTGGCCGGCACGCGGGTTGACCAGGCAGCTGACCAGCTTGTTGTCGAACACGTGGTCCAGGCAGGCCTGGTTGCAGGCGATGCAGGTGTTGATGGCCTGGCTGCGGCCGGCGCGCGCCTTGTTGGCCCATTCCGGGTCGGCCAGCAGCGGGCGGGCGAGGGAGACCATGTCCGCGCCGCCGCCGGCGAGGATGCGTTCGGCCACCTCGGGCATGTTGATGCGATTGGTCGCCACCACTGGCAGGCGCACTTCGGGCTTGAGCTTGGCGGTGACGCCGGCGAAAGCCGCGCGCGGCACCGAGGTGGCGATGGTCGGCACGCGCGCTTCGTGCCAGCCGATGCCCGAGTTGATGATCGTCGCGCCTGCCGCTTCCACGGCCTTGGCCTGGGCGACGATCTCTTCCCACTGGTTGCCTTCGTCCACCAGGTCCACCAGCGACAGCCGGTAGATGATGATGAAATCCGGCCCGCAGGCTTCGCGGATGCGGCGCACGATCTCCACCGCGAAACGCATGCGCCTGGTGGCGTCACCGCCCCAGGCGTCATCGCGGCGGTTGGTGCGCGGCGCGGTGAATTCGTTGATCAGATAGCCTTCCGAACCCATCACCTCCACGCCGTCATAGCCGGCCTCGCGCGCCATGCGGGCGGCGTGGGCGTACGCCTTGATCTGCCGCTCGACCCCGCCGGCCGACAGCGCGCGCGGGGTGAACGGGTTGATCGGCGCCTTCAGCTTCGACGGGGCGACCTGCAAGGGGTGGTAGGCGTAACGGCCGGCATGCAGCAGCTGCAGGCAGATCTTCGCGCCGTGCGGGTGCACGGCCGCGGTGAGCTGGCGATGCGGACGGCCTTCCCACGGCCAGGACAGCTTGCCGCCGAACGGCTTCAGCCAGCCGGCCACGTTCGGCGCGAAGCCGCCGGTGACGATCAGCCCCACGCCGCCGGCGGCACGCTCGGCGAAGTAGGCGGCCAGGCGGGGGAAGTCGCGGGCGCGATCTTCCAGGCCGGTGTGCATGGAGCCCATCAGCACGCGGTTGCGCAGGCGGGTGAACCCCAGGTCCAGCGGCGCGAACAGATGCGGGAAGGCGGTCGAATCGGAAACGGGCGTCTCGGCGGGCATATGGATACGCTGGCGTACGGATGACCCCATTGTCGGGGATCGGCCGGCGTTCGCAAAGGCCCGGCCGCGCGAGGGCGGCGGCCGGGCCGGGGGACTACCAGCCGGCCAGCGCCAGCTTGCCGATGGTGCGGCCCGATTCCAGCCGGCGGTGCGCCTCGCGCAGGTTCGCCGCGTTGATCGGCCCGAGCACCTCGGTGAGCGTGGTGCGCAGCTCGCCCGCGTCGACCAGGCTGCCGGCGCGGCCGAGGATGCGGTGTTGCTCGACCATGTCGGCGGTGCGGAAACGCGCACGCGCGAACATCATTTCCCAGTGGATGCCGATGCACTTGGCCTTGTACGGGTCGCCGATGCGCAGCGCGCCGGACGGCTCCACGATCAACCCCACGTGCCCCTGCGGCGCCACCAGTTCGCCCAGCGCTTCCCAGTAGCGATCGGTGTCGGCCAGGTTGATCGCCGCATCCACCGACTCGATGCCCAGCGTGCGCAGCTGCGCGGCCAGCGGCTCGCGGTGGTCGATGACGTGTTGCGCGCCCATCTGTCTGCACCACGCCACGGTTTCCTCGCGCGATGCGGTGGCGATGACTTCAAAGCCTGCATGCCGCGCCAGCTGGATCGCGATCGAGCCCACGCCGCCCGCGCCGCCGATCACCAGCAGGCGCCGGCCGCGGTTGTGCGCATCGTCGAAGCGATACGGCATGCGTTCGAACAGCAGTTCCCACGCGGTGAGCGTGGTGAGCGGCAACGCGGCGGACTGCGCGAAATCCAGCGTGTCCGGTTTGCGCCCGACGAGGCGTTCGTCCACGAGTTGGAACTGCGCGTTGGCGCCAGCGCGGGTGATGTCGCCGGCGTAGTACACCTCGTCGCCGGGCGCGAAGGCGGTGACGTCGGGGCCGACGGCCTCGACCACGCCCGCGGCGTCGTAGCCCAGCACCTTCGGCTGCGTTTCCACCTGTGGCTTGGGCGAACGCACCTTGGTGTCGACCGGATTGACCGACACCGCGAGCACGCGCACGAGCAGGTCGTGGCCGGTGGGCGCGGCGGGCGCGGGGAGGGTGACGTCTTCCAGCGAGTGCGGATCGTCGATCGGCAGATACCGGGTCAGGGCGACAGCTTTCATGGCACCTCCAAGGCCTGGAAAGGGCGGACGCGAACATCCACCCGGACCCTCAACCTAACCGCTTCGGGGGCGTGCGGTCACCTCGTCCATTACGTTCGAAAAATCGCCGCGACGATTTTTCACACTGCCCGTCTTGATAATCTGGCGCAGCCTTTCATGAAGCTGTATACGTTGGATTCAGTGGGTTTGCGGGGTATGCGCGAACGCCCACTTGTTATGTGACCGTTAACGCGGTCTTCACTTAAGCGAGCTTAATCTGCGCCGCGATGGCGTGCGGAACGGCCGTCTGGATGTGACGAGACATCTGAACTGAACCATGCCTCTATCGGTTTTACACCCCCGAAACAAGGAGCTGTATTCATGAACAAGAAAATCCTCACTGCCGCGTTGCTGGGCGGCCTGGCCTTCGCCGGGGCTGCCTCCGCGCAGGAGTTTGATGATCGCTGGTACCTGACGGGTTCGGCCGGTTTCAACTTCCAGGACAGCGACCGCACCACCAATGATGCTCCGTTCGTCACTCTGGGCCTGGGCAAGTTCGTGAGCCCGAACTGGTCGATCGACGGTGAACTGAACTATCAGAACCCGAACTTCGACGCCAACCAGGATCTGAACTGGAGCCAGTACGGCATCTCGTTCGACCTGCGTCGCCACTTCATCCAGGAAGGCCGTGGCTGGAACCCGTACCTGCTGTTCGGTGTGGGCTACCAGAAGACCGAGGAAGAGTACGACGCGTTCCCGAACCCGACCTCCCCGGGCGAGCGCAAGGACGGCGAGTTCGCCGCCAAGGTCGGCGTCGGCCTGCAGACCACCTTCGACAAGCGCGTCGCCGTGCGCGCCGAAGTGGCCTACCGTGGCGACTTCGACGACCAGTCGATTGCCGCTCCGGACGAGAGCTGGTTCGGTGACATCCTGGCGTCGGTCGGCGTCGTGATCCCGCTGGGCCCGCCGCCGGCTGCCCCGGTTGCTCCGGCGCCGGTCGCGCCGAGCTGCGCCGACCTGGACGACGACGGCGACGGCGTCAACAACTGTGACGACAAGTGCCCGAACTCGCAGCCTGGCCAGACCATCGGTCCGGATGGTTGCCCGGTCCCGGTCTCCATCGACCTGAAGGGCGTGAACTTCGACTTCGACAAGTCGAACCTGCGTCCGGACGCCGTGGCGATCCTGAGCGAAGCCACCGAGATCCTGAAGCGTTACCCGGATCTGCGCGTGGAAGTGGCCGGCCACACCGACCTGTGCGGCAAGCCGGACTACAACCAGAAGCTGTCGGAGCGTCGTGCGACCGCGGTGTACAACTATCTGACCCAGAACGGCGTTGACGCCGGTCGCCTGCAGGGTCCGATCGGTTACGGCGAGAGCCGTCCGCTGGAGTCGACCCCGGATACCTTCCCGGCCTGTAAGAGCGAGAAGAACCGTCGTACCGAGCTGAACGTCCAGAACTGATCGGACGCTTCATGCTTCAGGCAAAGCCCGGCGCAAGCCGGGCTTTGTTTTTTCCGGCCGCGCGACCCCGCGCGCGAAGAGAAGAAAGTGCCGGCGTGAATGGCGAATCGCGCACCCGCGCACGTTCGCGCCGGTTGAAAGGCTTGTCCGCGCTGCCTACACTCGCCGCGTCGCCCACCCACGGAATTCCGATGCTGCGTATCGCCGCCTTGGCCGGACTGATCGGTCTCGCCCTCGTCCCCGCCGCCCATGCCGCGAGCAATTGCGCACCGACCCCGGCTGCCGCGCCGCTGCCGCTGCCGGCCACCGTCGTCGCGCCGGCTTCCTCGGAACTGTTCACCCGCAACGGCCAGCTCGGCATGCCTTCCGGCGTGCTCGCCCAGCCGTTCACCAGCGACCAGTCGGTGGACCGCGTGCTGCTGCGCCTGCGCGTGGAAGGCTGCCAGGACATCAGCAAGGCGCTGCCGGCCGGCGGTGCCGCCAACCCGAACGACCCGGCGGCCTACAAGCCGCAGACCGCGTTCGACAACACGCCGTGGCGCTTTGACATGAGCCAGAACGGCAAGCGCATGACCGCCGAGGAGTTCGACGCCTGGATGAAGGCGCGCGGCGTGCGCGTGGTCAAGGCGCGCCCGACCGCCGCACCGGCCGCGGCCGCCCCGGCGGCCGAGACCAAGCCGGCCGAATCGAAGTAAGCCGCCCGGGACGTGGCCGTGCACCGGCGTCCGCCGCCGGCTTCCCGGCCGCGTCCTCCCGCCCGCGGCGCCGCCGCGGGTCCGCGCCATGGCCTGGCGCGCACCCTTTCCAAACTCGGCGTGTGTTCGCGCAGCGAAGCCGCGCGCTGGGTCGCCGAGGGGCGCGTGCAGGTCGATGGCCGCATCGTCCGTGACCCCGAATTCCCGATCCCGCAGGCCGGCGACGTCGCCGCGCGTTTGCGCGTGGACGGCCAGCCGCTGCAGGGGCCGGCGCGGCACTACGTGATGCTCAACAAGCCACGCGGCCTGGTTACCTCCACGCGCGACGAGCAGGGCCGCGATACCGTTTACCGCTGCTTCGAAGGTTCCGGCCTGCCCTGGCTGGCGCCGGTCGGCCGCCTCGACAAGGCCAGCGAAGGCCTGCTGCTTTTCAGCAACGACCCGCAATGGGCCGCCGCGATCACCGACCCCGCGCGCGGTCCCGACAAGACCTACCACGTCCAGGTCGATAGCCTGCCCACGCCCGCGCAGTTGCAGGCGATGCATGAGGGCATCGAGGACGAAGGCGAACGGCTCAGCGCCCGCCGCATCACCGTGCTGCGCGAAGGCGAGCGCAATGCCTGGCTGGAGGTGGTGCTGGAAGAGGGCCGCAACCGGCAGATCCGGCGCCTGCTCGCCAGCCAGGACATCGGCGTGCTGCGGCTGGTGCGCGTGGCGGTCGGCGGGCTGGTGCTGGGCGAGCTGGCCAAGGGGGCCTGGCGCCCGCTGAGCGAACAGGAGTGGCGCGCGCTGGTCGGTTGAGTGCCGGGTGGCACTGGCCGCCCCCTGCCCGCGAGAGGCCGGTACGCGGAACTTGGGCACGGCATCACGCTTGCCGCGTGCGCCCACCGGGCAGATCGCGATTCCCGCCGCCACCGGGCACGGCCCGGGCCTACACTCGGTCGCATCTCTGGGGAGAGACGACCATGTGGGGACACCGACTGCCGCGGCCGCGTGCCGCTCGACTGACCGCCCTGGCGGGCATGCTGCTGCTCAGTGCGTGCGCCACGCATGGACCGGCGCCGCAGGCCAGCACGGCAACACCGCCGCCGCCTGCCGGCGAGCGCGACGCCACCGGCGCCTATCGTTTCAACATGACCCAGAACGGCCGGCGGATGACGGCCGACGAATTCGATGCGTGGATGAAGGCGCGGGGCATCCGCGTCGCCAAGGGCGCGCCCGCGTCGGACGCCCCGACGCGCGCTACCACGCAGGCCAAGGCGCCCGCCAGGCCGGCGCGCGCGAAGACCGCTGTCGCCACCCCGGCCAAGCCGGCCGCGACGAAGGTCGCCGCGGCCAAGCCGGTTCCCGCGAAATCCGGCGCGACCCCGGCCCCGGCCGCGCCTGCCGTGGCCGTCGCCAAACCGAAGCCCAAGGCCAAGCCGGCGGCCAAGGAAGTCTCCCAGGCCAAGGCGCCGGCCAAGCAGGGCAGCGGCGAGGGCTGAGCCCCCGCCGCGAGGGCGCTCAGCCCTTCAACACGCCCAGTTCGCGGCCGATGCGGGTGAACGCATCGATCGCCTGGTCCAGGTGCGCGCGGCTGTGCGCGGCGCTGATCTGCGTGCGGATGCGTGCCTGGCCCTTGGGCACGACCGGGAAGAAGAAGCCGATCGCGTAGATGCCTTCCTCCAGCAGGCGCTGCGCGAAGCGCTGTGCCAGCGGCGCGTCGTACAGCATCACCGGGCTGATCGGATGCACGCCCGGCTTCACGTCGAAACCGGCGGCGACCATCTTCTCGCGGAAGTAGGCGGTGTTCTCGACCAGCTTCTCGCGCAGGTCGCCCGCCGCTTCCAGCATCTCGAACGCCTTGATGCCCGCGGCCACCACGTGCGGCGGCAGCGAGTTGGAGAACAGGTACGGGCGCGAGCGCTGGCGCAGCAGCTCGATCACTTCCTTCTTCGCCGTGGTGAAGCCGCCCAGCGCGCCGCCCATCGCCTTGCCCAGCGTGCCGGTGAAGATGTCGATCTTGTCCAGCACGCCCTTGACCTCGGCCGAGCCGCGGCCGGTCGCGCCGAGGAAGCCGGTGGCGTGGCATTCGTCGATGTGGACCAGCGCGTTGTACTTTTTCGCCAGCGCGGTGATCTCGTCCAGCGGGGCGATGAAGCCGTCCATCGAGAACACGCCGTCGGTGGTGATCAGCTTGGTCTTGCAGCCGGCCGCGTCGGCGGCCTGCAGCTGTGCTTCCAGGTCGGCCATGTCGCAGTTGGCATAGCGAAAGCGCTTGGCCTTGCACAGGCGCACGCCGTCGATGATCGAGGCGTGGTTGAGCGCGTCGGAGATGATCGCGTCGTTTTCGCCCAGCAGCGGCTCGAACAGGCCGCCGTTGGCGTCGAAGCAGGCCGCGTAGAGGATGGTGTCCTCGGTGCCGAAGAAGTCGGCGATGGTCTGCTCCAGCTGCTTGTGCAGGTCCTGGGTGCCGCAGATGAAGCGCACCGACGCCATGCCGAAGCCGTGCGTGTCCAGCGCGTCCTTGGCGGCCTGGATCACGTCCGGGTGGTCGGCCAGGCCGAGGTAGTTGTTCGCGCAGAAGTTCAACACCGTGCGGCCGTCGGCCAGGGTGATTTCCGCCGACTGCGGGCTGGTGATGATGCGTTCGGACTTGAACAGGCCCTGTTCGCGGATGGAATCGAGTTCCTCGGCGTAGTGCCGGGTCAGGGAGGCGTCGGTCATGGGGGCTGTCGCAAGGCGGAAAGCGCGGATTTTACCCTGCCGGCCACGCCGCCCCGCCGGCCTCATTCGCAATGGCTATAAGCCCCGCGTCTTTGGTCATTTCCCCGCCCTGTTGTGCGGTTGCAGCATCGTCGCTCCACGGGCCAAGGGGGCTTGGCCCACCCACCGGAGAGACGGGGAATGCGAGCAAGGCAGGCAGGCGGAGGTGCGAAACATTCGGGACGCAGGACCGGGCTCGCCCTGGCCTGCGCGTTGGCTGCCGTGCCCGGCTGGGCGCAGGCCGCCCAGCAACCGACGGTGGAAGAACTGCAGCGTCGCCTGGAGGTGCTGGAGCGCCGCCTGGGCGCTGCCCCGGCCGAGGCGCCGGCGGGCGAGGGCCTGGCCGACCTGGACCAGCGCCTGCGGGTGATCGAGCGCAAGCTGGAGATCCAGGACGAGGAGCGCGTGGCCAAGGCCAAGGAAACCCCGGTGGTGGCGGTCAACGACAAGGGCGCCTCGTTCAAGTCCGCCGATGGCGCCTACGAGATCCGCCTGCGCGGCCTGCTGCAGGGCGATGGCCGCTTCTACATCGGCGACGACGCCGTGCCGCAGAACGACACCTTCCTCATCCGCACCGCGCGGCCGATCATCGAAGGCTCGCTCGGCAAGCTGCTGGCGTTCCGCTTCACGCCGGAATTCGCCGGCGACAGCGCCAGCATCGTCGATGCGTATTTCGACGTGCGCTTCGACCCGGCCTACACGCTGCGCGTGGGCAAGTTCACCTCGCCGGTGGGCCTGGAGCGCCTGCAGTCTTCCTCCGCGCTGGCCGATACCGAGCGCGCGTTCCCGAGCGAGCTCGCCCCGAACCGCGACATCGGCGTGCAGCTGCAGGGCGATGTCGCCGGCGGCACCTTCAGTTACGCGGCCGGCATCTACAACGGTACCGTCGATGGCCGCGATGCGGTGACCAGCAACCCGGACAACGAATTCGAATATGCCGGGCGCGTGTTCTTCGAACCCTTCAAGAACGATGCGAGCGCGTGGTCGGGGCTGGGCTTCGGCATCGGCGCCAGCGTCGGCGACAAGGACGGCGTGGGCAACAACTTCCTGCCGCGCTACCGCACGCCGGGCCAGGTGCAGTTCTTCAACTACCGCAGCACGGTGGCCGCCGACGGCCGCAACCTGCGCTGGTCGCCGCAGGGCTACTACTACCGCAACGCCTTCGGCCTGCTCGGCGAATACATCGTGTCGCGACAAGAGGTCGCACTGGGCGCGAACCGCGCGGACCTGGAGAACAAGGCATGGCAGGCGACGGCCAGCTACGTGCTGACCGGCGAGGATGCAGGTTATCGCGGCGTGACGAAGCCCTCCAACCCGTTCGGCAAGAACGGCGGGTGGGGTGCATGGGAAGTGGTGGGCCGGTATGGTGTACTGGAAGTGGATGACGCCGCGTTCCCGCTGTTCGCCAGCGCCGACGTCGCGGCCCGTCGCGCCGAAGCCTGGACGCTGGGCGTGAACTGGTATCTCACCAGCAACCTCAAGCTGGTATTCAACTATTCGCAGACGCGCTTCGACGGCGGTGCGCTCAACGGCGCCGACCGCGAAGACGAGAAGGCGGTGATCTCCCGCCTCCAGGTGGCCTTCTGACCATGGAGAAGACTTCGGTGAAGACAATCAAGAAGAACGCGGCCCGCTGGGCCACCCCGTTGCTCGCCGCGCTGCTGACCGTCGCGCTGGTCGCGCCGGCCACCGCGCGCGACGTGCAGCTGCTCAACGTGTCCTATGACCCGACGCGCGAGCTCTACAAGGATTACAACGCCGCCTTCGCCAAGCACTGGAAGGAGACCAAGGGCGACACGGTCACCGTGGAGACCTCGCACGGCGGTTCGGGCAAGCAGGCGCGCGCGGTGATCGACGGCATCGAGGCCGACGTGGTGACGCTGGCGCTCGCCTATGACGTGGATGCGGTGGAGCAGAAGGGCAAGCTGATCCAGCCGGGCTGGGAAAAGCGCCTGCCCGACAACAGCGCGCCGTACACCTCCACCATCGTGTTCCTGGTGCGCAAGGGCAACCCGAAGAACATCAAGGACTGGCCGGACCTGCTGCGCTCGGGCGTGTCGGTGGTGACGCCGAACCCGAAGACCTCCGGCGGCGCGCGCTGGAACTACCTCGCCGCGTGGGCCTACGCCGACCGCATCTTCAAGGGCGACCGCGAGCGCACCTTGAACTACATGCGCGCGCTGTTCCGCAACGTGCCGGTGCTCGATACCGGCGCGCGCGGCGCCACCACCACGTTCGTCCAGCGCGGCATCGGCGACGTGTTGCTGGCCTGGGAGAACGAGGCGTTCCTGGCGCAGGAGGAACTGGGCCCGGACAAGTTCGAGATCGTGGTGCCGAAGCTGTCCATCCTGGCCGAGCCCTCGGTGGCGGTGGTCGACAAGAACGTCGACAAGCACGGCACGCGCGAGGTCGCCGAGGCGTATCTCAAGTACCTGTACTCGCCGGAAGGCCAGAAGATCGCGGCCAGGCACTACTACCGTCCGCGCAAGCCGGAGTTCGCCGACCCGGCTGACATCGCGCGCTTCCCGAAGGTGGAACTGGTGACGATCCAGACCGCGTTCGGAGGCTGGGACAAGGCGCAAGCCGAGCACTTCGCCGACGGCGGCCTCTTCGACCAGATCCAGGCGAGCAAGTAGCCGATGGCTGTACCTGCCGTTTCCACGCCGCGGCCCGCGCCGCGGCGCAGGGTGATCCCCGGGTTCGGACTGAGCCTGGGGATCACGTTTGTGTGGCTGGGCCTGATCGTGCTCATCCCGTTGCTGGGCGTGTTCGTGAAAACCAGCGGCCTGGGCTGGGCCGGCATCTGGCATGCGTGGACAGAACCGCGCGTACTTTCCGCGCTGCGCGTGAGCTTCGGCACCGCGCTGGCGGCGGCGGCGTTCAACGCGCTGATGGGTACCTGGGTGGCGTGGGTGCTGGTGCGCTATCGCTTTCCGGGCAAGCGCCTGTTCGACGCGATGATCGACCTGCCGTTCGCGTTGCCCACCGCCGTGGCCGGCATCGCGCTCACCGCGCTGTACGGCGGCAACGGCTGGATCGGCCGCTTCCTGGAGCCGCTGGGCATCAAGGTCGCCTACACGACGCTGGGCATCACCGTGGCGCTGGTGTTCGTCGGCCTGCCGTTCGTGGTGCGCGTGGTGCAGCCGGTATTGCTGGAATCGGAGAAGGAACTGGAAGAGGCCGCCGCCACGCTCGGCGCCGGCCGCTGGCAGACCGTGCTCGGCGTGGTGCTGCCGGGGCTGTGGCCGGCGGTGCTGACCGGCTTTGCGCTGGCCTTCGCGCGTGGCGTGGGTGAATACGGCTCGGTGATCTTCATTGCCGGCAACCTGCCCAATGCCACCGAGATCGCGCCGCTGCTGATCACCATCCGGCTGGAGGAGTTCGACTATGCCGGCGCCACCGCCATTGCCGCGGCGATGCTGCTGCTGTCCTTCGGCGTGCTGCTGCTGGTGAACGGGTTGCAGGGCTGGATGCAGCGCAAGGGGCGGGAGTAGGGCACGATGAGCCAGATCGCCTCCGGTCTTTCCGTCCCGCTGCAGGAGTCCGCCATGCCGGTGCGCCGGTCACGCGACATCGCCGCCCGCGCCACCACCGAACCGGGCTGGGTGCGCGTGTTGCTGATCCTCGGCGCGCTGCTGTTCCTGCTCGGCTTCCTGCTGCTGCCGCTGGTGCTGGTGTTCGCCGAAGCGCTGCGCGGCGGCGCGGGCGTGTTCTGGAAGGCGATCAGCGACCCGGACGCGCTGGCCGCCATCCGCCTCACGCTGATCGTCACCGCCATCGTGGTGCCGTTGAACCTGGTGTTCGGCGTGGCCGCCGCGTGGCTGGTGAGCAAGCACCGCTTTCCAGGCAAGCGCCTGCTGGTCAGTTTGATCGACCTGCCGTTCTCGGTGTCGCCGGTGGTCGCCGGCCTGATCTTCGTGCTGATCTTCGGCCGCAATGGCTGGGCGTGGCCGTTGATCGACGAAGGCTGGCTGGTGCAGTTGCCGATCATCGGCGAGACGCTGATCCAGCTGCCGAAGATCGTTTTCGCCGTGCCGGGCATCGTGCTGGCGACGACCTTCGTCACCTTCCCGTTCATCGCGCGCGAGCTGATGCCGTTGATGGAGCAGCAAGGCAGCGATGAAGAGCTCGCCGCGCTGAGCCTGGGCGCCGGCGGCTGGCAGATGTTCTGGCGGGTGACGCTGCCCAACATCCGCTGGGGCCTGCTGTACGGCGTGCTGCTGTGCGGCGCGCGCGCGATGGGCGAGTTCGGCGCGGTGTCGGTGGTGTCCGGGCATATCCGCGGGCGCACCAACACGCTGCCGCTGCACGTGGAGATCCTCTACAACGAATACGCCTACAGCGCCGCGTTCGCCTGCGCCGCGCTGCTGGCGTTGAGCGCGCTGGTCACGCTGGCGCTGAAGACCTACCTGGAGTGGCGCCACGGCGAATCGCTGGCGTCCAACCACCGTCACTGAGGCGAGCATGGGCATCCGCATCCAACACCTGCACAAGCGTTTCGACCAGTTCGCCGCCCTCGACGGCATCGACCTGGATATCCAGCAGGGCGAGCTGCTGGCCCTGCTCGGGCCGTCCGGCTCGGGCAAGACCACGCTGCTGCGGATCATCGCCGGGCTGGAGAGCGCCGATGGCGGGCAGGTGTTCTTCGGCAACGAGGACGCCACGCGCATGAGCGTGCAGTCGCGCCGGGTGGGCTTCGTGTTCCAGCACTACGCGCTGTTCAAGCACATGACGGTATTCGACAACATCGCCTTCGGCCTGCGCGTGCGGCGTGGCGAGGCGCGCTGGCCGAAGCAGCGCATCGCCGACCGCGTGCACGAGCTGCTCTCGCTGGTGCAACTGCAGGGGTTGGAGAAGCGCTACCCGGCGCAGTTGTCGGGCGGGCAGCGGCAGCGCGTGGCGCTGGCGCGCGCCTTGGCCATCGAGCCGCGCGTGCTGTTGCTGGACGAACCGTTCGGCGCGCTCGACGCGCAGGTACGCCGCGAGCTGCGCCGCTGGCTGCGCGAGCTGCATGAGCGCACCGGCCTGACCACGGTGTTCGTCACCCATGACCAGGAAGAGGCCTTGGAGCTGGCGGACCGCGTGGCGATCCTCAACCGCGGGCGCATCGAGCAGCTCGACAGCCCGGCGGCGGTGTACGACCGCCCGGCGTCGCCGTTCGTCTACGGCTTCGTGGGCGAGGTGAACCGGCTGCCGGGACGCGCGGGCGGCGGGCAGATCGAGGTGGCGGGGCAGCACCTGCCGTGGCAGGCCGACGGCGAGGGCGACGTGGCGCTTTACGTGCGGCCGGAGGACATCACGCTGGAGACGGCGGGCTGGCCGGCCACGGTGGTGTCCACCCAGCGCAGCGGCGCGCGCCTGCGCCTGCGGGCGCGCCTGGACGCGCTGGCCGAGGAGGTGGAGGTGGATCTGCCGGCGGCCGGCGCGGCGTTCCAGGCGGGCCAGCCATTGCATCTGGCGGCGCGTCGCTACGGGGTTTTCCCGGCGGAAGCGTGACGGTTCCCGCGTGAGGCAAGACACGGACGAGACACTGGCGGGACAAGGTTTCCGATGAAACAGGCACGAAAGTGACACGGGTGTTGCACTGCAACGAAACCTCGGTTAAGAATCCGTAAAACAAGGATCGACACCGCAGTTTCCTCGCCCACCCCGCCACAGGAGATGTGCCGTATGAAGAAGTCGCTGCCTTTCGCGTGCGCCGCCGTGCTCGCGCTGTCCACGCTGTCCGCCACCGCTTTCGCGCAGGAAGCCGAAGAGGAGGATTCCTCGGGCTTCAGCGGCACCTTCGCGGTGACCAACGACTACGTGTTCCGTGGCATTTCGCAGACCAACGAAGACCCGGCGTTCCAGGCGGGCCTGACGTACACGACGCCGTTCGGGCTGTACGTGGGCACGTGGGTATCGAACGTGGATTTCGGCGCGGGTGATCCGGATTGGGAAGTGGACGGTTTCATCGGCTACGGGATCGACTTCGCGGAGAACTGGAATTTCGACGTGATGGTGAACCGCTACAACTATCCGGGTGCGGGAGCGTCGAACTACAACGAGCTGATCACCAAGACGACGTTCCTCGATACCTACAGCCTGACGGTGGCGTACACCAACGATGTGTACGGGCTGGACGAGAACAGCTTCTACTACGCGCTGGGCGCGGACTGGGCGCTGCCGTCGGATTTCAGCGTCGGCGTGCATGTGGGGCGCACGACCTACTCGTCGAGCATCGACTACAAGGACTACACGGATTACAGCGTGACGGTGGGCAAGACCTGGGGCCCGCTCAACCTCACCGTGGGCTATTACGACACCGACAGCAGCGGCGAGTACGACTTCGGCAAGCAGAATTCGGATAGCCGGATCGCGGCTGTGGCTACTGTCAGCTGGCCGTAAGTTCAATTCTTTGTTTGCTGGATTTCGAAAAAGCGTCCTTCGGGGCGCTTTTTCTTTTCTTGATTCGAGAGCGGCTGTTCGGTCGCTACTGCACGGCGCCCGGGGGGAAGGCCTTGGCGGGGGACGCCAAAAGCGACCATCCATGGTCTTGAGCTCGTGAGGCGACATCCTGTCGCCACACGCCCCCGCCAAGGCCTTCCCCCCGGGCACCCCCCAACATCACATCGTCGGATCGAAAAGCAGCGCCATCCAACATCTCCCGCATTGAGAGGGTGCCGGAGACGAGGGTGGAGTGAAAGCGGAGTTCCGCTGGGGAGGGGAGAGGGAAAAAGCGGGGGGTGCCGCTTTTGATCTTCGTACCGCGCATGCGGGAGATCATCGGGCGCCCGGGGGGTATGCCCCATCGGGGGCGTAGGGCGACAGGACGTCGCCCTACGAGCTCAAGACCATGGATGGTCGCTTTTGGCGTCCCCCGATGGGGCATACCCCCCGGGTGCCGCGCGGTGGCAACCAAAGCGCCGCCAAGGAAGCAAGCCGCACACGCAAATCGCAGCTATAAAGAAAAGGGGCCGATGCATCCGCACCGGCCCCTCTCACATCAGTTCCAGCTAAGAACGACCTTGCCAGCCTTCCCTTGTTCCATCAGGTCGAAACCCTTCTGGAAGTCGTCGATCGGCAACTGGTGGGTGAGCACCTTGCCGAGCGGGAAACCGGACAGCACCAGCTGCGTCATCTTGTACCAGGTCTCGTACATCTTGCGCCCGTAGATGCCCTGCACCGTCAGGCCCTTGAAGATGATCTTGTCCCAGTCGCAGCCCGCGCCCTTCGGCATGATGCCCAGCATCGCGATCTTGCCGCCGTGGTACATGCAGTCGAGCATGTCGTTGAACGCGCGCGGGTTACCGCTCATTTCCAGGCCCACGTCGAAGCCCTCCATGTGCAGGTCCTTCATCACGTCCTTGAGCGAGGTGTTCGATACGTTCACCACCCGCGTGGCGCCCATGTCGGCGGCCAGCTTCAGGCGGAAATCGTTGACGTCCGTCACCACCACGTTGCGCGCACCGATGTGCTTGCAGATGCCCGCCGCGATGATGCCGATCGGGCCCGCGCCGGTGATCAGCACGTCCTCGCCCACCACGTCGAACTCCAGCGCGCAGTGCGCCGCGTTGCCGTACGGGTCGAAGAATGCCGCCAGCTCCGACGGAATCTGGTCCGGGATCGGCCACAGGTTCGACGCCGGCATCACCATGTACTCGGCGAACGCACCATTGACGTTCACGCCGATGCCCACCGTGTTCGGGCACAGGTGCGGACGGCCACCGCGGCAGTTGCGGCAGTGCCCACACACGATGTGGCCCTCGGCCGATACCCGCTGGCCCACCTGGTAACCCGTCACCGCCGAACCCAGCTCGGCGATGCGGCCCACGAACTCGTGGCCGATCGTCAGGCCCGGCTTGATCGTGCGCTGGCTCCACTCGTCCCACAGGTAGATGTGCAGGTCGGTGCCGCAGATCGCCGTCTTCTCCAGCTTGATCAGCACTTCGTTCGGGCCCGGCACCGGAACCGGCACGTCCTCCAGCCAGATGCCCTTGGCCGCTTCGCGCTTGACCAGCGCCTTCATCGTTTGCGTCATTGCCGCTGAAACCCGTGGGGAAAGAGAGGCGCGAATTATAAGGCGCGCGCCGCGCCGCCCGTGCTGCACCGCCAGAACGCCCGGGGTGCCGTCAGGCAGGGGGGAGGCCGACAGGGGGGCGGTTACACTCCAGTCATCCTTCCAATGAAGTCGGTGCCGATGCGTTCCACCCTGCTTGCCCTGTCCATCGCCTCCACCCTGGCCGCCGGTTTCCTCGCGGCCTCCCCAGCCCAGGCGGGCGAGGGCATGTGGGTCCCGCAACAATTGCCGGAGATCGCCGGTCCGCTCGAGAAGGCCGGCCTGAAGCTCACGGCCGAGCAGCTCTCCGACCTCACCGGCGACCCGATGGGCGCCGTCGTGGCGCTGGGCGGCTGCACCGCCAGCTTCGTCTCGCCGCAGGGCCTGGTGGTGACCAACCACCACTGCGCCTACGGTGCCATCCAGCTCAACTCCACCGCCGAGAAGAACCTCATCAAGGACGGCTTCAACGCGCCGACCCCGGCCGATGAGCTGAGCGCCGGCCCGAACGCGCGCATCTACGTGCTCGACGAGATCACCGACGTCACCGCCCAGGCCCGCGCCGCGCTGGCGGCCGCCGGCAGCGACGCGCTCAAGCGCGCCGAGGCGCTGGAGGCCTTCGAGAAGGCCCAGGTCGCCGGCTGCGAGGCCGGTGGCGGGTACCGCTGCCAGTTGTTCAGCTTCGCCGGCGGCAACACCTACCGGCTGTTCAAGAACCTCGAAATCAAGGACGTGCGCCTGGCCTATGCGCCGCCCGGCAGCGTCGGCAAGTTCGGCGGCGACGTCGACAACTGGATGTGGCCGCGCCACACCGGCGACTTCTCGTTCTACCGCGCCTACGTCGGCAAGGACGGCAAGCCGGCCGCGTTCTCCCGGGACAACGTGCCCTACCAGCCCAGGCACTTCCTGAAGTTCGCCGACCAGCCGCTGGGCGCGGGCGATTTCGTCATGGTGGCCGGCTACCCGGGCCGCACCAACCGCTACGCGCTGGTGACCGAGTTCGAGAACACCGCGCAGTGGACCTACCCGACCATCGCCAGGCACTACGAGAACATGATCGCGCTGGTGGACAAGGCCGGCCAGCAGAACCCGGACATCCGGGTGAAGTACGCCAGCACCATGGCCGGCTGGAACAACACCAGCAAGAACTACGAAGGCCAGCTCGTCGGCTTCCAGCGCATCGATGCCCTTGGCCAGAAGCGCGCCGAGGAAGCGGCCGTGCTCGCCTGGCTGAAGAAGCAGGGCACGCAGGGCAAGGCCGGCCTGCAGGCGCATGCGGAACTGGTCAAGCTCGCCGGACAGGCCCGCACCACCCAGGCGCGTGACCTGGTCATCGCCCAGCTCAACCGCAATGGCGTGCTGAGCGCGGCGACCACGCTGTACCGCCTGTCGCTGGAACGCGCCAAGCCCGACGCGCAGCGCCAGGGCGGCTACCAGGAACGCGACCTGCCGCAGATCGAAGGCGCCATGAAGCAGATGGAGCGCCGCTACGTGCCGGCCATGGACCGCCAGCTGCAGGCGTACTGGCTGAAGGAATACGCCGGCCTGCCGGCGAACCAGCACCTGCCGGCGATGGACCAGTGGCTGGGCGGCGACGTGGACGCCGCGGTGGCGCGCCTGGACGGCACTCGCCTGGGCAACACCGACGAGCGCCTGAAGTGGCTCAAGGCCGACCGCGCCGCGTTCGAGGCCAGCGATGATCCGGCCATCCGCTACGCGGTGGCGGTGATGCCGGCGCTGCTGGCGATGGAAACGCAGGAGAAGATCCAGAAGGGCGAGCAGCTCAAGTACCGCCCGGTGTTCCTGCAGGCGCTGGCGGACTACAAGAAGAGCCAGGGTGAGTTCGTCTATCCGGACGCCAACCTGTCGCTGCGCATCACTTTCGGCAACGTGAAGGGCTATGCGCCGAAGGACGGCGTGGAATACACCCCGTTCACCACGCTGGAAGGCGTCGTGGCCAAGGAGACCGGCGCCGAGCCGTTCGATTCGCCCAAGGCCCTGCTGGAGGCGGTGAAGGCCAAGCGCTACGCCGGCCTGGAAGACAAGCGCCTGGGTTCGGTGCCGGTGGATTTCCTCTCCGACCTGGACATCACCGGCGGCAACTCCGGTTCGCCGGTGATGGACGCGCATGGCCGCCTGGTCGGCCTGGCGTTCGACGGCAACTGGGAATCGGTGAGCAGCAACTGGGTGTTCGACCCGGCGATGACCCGCATGATCTCCGTGGACAGCCGCTACCTGGAATGGATCATGCGCGAGGTCGCCCCGGCGCCGCAGCTGATCAAGGAACTCGGCCTGCAGCACTGAGCCCCGGACGCGGCGGGCCGTCGGGCCCGCCGCAACGGTTATGATCGCGATCCCCCCGCCGTCTCGCGACGGCGCGTCTCCCTCCAGGACACACTCCCGCATGCGCATCCTGCTTGCCCGTCACGGCGAGACGCCGTGGAACGCCGAAGGCCGCTACCAGGGCCAGATCGACATCCCGCTTTCGCCGGTCGGCGAATCGCAGGCCCGCGCGCTGGGCGAGCGGCTGAAGGACGTCCGCATCGACCGCGCCGTGGCCTCGCCGCTGACCCGCGCGCAGACCACCGCGCGTTTCGCGCTCGGCCCCGCGCGCGAGGGCATGCTCACGCTGGACGCCGACCTGCAGGAAATCGCCCACGGCGAGTGGGAAGGCCTGCTGGCCAGCGAGATCCACGACAAGGATCCGGCCCGCCTGCGCGCATGGCGCGAGGAGCCGGACACCGTGCTGATGCCGGGCGGTGAATCGCTGCGGCAGGTGCTGGAGCGTTCGTGGCGTGGCCTGGCCGCCGCCGCCGAAGGGCTGGGCCCGGACGACACGCTGCTCGTCGTCGCGCACGACGCGGTGAACCGTGTCCTGCTGTGCAAGGTGCTGGGCATCCCGCTCTCGCGCCTGTGGACGTTCCGCCAGGCGCCGACCACGCTCAACCTGCTCGAAGGCGAGGACGTGGAGAACCTGGAGGTGGTGCGCTTGAACGACTGCAGCCACCACACGCCGTTCTTCGGCGAAGCCAAGCACCGCGCGCTGTAGCTGCCCGCCGCGGCGTGCGACATCGCCGCACGTCAGGGCTTTCCCGATGCCGCGCGCGGCGCCGTTGACTTAGGCTGGCGTGGGCCGTGGACGGTGTCCGTCGCGGTTGTCGCCCTGTCGTTGCCGCCAAGTCTCCCGTCCGATGCCTTATTACGCCTCGAACCAGGAATCACGGGCGAAGGCTCGTGCCTTCGTGCGTCGCATCTATCCGATGCGCAACCTGGGTGTGCTGTTGCTGTGCCTGCCTTACGTGTCCGTCCTGCTGGAGCAGGGCACGCTGGGCCGCTATGCGTGGGCCGTCGTGCTGAACGTGCTGGTGTGGCCGCACGTTGCCTTCTGGCTGGCGATGCGCGCGCGCGACCCCGCCGCGGTCGAGCATCGCAACCTGGTCATCGATGCCGCCATGGGCGGGTTCTGGATCGCCGCGACCCATTTCAGCCTGGTACCCGCCGCGGCCATGCTCAGCATCCTCGCCGCCGACCGCCTCGCCGCCGGCGGCTGGCGCCTGCTCGGCCGCGCCACGCTGGCCTGCGCGGTGGTGGCCGCGTTGACCGGCTGGGCGCTGGGTTGGCCCTTCCACCCGGGCGCCTCGATGCGCACGATCGCCTGGTCGCTGCCGGCGATCTTCATTTACATGCTGGCGTTGAGCCATGTCGGCTACCAGCTGGCGCGGCGCATCGTGCAGCAGAACCGCCAGCTGGACCGGCTCAACCTCACCGACCCCGGCGTGGACCTGCCCAACCGGCGCTTCTTCAATGCACGCGCACAGGAACTGGTGGCCTCGGCGCGCGCCGGCCATGCGCAAGCCGTGCTGCTGGTGCTGGACGTGGACGGCTTCAAGTCCATCAACGACCGCCACGGCCACGTCGCCGGCGACGAAGTGTTGCGCGAGATCGCCCGGCTGCTGCGCGAGCAGGCCGGCGCCACCGGCTTCCCCGCGCGGCTGGGCGGCGACGAATTCGCGCTGCTGCTCGGCGCCAGCCTCACCGAGGGCGAGCGCGTGGCCGCCCACCTGCGCGAGAGCGTGGCCCAGCTGCAGCTGCCGACCTGGCCGCAGCTGCACGTGAGCATCAGCATCGGCGTGGCGCCGCTGGCCTCGCACCACCGTGGCATGGACGAATGGGTCGGCGCGGCCGACCGCGCCATGTACGTCGCCAAGGCCTCCTCGCGCGCGCGCCGCTGAAGGAGGCGTTGCCCGGCAGGGGCGCGAAATCGGGATAATGGCGCCGTTTTTTGCAGCCGGCCTTGCCCCGTGGACACCGCCAACACCCTCACCGAATGGCTTGAATACATCGAGCGCCAGCACCCGCAATCGATCGCGATGGGGCTGGAGCGCGTGCGCGAGGTCGCCACGCGGATGGCGCTCGGCGCGCCGGCGAAGAAGGTCATCGTCGTGGGCGGCACCAACGGCAAGGGCTCGACGGTCGCCTTCGTGGAAGCCATTGCGCGGGCGGCCGGCTGGAAGGTCGGCGCGTACACCTCGCCGCACCTGCTGGCCTACAACGAGCGCGTGCGCATCGATGGCGAGGATGCCGACGATGCCGCGCTCGTCGCCGCGTTCGCCGCGGTGGAGGCCGTGCGCGGCGACACCGCGCTGACCTATTTCGAATACGGCACGCTGGCCGCGCTGTGGCTGTTCGGCCGCGCCGGGCTGGACCTGGCGGTGCTGGAAGTCGGGCTGGGCGGGCGGCTGGACGCGGTGAACCTGGTCGATGCCGACGTCTCGATCATCACCACCGTGGATATCGACCATACCGACTGGCTCGGCGAGGATCGCGAGGCCATCGGCGAGGAGAAGGCCGGGATCATCCGCGGCTGGAAGCCGGTGGTGCTGGGCGAGATCGATCCGCCGTCGAGCGTGCTGCGCCGCGCCTACCTGGTCGGCGCCAACGCCCTCCGCTACGGCAGCGACTATTTCTGCGAGCCGATCGACGCCGAGCGCTGGCGCTGGCGCGACGTCTCCTTCCGCCTGGAACTGCCGATGCCGGCGCTGCGCGCGCCGGTGCAGCTGGCCAATGCCGGCGCGGCCATCGCCGCGCTGCGCGCGCTGGGCAAGCCGGTGCCGCGTACCGCGTGGGCCGAGGGCGTGGCCAACGCCGCGGTGGCCGGCCGGCTGCAGTCGCACGCGGTGGGCGAGGTGGAGGTGCTGCTGGATGTCGGCCACAACCCGCAGGCCGCGCGCGCGCTGGCGGCGTGGTTGCAGGCGCGCCCGGCTACCGGCGGCACGCGCGCCGTCTACGCCGCGCTCGCCGACAAGGACAG
>NZ_LLXU01000083.1 GCF_001431645.1 Stenotrophomonas panacihumi | reverse complement strand
GCCCTTTCCGGGACACGCCGTGAATCCATCCATGGAGGCTCGTAGGCGACATCCATGTCGCCTACGGTCCCGGAAAGGGCCTGCCCCCGGACGCCCCGAGCGTTCCGCGCAGGCGGATCGAAGATCAAACCCTTCGCGCTTCCGGTCTCTGCTTGGCTGGATGGATGCGTGTGCGTTCGCGGTCGGTTACAGGTCGCCTAGCTTTGCCTGCAAGGCCGCGATGGCCGCCAGGCCGGCCGTCTCCGTACGCAGGATGCGTGGGCCCAGCTGCAGGCCCTGGAAGCCCGCCGCCGCCAGCGTTTCACGGTCTCTTGGAGACCAGCCGCCTTCCGGGCCGATGGCCACCACGATGGGGGTGTCGGCGGCGGCTTCCAGCGTTGAAAGGCGGTGTTCGCCTTGCGGGTCGAGGGTGAGCTTGAGAGCGTTTGCCGGCGTCGCCGCGGCGGCGTCCGTCAGCGATCGTGGTGGCGACAGCGCCGGTACGCGGGCACGGCCGGATTGTTCGCACGCCGAGACGATGACGCTGTGCCAGTGGGCGACGCGCTTTTCCAGGCGCTGGGCGTCGAGCTTCACTTCGGTGCGTTCGGCGTTGACCGGGGCGATGGCGGTGATGCCCAGTTCGGTCGCCTTCTGCAGGATCAAATCCATCTTCTCGCCGCGCGCGATGCCCTGCAGCAGGATCAGCGGGCGCGGCGATTCGGTGTACACGGCCAGCGGCGCGTCGAGCCGCACGCGTGCCTCGCGCTTGGCCGCCAGGGTGATCGTGGCGGGGTAGTCGTGGCCGTCGCCGTTGAACAGCACGCAGGCATCGCCTTCGCCCAGGCGCAGTACGCGCAGCAGGTGGTTGGCGGTGTCTTCCGGCAGCACCAGCTCGGCACCGGCGGACAGCGGCAGGTCGACGTGGCTGCGGGTCAGGCGCATGCGGTGGCTTCCTCGATGGCGGCCAGCGTGGTTTCGGCCAGCAAGGCCAGCTGCTCGTCGTCGATGCAGTACGGCGGCATCCAGTAAAGAATGTCGCCGAGCGGGCGCAGCACCACGCCACGCGCCAGCGCGGCCTTGTAGGCGTGCAGGCCCACGCGCGCGGACGCGGGGAACGGGGTGCGGCGGTCGCCGTCGCGGGTCAGTTCGAAGGCCACCACCATGCCGGCCTGGCGCAGGTCGGCCACGTGCCGGTGTTCGCCGATGGGCAGCGAAAGCTCGCGCATGCGCGCGGCGGTGGCGTGGTTGCGGGCGATGACGTCGTCGCTGGCGAAGATGTCCAGGCACGCCAGCGCGGCGGCACAGGCGATCGGGTTGCCGGTGTAGCTGTGCGAATGCAGGAAGGCACGCTCGCGCGAATCGTCCAGGAAGGCGTCGTAGAGATCCTGCGTGGCCAGCACCGCCGACAGCGGCAGGAAGCCGCCGGTCAGGCCCTTCGAGAGGCACATCAGGTCCGGCATCACCCCGGCCTGCTCGCAGGCGAACAAGGTGCCGGTGCGGCCGAAGCCGGTGGCGATCTCGTCGGCGATCATGAAGGCGCCGTGCGCGTCGCACAGCTCGCGTACCCGGCGCACGTAGGCCGGGTGGTGCATGCGCATGCCGCCCGCGCATTGCAGCAGCGGCTCCAGGATCACCGCGCAGATTTCGCCGGGGTGCTGGTCGAACAGGTCGGCGAGCGCGTCGGCCGCCTGCAGGGCGCGGCTTTCGGCCGACTGGCCCGGCGCGGCGAGGTAGGCGTCGGGCGAGGGCGCGAACAGCGCCTCGGCCAGCAGTGGCGCATACACGCGGCGATACAGCGGGATGTCGCCCACCGACAGCGCGCCGATGGTTTCGCCGTGGTAGCCGTTCTCCAGCGCCACGAAACGCGTGCGCTGCAGCTCGCCGCGGTTGCGGAAATAGTGGAAGGCCATCTTCAGCGCGACTTCCACGCCGGCCGAGCCGTTGTCGGCGTAGAAGACCTTGGACAGCGGCGCGCGGCCGGCCTGGCGCGGCGCGATCTCCAGCAGGCGTTCGGCCAGGCGGATCGCCGGTTCGTGGCTGAAGCCGGCCAGCATCACCTGTTCCAGCGATCCGGCCTGCGCGGCGATGGCCGCGCCGATGCGCGGTTCGGCATGGCCGAACAGGTTGGTCCACCAGCTGCTTACGGCGTCGAGGTAGCGGCGTTCGTCGTGGCCTACCAGCCAGGCGCCTTCGCCGCGCGCGATGGGCACCAGCGGCAGGGTGTCGGGGTGCTCTCGCATCTGCGTGCACGGGTGCCAGAGCACGGCGAGGTCGCGTTTTCGCCAGGCATCGGCCAGGGCGGCGGGGTCTGCTAGCATTTCGGTGTGATGAATCTCTTTGCGCATATGCCCATTCTATCGGCCCGCCGCGGCCCGGCGTTTTCCGCATGAGCCGGACCCTGCCGGTGATCCACGAGGTCCGCGAGCTGGGCGAGGGTCGCCAGCAGCTGGACCTGGAGTTCTCCAACGGCGAACGCCGCCTGTACCACCGGCTGCTCAGCGGCGGCCATGGCGCGGTGGTGGTGGTGCCGCTGCTCGACGACGACACCGTGCTGCTGGTGCGCGAATACGCCGCGGGCATGCATCGCTACGAGCTGGGCCTGGTGAAAGGGCGCATCGACGAGGGCGAGACCCCCCTGCAGGCCGCCGATCGCGAACTGAAGGAAGAAGCCGGCTACGGCGCCCGCCGCCTCGACGTGCTGCGCGCCATGACCCTGGCACCGACCTACATGGCGCACCAATCCTGGCTGGTGGTGGCGCGCGACCTGTATCCCGAGCGCCTGCCGGGCGACGAACCGGAGGAGCTGGAAGTGGTGCCGTGGAAGATCGCCGAACTCGACCAGCTGCTGCTGCGCGAAGACTTTTCCGAGGGCCGCTCGCTGGCCGCGCTGCTGATCGCCCGCCAGTGGCTGGCGGGCAAGCTGTGAGCGCGGCGCCCGACCACGCACTGGGCGAAGGCGTCATCGCCATCGCCCAGGCCGCCGGCGCGGCGATCATGCAGGTGTATGCCGACGGCTTCTCGGTACAGACCAAGGACGACGCCAGCCCGCTGACCCAGGCCGATCTGGCGGCGAACCGCATCATCGTCGAAGGCCTGGCGAAGCTCACGCCGCAGATCCCGGTGCTCTCGGAGGAATCGGCCCAGGTGCCATGGGACGAACGCCGCCACTGGCCGCGCTACTGGCTGGTCGACCCGCTCGACGGCACGCGCGAGTTCATCAAGCGCAACGGCGAATTCAGCGTCAACATCGCGCTCATCGACGAAGGCATCGCCCTCTTCGGCGTGATCCAGGCCCCGGTAGACGGCCGCGTGTGGCACGGCTGGCGAAGCGACGCCGCGTATCGCCGCGAAGGCAGCGAGCAGGTACGCCTGCAGGTACGCGCGCCGGCCACCGCGCCGTTGCGCGTGGCGGCGAGCCGTTCGCATCGCGGCGAGCGCACCGATGCGCTGCTGGCGCGGATGGGCGACGTGGAAGTCATCGCGCAGGGTTCCTCGCTGAAATTCTGTCGTATCGCCGACGGCGCGCTGGATGTGTACCCGCGCTTCGGCCCCACGTCCGAATGGGACACTGCGGCAGGGCAATGCGTGCTGGAAGCGGCCGGTGGCCAGGTACTGGCCGCGCACAGCGGCAAGCCCTTCCGCTACAACCAGCGCGACACCCTGCTCAACGGCGACTTCATGGCCCTCGGCGACCCCGCGTTGCCGTGGCGCGAGTGGATCTGAGGACCCCTGCTTTTGATCTTCGTTCCGCCCGCATTGAATGATCGGGCGGTCGGGGGCGGGCCCTTTCCGGGACCGTAGGCGACATGGATGTCGCCTACGAGCCTCC
>NZ_LLXU01000082.1 GCF_001431645.1 Stenotrophomonas panacihumi | reverse complement strand
CGCCGCCCCCGCCCCCCCCCGCCAGTACGCCGGCCAGGTGCTGCTGCCGCTGCACGCGCGCTTCCGCCCGGCCAATGCGCCGGGCAGCCGGCTGGCGCACGTGGATGCACCGGCGATCGCCACGCCCGTGCTATGGCAGACGCTCGAAGTACCCGAAACCGGCTGGCGCCTGCACCTGCTGCATGAAATCACCGGCGCGGTCGCCGCCAGCCGCAGCGCCGCGCTCGCCGCCGGCGGCAGCTGGCTGGCGCTGTCGCTGCTGGTGCTGTTCGTCGAGCAACGGCGGCGGCTGGCCGCCCTGCGCCAACGCAGCCGGCGCGAACTGGAAGCGGTGCTGCAGCAGCACGCGCACGAACTGCGCACCGCGCAAGACGGCATCGTGCAGGCCGCGCAGGGCGCCGACAGCGGCCTGAGCCGCAGCCTGGAACACCTGCCGCAGGGCGTGGTCATCATCGACGCCGAGCTCAACCTGGTGGCCTGGAACCAGCGCTACGTCGACCTGTTCCGCTTCCCCACCGAACTGCTGCGCATCGGCACGCCGATCGAGCAGCTGTTCCGCTTCAACGCGCGCCGCGGCCTGCTCGGCCCCGGCCCGGTGGAAGAAGCCATCGCCCGCCGCCTGGAACACCTGCGCAGCGGCCGTCCGCACCTGCGCGAGAGCGAGAAGGACGACGGCACCGTGCTGGAGATCCGCGGCAACCCGCTGCCCGACGGTGGCTTCGTCACCAGCTACGCCGACATCACCAGCTACAAGAACGCCGCCCGCGAACTGCGCTCGATGGCCGACGCGCTGGAGCACCGCATCGTCGAGCGCACGCGCGACCTGGAAGAGGCGCGCCACGAGGCCGAGAACGCCAACCGCTACAAGACCCGCTTCGTCGCCGCGGCCGTGCACGACCTGCTGCAGCCACTCAACGCGGCGCGCATGTTCGTCTCGGCGCTGCGCGGGCGCCTGCACGAGCCGGCCAGCCGCGAGGTCGCCGACCACATCGAGGGCGCGCTCGCCGCGCAGGACGCCATCCTCGCCAGCCTGCTGGACATCTCGCGCATGGAATCGGGCCAGCTTCAGGCCCACCCGCGCGATTTCGCCGTGCAGGGCCTGCTCGACGCGCTGCTGCGCGAGTTCGGCATCCTGGCCGGCAACCGCGGGCTCACCCTGCGCGGCGTCCCCACCTCGGCGGTGGTGCGCAGCGATGAAGCCCTGTTGCGGCGCATCCTGCAGAACTTCCTCTCCAACGCCGTGCGCTACACCCGCCAGGGCCGCATCTTGGTCGGCTGCCGGCGCGAGGGCGACGCACTGCGCATCGAGGTGCACGACCAGGGCCCGGGCATCCCGGAGAGCCGGCAGCAGGAAATCTTCGAGGAGTTCCGCCGCCTGGACGACGGCGACCAGCGCGGCGCCGGGCTGGGGCTGGCGATCGTGGAGCGCATCGGCCGCGTGCTGGGCCATCGCATCGGGCTGCGTTCGCGGCTGGGGCACGGCAGCGTGTTCTGGGTGCGCGTACCGCTCGGAGATGCGGCCGCCGTGGCCCCCGCGCCACCGCTGCCGGCCATGGAGCTGGACGACGACCGCCTGCGCGGCTGTCGCGTGTGGAGCGTGGACGACGACCCGCGCGTGTGCGAAGCCACGCGCACGCTGCTCGAACGCTGGGGCTGCGCGGTGGGCTTCGCCGGCGGCCCGCAGGCGGCGCTGGACGCCGCCACCCCGGCCACGCTGCCGCAGCTGCTGCTGCTCGACGTGCGCATGGAGCCCTTCCACGGCCCGGCGCTGTACGACCGGCTATGCGAGCGCTGGCAAGACGCGCCCGGCGTGATCCTGGTGAGCGCCGAACCCGACGAGGCGCTGCGCGGCGATGCGGTCGCGCGCGGCTGGGGCTTCCTCGCCAAGCCCGTGCGCCCGCCAGCCCTGCGTGCGCTGATGACGCAGATGCTGCTGCGCCGGCGCTGAGCCGCGCGCTCACACCAGCAGGCGCACGCGGCCGGCGTCGAGGTGGTGCAGGCAGACCTTGAGCGGCTGGCCGCGTTCGTCCAGCGCCAGCGCGCAGGCATGCAGCGAAAGATCCGGCGCCAGCGCCTCGGCCGCCAGCGCGGTGATCCGCTCCGGGCCCGCCGCCACCCAGCCCTGCCTTCGCGCGACCGGCCGCATCCCGCACTGCCTCAACGCCTCCCCCAGCCCCATGCCCCGCGCGAGGTGCATGCTCAGGCCGGTGAAATCACTGGCCGGCAGCCAGGCCTCGGTGATCGCAAAGGCCTGTCCCTCGACCGCGACCTCGCAGGCCAGGTGCAGCAGCGGCCCCGTCCACGGGCAGGACACGCAGGCCTGCAACGACGACGGCATCGCGGCCACCGTGGCACAGCCCAGCAGCCCGCAGCGCGCGGCGATGCCCTGCGCGTGCAGGTATTCGGGCAGGAAGAGGCAATCCGACATCGGCAATGGCAGGCGCGGTACGCAGGCGCGCATGCCCTGCGGATGCAGCAACCCTTCGGCGCGCAGCCAGGCCAGGCTCTTGCGCAAGGTGTGGCGATGCACGCCGAAGCGTTCGGCCAGGCGCGTCCCCGAAGGCAGGCGGTGGCCTTCGCGCCAGCGCCCCTCACGGATTTCGCCGGCCAGCACGTCCGCGATGCGCCGCCAGGCCGGGGTGCCGATGCCGGTTCGCGTGATGGGAGACATGGGTCGCTTCCGCCGCCGTGACCCGCGCAGCGTCGGCGATCCCGCCGGCGTTGTCAGCCGCGCAACTGCATCGATCGGCGCGCCGCTACGGCGCGCTTTCCGGCTCCAGCGCCTTCACCAGCACCGCTGCCTGCGTGCGGCTGTAGCAGTCGAGCTTCTTCAGGATGGCAGTGACGTGCACCTTCACCGTGTTTTCGGCCAGGCCGAGCTGGTGGGCGATCTGCTTGTTGAGCAGGCCGTCGGCCAGGCATAGCAGCACGCGGAACTGCTGCGGCGTGAGCTGCGCCAGCCGCGCCGCCAGGTGGGCGTCGGCCTCGGAGCGTTCGACCTGCATCGGCGGGAATGCGCTGCCGCCCTCCAGCACCGCCGCCACCGCGGTGGCGATGGCGTCCGGCGGCGCGGATTTGGAAATGAAGCCGGCTGCGCCGAACTGCTGCGCGCGGCGGATCACCCGCGGGTGGTCGTTGGAGGAAATCACCACCACCGGCACCTCGGGGTATTCGCCGCGCACGTGCAGCAGCGCGGAAAACCCGCGCGCGCCGGGCATGGCGAGGTCGAGCAGGACCAGGTCGGTATCGGCGTGCTGGCCGAGCACCTGACCGAGGGTGCTGGCACTGGACGCCTCCAGCATGCGCGCCTCCGGCAACGCCTCGCGCAGCACGTGGATGACCGCGGCGCGGAACAGCGGATGGTCGTCGGCGACAAGCAGGGTGGGTCCGGGCATGGCGGACAGTCTGACACGCGGGCGTGGCGGTTGGATTATTCCAACGACGCAGCGGTTCGCGCAGTTTCGGTGCGGAGCGGCATCACGCGCTTTCCTAGCCTCGGCGCTTCCTCAGCTCTGCCTGGAAGGGCGCCATGCCACCCGTACTCCTTCGCCCGTGGGCGACCTTGCTGCTGTTCTGCGCCACTGCCTGCGCCCATGCCGGCGATGGCCCGGTCAGCGCCCGGCTGGGCGGCCGCCTGCACCTGGACGCGGCCGCGTTCGACAACGACGACCGTGGCGCGCCGAATCCCGACGACACCGAGGTGCGGCGCGCGTGGCTGTCGGTATCGGGGCGGCTGTTCGCGCTGAAGTACAAGCTCGAGGGCGATTTCGCCGACCCCCGCGACCTGCTCGCGCGCGACGTGTACGTCACCCTGGATACGCCCGCGGCCGGCAGCTTCACGCTGGGCCAGTTCAAGCAGCACTACTCGCTCGACGACCGCACCGGCTCGAACTACGGCACGTTCCTGGAGCGTGGCATGGCGGCGTCCACGCTCGCGCCGCAGTACCGCCTCGGGCTGGGCTGGCAGCGGCAGGCCGGCGCCACCACCTGGGCGGCCAGCGCCTACTCGCTGGAAAGCATCGACGTGACCGCCAACAAGGGCCTTGGCCTGGCCGGGCGCGCGACCTGGGCGCGCGTGCGCGAGGACAACGACGTGCTGCACCTGGGCATGTCGCTCATCCACGAGCGCCAGGACCGGCCCGGCGCGCCCGGCCACCCCGCGCTGAAGATCCGCCCGCGCCCGGCGGGCCATCTCGCCGACAACAGCCGCATGACGCTGGTCGATTTCTCCGCCGGCCGCGATACCGACGTGGACAAGTGGTCGCTCGAATACGCGCGGGTTCGCGGCCCGTGGTCGTGGCAGGGCGAATGGAGTGGCGCGCGCTTCCGCGACGGCCTGCAACAGGGCGACCTGCAGGGTGCGTACGCAATGCTCGGCGTGTTCCTTACCGGCGAGTCGCGCGCCTACGATGCGGAAGGCGCGCGCTTCAGCCGCATCGCCAAGCCCCGTCATCGCGCCGGCGCCGTGGAGCTGGCGTTGCGTTACGACACGCTGTGGGCGGATCAGCACCTCGTCCACGGGCCGGAGCTGACCCGCCGCCGCATGGAAGCGATGACGCTCGGCGCCAACTGGTACCTGCCCAGGAACGTGCGCGTGATGCTCGACCTCATCCAGAGCCACAACCGCGACCGCCGCAGCGACCGCACGCTGGATCGCACGCGCGCGGCCACGCTGCGGGTCCAGTACGACTTCTGATCGGACGCGTTGGAATATTCATACGGATCGGCGAGTCATGCCGATCCGCGACAGCGCGCGCTACGGCGAGATTCCAGTCTCCCTCCCACCGCCATACAGCCTGCACCTGGGAGGGTGACATGACACATGCAAGCCAGAGGGCCGCCCGTCGCGCGCGGCGCGATATCCACCGCCACCCGACGCGCCCGGCGCGGGGTGCCGCATGCTGACCGTGCTCGGCTACGGCATGGTGGTGGTGTTCATGGGCCTGATCATGGCCCGTCGCCTGTCGCCGCTGGTGGCGCTGATCCTGGTGCCCATCGCCTTCGCGCTGCTGGCCAGCGCGATGGTCGGCGGCTTCACGATGCCGCTGAAAGACATGATGGTCGACGGCATCAGCCGCATCGCGCCCACCGCGGTGATGCTGATGTTCGCGGTCCTCTACTTCGGGATCATGATAGACGCCGGCCTGTTCGACCCGATGATCGGCCTGATCCTGCGCCTCGTCGGGCACGACCCGGCGCGCATCGTGGTCGGCAACGCGGTGCTGGCGATGCTGATCGGCCTGGATGGCGATGGCTCGACCACCTACATGATCACCGTCTCGGCGATGCTGCCGGTCTACCAGCGGCTGCGCATGGATACGCTCAAGCTGGCCGGCGTCACCATGCTGTGCAGCGGCGTGATGAACCTCACACCATGGGGCGGGCCCACCGCGCGCGCCGCCACCGCGCTGCACGTGGATCCCACGGAGGTCTTCCTGCCGTTCATCCCCGTCATGATCGTGGCGCTGGTCGGCATTGCCGGGTTCGCCTGGTGGCTGGGGCTGTGCGAACGCCGGCGCCTCGGGCGCCTGACGCTGGAGACGGCCGCGCCCGTGCCGGCGGACGGCATGGGCGACGACGCCGAGGACCCCGCGGTGACCGCGCTCAAGCGGCCGCGCCTGCGCTGGATCAACGCCGCATTGACCGCCGCGCTGATGACCGGCCTGGTGATGGGCCTGCTGCCGATGTCGGTGCTGTTCATGGCCGGCTTCGCGCTCGCGGTGCTGATCAACTACCGCGACCTGGCCGAGCAGCGGCGCCGCGTCATCCACCATGCGGGCAATGTGCTGCCGGTGGTGTCGGTGATCTTCGCGGCCGGCATCTTCACCGGCATCCTCCAGCACACCGGCATGGTGGAGGCGATGAGCCGCAGCTTCCTGGCGGTGCTGCCCGAGTCGCTGGGGCCGTATCTGGCGGTCATCACCGCGGTGGCCAGCCTGCCCTTCACCTTCTTCATGTCCAACGACGCGTTCTATTTCGGCGTGTTGCCGGTGCTCTCCGAGGCGGCCTCGCACTACGGCATCACCCCGCTGCAGATGGCGCGCGCCTCGCTGATCGGCCAGCCGGTGCACCTGCTCAGCCCGCTGGTGCCGGCGACCTATCTGCTGGTCGCGTTGACCCGGGTGGATTTCGCCGACTTCCAGCGCTTCACGCTGAAATGGGCGGCCCTGGTGTGCGCGGTGCTGCTGCTGGCCTCGCTCATGCTGGGGCTGTTCCCGTGGGTGGGCACGCGGTGAGGCTCAGGGCGGCGGCGCGGGCTGCAGGTCGAAGCCCGCCAGCCGGTCCATGCGGATGCGGTTGGCGAACAGCGAAAACGCCAGCATCCCGGCCAGGCCACTGGCGCGGCTGACCCAGCGCGGCAGCCAGCGCGGTGGCGCCAGCACGCCGGATTCGAACAGCGGCGCGAACGGCGCCACGTCCTCCAGCGCCATCTTGCCGGCGAACAGCCAGCGGCACAGGCGCAGCTCGTCCTGCTGCAGTGCCTGCCGGAAGAACGTGTGTACCGCGACGAGGCCGCGCAGGTACACGGTGTCCTTGCTGAAGGCGTGGCCGCCGGTGGGCGGCACGCCGCGGAACACGCGCTGCGCGGAGGCGAAGCTTTCTTCCGCGTTCTGCCCGGCCTGGCGGAAGTAGTCGAACACCTGGATGAAATCGGCGCCTTCGCGCGCCATCGCCACCGCCTCGATGCGCAGGCTGATGCGCTTCATCCGCTCGATGTCGATGCTGCCGGTGATCTGTTCGGCGAACGTCGCCAACCCTTCCTGCGTGGCGGTCACGCGCGGGGAGGACAGCGCCAGGCTCGGCAGGTGCACCTGCTCGCGGCCATTGAGCGCGGTGAGCGAGTGCACCAGGGCTTCGTGGTGGAACAGCTGCGCGCGGTCGTAATCGCTGAACATCGCGCCGCTGCGCAGGCGGATGCGGTGCGCGCCGGCGGCGGCCTTGGCGATGAGGTCCGGGTCCAGTTCGACGGTGATCATGCGCGTGTCGAAGAAGTCGTCCAGGTCGCTCTGCAGCTGCAGCTGCAAGGCGGTGGCCGAGACCGGCACCTGCTCCTCGGGCGCGAGCAGTTCGTTGTCCAGCTCGCGCGCGATCTGGATGAAATGCCGCGCCGCCTCGCGCGTGCTGGGGCCCTGCCCCGGCATCGGGTCGTCGGGCAGGCCAAACAGCTGGGCCGAATATTCGCCGGCCGCCGCGGTGCCCAGCGATTCCAGCAGCGCGGCGGCGAGGTCCCAGCTGTGGATCGAGGCGCGCAGGTAGGCGCCCAGCGGGTAATGCGGATCGGCCTCGGCGGCGATGGCGGCCAGTTCGCGCCGCACCTCGGTGAAGTCCAGCTTCGGATATTCGACCTGCGGCAGCCGCGGCTTGCCGCGCGCCACGCTTTCCAGGAAAGGCGCTTGCAGCGAGGAGGGCCAGCTGGTCAGGCCAAGCAGCCGGATGCCGCGTACCGCAGCGACCATGCGCGCATCCAGCGCGGCGTGGCGGGCCAGCGCGGGAGCGACCGCGCTCACCGGCGGGCTTTCCCGTCCGGGCGCTTGTTGGCCGGCTTGCCCGGCCCCTTGCCGGGCCCCTTGCCCGGCGCGCGCGCCTCGGCCTTCTGCGCCAGCCGCGTGGCGAGCTTGTCGGCCGCGCCGGCCACTTCGTCGCGCAGCTTGAGGTAGTTGGCCAGGCGCGCGGGATCCAGCTCGCCGCGCTCGATGGCCGCGCGCACCGCGCAGCCCGGCTCGGCGCCGTGCGAGCAATCGCGGAAGCGGCACTGCGCGGCCAGCGCTTCGATGTCGGCGAAACCGCCGTCGGCCAGGTCTTCCTCGCCGGTGGGCTTGAGCTCGCGCATGCCGGGCGTGTCGATCACGCAGGCGCCCGAAGGCAGCGTCATCAGCGAGCGGAAGGTGGTGGTGTGGCGGCCGCGCGAATCGCTGTCGCGCACCGCGCCGGTCCGCATGCGCTCTTCGCCCAGCAACGTGTTGGTGAGCGTGGACTTGCCCGCGCCGGAGGACCCGACCAGCACCACGGTGCGGCCCGGCCCCAGCCACGGCGCCAGCGAAGACACGCTCTGCGGGTCGCGCGCGTTCACCGCGCGCACCGCCACGTGCTGCGCGGCCAGTTCCACCAACGCGGCCACCGCGCCGGGCACGTCGGTGCCGGTATCGGCCTTGGTGAGCACCACCACCGGTTCGGCGCCGCCGCTGCCCACCAGCAGGCGGTAGCGTTCGATGCGGCGCGGGTTGAAGTCCGCATCCAGGCCGCACACGATGAACACCGCATCGATGTTCGCCGCGATTACCTGCTGCTGGTAATGCTCGCCGGCCGCGCCGCGCTTGATCGCGGTGCGCCGCGGCAGCAGCGCGACGATGCGCTTGCCCTCCAGCAGCACCCAGTCGCCCACCGCCGCCCGCTCGTGCGCCGGCGCGTGGCCTTTCTTGAAGCCCGGCGGGCGCTGCCATTCCGGCGGCGACTCGGCCTTGATCGCGGCCTCCGGCGCATCGGCCACCACGTAGCCGGAGCGGTGTTGTTCGATGACGCGGGCCGGCCGCGCGGCCGGATGGGCGGCCAGCAAGGCCTGCCAGGCCGGCTCGGCGGGCGGGCCCGGCCAGGGCCAGCCAATCACGCGCAGCGCGTCGAAATCGGGGGAAGCATCGGTCATCGGGCGATTCTAGGCGCTGGCCACGCCAACGTCGCCGGGGGCCGTGCCGGAGGCTGCTGCCCAGCCGCTGGCAAGCCCCCGCCACGCCTGCGATTTTTGCCCTGTCGCACCGCCGCAATTGGGCTACCATCGGCTTCCACGCCCCTACGGCCCCGTCCGCCACCGCCATGTCCAATCCGCCGCTGAAGCCGCTCGCCATCCGCGAGCGCCTGTCCGAAGTCCGCTACGAGATCCGGGGCGAACTGGCGCGGCGAGCCCGGGACCTGGAGGCGCAGGGCCGCAAGCTGATCAAGCTCAACATCGGCAATCCCGGCGCGTTCGGCTTCCGTGCGCCGGAACACCTGCAGCGCGCCATCGCCGACGACATGGGCCGCACCGATCCCTACACCCACCAGCAGGGCCTGCCGGTGGCGCGCGAGGCAATCGCCGAGTACTACGCGCGCCGCCAGCATCCGGACGCGCACCCGGACCGCATCTTCCTGGGCAATGGCGTCAGCGAGCTGATCGACCTGGCCCTGCGCGCCCTGCTCAACCCGGGCGACGAAGTGCTGGTGCCCTCGCCGGACTACCCGCTGTGGTCGGCCTCCACCATCCTCAACGACGGCCGCCCGGTGTACTACCGCTGCGCGCCGGAGAACGGCTTCCAGCCGGACCCGGTGGAGATCGAGGCGCTGGTGTCCTCGCGCACGCGCGCCATCGTGCTGATCAACCCGAACAACCCCAGCGGCGCGAGCTACCCGCGCGAATTGCTGGAGAAGATCGTCGCCATCGCGCGCAAGCACGACCTGCTGCTGCTGGTGGACGAGATCTACGACCAGATCCTCTACGACGACGCCACCTTCCAGCCGGTCGCCCCGCTGGCGGGCGACCACCCGTGCCTGACCTTCAGCGGCCTGTCGAAGGTGCACCGCGCCTGCGGCTGGCGCGTGGGCTGGGCGATGCTGTCCGGCGCGGCCGAACGCATCCACGATTTCCGCAACGCGCTGGACCTGCTCGGCGCGCTGCGCCTGTGCGCCAACGTGCCGGGGCAGTACGCCATCGTGGCGGCGGTGAACGGCGTGGACACCATTTCCGAGCTCACCGCGCCCGGTGGCCGCCTGTATGAAACCCGCCGCGCGGTGATCGAGGCCTGCGAGGCCAGCGAACACCTCTCGCTGGTGAAGCCGGCCGGCGCGCTGTACGCGTTCCCGGCGGTCGTGGGCCATGCCGCGCGCGGCTTCGACGACCACGAGTTCGCGCTGGAACTAATGAACGAGGAAGGCGTGCTGGTGGTGCCGGGCTCGAGCTTCAACGTGCCGTACCGCAACCACTTCCGCGTCACCCTGCTGCCGGAAGCCTCGGTGATGCGCGACGTGTTCGCGCGCATCGACCGCGCCCTGGCCCGCCGCGCCGAGACCGCGCAGAAGGTCGTGCCGCTGAAGCCGCGCAACGTCGCATGAGCGGTGCCGCGCGGTTCCTCGCGCTGGGCGATTCGTACACCATCGGCGAGGGCGTCGCCGAAGACGGGCGCTGGCCGGCGCAGCTGGCCGCGCTGTTGCGCGATGAAGGCATCGCAATGGGCACGCCCGATTACATCGCCACCACCGGCTGGACCACCGACGAACTGCGCGCCGGCATCGCCGCCGCCGCGCCGGTGGGGCCGTATGCGCTGGTGAGCCTCGGCATCGGGGTGAACAACCAGTATCGCGGGTGGCCGCTGGATACCTATCGCGCGGAATTCGCCGCGTTGCTCGGGCAGGCGATCGCCTTTGCCGGCGGGCAGCCGTCGCGCGTGGTGGTGGTGTCGATCCCCGACTGGGGGCGCACGCCATTCGCGCGTCAGCAAGGGCGCGACGCGGGCGTGGTCGCGCGCGAGATCGATGCGTTCAACGCGGCCGCCGCCGACATCTGCGCGCAGGCCGGCGTGGCGTTCGTCGAGATCACCGAGGCCAGCCGCGCGCAGGCCGAGGACATCGCCATGCTCGCCGACGACGGCCTGCATCCTTCCGCCGCGATGTACGCGCACTGGGCGCGGCAAGCACTGCCGCCCGCGCGGCGCGCACTTTCCGCCTGAGGCCCGGCGCGCATGGATGCCGCCCCCACGCCCCACACCGGCCTGCCGCGCGACCAGGCACGCGCCATCGCGCGGGCGTTCCTGCCCGCGCGCCGCTGGGGCAGCCGTTACGACTACCACTACGTGCAGGCCAAGCTGCGCACCGATCCGCTGTATGCCGGCGTGCTGGCCACCTTGCGCGGCACGCCTTGGCCAGTGCTGGACCTGGGCTGCGGGCTGGGCCTGCTGGCGCACGCGCTGCGGGCCGGGGAGCAGGCGCAGGGCTATCTCGGCGTGGATATCGATGCGGCGAAGATCGCCCGTGCCACGCGCGCCGCGCAGGTCGCCGGACTCCATGACGTCCGCTTCACCGCGCTGGATCTGGCCGAGGCATTGCCCGCGCATGCCGGCAGCGTCGCGCTGCTGGATGTCCTGCAATACCTGCCCGCCACGCGACAGCAGGCGTTGCTCGCCGAAGCGGCGACACGGCTGGCGCCGGATGCGCCGCTGGTGATCCGCACGCCGCTGGCCGGCGACCATCCGCGCGGCCGTTTCACGCGCATCGCCGACCGCCTGGGGCACCTGAGCGGCTGGATGCGCACCTCGCCGCGCGACTACCCCAGCCGCGAGGGCCTGCTGGCGACGCTCGCCTCGCTGGGCCTGCAGGGCGAGTGCTCGCCGCTGTACGGGAACACGCCGTTCAACAACTGGTTGGTGGTCGCGCGTCGCCAATGACGCTCCGCGCATCAGCTGAGGGCGTTGCCGTGGCTCAGCCCGCCACCGGCTCCGGCAGCACCGCACGCAAACCACGCGTCTCCAGCTCGGCGAGCACGCCGCGCAGGATCGCCGGGTTGTGCCCGTGCGCGGCGCCTTCGTGCAGCAGCACGATCGCGCCGGGCGCCAGGTCACGCGCGATGCGTGCCACGGTCTGCACCGGCTCGCAGTCCACGCCGTCGAAGCCGCGCGCGGTCCATGCCACGCGCTGCAGGCCGTGTGCGTGCAGCGGCCCGGCGACGAAGGGATTGGTCATGCCCACCACCGAGCGATACCAGCGCGGCGGCGTGCCGGCGATGCCCGCCAGCGTGCGCTGCGCCTGGCCGATCTCGCGCGCCATCGCCTTCGGGCCGAGCGCCCAGAACCAGGCCTGCGGGTGGCTGTCGCTGTGGTTGCCGAGGTCGTGACCGCGCCGCAGGATCTCGTGCACCAGCGCCGGCTGCCGCGCGGCGCGCTCGCCGACCAGGAAGAAGGTGGCCTTGGCGTCGTGGGCGTCGAGCAGGTCGAGCATCGCCGGGGTGTCGTCGGAAGGGCCGTCGTCGATGGTCAGCCACACCGCCGCCCCGCTGCCGGGGCGCGTGCGCACCACCGGCGCATAGAGGCGCGAGCGCGGCAGGAACACCTGGCCCATGAAGTAGGCATGGCTGAGCACCATGGCCGGCAGGCCGGCCTGCCAGCCGTAGCGCCACCACAGCCAGACCACCGCCAGCTGCGAGGCCGCCAGCGCCCAGGCCCAGAGGTGGCGGGGGCGGCCGGCACGCGGCGTGTGGGGGCGATACAGTGTTTCCGGCGCAGTCATGCCGTCATGATCGCACGCCGGTAGAATGAGCGGTCCCAACTTTGCCGGCTGTTTCCCGATGTCCCTCGACCCCGCCCTGCGCTCGCGCATCGAATCGCTGCTCCAGTCCAACCGCGTCGTCCTGTTCATGAAGGGCCAGCCCGGCATGCCGCAGTGCGGCTTCTCGGCCAAGGCGGTGGGCGTGCTCGACGGCCTCGGCGTGGAGTACGCGCACGTCAACGTGCTGGCCGACCAGGAAATCCGCGAAGGCATCAAGGCCTACGGCGACTGGCCGACCATCCCGCAGCTGTACATCGACGGCGAACTGGTCGGCGGCAGCGACATCATCGAGCAGCTGGCCAACAGCGGCGAGCTGAGCGGCCTGCTCGGCCTGCAGGCGCCGGATCGCACCCCGCCGAAGATCACCATCACCCCGGCGGCGGTGGAAATGCTCAAGGGCGCGCTGGCCGATGCCCCGGGCGCTTCGCTCTCGCTGTCGATCAACGCGCAGTTCCAGCCGAACTTCCAGCTGGTGCCGACCGATCCGAACGCCATCGCCGCCGAGTCCAACGGCCTGCGCGTGCAGTTCGACCTCTCCAGCGCGCGCCGCGCCGAAGGCGTGACCATCGACTGGGTGGACGACATGCGCGGCCGCGGCCTGGCCATCGACAACCCGAACGCGCCCAAGCCGGTGCAGGAACTGGCCGTGCGCGAAGCCGCCGACCAGGTGAAGGCCGGCAGCGTGATCCTGGTGGACGTGCGTCCGGCCGACGAGCGCGCCATCGCCGCGGTCAACGTGCCGTTCCGCCACTTCGACGGCAACGGCCGCGCCGAGCTGGAAGCACTGCCGAAGGACACTGCCATCGCGTTCCTGTGCCACCACGGTGGCCGCAGCCAGCAGGCTGCCGAGCAGTTCCACGCGCAGGGCTTCACCCGCGTCTACAACGTCACCGGCGGCATCGACGCCTGGTCGGACGAGGTGGACGGCAGCGTGCCGAAGTACTGATCGCCCGATCGCCCGCCGCACCCGGAAAACGCCGCTTACGCGGCGTTTTTCTTTTGCGCGGGGGTCAGAGGAATTTCTGCTGGTCGGGCGAGGCCGGATGCATCCAGTCGTTGCCCTTGCCATCGCAGGTGGTGACCGGCGCGGCGGCGAGCAGCGCATCGTCGATGTCGTCCAGGCAGGCCAGCTGCACGCTGTAGAACGCGCCGCCCATCTCCGGGATGTCGCCGTGGCCGTAGCTGCGCACGCCGCAGCGGCTGCAGAACGGCCAATGCATGCTCATGGTGCCGAACTGGTAGTCGGTCACCGCGCCCTCGCCACTGAGCAGCCGGAACGCGCCGGGCTGCACGCTGGTGCTCCAGTTGCGCGTCTTGCGGCAGATCGAGCAGTTACACTTGCCACCGGACAGCTTGGCCGGGTCCAGGTCCACTTCGTAACGCACCTGCCCGCAATGGCAGCTGCCGTGGTACGTCTGCGTCGTCATTTCGTGCGCTCCCAGGGTTGGCTTGTCAGCCGGCGAAACCGCCTTCGTCGAGGAACTGCTGCTCCGCCGCCGTCGTCTCCCGCCCCAGCGCCGCGTTGCGATGCGGGAAGCGCCCGAAGCGGATGATGATGTCCTGGTGCAGCAGGGCCCACTTGTCCGCGTCGGCTTCCGGCAGGCCCTGGTGCAGTTCCACCGAACGCGCCTGCTCGGCCGCGTCTTCGCTGTGTTCGTAAGGCAGGTAGAAGAACATCCGCAGCGAGGGCGCCACGTCGAAGTCGAAGCCCGCCGCCACCGCGCGCTTGGCGTAGTGCAGCGCGAGGCCGTCGGTGGCGTAGGCGTGCGCACTGTCGCGGAAGCAGTTGCGCGGGAACTGGTCGAGCAGGATCAGCAGGGCCAGCGCGCCGTTGGCGCTGTCCATCCAGTCCTCGTGCTCGCGGCGCGCGGCGGCGTGGTGCGCGTCGAGGAAGTGGCTGCGAAAATTCGCGTCGAACGATTCGTTGCGACCGAACCAGCGTTCGGGCCCGGCGGTCTCCCAGAATTCCAGCACTTCGGCGATCTGGCGGGCGATCTGCGAACGGGGCATCGGCGGCTCCGGTGACAAGGGAGGCCCCAGCATGCCGCCCCGCCTGTTAGCGCACCGCGCACGCATGCCTTCCGGGGCTTGGCAACCCGGCGGGGGTTGCTCTAGCGTGAAGGCCAGCTTCCAGTTCTCCCGGGGACACCCTTGATGCGCTACCTCCTGCTGACCGGCCTGGCCGGCGTGCTGCTGTGCGGGCCGGCCGCCGCCGCGCCGCGTTTCGTCGACGATCCGTACCCGAGCACCTACCAACCGATCGCCTCGGTGCCGGTGCTGATCGAACACGCCACCGTGCTCACCGGCACCGGCGAGCGGCTCGACGACGCCGACGTGCTGCTCGCCGATGGCCGCGTGCAGGCAGTGGGCCGCGCACTCGCCGCGCCGGCCAACGCGCTGCGCGTGGATGGCCACGGCAAGTGGGTGACGCCGGGCATCATCGACATCCACTCCCACCTGGGCGTGTACCCGAGCCCGGGCGTGAAGGCGCACAGCGACGGCAACGAGATGACCGCGCCGGTGACGCCCAACGTGTGGGCCGAGCATTCGATCTGGCCGCAGGACCCGGGCTTCCTCACCGCGCTGGCCGGCGGCATCACCTCGCTGCAGGTGCTGCCGGGTTCGGCCAACCTGATCGGCGGCCGCGGCGTCACGCTGAAGAACGTGCCGGCCACCACCTACCAGGCGATGAAATTCCCCGGCGCGCCCTGGGGCCTGAAGATGGCCTGCGGCGAGAACCCCAAGCGCGTCTACGGCGAGAAGGGCGGCCCGGCCACGCGCATGGGCAACGTGGCCGGCTACCGCGCAGCCTTCATCGACGCAGCCGAATACCTGCGCAAGAACGCGCCGAAGAAGTCCACCAACGAGAAGAAGCATTGGTGGAGCAAATCCGGCGACGAAGACAGTGGCGGTGACAGCGGCGGCAAGCGCGACCTCAAGCTGGACACGCTCGCCGGTGCCATCAACGGCGACATCCGCGTGCACATCCACTGCTACCGCGCCGACGAGATGGCCACGATGCTCGACCTCTCCAAGGAATTCGGCTTCCACATCGCCGCGTTCCACCATGCGGTGGAGGCTTACAAGATCGGCGACAGGCTGGCCAACGAGAACGTGTGCGCCGGCATGTGGGCCGACTGGTGGGGCTTCAAGATGGAGGCCTTCGACGGCATCCAGGAGAACATCGCCCTGGTGGACCGCGTGCCGAAGAGCTGCGCCATCGTGCATTCGGATTCGGAAGAAGGCATCCAGCGCCTGAACCAGGAAGCGGCCAAGGCGATCGGCACGGCGCGCCGCGCGGGCATCGAGATACCGCCCGAGCACGCCATCGTCTGGCTCACCGCCAACGCCGCCAAGGCGCTGGGCATCGAACGACAGACCGGCACGCTGGAGGCCGGCAAGATGGGCGACGTGGTGGTGTGGAACGGCAGCCCCTTCAGTTCGTATGCGCTGGCCGAGCAGGTGTATATCGACGGCGCCGAGGTCTACGACCGCCACCAGCAGCGCCTGCAGCCGATGTCGGACTTCACGCTGGGCCAGGAGGCGACCCCGTGAGCCGCTTCGTCACCACCCTGCTGGCCGCCGTCGTCCTGCTCGCCGGCCCGGCCGCCGCGCAGGACCTGCTCATCCGCGACGCCACCGTCCATACCGCCACCGCGCGCGGCACGCTGCAGCATGCCGACGTGCTGGTGCAGGGCGGCACCCTCCGCGCGATCGGCCCGGGGCTGGCCGCGCCGGCCGGCGCGCAGGTCATCGATGCGCAAGGCCGCCCGCTGACGCCGGCGTTCTTCGGCGGCATCACCGAAATCGGCATCGAGGAAGTTTCCGGCGAGGAAGAGACCGTGGACAGCGGCCTGAAGCTGCATGAGCAGCCGATGCGACCGGAGTTCGACGTCACGCTGGCCTACAACCCCGACTCGGTGCTGGTACCGGTCGCGCGCGTGGAAGGCATCGGCTTCACCGCGCTGGGCGCGACCACCGAGGGCGCCTTCATCGCCGGCCAGGGCGGCATCGTGCGCCTGGATGGCAGCCCGGACCCGATCGGCCCGCGCGCGTTGTTCATCCGCATTGGCGCCGCCGCGGCCGAACTCACCGGCAACTCGCGCGCCGCGCAGTGGATGCTGCTCGACCAGTTGGTGGACGAAGCGCGCAACCGCATCCCGCTGGATTCGCCGCATGCGCTGCTCACGCCGGCCGGCCGCGCCACGCTGGCGCGCTATCTCGCCGGCAATGGCCGCATCGTGGTGCAGGTCGAACGCGCCGCCGACATCCGCCAGCTGGTGCGCTGGGCGCAGCGCGAGAAGGTGCGCATCGCCATCGCCGGCGGCAGCGAGGCATGGAAGGTCGCCCCGCTGCTGGCCCAGGCGCAGGTGCCGGTGCTGGTCGACGCGCTGGCCGACCTGCCGGCGAACTTCGACCAGGTCGGCGCGACGCTGGAGAACGCCGCGCGCCTGCATGCCGCCGGTGTGGCGGTGAGCTTCAGCCAATCCAACGACGCCTCGCACAACGCGCGCAAGCTGCGCCAGCTGGCCGGCAACGCGGTGGCCCATGGGCTGCCGTGGGAAGCCGCGCTGGCGGGCATGACCCGCGTGCCGGCGGAGATCTTCGGCGTCTCGGCGCAGATCGGCAGCATCGCGGTCGGCCAGCGTGCCGACCTGGTGCTGTGGGACGGCGACCCGCTGGACGTGGCGCATTACGCCCAGCAGGTGTGGCTGGGCGGGCGCGCGATGCCGATGCGCTCGCGCCAGACCGAACTGCGCGACCGCTACATGGGCGCGCCGGGTGCGCTGCCACGCGCTTATTCGCACTGATCGATGAACCGGAAGCTCCACATGCGCCTGTTTGCCCCGCTGATCCTGTCCACCCTGCTCGCGCCGCTCGCCATGCCGGCGCATGCGGCCGCCGCCGATGCGCCCGCGCCTGCGGCATCCATCGCTCCCGCCGATGTCGAAGCGGGGCTGCGACGCGCCGAAGCATTGGGCGAGCGCCTGCTGCGGCTGGACCGCGCGGCATGGGTGGCCAGTGACCAGATGCTGGCCGCCGCGCGCGGCCGCGGCGATGCGCGCGTGCGCGGCTGGATCACCGACGAGCACGACGGCCTCATCGACGTGATCTTCGTGGATGACATGCCGGCCGCGCTGTATCGGGTGACTGTCGATGCCGATGGCCAGCCGGCCGGGCCGATCGACAACGCCCCCGCACCGCTGACGCCGGCGCAGGCCGTCGCTGCGCGTTCGCTCGCCACCGCCAGGCTGGCCGCGCCGCCATCGTGCTCGGGCAGCTACAACCCGATCATCATGCCCGGCGACGCACCGGAGGACACGGTCGTCTACATGGTTCCCGGCAGCACCGATGCCACGCGCCTGCCGGTGGGCGGTGCCTGGCGCTTCGATCTGCGCGATGGGGAGATCGTGTCCCGGCGCAGCTTCACCACCTCGTGCATCGCCCTGGAGAACCCCGAGGAGGCCGAGGCCGTTTACGTCACCCATCTGCTCGACCCGCTGCCCACCGAGATCCACGTGTTCTGGTCGCTGTGGTCGGGCAAGCCGACGTTCGTCGTGACCTCCGCCGGCCTGTGGTCCATCGAGCAAGGCAAGATCAGTGCCGTGAAGGACGACGACAAGCCCGCTACCCTACCGGCCAAACCCTGACCGGAACCGCGCATGGCTGCCCCGCACCCGCACTGGTACTTCGACTTCGTCTCGCCGTTCTCCTACCTGCACTGGCAGAAGCTGCGGCGCCTGCCGCAGGCCCGCGACATCGTGCCGGTGCCGATCCTGTTCGGCGCGGTGCTGGACCAGCTCGGCATCCGCGGCCCGGCGGAGATCGACGGCAAGCGGCTTTTCACCTACCGCAAGGTGCAGTGGCAGGCCGAGCACGAAGGCGTGCCGCTGCGCTTCCCGCCGACCCATCCGTTCAACCCGCTGCCGGCGCTGCGGCTGTGCATCGCCGCCGGCACCACCATCCACGCCATCGACGCGATCTTCGACTGGCTGTGGCGTGACGGCCTGGCCGGCGACACCGCCCAGGCCCTCGAGCCGCTGGCCCACGCGCTGGGCCTGGACGCCGAGGCCGCGGTGGCCGATGCGGCGGTGAAAGCCCAGCTGCGCGCCAATACCGAGCAGGCGCTGGCCGCCGGGGTGTTCGGGGTACCGACCCTGGAGATCGGCGGCGAGCTGTTCTGGGGCAATGACGCCCACGGCCTGATGGAGACCGTGCTGGCCGACCCGGACTGGCTGCATCGCGGCGAAGCCGGGCGGCTGGCCGAGCTGCCGGTGGGCATCCGCAGGGGTGGCGCCTGACAGCCCTGTCAGGGTTCCCCGCTTACGTCGGACCCCATTTTTGGGATAGCTTTCACAAACCAGCATCAACGCACGCAACAGCCGGAGGGGGCAATGCGTATCGGCATCGTGGTGGATTCGGCTTGCGATCTGCCCGTGGACTACATCGAAAAGCACAACATCGTGCTGCTTCCGATCAGCGTCAGGATCGGCGAGGCGGTACTGGCCGACCATCGCGACGAGGAGGCCACGCTGAGCTTCCTGCAGGCCCATGTGGCCGAGCGCGGCCATGAGGCGGAGACCACGCCGTTCTCGGTCAACCAGATCCGCGACCTGTTCCTGGACCGGCTGGTCATCGACTACGACCACGTCTTCTGCCTGACCATCTCCAAGCTGCGCAGCCAGATCCACGAGAACGCGATGCAGGCCAGCTTCGCGATCCTCAACGACTACAAGCCGGTGCGGCAGGCGGCCGGGCACAACTCGCCGTTCGCGCTGCGGGTGATCGACACGCTCAACCTGTTCGCCGGCCAGGGCATCACCGCGGTGGAAGCGGTGCGCATGCGCGACGAAGGCGCCAACGTGGCGCAGATCCGCGCGCGGCTGGAGCAGCTGGCCGAGAACACCTACGGCTACATGATTCCGCGCGACCTGTACTACCTGCGCAACCGCGCGCGCGCCAAGGGTGACCGCAGCGTCGGCCTGATCAGCGCCGCGCTGGGCAGCGCGCTGGACATCAAGCCGGTGCTGCGTGCCTACCGCGGCAACACCGAGCCGGTGGCCAAGCTCAAGGGCTTCGAGCCTTCTGTGCAGAAGTTGTTCGAGTTCGCCGCGCGCAAGGTGCGCGAGGGCCTGATGACCCCGACCGTATGCGTGGGCTATGGCGGCGAACTGGCCGAACTGCGCGCCCTGCCCGGCTACAACGCGCTCAAGGAAGCGTGCGCGGAGAAGAACGTGCTCATGCTGGAAAGCGTGATGAGCCTGACCGGCATGGTGAATGTCGGCAAGGGCGCGGTGGCAGTGGGCTTCGCCGCCGAGCCGCATACGTTCAGCGCCTGATGCCGGATCGTCACGCCGCCCACGCGGGCGGCGGCGCTACGCTGTTGGCCTCCAACGAGGAACCTGCAATGTCCGTGAGTTATTCGATCAGCCTTCCCGATCCCGCCCAGGCCCGCGGCAGCGAACCGAGCGTGAGCTTCACCGCGCACGGCGCCGACGCGTTCGCCGAGCAGCTGCGCGACGCCCTGGCCGACCCGGCCTGGTTCCAGCGCTGGCTGGCGCTGCAGCCGGATCCGGACGAGGTCGATCCGAGCATGGGCATCACCGACCCCTCAGCCACGGTCACCGGCCAGCAGGCCGACCTGCGCATCAACCTGGTGGCGACCACCTCCATCCCGGGCGACATCCTCAAGCACCGCATGCACGTGCTGGCAGGGAAGCATTGGGAACTGCGGAACGTGCGCTGAGCCGGGATCCCCGGCTGCAGGTCAGGCTTTCAACGCCTTCGCATGCCACGCGACGTGCTCGCCGATGAAACTGGCGATGAAGTAGTAGCTGTGGTCGTAACCCGGCTGCAGGCGCAGCGTCAGCGGATGATTCGACGCCTCCGCCGCAGCCTGCAGCAGCTGCGGGCGTAGCTGTCCTTCCAGGAACTCGTCCGCGCCGCCCTGGTCCACGAGCAGCGGCGTGCGCGCATAGCCGTGGGCCACCAGCGCGGTGGCATCGTATTCCTGCCACGCCGCGCGATCCTCGCCGAGATAGGCGGTGAACGCCTTCTCGCCCCACGGCACCTGGCTCGGCGCCACGATCGGCGAGAACGCCGAGATGCTGCGGTAACGCGAAGGATTGCGCAGGCCGATCACCAGCGCACCATGCCCGCCCATCGAGTGGCCGCAGATGCCGCGTGCGTCGCTGGCCGGGAAGTTCGCCTCCACCAGCGCCGGCAACTCGTCCACGATGTAGTCGTACATGCGGTAGTGCGCCGCCCAAGGCGCCTGCGTGGCGTTGACGTAGAAGCCCGCGCCCTTGCCGAGGTCATAGCCCTCGGCATTGGCCACGTCGTCGCCGCGCGGGCTCGTGTCCGGCGCGACGAGGATCACCCCATGCTCGGCCGCGTACTGCTGCGCGCCGGCCTTGGTGATGAAGTTCTGCTCGGTGCAGGTGAGGCCGGACAGCCAGTACAGCACCGGCAGCTTGCCGCCCTGCGCCGCCTGCGGCGGCAGGTAGACGGCAAGGCGCATGTCGCAGCCGAGCACCTCGGAGCGGTGCTGCCACACTTCCTGGCTGCCGCCGAAACAGGCGTGTTGTTCGATGCGTTGCATGGCGGCGGCTCAGTAGTGGATGACCGAGCGGATCGACTTGCCTTCATGCATCAGGTCGAAGGCTTCGTTGATGTCGTCCAGCGGCATGGTGTGGGTGACGAACGGCGCCAGTTCGATATCGCCCTTCATCGCGTCCTCCACCATGCCCGGCAGCTGCGAGCGGCCCTTCACGCCACCGAAGGCGGTGCCCTTCCAGGTGCGGCCGGTGACGAGCTGGAACGGACGCGTGGAAATCTCCTGGCCCGCGCCGGCCACGCCGATGATCACGCTCTGGCCCCAGCCGCGATGCGCGCATTCCAGCGCCGCGCGCATCACGTTGACGTTGCCGATGCATTCGAAGGAGTGGTCCACGCCCCAACCGGTCATCTCCACGATGACCTGCTGGATCGGCTTGTCGTGGTCTTTCGGGTTGACGCAATCGGTCGCGCCGAACTGCTTGGCGAGTTCGAACTTCGAAGGATTGGTATCGACGGCGATGATGCGCCCCGCCTTGGCCTGGCGCGCGCCCTGGATCACCGCCAGGCCGATGCCGCCGAGGCCGAACACGGCCACGCTGTCGCCTTCGGCGACCTTGGCGGTGTTGTGCACCGCGCCGATGCCGGTAGTGACGCCGCAGCCGAGCAGGCACACGTGCTCCGGGTTGGCCTGCGGGTTGACCTTGGCCAGCGAGACTTCGGCGACCACGGTGTATTCGCTGAAGGTGGAGCAGCCCATGTAGTGGTAGATCGGCTCGCCGTTGTAGGAGAAGCGGCTGGTGCCATCGGGCATCACGCCCTTGCCCTGGGTGGCGCGCACGGCGACGCACAGGTTGGTCTTGCCGGACTTGCAGAACAGGCACTCGCCGCATTCGGCGGTGTACAGCGGAATGACGTGGTCGCCCGGCTTGACGCTGGTGACGCCCTCGCCCACTTCGACCACCACGCCCGCGCCCTCGTGGCCGAGCACGACCGGGAACAGGCCTTCCGGGTCATCGCCGGAGAGGGTGAACGCATCGGTATGGCAGACGCCGGTGTGGGTGATCTTGATGAGGACTTCGCCGGCCTTGGGCGGGGCGACGTCGATCTCGACGATCTTGAGCGGCTGGCCGGGACCGAACGCGACGGCGGCACGGGATTTCATGGGGGCTTCTCCTGCGGATGCGATGAAAGGATGGGCGGCGCGAGGGGCGCCAGGCTTATTTGAGGTAGGAGCGCACCAGGCCGAGCAGTTCCTGCACGCGCTCTGTGCGCTGCGCATCGGACTGGGCGGGCTGGCTGAAGTCTTCGCGGATGTGGGCTTCGAGCACTTCGGACATCAGGCCGTTGACCGCGCCGCGGAGGGCGGCGATCTGCTGCAGCACGGGGCCGCAATCGGCGCCGGCTTCGAGCGCGCGCTCCAGGCCGTCGCACTGGCCACGGATGCGCCGCACGCGGGTGAGGACGCGCTTTTTTTCTTCGGGGGAATGGGGCATGGGCGGGGGCCTGCCGGATACTGGGCCCGGTGTGACCGCGGTGCGC
>NZ_LLXU01000081.1 GCF_001431645.1 Stenotrophomonas panacihumi | reverse complement strand
GGTCAGTGCACGGTGGGCGGGCGCGCGGCCTGCAGGTCGGCCCCGCAGTGGCGGCAGGTCGTCGGCGCCGTTTGCCCGTCCATCGGGAAATGGTTGCCGCCGCAGGCGTCGCAGAAGCGCGTCATCGCCAGGCTGCGGCGCGTGCCGATCGCCACCACGCCCAGCGCGAGCGCGAAAAAATACCAGGGCGCGCCCGTTGCCCAGACCACGCCGAGGAACACCGCGTCGGCGCCCAGCATCAAGGCGATCCATACACCGCGCTTGAGCCGCGCGTTACGGGTGTGGCGGAAGAACGCGAGCGCCGCCAGACCCACCGCGACCCACAGCGCGAACAGCCAGGGCATCAGGTCATCCAGCGGCAGGTCGGGCGAGGGGGGCATGGCAAGGTCTTCGAAAAGTGCCGCGCAGCTTACGGGCGCTGGCCGATGGCCGGCAAACCGTCAGCCGGCTTCTTCGTCCGCGCCGCCCGGCGGCAGCCCGGTATAGCGCGCACGCGGCCGGATCAGCGTGCCCAGCGCCTGTTGCTCCTGCGCATGCGCCAGCCAACCGGCCGAGCGCCCGGCCGCGAACAGCACCAGCGCCGGCGCGGCGGGCAGGTCGTGCACGAAACACAGCGCGGCGAGCAGGCCATCGATGTTCGGATGCTGGCCGCTGGCTTCTTCCGCGGCGGCGATCACCGTTTCGACATGCGCCATCGCCGGCGCATCGCCGCGCCGTTCGCGCAGCATGCGCAGCACTTCGGCGCCGCGCGGGTCGCCGTGCGGGTACAGCACGTGGCCGAAGCCGGGCAGGTCTTCGCCACGCTGCCAGCGCGAGGCGATGAAGCCGGCCGGGTCGCCGCTATCCAATGCGTCGCGCAGCAACGCATAGGCACGCATCGTGGCGCCGCCATGGCGGGGGCCGGACAACGCCGAGAGGCCCGCGCAGACCGTGGCGTGCAGGTGCGCGCCGGTGGAGGCCACCACGCGTGCGGCGAACGCGGACACATTGAGTTCGTGGTCGGCGCACAGCACCAGCGCGGCGCGGACGAGTTCGGCGAAATCCGCATCGCCGGGGCGCCATGCATCGCCCAGCAATTCATGCACCGGGCGCGCGTCCGGCGCACGCGCCACGAGCAGCGCCGCGTTGTGGCGCAGCAGCGTGGCGGCGATTTCGCGCCGCACCGGCAGCGCCGGGTTGAAGGCCTGGCGAACGTCCAGCGCCAGCAGCGGGATGCACGCCAGGGCGCGTTCGATCGGCGGCAGGCTGGCATCGCCCGCCACGTCCTGCACGCGTTGCGGCCAGGCGCTGGCGAACGGCGCGGCGAAGGGATCCTGCTCGCCGCAATCCCACAGCAGCCGCGCGATGTCCTCCAGCGTGGCGCCGGCGCGCACCGCCGCCACCGCCGATTGCCCACGGTAGTAGGGTGAGTCCGGGCGGATCAGCGAGATGCGCGTCTCCAGCACCGGCAGCCCGCGATCCAGGCTCTGTGCCGCGCCACGCGCGGCGCCCCGGCCCGCCCGCTTGCGCTGGGCCAGCCGGTCGACATCCGCGCGCAGGTACACCCGGCTGCGGTGGTCGGGCCCGGGCCGCGAACCCAGCAGCCCCCGGCTCACATAGGCGTAGAGCGTGGCGGTGCTGATGCCCAGCAGGCGGCAGGCCTCGGCGGCGGTGACCAGTTCGTTGTCGGAGGTGGGCATGGCTGACAGGTTGATTTATTGAATCAAGATTGATCAACCGGACCGATGGTGCCAGATTGCACGCCATCGCGAAACGGTCCCGCCGGGGCCGCCGCCCGTCACCAGGAGTTCCTCCATGAGCGTTACTTCCGCCGGCGCCCGCTTCCGCGCCGCCCTGGCCGCCGAATCCCCGCTGCAGGTCATCGGCGCCCTCAACGCCAACCACGCGCTGCTGGCCCAGCGCGCCGGTTACCGGGCGATCTACCTGTCCGGCGGCGGCGTGGCGGCCGGTTCGCTGGGCCTGCCGGACCTGGGCATCAACACGCTGGAAGACGTGCTCATCGACGTGCGCCGCATCACCGACGTGTGCGAGCTGCCGCTGCTGGTCGATATCGACACGGGCTTTGGCCCCAGCGCCTTCAACATCGAGCGCACGATCAAGTCGCTGATCAAGGCCGGCGCGGCCGCCTGCCACATCGAGGACCAGGTCGGCGCCAAGCGCTGCGGCCATCGCCCGGGCAAGGAGATCGTGTCCAAGGACGAGATGGTCGACCGGGTAAAGGCCGCCGCCGATGCCAAGACCGATGCGGACTTCTTCCTGATCGCGCGCACCGACGCCATCCAGGTCGACGGCGTGGACGCGGCGATCGAGCGCGCCATTGCCTGCGTGGAAGCCGGCGCCGACGGCATCTTCGCCGAGGCCGCCTACGACCTGGAGACCTACCGCAAGTTCGTCGACGCGGTGAAGGTGCCGGTGCTGGCCAACATCACCGAGTTCGGCAAGACCCCGCTGTTCAGCCGCGACGAACTGGCCTCGGCCGGCGTGGCGATCCAGCTGTTCCCGCTGTCCGCGTTCCGCGCCGCCAACAAGGCCGCCGAGAACGTCTATGCCGCCATCCGCCGCGACGGCCACCAGCGCAATGTGGTCGACACCATGCAGACGCGCGAGGAGCTGTACGAGCGCATCGGCTACCACGCCTTCGAACAGCGCCTGGATGCGCTGTTCAGCGGCAAGGCCGGCTGAAGCGCCGCGCCCGCCGTTTCCCTCATTCCGCACGCACGCATTCCCGGGAGTACCGACATGTCCGAGCAAGCCACCACCGCCCCCGGCTTCAAGCCGAAGAAGTCCGTCGCCCTGTCCGGCACCGCCGCCGGCAACACCGCGCTGTGCACCGTCGGCCGCAGCGGCAACGACCTGCATTACCGCGGCTACGACATCCTGGACCTGGCCAACACCAGCGAGTTCGAGGAGATCGCCTACCTGCTGGTGCACGGCAAGCTGCCCACCCGCGCCGAGCTGGCGTTCTACAAGCGCAAGCTCAAGGCGCTGCGCGGCATTCCCGCCGCGGTGCAGGACGCGCTGGAGACGCTGCCGCCGTCGGCCCACCCGATGGACGTGATGCGCACCGGCGTGTCGGTGCTCGGCTGCGTGCAGCCGGAAAAGGACGACCACAACCACCCGGGCGCGCGCGACATCGCCGACAAGCTGATGGCCTGCCTGGGCTCGATGCTGCTGTACTGGTACCACTTCAGCCACAACGGCGTGCGCATCGACGTGGAGACCGACGACGACTCGATCGGCGGCCACTTCCTGCACCTGCTGCATGGCGAAAAGCCGCGTGAATCGTGGGTGCAGGCGATGCACACCAGCCTGATCCTCTACGCGGAGCACGAGTTCAACGCCTCCACCTTCACCTGCCGCGTCATCGCCGGCACCGGCAGCGACATGTACAGCTGCATCGCCGGCGGCATCGGCGCGCTGCGTGGCCCCAAGCACGGCGGCGCCAATGAAGTGGCCTTCGAAGTGCAGAAGCGCTACGAAACCCCGGACGAAGCCGAGGAAGACATCAAGGCGCGCGTGGAGCGCAAGGAAGTGGTGATCGGCTTCGGCCACCCGGTCTACACCGTGTCCGACCCGCGCAACAAGGTCATCAAGGAAGTCGCGCGCCAGCTCTCGGCCGAAGAGAAGCACATGAAGATGTACGACATCGCCGAGCGCCTGGAAACGGTGATGTGGGACATCAAGAAGATGTTCCCGAACCTGGACTGGTTCAGTGCGGTGAGCTACCACATGATGGGCGTGCCGACGGCGATGTTCACCCCGCTGTTCGTCATCGCGCGCACTGCTGGCTGGAGCGCGCACGTCATCGAGCAGCGCATCGACGGCAAGATCATCCGCCCCTCGGCGAACTACACCGGCCCGGAAGACCGCGAGTTCGTGCCGCTGGACAAGCGCGGCTGATCGATCGGCGGCGGCCGCGTGCCGCCGCCGCGGCGTTCCCACAGAACGCCCCCACAGAACGCCTCCGCAGGACGCCCCACCCGCCACGCATCGCGCAGCCGACCATGAACACCCATCACCGCAAACCGCTCCCCGGCACCGGGCTCGACTATTTCGACGCCCGCGCCGCGGTCGACGCCATCGCCCCCGGCGCCTACGCCGGCCTGCCTTACACCTCGCGCGTGCTCGCCGAGAACCTGGTGCGCCGCTGCGACCCGGCCACGCTGGAGGCTTCGCTGCGCCAGCTGGTCGAGCGCCGCCGCGACCTGGATTTCCCTTGGTTTCCCGCGCGCGTCGTGTGCCACGACATCCTCGGCCAGACCGCGCTGGTCGACCTGGCCGGCCTGCGCGACGCCATCGCCGATGCCGGCGGCGACCCCGCCAAGGTCAACCCGGTGGTGCCGGTGCAGTTGATCGTGGACCACTCGCTGGCGGTGGAATGCGGCGGCTACATGCCCGATGCGTTCGCGAAGAACCGCGCCATCGAGGACCGTCGCAACGAGGACCGCTTCCACTTCATCGACTGGACCAAGCTGGCGTTCGAGAACGTGGACGTGATTCCGCCGGGCAACGGGATCATGCACCAGATCAACCTGGAGAAGATGTCGCCTGTGATCTACCAGCAGGACGGCGTCGCCTTCCCGGACACCTGCGTGGGCACCGACAGCCACACGCCGCATGTCGATGCGCTGGGCGTGATCGCGATTGGCGTGGGCGGGCTGGAAGCGGAGAACGTCATGCTGGGCCGCGCTTCGTGGATGCGCCTGCCGGACATCATCGGCGTGGAGCTCAGCGGCCGCCCGCAGCCGGGCATCACCTGCACCGACATCGTGCTGGCGCTCACCGAGTTCCTGCGCAAGCAGAAGGTGGTCGGCGCGTACCTGGAATTCTTCGGCGAGGGCGCCGCGGCGCTCACCATCGGCGACCGCGCGACCATCTCCAACATGTGCCCGGAATACGGCGCCACCGCGGCGATGTTCTTCATCGACGGGCAGACGCTGGACTACCTGCGCCTGACCGGCCGCGAGGAAGCGCAGATCCAGCTGGTGGAAACCTACGCCAAGGCCACCGGCCTGTGGGCCGACGACCTGGAGACCGCGCAGTACGAGCGCACGCTGCACTTCGATTTGTCCAGCGTGGTGCGCAACATGGCCGGCCCGTCGAACCCGCACGCGCGGCTGGCGACGACCGACCTGGCCGAGCGCGGCATCGCCACCGGGCTGGAACAGGCGCGTGAGCAGGAAGCGCAGGGGCTGATGCCGGATGGCGCGGTGATCATTGCCGCGATCACCAGCTGCACCAACACCTCCAACCCGCGCAACGTCATCGCCGCCGGCCTGCTGGCGCGCAACGCGAATCGCCTCGGCCTGCATCGCAAGCCGTGGGTGAAGACGTCGCTGGCGCCGGGCTCGCGCGCTGTCGCGCTGTACCTGGAAGAGGCCGGGCTCACGCACGAACTGGAGCAGCTCGGCTTCGGCGTGGTCGCGTTTGCCTGCACCACCTGCAACGGCATGTCCGGCGCGCTGGAGCCGGCGATCCAGCAGGAGATCATCGAACGCGACCTGTACGCGACCGCCGTGCTTTCCGGCAACCGCAACTTCGACGGCCGCATCCATCCCTATGCCAAGCAGGCCTTCCTGGCCTCGCCGCCGCTGGTGGTGGCCTATGCCATCGCCGGCACCATCCGCTTCGACATCGAGAAGGACGTGCTCGCGGTGGTGGACGGCAAGGAGATCCGCCTGAAGGACCTGTGGCCAAGCGACGAGGAAATCGACGCGGTGGTGCGCGCGGCGGTGAAGCCGGAGCAGTTCCGCCAGGTCTACACGCCGATGTTCGTCCGTCACGGCGGCCATGCCGCGCGCGTGCCGCCGCTATACGACTGGCGCCCGCAGAGCACCTACATCCGCCGCCCGCCGTATTGGGAGGGCGCGCTGGCCGGCGCACGCACGCTCAAGGGCATGCGCCCGCTGGCGCTGCTCGGCGACAACATCACCACCGACCATCTCTCGCCTTCCAACGCGATCATGGCCAACAGCGCGGCCGGCGAATACCTCGCGCACATGGGCGTGCCGGAGGAAGACTTCAATTCCTACGCCACGCACCGCGGCGACCACCTCACCGCGCAGCGCGCCACGTTCGCCAACCCGAAGCTGTTCAACGAGATGGTGCGCACGCCCGAGGGCGAGGTGAAGCAGGGCTCGCTGGCGCGCGTGGAGCCGGAAGGACGGGTGATGCGCATGTGGGAAGCCATCGAGACCTATATGGCGCGCAAGCAGCCGCTGATCATCATCGCCGGCGCCGACTACGGGCAGGGCTCCTCGCGCGATTGGGCCGCCAAGGGCGTGCGCCTGGCCGGCGTGGAGGCGATCGTCGCCGAAGGCTTCGAGCGCATCCACCGCACCAACCTGATCGGCATGGGCGTGTTGCCGCTGGAGTTCAAGCCGGGCACGGACCGCAAGACGCTGGGCCTGGACGGCACGGAAACCTATGACGTCATCGGCCTGCGCCGCCCGCGCGCGGACCTGACGTTGGTGGTGCACCGCGCTGATGGCAGCCGTGTCGACGTGCCGGTGACCTGCCGCCTGGACAGCGACGAGGAAGTGTCCATCTACGAGGCGGGCGGCGTGCTGCAGCGCTTCGCGCAGGATTTCCTCGACGCGTCGAAAGCGGCCTGATTCGTTCGTCGGTGTCATGAGGCGCGTGCGATGCTGCACGCGCCGCTTCCCCTGACCAGGAGATCGACCATGAGCCACGACAAGACCGGTACCGTCCGCCTCCACCGCGTGCTGCGCGCGCCCGCCGAGCGCATCTATCGCGCCTTCCTCGACCCGGACGCGATGGCCAAGTGGCTGCCGCCGCATGGCTTCACCGGCAAGGTGCACGAGATCGACGCGCGCGTGGGCGGCCGCTACCGCATGTCCTTCACCAACCTGGGCACCGGCTCGAGCCATTCGTTCGGCGGTACCTACCTGGAGCTGGTGCCGGGCGAACTGATCCGGCACACCGACACCTTCGACGACCCGAACATGCCCGGCGAAATGATCACCGCCGTGAAGCTGCGCGCCGTCGCTTGCGGCACCGAGCTGGACATCGTCCAGGAAGGCATCCCCGCGCAGATCCCGGTCGAGTTCTGCTACCTCGGCTGGCAGGAGTCGCTGACCCTGCTGGCCCAGCTGGTCGAGCCCGAGATTCCCGACAACCCTTGAGCCACGCCACAGGAACGCCCATGCCGTCCGTCCCGCAGATCCGCATTCCCGCCACCTACATGCGCGGTGGCACCAGCAAGGGCGTGTTCTTCCGCCTGGAAGACCTGCCCGAGCGTGCGCGCGTGCCCGGCAAGGCGCGCGATGCGCTGCTGCAGCGGGTGATTGGCAGCCCCGACCCGTACGCCAAGCAGATCGATGGCATGGGCGGGGCGACGTCGAGCACCAGCAAGACGGTGATCGTCTCGCGCAGCGAGCGCGCCGGGCATGACGTGGACTACCTGTTCGGCCAGGTCGCCATCGACAGCGACTTCGTCGACTGGAGCGGCAACTGCGGCAACCTCTCGGCGGCGGTGGGGCCGTTCGCGATTGCCGCCGGGTTGGTGGATGCGGCCAAGGTGCCGCGCGACGGCCTGGCCACCGTGCGCATCTGGCAGGAGAACATCGGCAAGACCATCGTCGCGCATGTGCCGATGACCGATGGCCAGGTGCAGGAAACCGGCGATTTCGAACTGGACGGCGTGACCTTCCCGGCGGCGGAAGTCCAGCTGGAATTCCTCGATCCGGCCGACGATGGCGAGGAGGGCGGGGCGATGTTCCCGACCGGCCATCTCGTCGATACGCTCGACGTGCCCGGCGTGGGCAGCTTCCAGGCGACGCTGATCAACGCAGGCATCCCGACCATCTTCCTGGACGCCGCCGCGCTCGGTTACACCGGCAGCGAGCTGCAGGAAGCGATCAATGGCGACGCTGCCGCGCTGGCGCGCTTCGAAACGATCCGCGCGCATGGCGCGGTGAAGATGGGGCTGATCGCGCATCCCGATGAAGCGGCCAAGCGCCAGCACACGCCCAAGGTGGCGTTCGTGGCGCCGCCGGCGGCGTATGTCGCGTCCAGTGGCAAGCAGGTCGCCGCCGAGGACATCGACCTGCGCGTGCGCGCGATGTCGATGGGCAAGTTGCACCACGCGATGATGGGCACGGCGGCGGTGGCGATCGGCACCGCCGCGGCGATTCCCGGCACGCTGGTGAACCTGGCGGCCGGCGGCGGCGAACGTGGCGCGGTGCGCTTCGGGCATCCGTCCGGCACGCTGCGCGTCGGCGCCGAAGCGGCGCGGGTGGATGGCCAGTGGGTGGTCACCAAGGCGGTGATGAGCCGCAGTGCCCGCGTGCTGATGGAAGGTTCGGTGCGCGTGCCGGGCGACAGCTTCTGATCGCGATACCCGGTGCTAAGGTGGGCGCTTTCGCGCGCGAGCCTGCCCTGGCATGTCATTGAAACGAGCCTTCGCCCTGGGTGCCTTGTTGTCGTGGGCGCCGCTCGCGCTGGCCGCACTGGTGTCCGGCAGCGAATGGCTGGGCGCCGAACTGCCCGGCGGCCTGCCGCTGGGCAACCTGCTGGGCGCTTCGATCCTGTTTGCACCCGCGCTGGCGGGCTGGCTGGCGGCCAGGCCACGCGCCCGGCAGCGCCTGTGGGCGACGATGACGCTGGCGGCGGCGCTGGCGTGGCTGCCGGTGTCGATGCTGCTGGCGGGGAACGTGGCACTGAACTTCCACGGCGAACGCGGCGCGGCGTGGCTGGGTTTCAGCGCGGTGGTGGTGATCGCGCTGGGCGTGTCGCTGGCGTGGGCGCTGGTGGCGGGGCTGCGGCGTCGGGGCTGACGGCGCCGGGCATCAAGCCGGCGCGCCCGGCGCGCGATCGAGGCGTTGCAGCACATCGCGCGCGCGGAACAGGCGGTCGTACCTGCCGATGCCGACCTGCTCCAGGATGCCTTCCTTGACCAGGTTGTTGATGGCCGCGTTGGCGGCCGGCTGGGAAATGTCCAGCAACTCCATGGCGCGTCGCACGTTGATCACGGGATATCCCAGCAGCAGGCGGGGCAGCTTGCGCACCGCCGAATCGCTGCGGTATCCGGCCACGCGCTGCTCCCATTCGTTGAGCAGCGCGAGCAGGTCCCGGGCGATGGCGATCGCCTCCTCGCAGGATTCCACGATGGCCGAGGTCAGCAGCCGGATCCACGGCCCCCATTCGCCGCGCAGCTGGATCGCCGCGAGCGCATCGTAGTAGGCCTGCCTGGCGCGCAGGAGCGATCCCGACAGGTACAGCGGCGGATGCCCGGTGGCCACCAGCAGCAGCGGCATGAGCAGGCGTCCGGTGCGCCCATTGCCGTCGTGGTAGGGATGGATGGTCTCGAACTGCGCGTGCGTGATCGCCAGTTGCGCCAGCACGGAAAGTTCGCCGTATTCGCCGTCGCGCTGGGTGTACTGGAGCATGCTGTCGCGCAGTTCTTCCATGCAGGCCGGGAGGTATTCGGGTGGCGCCGGGACGAACGTGGCGTCCTCGATCCTTCCCGGCGGGCCGATCCATACCTGCGTGTCGCGATACGCGCCGATGGGAAAGCGGCCCGCCGCATCTTCCATGAGCCGCGCATGCAGGTCGTGGATCAGCGGCAGGTCCAGCGCGGCGCGTCCACCGGCGCGGATGCGCGCCAGGCCCAGGGCCAGCGCGGCGACGTAGCGTTCGGTGACCTTGACGTCCGCGGCCAGGCCATCGGCACCTTGCGTTGCCTCGTAGGCCAGCAGTTCGGTCAGGCTCGCTTGCGTGCCTTCGATCTGGGAGCTGGTCACCGCCTCGCGGCGTGCCAGCGTGCGGGTGACCATGTCGGCGTTGGGCAATACCTGGATGACGCCCTGAAGTTGTCCCAGCGCGTTGGCGGCCCGGGCAAACAGCCCCTGGTACTTGGCGGCATCGGGGATGTTGCGCGGCGTGGGGGGCGCCACCAGGGCAAGCGCGTTCGGGTGCCCCTGGGCGGGCACGAGGTACTGCTGGCGGTCGTGGGTGAGTTGGTTGCGGCGCATGCGGTGTCCCCTGAGGGCGAGGTGCCGGAACCTCATGAATGACGCGAAGGTTCATAAGGATGGGTACTCACGGTTATTTTATAGTCGACTCAGATAAGTATCTCAAGATATCCTTATTTTTATATGGCAAGTTCATAAGGATAGGGGAGCCGGCTGCCCGCTGGATGGATCTGCTCCTCCCCTCATCCAGATGCCACGAACGCCCCCCTATACTTTCCGCGGCTTTTCATGGAGCGAAAGCGATGCGCGTCGGTGCGGGGAAGGAGCGGAGCCGTCGGTTCCGCGGGGTGTTCGGGGGAATGTCGATCCTGCTGGTCCTGGCGCTGCTGCTGGCGCTGGCCGGCTGCAAGCGCAATGACACCGGCCAGTTGCCCGCCGCCAGCGGCGAGGCGATCCAGGGCGAGGCGGCCCCGGTCACCGGCTTCGCGCTGTTGCGCGCCTATCCCGACGACGATGACGACGGCCTGTCGCTGGCGCTGGAGTTCACCCAGCCGCTGGTCGGCACGCAGGATTTCGACAAGCTCATCCGCTTCGAGCACGACGTCGGCAACGACGACAGCAGCTGGTCGCTCTCCGACGACGGCAAGACCCTGCGCTTCCCGTACATCGAGGCCGGCAAGGACTACACGCTGACCATCTCCGGCGACCTGCTCGCCGCCGATGGCACGCGCCTGGGCAAGCCGGTCACGCAGGCGGTGTTCGCCGCCGACCTCAAGCCCGCCGCCGGCTTCGCCTCGCAGGGCAGCGTGCTGCCGGCGCGCGAAAGCCGCGGCCTGCCGGTGGTGTCGGTCAACGTGCCGGAAGTGGACGTGGAGTTCATGCGCGTGCGCGAGGAGGCCATGCCGGCCTTCTTCAGCCAGTACCAGCGCGGCGGCCACCGCAGCGGCTGGGAGCTGGACCGCAGCTACGGCAACAACACGCCACTGGCCAAGCTGGCTGAACCGGTCTACGTCAACCGCTTCGTGCTCACCGGGAAGAAGAACCAGCGCGCACTGACCTACCTGCCCATCCAGGACATCAAGGAACTGCAGGCGCCGGGCCTGTACTTCGCGGTGCTGCGCCAGCCGGGCAAGTTCAGCGACAGCTACGACACGGTGTTCTTCACCCTCTCCGACATCGGCCTGCATGCGCGCGCCTACAAGTCGCAGCTGTTCGTGCATACCGCCTCGCTGGCCAGTGGCGATCCGCTGGCGAAGGTGGAACTGCGGGTCATCGACAACAAGGGCGAGACGGTGCTCAAGGGCGCCACCGACGCCCACGGCAATGCGCTGCTCAACTACAAGCTCGACGCCGGCCAGGTGCTGGTGGCGCGCAGCGGGCAGGATCTGTCACTGCTGCCGTTCAACCAGCCGGCGCTGGACCTGAGCGAGTTCGCCGTGGCCGGGCGCGAGAACGCCTGGTTCGACGTGTTCGCCTGGTCCGGCCGCGACCTCTACCGCCCCGGCGAAACCGTGCGCGTGTCGGCGCTGCTGCGCGACAACGACGGCCGCCCCGTGCAGGCCGGCAAGGACCACAAGGCGCAGCCGCTGTTCCTGCGCCTCAAGCAACCTGACGGCAAGACCTTCCGCGAAGCGCGCCTGCAGCCCGGCGAACAGGGCTATGTCGAGTTCGACCAGCGCATTCCCGACGACGCGCCTACCGGGCGCTGGCAGCTGGAATTCCGCACCGACCCAGGCAGCGCCGAGGCGATCCAGGGCCTGACGATCCGCATCGAGGAATTCCTGCCCGAGCGCATGAAGCTCACGCTGCAGGGCGGCAGCGAGGTACTCAAGCCGGGCGCGCCGCTCAAGCTGCAGGTCGACGGCGCCTACCTGTATGGCGCGCCGGCGGCCGGTAACCGCTTCACCGCCAAGCTGGCGGTGGCGGTGGAGCAGCATCCGCTCGAATCGCTGCCCGGCTTCTTCTTCGGCGACCCCACCGTGGAGCTGCCCAAGGAAGCCAACGACGTCATCGATACCGAACTCGGCGCCGACGGCAAGCTGGCGCAGGACGTGCCGCTGCCGGCCGAAGCCAAGCCGGTGACGCCGGTTGCCGCGGTGCTGTCGGGCAGCCTCTACGAAACCGGCGGGCGCACCGTGACGCGCACGCTGAAGCAGGTGATGTGGCCGGCCGACGCGCTGGTCGCCGTGCGCCCGCTGTTCGACGACAAGGAAGGCGCCGATGCCAACGGCAACGCGCGCTTCGAACTCACCCGCGTCGGCGCCGATGGCAAGCCGCGCCCGGCCAAGGGCCTGAACGTCACGCTGGTGCGCGAGTTGCGCGACTACCACTGGCAGTTCCGCGACGACACCTGGGATTACGACTTCACCCGCCGCTTCGAGAGCAAGCAGACGGTGAAGCTGGATGTCGGCGCCGACGCGACGAAGTTCGATTTCCCGGTGGAGTGGGGCGAATACCGCATCGATGTGTTCGACCCGGCCACCGGCCTGACCATGCGCTATCCGTTCCGCGCCGGCTGGAGCTGGAACGACGACAACCGCGGCCTGGACGCGCGCCCGGACAAGGTCAAGCTGGCGCTGGACAAGACCAGCTACCGCGCCGGCGACACGCTCAAGGTCACGCTGACCCCGCCGCATGCCGGTCGCGGCGTGCTGATCGTGGAGAGCGACAAGCCGCTGTACGTGCAGGACATCCAGGCCAAGGCCGGCAGCACGTTCGAGATTCCGGTCACCGCCGAATGGGAGCGCCACGACGTCTACGTCACCGCGCTGGTGTTCCGTGGCGGCAGCGCGGCCAGCAAGATCACCCCGGCGCGCGCGGTCGGCGTGGCGCACGTGCCGATGGACCGCAAGACGCGCCGCGTCGCCGTGGGCCTGGTCGCGCCGAAGCAGATGCGACCGGAGCAGCCGTTGCCGGTGCAGGTGAGCGTGCCGGAACTGGCCGGGCGCGAGGCGCATGTCACCGTCTCGGCGGTGGACGTGGGCATCCTCAACATCACCCGTTTCCCGGTGCCGGACGCCAACGCGCACTTCTTCGCCCAGCGCCGCTTCGGCGTGGATGCGTACGACGTGTACGGGCGTGTCATCGAAAGCTTCGACGGCAATACCGGCCGCCTGCGTTTCGGTGGCGACATGGCGCTGGAAGCACTGCCGCAGTCGCGCCGGCCCACCGCGCGCGTGCAGACGGTGGACCTGTTCTCCGGCTCGGTGAAGCTTGACGCCAAGGGCAATGCGCGCCTGCAGCTGCCGGTGCCGGATTTCAACGGCACGCTGCGCGTCTCGGCCCTGGTGTATGCCGACGACCGCTACGGCAATCGCGACGTGGAAACGCTAGTGCGCGCGCCGATCCTGGCCGAGGCCTCGATGCCGCGCGTGATGGCGCCGGGCGACCGCAGCACCGTCACCGTGGACGTGCAGAACTTCACCGGCAAGCCCGGCACCTTCGACGTGCGCGTGGACGGGCAGGGGCCGCTGGCCATCGGCGAGAACACGCGGCGCGTGCAGCTTGCCGCCGAAGCCAAGCAGACCCTGAGCTTCCCGCTCACCGCGCGCGAAGGCCACAGCGTCGCCAACGTGCGCGTGCGCGTGGGCGGCAACGGCTTCCAGGCCGACCGCCATTACGACCTGCCGGTGCGCGCGGCGTGGCCGCAGGTGCTGCGCTCGCGCACATTGGTGCTCGACCCGCTGGCCCCCGTCACGCTTGCTGCCAGTGACATGGAAGGGTTGATGGCCGAGTCGATCGATGCGCGCATGGTGGTCAGCGCGTTGCCGCCGATCCCGTTCGCCGCCGCGTTGAAGGGCGCGCTCGAATACCCGTACGGCTGTGCCGAGCAGACGACCAGCAAGGGCTACGCCGCGCTGATGCTCGACGAGGCCACCGCGAAGATGCTCGGCGTCACCGGCCTGGACGCGGCCAAGCGCCGCGAGCGCATGGAAGGCGCGCTCGGCCGGCTGGCCTCGATGCAGATCGGCAGCGGCCACTTCTCGATGTGGGGCGGGGATGACGACTACAGCAACCCGTGGCTCACGCCGTACATCGCCGAGTTCCTGCTCGATGCGAAGGACGCCGGCTTCGCGGTGCCCGACAACGTGCTGCAGAAGGCGCTCAACCGCCTGAGCGAGGATCTGCTCAGCGGCGGCAACGCGTTCTACGGTTACGACCGCCGCGAGAGCCTGCGCTTCGCCAACCAGGCGTGGTCGGGCTATGTGCTGGCCCGCGTCAACCGCGCCCCGCTGGGCACGCTGCGCGCGCTGTACGACAACGACCGCAGCAAGGCCGCCACCGGCCTGGCGCTGGTGCACCTGGGCGTGGCGCTGTCGCTGCAGGGCGACCGCAAGCGTGGCGAGGCGGCGATTGCCGAAGGCTTCGCCAAGGGCCGTGACGACCGTATCGGCTGGTTCGGCGATTACGGCACCGCGATTCGCGACGACGCGCTGATGATGGCGCTGGTACACGAACGTGGCCTGTCCAAGCCAGCCTACGACGCGCGCACCGTGCCGCTGGGCCAGGCGCTGGAAGCGCGGCGCGGCGATGGCCGCGGCAACCTGTGGCTGAGCACGCAGGAACAGGTGGCGCTGGCGCGGCTGGGCAAGGCGCTGGCCGCCGACAGCAGCCGCACCGTGTCCGGCACGCTGGACGTGGGCGGCGCCAGCGAAGCGATCGCGCCGGTGCGCGTGTTCGGCCATGGCTTCGACGGGGCCGCGCTGGCGCAGGGCGTGCGCTTCATGCCGGAAGGCGAGGCGCCGATGTACGCCAGCGTGGAAGTGGCCGGCATCCCGCGCCAGCCGCCGGCGGCGGACAACAGCCAGATCCAGGTCGAGCGCAGCTGGTACGGCACCGACGGCAAGCCGTGGAAGCCGGGCCCGCTGAAGGAGGGCGAGGCGCTGATCGTGCAGGTGCGCATCACCGCCAAGAACGACATGCCCGACGCGCTGCTCACCGACCTGCTGCCCGCCGGCCTGGAGATCGAGAACTTCAACCTCGGCGATGCCGCGCAGTGGGCCGACGTGGTGGTGGACGGCATCCAGGTCAACGACCGCGGCGACGCGGCCGAGGTGCGCCACGAGGAGTTCCGCGACGACCGCTACGTCGCCGCGCTCAAGCTCTCCGGGGGCGATCCCGCGCGCGTGTTCTACCTGGTGCGCGCGGTGACGCCGGGCACCTACCAGGTGCCGCCGTCGATCGTCGAGGACATGTACCGGCCGGCACTGCGGGGCATTGGCCGCGTCGCGCCGGAGACGATCACCGTGGTGCAGCCGTAAGCTGACCGGGCGCCGGCCCCGCGCCGGCGCCCGTCGTTCCACCGCCATGCCCGAATCTCCCGCCGCTCCCGCCGTTCGCCCGCGCCGTTCCCGCTGGACCTGGCTGCGCTGGGGCGTGGCCGCGCTGCTGGCGCTGCTGCTGGTGCTCGACGTGCTGTGCCCGCCGCCGCTGCCCAAGGCGCCGGACGTCTCCACGCTGGTGGTCGCCGCCGATGGCACGCCACTGCGCGCCTTCGCCGACCGCGATGGCGTGTGGCGCTACCCGGCCACGCCGGCCACCGTCTCGCCGTTGTACCTGCAGGCGCTGCTCACCTACGAAGACCGCGGCTTCTACCACCATCCGGGCATCAACCCGTGGGCGCTGCTGCGCGCCAGTGGCCAGTGGTTGCGCGCCGGGCATGTCGTCTCGGGCGGGTCGACGCTCACCATGCAGGTGGCGCGCATCCTCGACCCGCACTCGCGCACGCCGTGGGGCAAGCTCAAGCAGATGCTGCGCGCGCTGCAGCTGGAGACGCGGCTGAGCAAGGCGCAGATCCTGCAGCTGTACCTGGAGCGCGCGCCGTATGGCGGCACCATCGAAGGCGTGGAAGCGGCAAGCTGGGCGTACCTGGGCAAGCCCGCCGCGCGGCTCTCGCATGCCGAGGCGGCGTTGCTGGCGGTGCTGCCGCAATCACCCAGCGCGCTGCGCCCGGATCGGCACCCCGAGCGCGCCCGCGCCGCGCGCGACAAGGTGCTCGACCGCATGGCCGCGCTTGGCGCGTGGACGCCGGCGCAGGTGGCCGATGCGCGCATCGAACCGGTGGTCGCGCGCGCACTGCAGCCGCCGCTGCATGCCGCGCTGCTGGCCGAACGCCTGCGCGCCGCGCAGCCGGGGCGCGCGCGCATCACCAGCACGCTCGACGCGCAGTTGCAGCGCACGCTGGAAGAGCGCGTGGCCAGCTACTTCTCGCAGCTGCCCGAGCGCACCTCCGCCGCGCTGCTGGTGGTGGACAACCAGACCCTGGAAGCGCGCGCCTACGTCGGCTCGGTCGCCTTCACCGACACCCGCCGGCAGGGCTACGTGGACATGGTGCGCGCGTGGCGCTCGCCCGGCTCCACGCTCAAGCCGTTCCTCTACGGCATGGCGCTGGACGATGGGCTGATCCATTCGGAAAGCCTGCTCGTCGATGCGCCACAGAGTTTTGGCGGCTATCGCCCGGGCAATTTCGATGCGGCGTTCAACGGGCCGATCGGCGCGGCGAGCGCGCTGCGGCTTTCGCTCAATGTCCCGGCGGTGGACCTGCTCGACCGCGTCGGCCCGGCGCGCTTCGCCGCGCGGCTGGACAACGCCGGCATCCACCTGCGCTTCCCTCGGGGTGGTGCGCCAAACCTGGCATTGATCCTCGGCGGCACCGGCGCGCGCCTGGAGGACCTGGTCGGCGCATTCGCCGCGCTCAACCGGGGCGGCATCGCCGGCCGCGTGCGCTACCAGGCCGACGACCCCGTGCTCGACCGCCGCCTCGTCTCGCCCGGCGCGGCGTGGATCGTGCGCGAGGTGCTGGAAAGCAATCCGCGCCCGGGCTATGGCGCCGGCATGTTCGATACCGCGCGCCGTCCGCGCGTGGCATGGAAGACCGGCACCAGCTACGGCTATCGCGATGCCTGGGCGCTGGGCAGCACGCGGCGCTACACCGTCGGCGTGTGGGTGGGGCGGCCGGACGGCACGCCGCTGCCCGGCCAGTACGGGGCGATCACCGCGCTGCCGCTGATGTTCGAAGTGGTGGATGCGCTGCCGCGGCAAGCCGCCGATGCCGCGCCGGCGCCGATGCCCGCGAGCGTGACGCAGCTGGATATCTGCTGGCCCAGCGGCGAAGCGGCCGACGCCCTGCCGGCCTCGCTGTGCGCGCGTCGCCGTCCGGCCTACGCACTCGATGGCGCGGTGCCGCCCACGTTCGCCGAGCGCGACGCGCGCCTGTGGCGCGCCGGGCGCGAGCGCTATCGCGTGGATGCGCGCACGGGGCTGCGCCTGTCCTCGCAATGCACGCAGCCGCATGCCGAGCAGATGCGCGAGATCGCGCGCTGGCCCGCGCTGGCCTCGCCCTGGCTGGGGGAAGCGGAGCGTCGGCAGTCGCGGCCGCCGGCGCTTTCGCCCGATTGCACCGGCGACGGCGGCGACACCGGCGGTGAGCTGCGCATCCAGGGCCTGGTCGATGGCGCGGTGCTGGCGGTGGCGCCGGGCGCACAGCGCGGCGTGCGCCTGCAACTGCGCGCGCTGGGCTCCGAGGCGGCGGTGGACTGGCTGCTCGACGGCCGCGCCATCGGCCGCAGCCAGGGCCGCGCGATGTTCACCCACGTGTTCGACCAACCCGGCGACCACAGCCTTACCGCGCTGGCCGAGGATGGCGCGTGGGTGCGCCTGAAGTTCCGCGTGCTGGAGTGAAGCCCCCGCCCACGCGGGCAGGGGCATGCGCGGGTTACTTGCCGATCCAGCCGTCGAGCAGGTCGGCGAACTCGTCGGCGTGTTCCTCCTCCTGCGCCAGGATCTCCTCCAGGATGCGCTTGGTGGTGGTGTCCTTGTCGCCGACGAAGTTGATCATCTCGCGATAGCTGTCGATGGCGATGCGCTCGGCCACCAGGTTCTCGCGCACCATGTCGCGCAGGTCGGTGCCTTCCTTGTACTCGGCATGCGAGCGCGCGGTGAGCGTGTCCGGGTTGAGGTCCGGTTCGCCGCCGAGCTGCACGATGCGCTCGGCCAGCTTGCCGGCGTGCGCCTGTTCCTGCTGCGCGTGTTCCAGGAACTCGGCCTTGATCGAATCGGCGAGCATGCCCTTGGCCATGAAGTAATGGCGGTAGTAGCGCAGCACGCAGACATACTCGGTGGCGAGTGCGGCGTTGAGCAGCTTGATCACCGCCTCGCGGTCGGCGTGGTAGGTGCGGGTGACCGCGCCGTCCTCCACGTTCTTGCGCGCGGTGGCGCGCAGCGTGGCGGTGTCGGTGATGCCGGGGGGCATCTGCTTGGCGGGGGACTGCTTGGCGGGTTGGGCTGGCTTTGGCATGGCTTGCCTTTCCTCTGTGGTGCGATCGTTGCGATCGGGAGCTATTGCGGCAGGTGCGAGAGCACGTAATCGGCCGCGGAAACCTTGAATTCGCCGGGGTCTTCCACCCACAGCGCCTTGACCACGCCGTCCTCGGCGTACAGCGCGAAGCGGCGCGAACGCAGGCCCATGCCCGAGGCGCTGGCGTCCATCTCCAGGCCGAGCGCGCGAGTCAGTTCGGCGTTGCCGTCGGAGATAAACTGCAGGCCGTCCGGCGCGGACTGGCTGCGTCCCCAGGCGCGCATCACGAACGGGTCGTTCACCGCCATGCAGTAGACCTCGATGCCGCGCTGGCGGAATTCGTCGAAGTGTTCGATGTAGCCGGGCAGGTGCTTCTCCGAGCACGTCGGCGTGAACGCGCCGGGGATGGCGAACAACAGCACCTTGTGCCCGTCGAACAACGTGCGGGTATCGACGCTTTCCATGCCCTCGCGCAGGCGCTTGAGCACGACTTCGGGGATGCGGTCACCAACCTGGATGGTCATCGGGTGGACTCCTGTGGATGAAGGAAGACTAAAAATCGGCGGGGGAAGGCCGCGTCAACGTCTTGAAAGCCCCGCGCCGGCGCCTATCTCCCGGAACAGGGCGGACAACACCGCCACCCCTTTCCAGGAGAACACCATGAACGTCGTACGTTACCGCCGCTGGCCGCAGGCCGCCTTCGCCGCGGAGCTCGCGCCGCTGTTCGGCCGCACGGCCTTCGCCGCCCCGGCCGCCAATGCCGAGCAGTGGCAGCCGCGCGTGGACATCCGCGAGGAGCCGGAAGCCTTCGTGCTGCTGGCCGACCTGCCGGGCATTGACCCGGCGCAGATCCAGCTGCAGATGGACCGCAACGTCCTGTCCCTCAAGGGCGAGCGCACCGGCGGCGAACTGGCCGAAGGCCACCAGCGCCTGCTGGGCGAGCGTCGCCATGGCGCGTTCGAGCGGCGCTTTGCGCTGCCCGACACCGCCGACGCCGAAGGCATCACCGCCACCGGCAGGCACGGCGTGCTGGAGGTCCGCATTCCGAAGAAGGCCGAAGTGGCGCCGCGGCGCATCGTGGTGGGCGAGGCGGGCTGAGCCCTGTCCAGGCCCTCACGGCCAGCCCGTAGAATGGGCGGCGGCGATCAAGCCGCCGCCGACGGCCCGCGGTCGCGAGACGGCGGGCCGTTGTCATTTTCGAGGTGATGGATGGAATTCAAGGATTACTACGCGACCCTGGGCGTGGAGCCCAGCGCGGGCGAGGCCGAGATCAAGACGGCCTACCGCCGGCTCGCCCGCAAGTACCACCCCGACGTCAGCAAGGAGGCCGGCGCGGAGGACAAGTTCAAGGCCGTCAACGAGGCCTACGAGGCGCTGCGCGATCCGCAGAAGCGCGCGGCCTATGACCAGCTGCGCGCGCAGGGCTATCGCCCCGGCGAAGAGTTCCACGCGCCGCCGAACTTCAACGGCGGGCAGGGCTTCGATTTCGAGGAGATCTTCGGCAACGGCGGCGCCGGTGGCGGCTTCTCGGACTTCTTCGAAAGCCTGTTCGCCGGCCAGCGCGGCGGGCGTGCGCGCGGCGGTCCCGGCGCCGGCCCGCAGCCGCGCGGCGACACCCGCGCCAAGCTCGCCGTGCCACTGGAAGCGGTGTATTCCGGCGACAGCGTGCGCATCACCGTCAACGGCAAGCAGCTGGACGTGCGCGTGCCCAAGGGCGTCACGCCGGGCCAGGTGATCCGCCTGACGGGGCAGGGCAGCAACGGTGGCAACCTGCTGCTGGAAATCGAATACGCCGCGCATCCGCAGTTCGAAGTGGACGGGCACAACATCCTGTACACGCTGCAGGTGACGCCGTGGCAGGCCGCGCTCGGTACCTCGATCGGCGTGCCGACGCTGGGCGGCGAGGTGGAGCTGAAGATCCCGGCCGAATCCGACGCCGGCCGCAAGCTGCGCCTGCGCGGTCGCGGTCTGCCGGGCACGCCGGCGGGCGACCAGATCGTGGAGCTGGAAATCCTGGCCCCGGCGCCCACCGACGAAGCGCAGAAGAAGGCCTATCGCAACCTGGCCAAGGCGTTCGGCGAGAGCGTGTAAGCCGCCTGCGTGCGGGATGAAAAAAGGCGCCGCGAAAGCGGCGCCTTTTTCGTAAGCCGGGCGTTGTCGCTCAGCCGACCGAGCTGTCGTCGGCGCGGCTGAAGATGCGCTCGATCACCTCGGACAGTTCGTCCTCGGAGAACGGCTTGGTGATGTAGGCGCGGGCGCCCTGTCGCATGCCCCACATGCGGTCGGTGTCCTGGTCCTTGGTGGTCACCAGGATCACCGGGATGTTCTGCGTGCTCGGCTCGCGCTTGAGCGTGCGCGTGGCCTGGAAACCGTTGAGGTTGGGCATCACCACGTCCATCAGCACCAGGTCCGGCAGCGAGGCCTTGGCCGCTTCCACGCCGGCGGCGCCATCGGTGGCGGTGATGGTCTCGTGGCCCAGCTTCTCCACGATGCGCTGGATGCCCAGCAACTGCGAAGGCGAATCGTCGACGATCAGGATGCGCGCCATGTGGTTCCCCGTGAGTGCCGAAGGAGTGTAGTGCCAGTGCCGCGGCGCCGGATAGGGGGCGCGGCGGGTATCGGCGAAGGTCAGTCGATCCGCACCACGGTGCGGCCAAACGATTGTCCCGCCAGCATCGCCTCGAACACAGCGGGCAGGCCATCCAGGCCGACTTCGCGGGTGCAGATGCGGTCCAGGTGGCGCGGCCGCCACGGGCCAGCCAGGTGCGCCCAGACTTCCTCGCGGATGTCGCGCGCGCTGCCCGAAGAGCCGATGCCCAGCAGCGAGACGCCGCGCAGGATGAAGGGCATCACCGTCATGTCCAGCTCGGCCGAGGCGGCCAGCCCCGCCGAGGCGACGCTGCCGTAGGGCGCGGTCTGCGCGAGCAGGCTCACCAGCATCGGGCCGCCGACGTTGTCCAGGCCGCCGCCGTAGCGCGCGGTCTCCAGCGGGCGGCCGGCCTGCAGGGCTTCGCGGCCGAGCACCTCGGCCGCACCCAGGCTGCGCAGGAAATCGGCGCGGTCGGCCTTGCCGCTCACCGCATGCACCTCGAAGCCGGCGCCGCTGAAGATGTCCAGCGCCAGCATGCCCACGCCGCCGGTGGCGCCGGTGACCAGCAGCGGGCCCATCGCGGGCACCTGGCGGTTGTCGCGCAGGCGCAGCAGGGCCAGCGCGGCGGTATAGCCGGCGGTGCCGATCACCATCGCCTCGCGCAGGTCCAGGCTGTCCGGCAGCGCGATCACCGCGCTCGACGGCAATCGCGCGTACTGGGCATAGCCGCCGTCGCGGGTCTCGCTCAGGCCGCAGCCGGTGGCCAGCACCGCGTCGCCCTCGCGGTACGCCGGGTCGGTGGAGGCGACCACGTGCCCGGCCACGTCGATGCCGCCCACCAGCGGGAAACGGCGCAGGATGCGGCCCTTGCCGGTGCCGGCCAGCGCGTCCTTGTAGTTGACCGACGACCAGGCCGCGCGCACCACCACCTCGCCGGGCGCCAGGTCGTCCAGGCCGATGGAGTCCAGCCCGGCACGGTGGACATTGTCGTCCTGGTGGATACGGAAGGCGGCGAACCGCGCGGGGACGGGCATGGGCGTACTCGCCGGTGAACGGGGGAGCGGGCACCATAGCCGTTCCCGCTGGGCGGGTGGGCCCCTTCTTGTAGAATCGGGCGACAGAACCCAAATCGGGGTTTTCCGGGTGCCGATGTGCCCGACCTTCAGATGGAGCGTGCATGGCCTGGAATACACCCGGCAGCAAGGGGCCTGATGGCCCGGAAGACAATCGCCGTGGCGGCTGGAAGCCGAGCGGTGGCAATGGCGGCGGCAACGGTGGCGGTTGGGGCGGCCTGCCCGGGCAGTTCCGCGACCTCTTCGATGGCGGCGTGTGGCGCTGGGTGCTGCTGGCGGTCGTGCTGCTGGTGCTGTTCTCCAGCTTCCAGCTGATCCGCGAACAGGACCGCGGCGTGGTGCTGCGCTTCGGCCAGTACTCGCGCACGCTGCAGCCGGGCCCGAACTTCAAGCTGCCGTGGCCGATCGAATCGGTGACCAAGGTCAACGCGACCGAGATCAAGACCTTCAGCAACCAGATGCCGGTGCTCACGCGCGACGAGAACATCGTCAACGTCGAGCTCAACGTGCAGTACCGCGTGGATGATCCGCGCCAGTACAAGTTCGGCACCTTCGATGCGGACCAGGTGCTGCAGCAGGCCGCGCAGAGCGCGGTGCGCGAGCAGGTCGGCCGTTCGGACCTCAATGCCGTGCTCAACAACCGCGGCCCGCTGGCCACCGCCGCGCGCGAACGCCTGCAGGCTTCGCTTACCGCCTACAACACCGGCCTGGTCGTCACCGGCCTGACCCTGCCCAACGCGCGTCCGCCGGATGAAGTGAAGCCGGCCTTCGACGAGGTCAACGGCGCCCAGCAGGTGCGCGAGCGCCTGATCAACGAGGCCCAGGCCTACGCCGCCAAGGTGGTGCCCGAGGCGCGCGGCCGTGCGGCCAGCACGCGCACCGTGGCCGAGGGCTACAAGGAAGCCGTGACGTCCCGCGCCCAGGGTGACGCGGACCGCTTCAGCCTGCTGCAGCAGCAGTACGCCGGCGCGCCGGAAGTCACCCGCAAGCGCCTGTGGCTGGAAACCGTGCAGGAAGTGCTTTCGCAGAACCGCAAGGTCATCGGCGGCGATGGCCGCCAGCTGATCTACGTGCCGATGGCCGACGCTGCCGCCAAGCCGGCCGGCCAGCTGCCGACGATGGCCCTGCCGAGCGTGCTCTCGCAGGACAGCGGCAGCAGCGCCGCGGCGCTGAGCGCGGAAAGCATCCGCAACCCGGAGCGCGGTCCGCGCCCGACCGGCCGTGACGGGAGTGAACGATGAAACAGTCGATCTGGATCGCCGTGGCGGTGGTCGTGTTGCTGGGCCTGATGGGCTCGGCGTTCGTGGTGCGCGAGGACCAGACCGGCATGGTGCTGAACCTCGGCCGGGTGGTGCGTTCGGACCTCAAGCCGGGCCTGCACTTCAAGATCCCGGTGGTGGAGACGGCGCGGGTGTTCGACCGCCGTTTCAAGGTGCTCAACACCGCCGCGGCACGTTACTTCACCGCCGAGCAGAAGGACGTCAGCGTCGACTTCTTCGCCATCGGCTACATCTCCAACGTGGCCGATTTCTATCGCTCCACCGGTGGCGATGACAAGGTCGCCGATGCGCGCCTGGCGCCGATCATCACCGACTCGCTGCGCAACCAGATCAACGCGCGCACGTTGCAGCAGCTGGTGTCGGGCGACCGCAGCGAACTGATCGCCGGCCAGCTGGCGGGCATCAACGCGGCGATCAAGGGCTTGGGCATGCAGATCACCGACCTGCGCATCAAGCAGATCGACCTGCCGGCCGACAGCCAGATCATCAACGACGTCTACGAGCGCATGCGCGCCCAGCGCAAGCAGGAGGCGAGCAAGCTGCGCGCCGAGGGCGAGGAGCAGTCGCTGAGCATCCGCGCGCAGGCCGACCGCGAGGCGACGGTGATCGTGGCCGACGCCGAGCGCGATGCGCAGAAGCTGCGCGGCGAAGGCGATGCGGAAGCCGCGCGCATCTACGGCAAGGCGGCTTCGGCCGACCCGTCGTTCTATGCGTTCTACCGCAGCCTGGAGGCCTACCGGAACTCGATGGCCGACGGCAACGGCGTGATCGTGCTCGACAAGAACGACCCGTTCCTGCAGTACTTCAAGGGCGACCGCTGAACCGCCCGCCCGCGTGACGAAGGCCGCCTCCGGGCGGCCTTCTTCGTTTGCGGCGCGCGCCCTGCACAAGCCTGAATGAGAAAAGGGTGGTGGCGTTCACCGGAAACCCGGATAATGCACAAAAGCCGGCCGGGTCATCCCGTTCGGCTTTTTCCGTGTCTGGGCCGGCACGTGCCGGCGCCACCCCGTTTGGTGGCGCCAGGGGCAGTCCCGGCCAGGACGCGATCAATCCATCAGCGGCCCCGATGGCCGCCCGCAAAGGAGTTACCCGTCATGGGTCAGTCTGTCGTCGTGCTCGGCGCCCAGTGGGGCGATGAAGGCAAAGGCAAGATCGTCGATCTGCTCACCGAGGAAATCGGTGCCGTCGTGCGTTTCCAGGGCGGCCACAATGCCGGCCACACCCTCGTCATCAACGGCAAGAAGACCGTCCTGCACCTGATTCCCTCCGGCATCCTGCGCGACGACGCGCTGTGCCTGATCGGCAACGGCGTGGTGATCTCGCCGGCCGCGCTGAAGAAGGAAATCGAGGAGCTGGAGAACTCCGGCGTGGAAGTGCGTTCGCGCCTGAAGATCTCGCCGGCCGCGCCGCTGATCATGCCGTACCACATCGCCCTGGACCAGGCGCGCGAGAAGGCCGCCGGCGGCAAGGCCATCGGCACCACCGGCCGCGGCATCGGCCCGGCGTACGAAGACAAGGTGGCGCGCCGCGGCATCCGCGTCGCCGACCTGCATTACCCCGACCAGCTGGCCGAAAAGCTGCGCGCCGCGCTGGATTACCACAACTTCGTGCTGACCCAGTACCTGGGCGTGGAAGCGGTCGATTTCCAGAAGACCTACGACGAGGCGCTGGCGTTCGGCGAGTACGTGCAGCCGATGAAGTCCGACGTGGCCGGCATCCTGTATGACCTGCGCAAGCAGGGCAAGCGCGTGCTGTTCGAAGGCGCGCAGGGCGCGCTGCTGGACATCGACCACGGCACCTACCCGTACGTCACCAGCTCCAACACCACCGTCGGTGGCGCGCTGGCCGGTACCGGCGTGGGCGTGCAGGACATCGACTACGTGCTGGGCATCGCCAAGGCCTACGCGACCCGCGTCGGCGGCGGCCCGTTCCCGACCGAGCTGGACGATGAAATCGGCCAGGGCATCCGCGACCGCGGCGCCGAGTACGGCGCCTCCACCGGCCGCCCGCGCCGTTGCGGCTGGATGGACATCGTCGCGCTGAAGCAGGCCGTGCAGATCAACGGCATCAGCGGCCTGTGCATCACCAAGCTCGACGTGCTCGACGGCATGGAGAAGCTCAAGGTCTGCATCGCCTACGAATACCGCGGCAAGCGCACCGAGTACGCGCCGCTGGACGCGCAGGGCTGGGAGGAGTGCACCCCGGTGTACCTGGAATTCCCGGGCTGGAACGAGAACACCCACGGCGTCACCGAGTGGGAGAAGCTGCCGCCGGCCGCGCGCGCCTACCTGCGTTCGCTGGAGGAACTGGCGGGTTGCCCGATCTCCATCGTCAGCACCGGCCCGGACCGCGACCACACCATGGTGCTGCAGGATCCGTTCGCCTGATCCAGCCGCTGGCCGGAAAACGAAAAGCCCCGCTTCGGCGGGGCTTTTTCATTGGGAGGGCAGGGGCGCGGCGGTTACATCGCCGCGGGCCGCTGTCGCGCCTTGTCGGCATTGACCGCCGACAGCGCCGCCCACAGCGCGGCGAGGTTGATAACCAGCTGCAGCTCGGCCGACTTGCTGTCGTCGCCATCGCGCCAACGGCGTGCGTCCTCGCGGGCTTCTTCGGGCAGCATTGCCAGCAGGCTGGCGTCGTCCATCGCGCGGGCCGAGCGCTGCAGGCGCAGGGAGAGGCGCACCGCGGCCACCAGCCGCGCCAGCGTGTGCAGGGTGGAGGCGGCGGCGATCACAACCAGCAGCGTGCGCAGCACGTCCTCGTGGGCCCAGCCGGGTACGGCTTCCATGGCCGCGGCCAAGCCCAGCGCGGCGGTCCGCCACAGGGGCCAGGCGCGGCGGGTGCGCTGCGGCCAGTGCATCAGCAGCCCACCGAAGGCGATGGCGCAGGCGGACAGGGCGATCATGTCGTGCGTGCTCAGGGCCATCCAGGTGGACGTGGCGGCCAGCAGGGCCAAGGCCAGCCACGGCGGCGGCAGCAGGCGGCGCAGGTAGTCCAAGCCCACGCCCTGGACCAGGCTGGTGAGGCTGCGTTCGCGGGAGGTCAGGGTCATCGATTGCGCGTGCGGTCTGGGCTTGGAGGCATCTTGGCCGGGACGGTGTCGTGGAAAGGTCGGAGCGCAGGGCGCGCGCGGGTCTGTCCCGATCATCCATCATCCGGGGGGCAGATTGCACCCCGGTGACGCCGTGGGCGCCGGCCGGCCCCATGACCCCCTCCTTGCACTACCATGGTGCACGCGACGAGCCAGCCCCCGGGTCAGCCACGGGTCGTGAACACACGCGGCCTCACCTGGCCGCCCGACATCTTTGGGGCTCGTCCATGAACCATGTTTCGCGTCGGCGCGTGCGCGCCGGGCAGATCTCGTTGCTTTCCCTCGGCCTGTCGCTGGCGCTGCAAGCGCAGGCGCAGCAGGCCACTTCCCCCGATGCGCGCCAGGGCGAGGCCCGGACGCTGGACGCCGTCCAGGTCACCGGCGAGCGCACCTCGTCCTACACCGTGCCGCAGACCGCCGCGGCCACGCGGCTCTCGCTGACGCCGCAGGACACGCCGCAATCGCTCACGGTGGTGACGCAGCAGCGCATCGAGGACCAGAACCTGCAGACGGTGCGCGATGTGCTCGACAACGTCACCGGCGTGTCGTCCAACGCGTACGACACCGAGCGCGTGGTGTTCTATGCGCGTGGCTTCCAGATCCAGAACATGTCCTACGACGGCGTGCCGATCGCCTCCAGCCTCAACAGCAGCTCGGCCGACGGCAGCCTGGACACGGCGATCTACGACCGCATCGAGATCCTGCGCGGCGCCACCGGCCTGCTCTCCGGCGCGGGCACGCCGTCGGCTTCGATCAACTTCATCCGCAAGCATGCCAATGCGCGCGAGTTCGTCGGCGATGCATCGCTGAGCGTGGGCTCATGGGACACCTGGCGCGGCACGGCGGACCTGTCGGCGCCGCTGAACCAGGACGGCAGCGTGCGTGGCCGTTTCGTCGCCGCCTACGAGCAGGGCGGCTCCTATCTGGACCGCTACAGCCGCCAGCGCCAGGTCGCCTACGGTGTCATCGACGCCGACCTCGGCCCGGCCACCACCCTGAGCGTGGGCTACGACTACCAGCGCTCCAAGCCGGAGAGCGTGACCTGGGGCTCCTACCCGGTGTTCTACGACGATGGCGGTTTCATCGAATGGCGTCGCGGCTTCAACACGTCCACCGACTGGTCGTACTGGTACAACACCACGCAGACCGCGTTCGTCGACCTCAAGCATGCCTTCGGCGCGGGCTGGCAGCTGCGCGTGCTGGCCAGCCACCGCCGCACCGATGGCGACGAGGCGCTGTTCTACGTGTACGGCTTCCCCAACCGCGAGACGGGCGAAGGGCTCGACCCCTACGTCTACCGTGCGCGCGACCGCGGCCGCCAGGACAACCTCGACGTCTACGCCAGCGGCCCGTTCCAGTGGGGCGGGCGCGAACACGAACTGGTGGTGGGCGCCACCGGCTCGCGCTACCGCAAGACCTCAGACGAATTCGCCAACGACGAGCTCGCGCCGGTCGGCAACTTCCTGCAGTGGAACGGCCACTATCCGCGCCCGACGTTCGCCGACACGGCCGACCGCGCCACCGACATCCGCACCGACCAGTCCGGCCTGTACGCCGCGGCGCGACTGAGCCTGGCCGACCCGCTCAAGCTCATCGCCGGCGCACGCTACAGCCGCTGGAAGAACGACACCGACGACATCTACAGCGGCGTGTTCCGCCACGAGCACAACAAGACCGTGCCTTACGCGGGCCTGGTCTACGCATTCGATCCCACCTGGTCGGCCTTCGCCAGCTACACCGAAATCTTCGACCCGCAGGAAAACCGCACCGTCACCGGCGCCTTCCTCGAGCCGGTGGTCGGGCGCAGCTACGAGATCGGCGTGAAGGGTCGCCACTTCGACGGGCGCCTGAATTCCTCGCTGGTGTTGTTCGATACCCGCCAGGACAACGTGGCCGAAGCCGATGTCGGCAACACCTTGCCGGACGGCATGACGCAGGCCTACTACGCCGTGGACGGCACGCGCTCGCGCGGCGCCGAGCTGGAACTGTCTGGCGACCTGAGCGAGCGCTGGAACGCCTCGCTGGGCTGGTCGTACTTCAACCTGGAAGGCCCGGACGGCGAAGACCTGCGCACGGCGCTGCCGCGCACGCTGTTCCGCGTGTTCACCACCTATCGCTTGCCGGGCCTGGAGCAGCTGACGATTGGCGGCGGCGCGAACTGGCAATCGGCCAGCCATGCGCTGGTGGACGGGCCCGATGGCCCGCAGCGCGTGAACCAGGCTTCGGTGACGCTGCTCAGCGTGATGGCGCGCTACCAGTTCACGCCACGCGCCGAACTGCAGCTCAACGCGGACAACCTGCTGGACCGCAAGTATTTCGTGCTCGACGAATACAGCAACCTCTATTACGCCGCGCCGGCCAGCGCCACGCTGAGCTTCCGCTACCGCTTCTGAGCCAACGGTGCGGCGCAGGGGCAGCGCGGGCTGCCCCTGCGCGGCGCCTCAGGACTTGAGGTCCAGGATCGGCATGAAGCCGCCGAAGATCATCCGCTTGCCATCGAACGGCATCGGGTTGTCCTGCATGCGCGGGTCTTCCATCATCTTCTTCATGCCCGCATCGCGCGTGGCCTTGTCGGGCCACTCGATCCAGGAGAACAACACCGCTTCGTCCTCGCGCGCGTCCACCGCGCGGAAGAAGTCGGTCTGCTTGCCGTGCGGGACATCGTCGCCCCAGCACTCGACCACGCGCAGCGCGCCGAACTCGATGATCAGGGCATCGCCCTCGCGTGCATGGGCCAGGAATTTCTCGCGGTTGGCGGTGGGCACCGCCATTACGAAGCCATCGACATAGGACATGGAAATCCTCCGCTGTGGACGCGACGGAATGCGCGCCTTCCCTCACTCAACGCACGGGCCGGCGGGATTTCGACATCGCCGGGCCGAACGATTCAGCCGCCGCGCACAAGCCTTAACCGGCGTCGGCGCGCCCGCTGGCGTAGGCCAGCCCGCGCCGCAGCTGGGCCAGGAACTCGGGCTGGGCGAAGATCGCCGCGGTATGGCCCAGCCCGGTGTACCACGCGCGGCCGCCGTCATAGGCGTGATGCCAGGCGATGGGATGGTCGGCGCCCATGCGGCCGCCCTCGTACAGGCGTTCGTCCAGCGTGGCGATCACCTGCACCCGGCCACGCGGATTGCGGTCGTAGTTGTAGAACTCGTCGTGCACCGGCCACGCCGCGCCCGCGGCCACGCCATCGCGTTCGGGCTGCACGCGGCTGTGCTGCAGCCCGGGTGGGTGGTCCTGGAAATAGGCGCCGACCAGCGCGCCGTACCACGGCCAGTCGTAACCGGTATCGGCGGCGGCGTGGACGCCGACGAACCCGCCCCCGCCACGCACGAACGCTTCCATCGCGCGCTGCTGCGTCGCATCGAGCACGTTGCCGGTGGTGCTGGCGAAGATCACCACGCGGTAGCGCGCCAGGTTCTCCGGCGTGAACGCACTGGCGTCCTCGGTGGCGTCGGCCACCAGGCCCATCGACTCGGCCAGCTGCACCAGCGTGCGCACCGCCACCGGGATCGATTCATGCCGAAAGCCCACCGTGCGGCTGAAGACCAGCACGCGGTCGGGCGGCGTGGCGTTGGCGGGCATCACGGGCAGGCTCATGGCGCAGAGGGCGAGCAAGGTGGAGAGCAGGCGGGGCACGGCGCGATTCTGGCACCGATCCGCGGCGCGTGGCGTAAGCTGCCCCGGCCTGCCTATTGCCTGGGGAATCTCGTGGCCGATGTCGATGCGCACTTCTACGACCGGGCCGATGCCCTGATCGAACTGGCCAACGCCCAGCTCGCTGGCGCCTCGCGCGCGCAGGTGGGCGATTCGTTTCTATACGCCGCCGCGCGCTTCCATGCGTGGAGCGGCGCGTGCGGGCAGGATTCGGCGGCGGCGATGGCCGGGGCGAAGGCGCAACTGCTGGCGCATTTCGTCGATCAGTACCGCGCCATGCTCGAAGCCAACCTCGACGACTACGTCGCCCACTTCGACCAATACATGCAGGCGCGCTAGCCACCGCGCCGGTCTGACTCGCGCCGTCAAGGCGCGCGCGCCACCCCGGTCGTCACCCGCGGCGGCGGGTCTCGGCCCGCCGCCGGGATGGCGCATGCTCAGTGCGCCGACATCGAGTACGGATGCTGCGCCGCGTCGGTGGCCCAGGTGGTATCCGGCTGGGCCTGCATGCGGAAGCGCAGTTCGCCGCCGGCGAGGATTTCCTCGTGGCTGATCCACGCGCGCGGCAGCGGCTTGCCGTTGAGCGTGGCCGCGCCGATGTAGGTGTGCTTCGCATCCAGACCGTCGGCGACCACCGTGAAGCGGCGGCCGTTGGGCAGGTTGAGCGTGGCGCGCGGCAGGAACGGCCGGCCGATCACGTACTGGTTGCTGCCCGGCGCCACCGGGTAGAAGCCCAGCGCGGTGAACACGTACCAGGCCGACATCTGGCCGAGGTCGTCATTGCCGGCCAAGCCATCCGGACGCGCGGCGTACTGGCTGTCCATGATCTGCTTCAGGCGGGCCTGCGTGCGCCACGGCTGGCCGGCGTACGCGTACAGGTAGGCCACGTGGTGGCTGGGCTCGTTGCCGTGCGCGTACCAGCCGATCAACCCGGTGATGTCTTCCATGTGCTCGAAGATCTTCGGGTCGACCTTGGCATCGAACACGTCGTCCAGCCGCTTGAGCAGCGCGTCGCTGCCGCCATGCGCGGCGGCCAGGCCGGCCACGTCCTGCGGCACGTACCAGGAGTACTGCCACGCGTTGCCTTCGGTGTAGTCGGTGCCGTAGCCGCTGGCGGACGGGTCGAACGGCTCGCGGAAGCTGCCGTCGCGCTTGCGCGCGCGCATGAAGCCGGTGGCCGGGTCGAAGGCGTGCTGCCAGTTGCCGGCGCGCTTCTCGAATTCACTGGCGACCTCGCTGCGGCCCATCTTCTGCGCCATGCGGTAGATGGTCCAGTCGTCGAACGCGTATTCCAGCGTCTTGGAGGCCGCTTCGCCTTCCTCGTCGATCGGCACGTAGCCGAGCTGGCGGTACGCGGCGATGCCGTCGTAGGGGCCGTAGTCGGCGCTGGCGACCATCGCCTGCAACGCCTCGTCGGCATCGAAGCCGCCGATGCCCTTCATGTAGGCGTCGGCGATCACCGGCACGGCGTGGTAGCCGATCATGCACCACGTCTCCAGGCCATGGAACGCCCACACCGGCAGGATGCCGTAGGCGCTTTCGCGGCGCGAGGCGAGCAGCGAGTTGACGACGTCGGAGGTGCGCCGCGGCGGCTGCACCAGCGTGAGCAGCGGATGCAGGGCGCGGTAGGTGTCCCACAGCGAGAAGGTGGAGTAGTTCGTCCAGCCGTTCGCCTGGTGCACGGCGTTGTCCGGGCCACGGTAGCGGCCGTCGCTGTCCATGAACAGCGTGGGGCCGAGCAGCGTGTGGTACAGCGCGGTATAGAAGCGCGTGCGGTCGTCCTGGCTGCCTTGCGCGTCGATCGCCGACAGCGCCTGCGTCCACTGCGCGCGCGCATCGCTGCGCACCTTGTCGAAATCGAAGCCCGGCACCTCGGCGTCGAGGTTGGCGATGGCGCCTTCCTCGCTCACCGGCGATATCGCCACCTTCACCACCAGCGGCGCGCCGCCGCCCTCGCCGAAATCGAACACGCCCACCAGCTGGCGGCCTTCGATCTGCGCGCGCTGGCGCGGGTCATTCGCGCCCGGCGGCGGGAAGCCCTTGTAGACCACGTTCTCCTCGGTGTCCTGCAGGGCGCTGCCGCCGAGCGGGCGCGAGAAGCGCATGGCGAAATAGAGCTGGCGACCCGGCGCCCAGCCGCGGGTTTCGCGGAAGCCGGTGACGGTGCCGTCGGCGCGCACGCGCAGCCGCGACCACTGCACCTTGCCGGGGTAGTCGTACATGCTGGTGCGCAGGTCCACCAGCACGTGCGCCGGCTTGCCCTTGGGGAAGGTGTACCGATGCACGCCCACGCGCGCGCTGGCGGTGAGTTCGGCGCGCACGCCGTAGTCGTCCAGGGTGACGGCGTAATAGCCCGGCTGCGCCTGTTCGGTCTGGTGGCGGAAGCGCGAGGTGTAGCCGCTGCCGGGCTGGCTGGCGTCGCCGCGTTCGAGCTTGGGCTCGCCGCTGATCGGCATCAGCAGCACGTCGCCGAGGTCCGAATGGCCCGAGCCGGAGAAGTGGGTGTGCGAGAAGCCGACGATGGTCGAATCGTCATGGCGGTAGCCGGCGGCCCAGGGATAGCCTTCCTTGCGCGATTTGATCTGCGTGTCCGGGCTGAGCTGGACCATGCCGAACGGCACGGTGGCGCCGGGGTAGGTGTGGCCTTCGCCGCCGGTGCCGATGAACGGGTCGACCGCGGCATAGGCGGCCTCGCCGGATGGGGCGGCCGAGGCCGCGGTGGTCGCCAGCAGCAGGGCGGCCAGCCAGGGCGCCAGGCGCCTTGGAGCGTTTGAAAGCATGCGTTGTCTCCTCCCGAAGCGCGGACGGTAGCACGCGGGTGGCTCCGCTCCGGCGCAGGTCGAGTTTAGCGGTTTTGATCGATCTAATGGTTTGGCGCGGGTAATCTGCCCGCATGCCCCGTACCTTCTTCGCCTGGCTGTCCGCCGTGCTCGTCGCCAGCCTCGCGCCGGCGTTCGCGTTCGCGCTGCTGTTTTTCGACGGCCGCATCGGCGCCAACCGCGCCACGCTGGCCGGCTTCGGCGTGGCCTTCGTCGTCGCGCTGGCCCATGTGCTGGTGCTGGGCGTGCCGGTGGGCGTGATCCTGCGCCGACGTCGCCGCTTTGGCCCGGGGCGCATGGGGTTCGCCGGGGCCGTGGCCGGGCTCGGCACCTGCGTGCTGTTCCTGCTCGTGCAGACGCCCACGCCCGAAGCGCTCGCCGGGGTGTTCAGTCCCGCGATCCTGTTGATCGTGCTGTATGCCGGCGGCTTCGGCGCGCTCTCCGCGCTCGCGCTGTGGGCGGTGCTGCGCCTGCTGCTGCGGCCCTAGCGCGCTTCCAGCTCGGCGATGCGCTCGCGCAGGCGCGCGTTCTCCTGCTCCAGTTCGGTGACGCGCTCGCGCAGCGCCTGCATCGTCTCGTTCGCCGGTGCTTCCGCCTCGCGCTCGGGCCGCGGCTTGCGCCGCGATTCGCGCACGCGCTTGGCGGCCTCGCGCAGTTCGTCGTGGCCCGCGTGCGCCGCGGCCTGCTGTTCTTCCATCGGCAGCGTGGCCACCACCGCGGCGGCGTTGATCGACAACGCGCCGCTGCGCACCGCTTCCACCACCTCCGGCGCGGCCTGGCGCTGGATCTTCTCGATCATGCCCATCTGGCTGTTGCTCACCCGCGCCACGCGGGCCAGCTCATTGCGGCTGGGTGCCGGCGTGGCGGCCGCCGGCACGGGGGTGTCATGCGCGCTCGATTCGGCCCACGGCGCGCTGTCGTCCTCCACCGTGGCCGGCGCCGCGGCTTCCTCGGCAGGCACGGCAGGCACGGCAGGCGCCGCGGCGACGGCACGTTCGCGACGCGAGGACAGGATCTCGCGCTTGCGCAGCGCCAGCACGCCGCGCTGGAAATCGGACACGCTGCGCCGGCCCAGGTGCTGGTCGATCATCCACAGGTGCACGTCCTCCATGCTGGTGAAGCGCTCGTGCTGCACCGTGCGGAACGGCAGGCCGTGGCTTTGGCAGATGCCGTAGCGGTTGTGGCCGTCCACCAGCACGTTGCCCCACAGCACCAGCGCGTCGCGGCAGCCCTCGGCGAGCAGGCTCTGTTCGAGGGCAGCGTGTTCGTCCGGCGTCAGCGGGTCGATGTAGGCCTTCAGCGACGGGTCGACGACGATCTCGATATCCATGCGGCGATGCGGTGCGATGCGGGGGAGGGCGCGCATTGTAGGCAGCGTCGAGGCAGGCGTCGCCCTTGACAGCGGGGTGGCGAGGTGGGCATCGCGCGGGTGCCAGGTCAACGCGTGGTGTAGAACGCCGCGCGCGATTGCACCGTTTGTTTACCCGCACGTTGCTACACCCGGGCCGTCACCCACACCGGAGCATTCCCATGCCGGAGAAAAAGACCCGCCAGGCGGCGGCCAAGGACAAGCGCGAGGGCAAGTCGGCCAGCACCCAGGCCGGCGAATACGTGCACGAGGAGATCGAGCACATCAAGCACGGCAAGCATGGCGCCAAGAGCACGAAGCAGGCGATCGCCATTGGCCTGTCGAAGGCGCGCCGCGATGGCGTGGACGCCAAGCCTTCCAAGACCGCCTCCAAGGCGGTGAAGAAGAAGGCCGCGCAGGACACGGCCGCCTCGAAGAAGGCGAAAAAGGCGCCGTCGAAGACGCGCTCGGCCGGTGCCAAGAAAGCGCTGAAGACCGCCAGCAAGAAGACCACCGCCAAGAAGGTGGTCGGCAAGAAGGCGCTGTCCACCCAGGCGAAGAAGGCCGCGAGCAAGCGCACCGCCAGCAGCCGCTCGACGGCGGCGAAGAAGGCCGCGCGCACCAAGGGCCCGGCCGTGCGCAAGGCGGCGGCGAAGAAGGCCGCGCGGACGCGGGCGAAGAAATCGGCGTGAGGCGGGGCGGGTTGTCGATGGCGGTGCGGCGTGTCATAAGCACGCGCATCGACCGTCGGGAGTCTTCCATGCGCATGTCTTGGCTGTTCTGTGGCTTGCTGGTCGCCGCCGGCGCGGTGCATGCGAAGGAGGCGCCGCCGGCCAACCTGCTTGATCCGGCGCGTATCGCCACGCTGCCGCGACAGCAGGCGCGCATGGACGTGCATGGGCACCCCCTGCAGTGCGAGGGCGTGTCATTGGCCGCGCTGCTGCGGGCCAGCGGCGCGATGCCCGCCACGCCGCTGCGCGGCGCCGACCTCGCCAAGATGGTACGGATCAAGGCCCGCGATGGCTACCAGGTGGCGTTCTCGCTCGGCGAACTGGACGACACCCTCGGCGCGCGCGAGGTGCTGCTGAGCGACCGCTGCGACGGCCAGCCGCTGCCTGCCGAAGATGGACCGTGGCGCCTGCTGGTGCCGGCCGACCACAGGGCGGCGCGCGCGGCGCGGCAGGTCGAGCGGATTGAAGTGGGACCCTGAGCACGTCCAGCTCCCTGAACCACACCGTCTCGCCCCCTGCGACGGAAAGGTGTACAAATGTACACCTATGAAAAATCCTATCCCCGGTCCTGCTGATCCGGGCGGCTTCCCCCTCCCCGGGAAACGCCCATGGACGCCTTGAGCCCCCGCCGTGCGGCCATCCTGGCCTTCCTGCGCGAGCGCACCCGGGCGGGGCATCCGCCCAGCCTGGCCGAGATCGCCGCCGAGTTCGGCTTCGCCTCGCGCAATGCCGCGCAGAAGCACGTGCAGGCGCTGGCCGAGGCCGGTCTGATCGAGCTGCGCGGCGGCGGGCTGGCGCGGGGCATCCGCCTGCCCGATGCCCCGCGCGATCCGCCGCTGGTGCTGCCGGTGCTCGGCCGGGTCGCCGCGGGCCTGCCGATCGGCGCCGATATCGGCATCGAGCGCGAGCTCTGGCTGGACCGCTCGCTGTTCTCGCTGCGCCCGGATTACCTGCTGCAGGTGCAGGGCGATTCGATGATCGACGACGGCATCCTCGACGGCGACCTGGTTGGCGTGCATCGCAGCAGCGAGGCGCGCCACGGCCAGATCGTGGTCGCGCGGCTGGACGGGGAAATCACCATCAAGCGCCTCGAACGCGGGCCGGCGCAGCTGCGCCTGCTGCCGCGCAACCCGGCCTATGCGCCGATCGTGGTGCCGGCCGATGCCGATTTCGCGATCGAAGGCCTGTACTGCGGCCTGTTGCGGCAGGGCTGAGGCATGGGCGAAGTACTGGCCCTGGGCGAGATGCTGGCGGCACGCACGGTATGGCGCGCGGGGAAGGGCGTGGCCACGCGCCGCGACGGCGAGCCCAGCGGGCATGCCGCGCTCGATGCCGCGCTGCCCGATGGCGGCTGGCCGCGTCGCGCGCTCACCGAGCTGCTGCTGCCCTCCGATGGCGTGGGCGAAATCGCGCTGCTGCTGCCCACGCTGGCCCGGCTCACCGCCGCCGGCGAGCGCGTCGTGCTCATCGCGCCGCCGTACCTGCCGTATGCGCCGTCGTGGCAGGCCGGGGGCATCGACCTGGGGTGGCTGGAAGTGATCGAGGCCGAGCCGAAGCAGGCGCTGTGGGCGTTCGAGCAATGCCTGCGCAGCGGTGCGTGCGCGGCGGTGCTGGGTTGGCCGCAGACGGGCGATGCGCGCGCGCTGCGCCGCCTGCAGGTCGCCGCCGACAGCGGCGATTGCTGCGCCTTCGCCCTGCGCGACCGGCGGCATGCGGTGAATGCCTCGCCGGCCGCGCTGCGCCTGGAATACCTGCCCGGCGAACACGCCTGGCAGGTACGCAAATGCCGCGGCGGCCAGGTGCCCGCGCAACCGCTGCGATTGGCGCATTGAGGCGCGCGCATGCTCTGGGCCTGCATTCTGCTGCCGCAGCTGGCGCTGGACGCCGTCCTCCGGCGTTTGCCCGACCCTGAAACGCCGCTCGCGTTGGTGGAAGGGCCGGCGCAGCTGCGCAGCCTGCATTCGGTCAACGAAAGCGCCGCCGCCGCCGGCCTGCGCACCGGCATGCGCCTGGCCGCCGCGCACGCGCTGATGGCCGGCGTGCGGACCGTCGCGCACGAGCCGGCGGCCGAGGCGCGCTGGCAGCGTTTCCTGGCCGCCTGGGCGTATCGCCACAGCTCGCTGGTGAGCGCGCAGTGGCCGCATGCCATCGTGCTGGAAGCGCAGGCCAGCTTCCGCCTGTTCGGGCCCTGGCCGCGTTTCGCGCAGCGCCTGCGCGAGGAACTGCAGACGCTGGGCTTCCGCCATCGCATCGCGCTGGCGCCGACGCCGCGCGCCGCACGCGTGCTGGCTGGTTTGCGCGACGGCCTGGCGGTGCGCCGGCCCGAGGCGCTGCGCACGATGCTCGACGGCGTGCCGGTGCGCCGCGCCGCGTTGCCGGGCGATACCGGCGAGCGCCTGCAGCGCATGGGCCTGGAACATCTCGGCCAACTGCGCGCGCTGCCACGCGACAGCCTGCGCCGGCGTTTCGGCCTGGACCTGCTCGACCACCTCGACCGCCTCTACGGCGAAGCCGACGACCCGCTGCAGTGCTACGCGCCGCCGGACCATTTCGATTCGCGCATCGAGATGGGCTACGAAGTGGAGACGCACACCGCGCTGCTGTTCCCGCTGCGCCGCCTGCTCGGCGACCTGTGCACCTACCTGTCGATCCGCGATGGCGGCGTGCAGCGCTTCGTGCTGCGGCTGGAACACGAGGAAGGGCATACCGACGTGGAGGTCGGCCTGCTCGCCGCCGAGCGCGAGCCGGGCATGCTGTTCGAACTCTCGCGCAATCGCCTGGAACGGGTGGCGCTGGAAAAGCCGGTGGTGGCGCTGCGCCTGCTTGCGCGCGAGCTGCCGCCGTTCGTGCCAGCCGCGCGCGACCTGTTCGACCCGCGCCCGCAACAGGCGCTGGATTGGCCGCAACTGCGCGAGCGCCTGCGCGCGCGGCTGGGGGATGAATCGGTGTACCGGCTGGCGCCGGCCGACGACCCGCGCCCGGAGCGTGCGTGGCGGCGCGTGCTGGGCGAGGACGAGGCACGGCAAACGCAGGCCCCGCCGCGCCCGCCGCGCCCGGCCTGGCTGCTGCCGCAGCCGATCCCGCTGCGCGATGGACGCCTGCGCGTGTTGTCCGGGCCGGAGCGGCTGGAAAGCGGCTGGTGGGATGGCGAGGACGCGCGCCGCGATTACTACGTGGTGGAGACCGCGCGCGGCCAGCGCGGCTGGGCGTATGTCGCGCCCGGCGCGCGCGAGGGCTGGATGCTGCACGGGTGGTTCGCATGAGCTGGGATGACGGCCACGACGGCGTGGAGCGCGACACCCCCGGCGGCCGTCCGCCGCGTGCGTGGACGGTGGATGCGCGCCTGCGCGCGGCGGCCAACGACGAAGTCGGCCACGAACGCGATGCCGGGCTGCCGGCCTATGCCGAACTGCACTGCCTGTCGGATTTCTCGTTCCTGCGTGGCGCGTCTTCGGCCGAAGCGCTGTTCGCCCGCGCCCGCGAATGCGGCTACGAGGCGCTGGCGATCACCGACGAATGCTCGTTGGCCGGCATCGTGCGTGGCTGGGAAGCGGCGCGCGCGACCGGATTGCCGCTGGTGGTGGGCAGCGAGTTCGCCCTGGAGGACGGACCGCGCGTCGTACTGCTGGTGGAGAACGCGCGCGGCTACGCGCAGCTGTGCGAACTGATCACCCGCGCGCGCCGCGCCGCCACCAAGGGCCGGTATCGCCTGCTGCGGGCCGACATGGCCGACGTGCTGGCGGGGGCGGACATCGGCCTGTTCGCCTTGTGGCTGCCCGCGGCCGAGCCGGACGCCGCACACGGCCGGTGGCTGCGCGAACTGTTCGGCGATCGCGCGCACCTGGCGGTGCAGCTGCATCGCGAACGCGACGATGCCGCGCGCCTGGCGCAGCTGCTGGCCTTGGCGCGGCAGCTGGACCTGGTCGCGGTGGCCTGCGGTGACGTGCACATGGCGCGGCGGCGCGACCGCATCGTGCAGGACACCCTCACCGCGATCCGCCACACCCTGCCGCTGGCCGAATGCGGCGCGCACCTGTTCCGCAACGGCGAGCGCCACCTGCGCAGCCGTCGCGCGCTGGGCAACATCCATCCGCCGACGCTGCTGCAGGCGGCGGTTGAACTGGCGCGGCGCTGCACCGGCTTCGACCTCAAGCGCGATCTCGACTACCGCTATCCGGCCGAGCTGGTGCCGGCCGGCCATACGCCGGCCAGCTACCTGCGCGAACTCACCGAGGCCGGCATGCGCACGCGCTGGCCCAGGGGCGTGCCGGACAAGGTGGTGGCCGACATAGAGATGGAACTGGCGCTGATCGCCGAGCTGAAGTACGAGGCGTTCTTCCTCACCGTGCACGACATCGTGCGCTTCGCCCGTTCGCGCGACATCCTCTGCCAGGGGCGCGGTTCGTCGGCCAATTCGGCGGTGTGCTACGCGCTGGGCATCACCGCGGTGAACCCGGCCGAGAACCGCCTGCTGATCTCGCGCTTCCTGTCCAAGGCGCGCGACGAGCCGCCGGACATCGACGTGGACTTCGAGCACGAGCGCCGCGAGGAAGTGCTGCAGTACGTCTACAACAAGTACGGCCGCACGCGCGCGGCGTTGGCCGCCACGGTCATCAGCTACCGCGGCAAGAGCGCGGTGCGCGACGTGGCCAAGGCATTCGGCCTGCCGCCGGACCAGATCGCGCTGCTGGCCGACTGCTATGGCTGGGGCAATGGCGACACGCCGATGCAGCAGCGCCTGGAGGAAGCCGGTTTCGACCTGGAGAACCCGCTCATCGCGCGCGTGCTGGCGGTGACCGAGCTGCTGCGCGACCACCCGCGCCACCTCTCGCAGCATGTGGGCGGGTTCGTGATTTCCGATGCGCCGCTCTCCACCGTGGTGCCGGTGGAGAACGCGGCGATGGCCGACCGCACCATCATCCAGTGGGACAAGGACGACCTGGAAACGCTGGGCCTGCTGAAGGTCGATTGCCTGGCGCTGGGCATGCTCACCTGCATCCGCAAGACGCTGGAGCTGGTGCGCCGGCATCGCGGCCGCGATTTCGAGCTGGCCACGATCCCGGCCGAGGACGCCGACACCTACGACATGATCTGCCTGGCCGATACGGTGGGCGTGTTCCAGATCGAATCGCGCGCGCAGATGGCGATGCTGCCGCGGCTGCAGCCGAGGAAGTTCTACGACCTGGTGATCGAGGTGGCGATCGTGCGGCCCGGGCCGATCCAGGGCGACATGGTGCACCCGTACCTGCGGCGCCGGCAGGGCAAGGAAATGATCAGCTATCCCTCGCCGGGCGTGCAGGAAATCCTCGGGCCGACGCTGGGCGTGCCGCTGTTCCAGGAGCAGGTGATGGAACTGGTGATCCATGCCGGCTATACGCCCGACGAGGCCGACGGCCTGCGCCGTTCGATGGCGGCCTGGCGCCGCGGCGGCGACATGGAGCCGCATCGCGCGCGCATCCGCGAGCTGATGGAAGGCAAGGGCTATCCCTCGCACTTCATCGACCAGATCTTCGAGCAGATCAAGGGCTTCGGTTCCTATGGCTTCCCGCAGAGCCACGCGGCCTCGTTCGCCAAGCTGGTCTACATCAGCTGCTGGCTGAAACGCCACGAGCCTGCGGCCTTCGCCTGCGGCCTGCTCAACGCGCAGCCGATGGGTTTTTATTCGCCGAGCCAGATCGTGCAGGACGCCCGCCGCGGCCGCGCCGCGCGCGACGCCGTGGACGTGCTGCCGGTGGACGTGGCCCGCAGCGACTGGGACCAGACGCTGGAAGGCGGCGTGGCCTGGCGTGACGAGCAAACGCCCGGCACGCAGCCGGCGATCCGCCTGGGGCTGCGGCAGGTGCGCGGGCTGTCCGAACAGGCGGCGCAGGCGATTGTCGAAGCGCGCGCGCAGCGGCCGTTCGCCGACATCGCCGACCTGTGCCGGCGGGCGGGTCTGGATGGCAAGGCGCGCGAGGCGCTGGCCGAGGCAGGGGCGCTGGCTTCGCTCAGTGGCCACCGGCACCACGCGCGCTGGGAAGTGGCCGGCATCGAGCGGCGGCGCCCGCTGCTGCCCGGCAGCCCGGAAGAAAGCGAGGTCGCGTTGCTGGCGCCGCGGCAGGGCGAAGACATCCTGGCCGACTATCGCGCCACCGGCCTGAGCCTGGGGCCGCACCCGATGGCGCTGCTGCGCGCGCAGATGCGCCAGCGCCGCATCCTCGGCCTGCAGGAGCTGCACGGGCGTCGCCATGGCAGCGGCGTGCACGTGGCCGGGCTGGTGACCCAGCGGCAGCGTCCGGGTACGGCCAAGGGCACCATCTTCGTCACGCTGGAGGACGAGCACGGCATGATCAACGTCGTGGTCTGGTCGCACCTGGCGCAGCGGCGCCGGCGCGCGCTGCTCGAATCACGCCTGCTGGCGGTGCGCGGGCGCTGGGAGCAGGTGGACGGCGTCACCCATGTGATCGCCGGCGACCTGCACGACCTGAGCCACCTGCTCGGCGAGCTGCCGGTGGCTTCGCGGGATTTCCATTGAACGGCGGCCCGCCCGAGGCGACGGCGGCCACGCGCCGTGCGTCAGTGCGCGCTGCGGCCGGACAGCATGCGCTCGACGCTGGCCAGGATCTCGGACACGGCGATGCCGTAGGCGCCGGCATTGCCGGCATCGAAGGCGCGCTTCCATTCCTGGTAGCCGGCGATGTACGCCGGGTCCGGCGTGTCCTGGCCGACCAGTTCGGCGTGGCTGCGCTCGAACACCTGGCCGATCACCGGCAGGTGCGCCATCGAGGTCATCACGCCGCCGGCCACGCCGGGATGGCGGATGCGTGCATCGCGCAGCGTGACGTGCAGGATTTCGCCGCCCAGCAGCGGGTGCTGCTCGATGCGGTTGATGAGCAGCACGGGGCGTTCGTCCGCGCTGCGGCCTTCGCAGCGCCACAGCTGGCCGACGGCGTACGGGGAAGGGGAAGAAGCGGACATGCAACACCTGATGCAGGAGGAGAACGCCATGATGCCCGTTAGCGCCGGGGCCTGCACCTGCGCGGACCTGTTCGACAGCGCGCCGTACCGCACCGTCGTGGCCGATGCCGAAGGCGGCGTGCGCTACTGGCCGCAATGGGTGGGGCAGGCGCAGGCCGAAGACTGGTTCGCCGCGCTGCGCGACGGCATCGAATGGCAGACGCTGCAGCGGCCGATGTACGAGCGCATCGTCGACGTGCCGCGCCTGCTGGCGCATTTCGAACTGGCCGCGCTGCCGGCCGGCTCGCCGCTGGCGCGGATGTGGGCGCAGGTGAACGCCACGGTGCCCGGCGCGTATACCCACGCCGGCCTCAACCTGTACCGCGATGGCCGCGACAGCGTCGCCATGCACAACGACAAGCTGCACTCGCTGGTGCCGGGCGAGCCGATCGCGCTGGTCTCGCTGGGCGATACCCGGCGCATGAACCTGCGCGCCAAGGACGGTGGCCGCGCCTGCGGGCTGGACCTCGCCCCGGGCAGCCTGCTGGCGATGAGCCATGCTTCCCAGCTCACGCACGAGCACGGCATCCCGAAGACCGCGCGGCCGGTGGGGCCGCGGATGAGCGTGGTGTTCCGCGCACGCCCCCAGGCAGCGCGTTAGGGGGCCGGGCGCTTATCATCCGCGCCATGACCGCGATCGATGCCACCGACCTGGAAGCCCTGTTCGACGCCGTGCCGGACGTGCTGTTCTTCGTCAAGGATCGCGAGGGCCGCTATACCTACGTCAACCAGACGATGCTGCGGCGGCTGGGGCTCAAATCGCGGCAGGAGCTGATCGGCAAGCGCGTGGCCGAGGTGTACCCCATCGGCCTGGGCGCCAACTACGCCAACCAGGACGAACAGGTGCTGGCCGGCGCGGTCATCGACAACGTGCTCGAACTGCACCTGTTCGCCAACCGCGAGACCGGCTGGTGCCTGACCTGCAAGCGGCCGCTGTGGGTGGACGGCGAGGTGCGCGGCATCATCGGCATCTCGCGCGACCTCGGCCCGCAGGAAGGGCGCGACGCGCAGCGCGACGAGCAGTACGAAAAGCTGCGCCTGGCGCTGGCCTACCTGCACGCGCACTACACCCAGCCGGTGCGGCTGCAGACGCTGGTGGAGCTGACCGGCTTTTCGATGTCCAAGTTGCAGCGCTCGTTCCGCCGTGTATTCCAGCTGACGCCGCAGCAGGTGCTGCTGCGCCTGCGCCTGCATCGCGCGATGCAGCTGCTGGACGAGCGCAAGCTGAGCATCACCGATATCGGCCACGCCTGCGGTTTCAGCGACCAGAGCGCCTTCACCCGGCAGTTCAAGGCCGCCACCGGCCTGACCCCGCGCGAATACCGCGGCCTGCCGGTGGCGCAGCGCGGGAGGATCCAGCCCGCGCTGCCCTCCGAGGCATGAGCCCGGCGGCTTACGCCAGCATGCGCAGCTTCTTCTCGCGATCCCACTGACGGGTGCGCGCGGCGGCGACGAAGGCCTTCGCATCCTCCGCCTCGACCACGCCGGCGTCGCGGCCCACGTTGCCGGCCTTGAGCAACGGCTGCGCGCCTTCGTCCCAGGCAATGGCCTTCAGGTGGGCCCAGGCATTGGCGACGAAATCCACCGCCGCCGAATCCTTCGCCAGCTGCTTGCCGGCGTCGGGCGAGAGCAGCACGGCCACCGCATCGAACACGATGGAAGGCGTGCCGGCGAGCTGGCCATCGGCGGCCAGCTGCTTGCCGTCGTCCAGCTTCGCGCCGCCGATCTTCGGCGCGACGATCTTCACCATCGCGCCGTCGGCCTCGGCCGCCTTGCGCAGCGCCTTGACCAGCCCGGCATCCGACCCGTCGTGCACCAGCAGGCCGACGGTGCGGCCCTGCAGCGTGGGCTTCATCTTGCCGATGATCTGCAGGGCGGGGGAGGGCTTCATGTCGATCGGCTCGACGCGCGCGGGCGCGGCGGGTGGCAACGCGGCCATCCCAAGGCCATCGGCCACGCGCTGTGCAAGATCCGCATCGACATGCCGCAGATGGCCGACGACGCGTTCGCGTATCGGCGCGGTTTCCACCTTGGAGAGCTCGAATACGATGGCCGAAGCGATATGCGCCTGCTCCGGCGCGCTCTGGCTGCGATAGAACAGCCGCGCCTGGCTGTAATGGTCGGCGAAGCTTTCCGCGCGGATGCGGCCCTTGGCGCCATCGTCGGCCGGCGTGGCATGGCTGCGGAAGCCGCGCGATGTCTCGCGCGGGCTGTCGCCTTCCAGCGAACTGGGGTCGTAGGCCACGCGTCCCTTGGGCCGCTGCATCTGCATGTGGCCATCGCGCTGGTGGTTGGCGAACGGGCACTGCGGCGCATTGACCGGGATCTGGTGGAAGTTCGGCCCACCCAGGCGGATCAGCTGCGTATCGAGATAGGAGAACAGCCGGCCCTGCAGCAGCGGGTCGTTGCTGAAGTCGATGCCGGGCACGATGTTGGCCGGGCAATAGGCCACCTGTTCGGTCTCGGCGAAGAAGTTGTCCGGCCAGCGATCGAGCACCATGCGCCCGATGATCTGCAGCGGCACCAGTTCCTCGGGAATGAGCTTGGTCGAATCGAGGTGGTCGAACGGGAACTTCGCCGCGTCCTCCTCGGTGAACAGCTGCACGCCGAATTCCCACTCGGGGAAGGCGCCGGCCTGGATGGCTTCGAACAGATCGCGGCGATGGAAATCCGGGTCGGCACCGGCCAGCTTGACCGCCTCGTCCCACACCGTGGATTGCAGGCCGAGCTTGGGCCGCCAATGGAACTTGACGAAGGTGCTGTTGCCCTCCGCGTCGAGCAGCCGGAAGCTGTGGATGCCGAACCCCTCGATCATCCGCAGCGAGCGCGGGATCGCGCGGTCGCTCATCGCCCACATGATCATGTGGATGGACTCGGGCGTGAGCGAGATGAAATCCCAGAACGTATCGTGCGCGCTGGCCGCCTGCGGGAAGCCGCGGTCCGGTTCCATCTTCACCGAGTGGATGAGGTCGGGGAACTTCATTGCATCCTGGATGAAGAACACCGGGATGTTGTTGCCGACCAGGTCGAAATTTCCTTCGCTGGTATAGAACTTCACCGCGAAGCCGCGCACGTCGCGCGGCGTATCGACCGAGCCCGCGCCACCGGCCACGGTGGAGAAGCGGGTGAACACGGGGGTCTTCTTTCCGACCTCGGTGAACAGCTTGGCGGTGGTGTAGCGCGAAAGCGACTTCGTCAGCTCGAAGTAGCCATGCGCCGCGCTGCCCCGCGCATGCACGATGCGCTCGGGAATGCGTTCATGGTCGAAGTGGGTGATTTTCTCGCGGAGGATGAAGTCCTCCAGCAGCGTCGGGCCGCGCGGCGTATCACGCAGCGAATTCTGGTTGTCGGAGACCGGGATGCCCTGGTTGGTCGTCAGCGGCGGGTGGCTGCCGCCGGCCTGCTGGTGCAGTTCGTCGGCATGGCCGCGCGACTCCGCATCGCGCGATGGGCCGGGGGCTTTCTTCGGGGCGGCGGCGGGCTTGGCGGTCGGCTTGCGGGCGGCCATGAAAATCTCCTGCGGGGCGAGCGGATTAGCCCAAGCAGGCTGGTGGCGAGTAGGTTAATGAAGGGTGTGGAGGAAGCCCTTCGCATGCACCCCGGCTTCACGTCGACGTCGGATCGCGGCTGAAGCCGCTCCTGCGTATCCGGTCGCCATGATCCATGGAGCCTGTGGGGGCACACCCCTTTCGGGACCGTAGGCGACATGGATGTCGCCTACGAGCCTCCATGGATGGATTCACGGCGTGTCCCGAAAGGGGTGTGCTCCCGCGGGCTGCGCGCGATCAAAGCGAGCCGATCGACATCGAAGGCCAGTACAAAAGCCAGAAGCCCTCAAAAAAAGAGGGGAGGCCAAAGCCTCCCCAAAAAAAACACACACAAAACTCTCAGAAAGAAACCGAGCGAGAAATCCTCAAACCTCGGCATCTTCCTTGTACGCATCCACCGGAATGCAAGCGCACATCACGTTCTTGTCGCCGTAGACGTTGTCCACGCGCGCCACCGGCGGCCAATACTTCTGCAGCTTCAGCGACGGCAGCGGGAAGGCGGCCAGCTCGCGCGGATACGCGTGCGTCCATTCGCTCGCGCTCACCGCCACTGCCGTGTGCGGCGCATTGCGCAGCGGATTGTCCTCGCGATCCAGCTTGCCTTCCTCCACCGCGCGGATTTCGTCACGGATCTGGATCATCGCGTCGATGAAGCGATCCAGCTCGTGCAGCGACTCGCTCTCGGTCGGCTCGACCATCAGCGTGCCCGCCACCGGGAAGCTCAGCGTCGGCGCGTGGAAACCGAAATCGATCAGGCGCTTGGCCACGTCCTCGGCGCTGATGCCCGTCGCATCCTTCAGCGGACGCAGGTCCAGGATGCACTCGTGCGCCACCAGCCCGTTGCGGCCGGTGTACAGCGTCTCGTAATGCGGCGCCAGGCGCTTGGCGATGTAGTTTGCGTTGAGCAGCGCCAGCTGCGTCGCGCGACGCAGGCCTTCGCGGCCCATCATCGTCACGTACATCCAGCTGATCGGCAGGATCGACGCCGAACCGAAGCTCGCCGCCGACACCATGCCCACGTCGCCCTCGCCACCGAAGGTCTTCGGCAGGAACGGCGCCAGGTGCGACTTCACCGCGCACGGGCCCACGCCCGGGCCGCCGCCGCCGTGCGGAATGCAGAACGTCTTGTGCAGGTTGAGGTGCGACACGTCCGAACCCCACTTGCCCGGCTTCGCCACGCCGACCAGCGCGTTCATGTTCGCGCCGTCGGTGTACACCTGGCCGCCGTGCTGGTGGATGATCTCGCAGATCTCCACCACCTCTTCCTCGAACACGCCGTGCGTGGACGGGTAGGTCATCATGATCGCGGCCAGGCGGTCGCTGTACTTCTCCGCGTTGCGGCGGATGTCTTCCACGTCGACGTTGCCGTTGGCATCGGTCTTGGTGACCACCACCGTCATGCCGCACATCTGCGCCGAGGCCGGGTTGGTGCCGTGCGCCGAATCCGGGATCAGGCAGATGTCGCGATGGCCCTCGCCACGCGCGCGGTGGTAGGCGCGAATCGCCAGCAGGCCGGCGTACTCGCCCTGCGCGCCGGAGTTCGGCTGCAGGCTCACCGCGTCATAGCCGGTGCACTCGACCAGCATCGCCTCCAGCCCGTCGATCAGCTGCTTGTAGCCCAGCGCCTGCGAGGCCGGCGCCAGCGGATGGATGTTGCCGAACTCCGGCCACGTCACCGGGATCATCTCGGCGGTGGCGTTGAGCTTCATCGTGCACGAGCCCAGCGGGATCATCGTGCGATCCATCGCCAGGTCCTTGTCGGCCAGCGAACGCATGTAGCGCAGCAGTTCGTGCTCGCTGTGGTGCGTGTTGAACACCGGGTGGGTCAGGAAGTCCGTGTCGCGCAGCAAGCCGGTGGGCAGGGCGTCGGCGGTGGCCGCGTCGAGCGCGTCGATGTCATCGACCTTCGCGCCGAACAGCGCGGCCAGCGCGGCGATGTCGGCGCGCGTGGTGGTCTCGTCCAGGCTGATGCCCACGCTGCGCGCGTCCAGGCGGCGCAGGTTGATGCGCGCGGCTTCCGCCTTGGCGTGGATCGCCGCGGCGTCGATGTCGACCACGTGCAGGGTGTCGAAGAAGTCCGGGCCCACGGTCACGCCGGCCTGGCGCAGCGCGCCGGCCAGGATCGCCGCCAGGCGGTGGGTGCGGCGCGCGATGCGCACCAGGCCCTCGGGGCCGTGGTACACCGCGTACATGCTCGCCATCACCGCCAGCAGCACCTGCGCGGTGCAGATGTTGGAGGTCGCCTTCTCGCGGCGGATGTGCTGCTCGCGGGTCTGCAGCGCGAGGCGGTAGGCCGGGCGGCCTTCGGCATCGATCGACACGCCGATCAGGCGGCCCGGCATCGAGCGCTTGTACGCGTCGCGGCAGGCCATGAACGCCGCGTGCGGGCCGCCGAAGCCGAACGGCACGCCGAAGCGCTGGCTGTTGCCGACCACGATGTCCGCGCCCCAGGTGCCGGGCGCGGCGATCAGGGTGAGCGCGAGCAGGTCGCTGGCCACGGCCACCAGGCCGCCGCGCGCGTGCACCGCGCCGGCCAGTGCCTTGTAGTCGTGGACCTGGCCGAAGGTGTCCGGGTACTGCAGCAGCACGCCGAAGGTATCCAGCTCCAGCGCTTCGGTGTCATCGCCGATGTGCAGCTCGATGCCCATCGGCTCGGCGCGCGTGCGCAGCACTTCCAGCGTCTGCGGGTGCACGCCGCGGGAAACGAAGAACACGTTGGACTTCGACTTGGCCGAACGCTTGGCCAGCGTCATCGCCTCGGCGGCGGCGGTGCCCTCGTCCAGCAGCGAGGCGTTGGCGATCTCCATGCCGGTGAGGTCGGCGCACAGCGTCTGGAAGTTGATCAGCGCTTCCATGCGGCCCTGCGAGATCTCGGCCTGGTACGGCGTGTAGGCCGTGTACCACGCCGGGTTCTCCAGGATGTTGCGCAGGATGACGTTCGGCGTGTGGGTGCCGTAGTAGCCCTGGCCGATGAAGCTGCGGAACACCTGGTTCTTGTCGGCGATGGCGCGGATCTTGGCCAGCGCCTCGACCTCGCTGATCGCCTCGGGCAGGGCCAGCGGGGCGGCCGACTTGATGCTGCCCGGCACGATGGCGTCGGTCAGCGCGTCCAGCGAAGCGTGGCCGACCACGCCCAGCATCTGCGCGATCTCAGCGTCGTTGGGGCCGATGTGGCGCGCGATGAAGGCGTCGTGGTGCTCGAGCGCGCGCAGCGAGGAAGTGTTCTGGGACATGGCGGTGTTCCGGCAGGAAGAAGGGGGCGGCGAAGGACGCCTCGCATCGACCGCGCATCTGCCGCGAAAGCAGGGCGCAAGCGACCACGAAGTGTTCCTCGCGCCCCTCTGTCCTTTTGCCTGAGAGTTTGGAAAGGCGGATCGCTCCACCTCTCGTGCCCCTTCGGCGCCGGATCGAACCGGTCTCTCCAGAGTGTTGGGGTGCGCCATGCCGCGCGCACCTCGCAGGGGTGGTATGGGAGCCTGAGCGATTACGGGCGATTGCGCCTTCGGCAGCGGGCGAACCCGCTTCTCCCACCGCCTGCGGTGTTGGCCGGCATTATAGGGGGCGGCGGGGGCGTTGCGCCGCGCCCGCGGGGCCTGCGCGCGGATGAATGCGCAAACCGGCGCGGGGTGCCCCGGCGCGGCGCATCCAGTAAGCTGGGCATCTCCCGGATGCGTCGACGCGCCGGCCCGCCGGGCTGGCGCCGCCGCCGTTGCCGTTTCCACCGCCCGCGCCTTGCCGAGCCCCTCCGGGCCCGGTCGTGCCAGCCTTTCCCGGCGGTGGCCCGCACAGCCAAGGATTCGTGTGAACACCGCCCCCGCCCCGACGCCGCCCTCCACCCGCCGCATGGCCCTGCTGCTGGCGGGCCTGGCCATGTTCGGCCCGTTCTCGATCGACACCATCTTCCCGGCGTTCACCCAGCTGGAGCAGCGGCTGCACGCCGACCCGGTGGCGATCCAGCAGACGGTGAGCATCTACTTGCTGTTCTACGGCCTGATGAGCCTGGCCCACGGCCCGCTGTCCGATGCCTGGGGCCGGCGCAGGGTGATCCTCGGCGGGCTGGTGCTGTTCATCGGCGCCTCGATCGGCTGCGCGCTGTCGCGCGACCTGTCCACGCTGCTGCTGTTCCGCGCGCTGCAGGGCGTGTCGGCCGGCGTGGGCGTGATCGTCGGCCGCGCGGTGATCCGCGACCTGTTCCATGGCCACGATGCGCAGCGGCTGATGAGCCAGGTCTCGATGATCTTCGGCGTCGCCCCGGCCATCGCCCCGATCATCGGCGGCTGGCTGCTGGCCACCGGCGCCGGCTGGCCGCTGATCTTCTGGTTCCTGGTGGGCTTTGCCACGCTGCTGCTCATCGCCACGATCTTCGCCCTGCCCGAAACCCACCTGCCGGCCGCGCGCACCCCGCTGCACGCCGGCCGCCTGCTGCGCGACTACCGCCGCATCGGGCTGTCGCCGCGCTTCCTGCGCCTGGCCGGCGCCGGCGGTTTCACCTTCGGCGGCGTGTTCCTCTACATCGCCTCGGCGCCGGTGATGGTGATGCAGCACCTGCGGCTGGGCGAGGGCGATTTCGCCTGGTTGTTCATCCCCACCATCGGCGGCCTGACCCTGGGCGCGTTCCTGTCCGGGCGCATGGCCGGCAAGGCCACGCCGAAGGTGCAGGTGCGCCTGGGTTACTGGCTGATCCTGCTGTCGGCGGTGAGCAACCTGGCCTACACGCTCTCGGTGGCGCAGATCAGCGTGCCGTGGGCGGTGATCCCGATCTTCCTTGGCGGCACCGGCATGGGCCTGATCTTCCCGATCCTGGCGCTGTCGGTGATCGACCTGGCGCCGCAGCAGCGCGGGCTGGCCTCCTCGCTGCAGATGTTCGTGCAGCTGATGATCAACACGATGGTGGCCGGCGTGGTGTCGCCGCTGCTGAGCGACTCGCCGCTGCACCTGGCCCTCGGCGCGACGGGATTTTTCCTCGCCGGCTGGCTATTGTGGCGGTGGGAGCGGCGCAGCTACCGGCGCCTGTCGCGGATGCCCGTCGCTTCCCCCACGCCTGCCGCCGGAGCCTGAACCATGTCGACCGATTCCAAGCTGCGCCGCGATGCCCGCCGCCGCCAGGACGAGCGCGCGCGCAACCGCGCCGCCGCCGCCCCGCAGGCCCCGGCCACGCCGGTGGAGCCGCACGCCGAACTGCGCGATGGCGAGCGCAAGCTGCTGGCCGGCATCGTGCGCCGCGATGGCGAATGGGTGCTGGGCATGGATGGCCGCATTGCCGGCGAGAGCCCGAGCGCGGCGCACGTGCTGGCGATGATCATGCTGGCCGGCGAGTTGCACGAACGCGAAGGCCGCCCGGTGCGGCTGGCGTATTCGGATGCGCTGAAGGACGCCGCCCACGCCGAGGCGAAGGCCGAAGGCATGGAGTTCGAGCAGTTCAAGGAACAGCTGGCCGCGCGGATGCGCGGGGCGCAGCAGGCGGGCTGACCCGCCCCGCGGAAAGGCCGCTCAGCGCCGCGGCTGGCGCGCCCGCTCGATGCGCTCGCGCTGCACCTGCGCCAGCGCGGCGATACGCGGCTGGGCCAGGCGCACGCCGATCTGGTACCACACCCCCAGCGACAGGCACAGCGGCCACACCGAGAACGCGGTATCGCGCCAGGCGGCGAAGGCCCATGCCGTGAGCGGCAGCGACACGGCCAGCCACGCCCACGCCTGCCACGCGGTGCGCAGCGCGTGCTGCACCTGGCCGGCGACGATCTCCGCGGCGGTCTCGCGGCGCAGGCCGTACTGCTTCACCAGGCGGTCGACATTCCAGGTCGGGGTCATCGTCTGTTCCTTGCGTGGAGGCGTTCACCCCCAGCCTCCCCGCGCCGGCGCATGCATGCAAGCACGCGCCGGGCGGGCCCGCGTCAGGGCTGGGCCGGCTTGGCCGCCGCCGGTGCTTCCCAGCCGCACATGCGGCCCTGGTTCTGCTGCTTGAGCCATTCCTGCATCGGCGCGAAGTACTCCAGCATCGGGCCGGCATCGACATGGTCCTCGCCGGTCAGCTCCTTGAGCGTGGCCTGCCACGGCTGGCTGTTGCCGCGCTGGAGCATGTTCCAGAACTTCTGCCCGGCTTCCTTGTTGCCGTAGAAGCTGCACTCGTACAGCGGGCCGGTGTAACCGGCGGCCTGGCACAGGCCCTTGTAGAACTGGAACTGCAGCAGGTGCGAGAGGAAGTAGCGGGTGTAAGGCGTGTTGCCCGGCACGTGGTACTTGGCGCCCGGGTCGAAGAACTGTTCGCCGCGCGGGGTCACCGGGGCCACGCCCTGGTACTTGGCCTTCAGCTGCCACCACGCCTGGTTGTAGTGGTCCGGGGTGATCGAACCGTCGAACACGCCCCAGCGCCAGCGGTCGATCATCAGCCCGAACGGCAGGAACGCCACCTTGGCCAGCGCCATGCGCATCTGCGCGTTGATCAGCGCCTCGCGGCTGTGCTGCACCTCGCCGACCAGCCCGACCGAATGCAGGTAATCGGGCGTCATCGACAGCACCACGGTGTCGCCGATGGCTTCGTGGAAGCCGTCGTTGGCACCGTTCTGGAACAGCGGCGGCAGCGGGTTGTAGGCCAGGTCGTAATAGATGTGGCCGAGCTCGTGGTAGATGGTGGTGAAGTCCTCTTCGCTCGGCTTGATGCACATCTTGGTGCGCACGTCCGGGCCGGTCTTCTGCGCGGCATCACCGCCCATGTTCAGGTCCCACGCGCTGGCGTGGCAGACCACGTCGCGGTCCAGCGGCTTGATGAACTGCGAACGCTGCCAGTAGCCGTCCGGCAGCTTGGGCATGCCCAGCGAGGTGTAGAAATCCTGCGCGCGTTCCGTCATCGCCTTGGCGGTGCGCAGCTCGGCCTCGCGCTGCGCCTTGAAGCGCGCCTCCACGCTGCCGTTGCTGCCGCCGGGTACGCGGGTGAGCGCGGTGCTGAGTTCACCCTGGTACTGCTTCTCCAGCGCGGCGGTGATGTCCAGGTCGCCGGCGCCGGGGTAGGGCTGCAGCAGGTCCCACAGGTTGCTCCAGTCCTGCTGCCACATGTTGCCCATCAGGTGGGCCGGCAACAGGCCGCCGGGCAGCTCGCCCTTGTCCTGGCCGTAGTGCGCGTCGAGCTTGCCGCGCGCATAGCACTGCAGCTGCTCGTACAGCGGCTTGACCTGTTCCCACAGGCGGTCGGTCTCGGCGGCGATCTGTTCCGGCGGCATGTCGTAGCCGCTGCGCCACATCTGCCCCACGTCCTTGAAGCCGCTGTCGCGCGCGCCTTCGTTGGCCAGTTCGACGAAGCGCTGGTAGTCGGCGCGCATCGGCGCGGCCACGCCCTGCCAGCCCTGCCAGGCGTCGAGCTGTTCGTCGTAATCGCGGCTGCGCGCCAGCACCTGCTCCAGTTCGCCGAGCTGGCGGCACTGCTTGGCATCGCCTTCGCCGCGGCAGTACGTGCCGGCGCCGTAGTCGCCTTCCATGCGGCTGGCGATGGTGGTCAGTTCGGCCAGGCGCGCCGGGTCGCGCGGGGCAGGCATCGCGCTCATCAGGCGCAGCAGCTGCAGGGCGCGCGCGGTGTCCGGCGACATCGGCTGGCCGTCGTACTGGCGCGCCTGGGCGATCCAGGCATTGAGCTGGGTGAGCGCGCGTTCGTTGGCCTTGGCGGCGATGCGCTGCGAGTCGTCGTTGATGTAGGTCGCCGACAGCCACTGCGCCGAGCTGATTTCCGGGTAGGCGGCCTTGTACTCCTCGTTGACCCGGGCGATGAACGCATCGGCGCTCTCGGCCGGTGCCTGGGCCGGTGCTTCGGCGGCGGGCGGCGCGGTGGGTTCGCGACGGCAGGCGGACAGCGACAGCGCGCCGACGATGGCGACGGCCAGGAGCGGAAGGCGAGGGTTCACGGCGGATCCTTGCGGGACGATCCGCGGAGGCTAGAGGCCGCGCGCCGGGGCCGCAAGGGGCGGCCGGCGCGCGTCGGGGGCTCAGGCCGGCTGCTGGCAGCCGGCGAACAGGTCGCGCGAGGAATCGTAGAGCGAGGTGCGCACCTGCATCAGGCCCAGCACCGAGGGGAACAGGTTGTCGTGGTCGGCGCGGCCGGCGGCGCGCTGGCGCACGCATTGCAGGTCCAGGCCGCGGTCGCGGGCGAACTGCGGCGAGAACCACATCACCATCGGCACATGGGTCTGCTCCTGCGGGGCGATGGCGTACGGCACGCCATGCAGGTACAGGCCCTTCTCGCCCAGCGATTCGCCGTGGTCGGAGAGGTAGATCATCGCGGTGTCGTAATCGGGCATCGCGCGCAGCGTGCCGATCGCGCGGTCCAGGAAGTGGTCGGTGTAGAGCACCGCGTTGTCGTAGGCGTTGACGATCTGCTCGCGGCTGCACTGGCCCAGGTCCGCGTTCTGGCAGGCCGGGTTGAAGCGCGCGAACGTGGCCGGGTAGCGCTCGTAGTAGCTCGGGCCATGGTTGCCGAGCTGGTGCAGCACCACCACGCGGTCGCCCGGGCGGGCACGCACCTGCGCGGCGAGGTCGTCGAGCAGCACTTCGTCCATGCAGCGGCCGTCCTTGCACAGGCCGGCGATCTTCGCATCGTCCAGCTGCTGGATCGGCAAGCCGTCGCACACGCCCTTGCAGCCGCTCTGGTTGTCGCGCCACAGCACGCCGACGCCGGCATGGTCGAGCACGTGCAGCAGTGACTGATGGCCGCGGATGGTGTCCTCGTTGTAGTCGTGGCGGCCCCACGGCGAGAACATGCACGGCACCGATACCTCGGTGCTGGTGCCGCACGAATGCATGTCGGGGAAGTTGATGAGCCCGTCCACCTGGGCCAGTTCCGGCGTGGTCTGCCGCGTGTAGCCGTTGAGGCCGAAGTTCTGCGCGCGCATCGTTTCGCCCAGCACGATCAGCAGCAGGCGCGGGCGCGATTCAGGCGCGCGCGGCGTGGCGGTGGCGTCCTGGCCGATGGGCAGCTTCGGCGCCTTGTGGCCCGGCGTGGCCGTCTTCAGGTTGGCGCGCAGCGCGGCCAGCGTGTTGATCGGCGTGGCGAGGTAGCGGATCTCGTGGTGGTTGCGCATCAGCGCGGAGAGGTTCTGGAACGACAGCAGCGCCGCGCCCGCGCCGACCACGCCCACCACCAGCAGGAAGCCGGCGCGGACCAGCAGTGCGCGACCCATCGGGCGGGCGCGCAGCCGCAGCCGCCACAGCACGGTGATCGGCAGCACGCCGTAGGCCAGCAGCGGCAGCAGCAGCGAGGCGGTGATGAGCTCGCCGGACTCCTTGCGGTCGGTGGCGAGCACGTTGCGCAGCATGTCCGCGTCGACATACACGTTGTAGCGGCCCATGTAATAGGTGGTGAACGCGGTGCTGAGCAGCAGCACGCTCAGCAGCACCTTCGCGTTCCAGCGCCACACCAGCAGGCCCAGCAACAGGCTGTGCACGGCGACCAGCACGGCCAGCAGCGAGAGCGTCATGCCGATCCCGCCGCCGCTCCATGCGGTGGCGCTACGCCAGAACAGGCCGTTGCAGGCCAGTGCGAAGAACACGCTGGTGGCAAGGATCAGGCCTTCGGTGGACAGCGTCGGGCGCCAGCGCCAGTCGATGTCGCGCAGCCACTGCCGCCATGACGGGCGGGAAATCGAAACGCTCATGCGCGCACCTCCGAGGCGTCTTCGCGGGGGAGCAGGCGGAACAGGAACAGCGGGACGATCCAGCACACCGCCAGCGTCCACAGGTCATGCGAGAGGAAGTGCGCGCCGCGCAGCTCCTGGGAGAAGCCGAACACCGCGCCGACGCACAGGCCGAGCGCAAGTCCCGCCCAGCGCCATTGCGGACGTACCGCCAGCGCGAAGAAGTACAGCGCCACCCATGCGTAGCCGGCGCTGGCATGGCCGGCCGGGAAGCAGCCGGAGGCCGGCACGCCGCCGCGCGATTCGAACAGGCCGTAGAACGCGCGCGTGCCGCCATAGCGCGCCAGGTCCCACGGGCAGTCCATGTGGGTGAGGTGCTTGAACATCGACACCAGCGTGGTGGACAGCACGATGGAACCGAACAGCGCCAGCAGCGGCCAGCGCCACGGATGCTTCGGCGCGCGCCATGCACGGATCGCCGCCATCGCCACCAGCAGCGCGCCCAGCGTGCTCGCCCACTTGCCGATGCGGTGGATGAAGTGGCTGGTGAACCACGCGTCCTTCAATGCCCAGTGGCCGCCTTCCAGGCGATACAGCCAATCGGCGAAGGCCATGTCGCCGCCGCCGGCCGCCAGCCAGGCATTGAGGATCAGCAGCAGCGCGAACGGCAGGTACAGGTGCGTGGCCAGCGGCACGCGCGAATGCGCAAGCGGAAAGGGCGCGGCGGGGAGCGCCGGAGCGGTATGCAGTTCCATCGATCAGACAAGGCGTGCCGAGAGTGCGGCGATGATCGGGAGTGCGTTGTCGGAAAGCGGTCGGATCGGCGCCGCGCGCCGACCGGTTCGTTCAGTCGTCGTTGTCGTCGGCGCCCGCGGTGGTGCCTTCCTGCGTGGCATGGCAGCCCGCATGCCATGCCGTGCCCGGCACCAGCAGCCACTGGTTGCGGTTGGACTGGCCGATCGCCACCACCTGCGCGCGATCCACGCACGCCGGCAGCGCTTCGCGCAGCACGAACAGCCAGCGACGCGTGGGCTGTTCGGCGACCCATGGCCCGGCCTTCGCCCATTGCGTGGCCCAGTCGGCCTTGAAGCCGAATTCGGTCACCGGCCGGTCGGCCTGCAGCAGGTTCTGCTCGCGCCAGGCCACCATGCCGAGCTGCGCGTCAGGACCGATGCGCTGGCCCACGCGTTGCATCAAGCCTGCGGCCGAACTGGAGGCATCCAGTGCGGGTGCGAACACCAAGCCGTAGACGCTCCACAGCACGACGGTGGCCAGCACCACGCCGAGTGCGGCGCGGCGCGTGCGTGCCCAGGCGGCGATCACCCCAAGCCCGATGCCCAGCGCGATGAGGCCGAATTTCAGCTGCTGCACGACACCCGCATCGAGATCGCGGCGCAGTGCATCACGCGGCAGCCACGGGCCGAACGCGACGACCAGCGCGGCCACCGCCAGGAACACCACGTAGCCCAGCAGCAGCCGGCGCGGCCACGGACGCCGCAGCAACCCGGCCAACAGCGGCGCGGCGGCCAGGCAGGCGGCCGGCAGGATCGGCAGGATGTACAGCTCGCGCTTGCCCGGGCTGACGCTGAAGAACAGCAGCACCAGCACGCTCCAGCCCAGCAGCAGCCACTGGCGCGCATCGCCGCGGCGCAGGCGTCGCCACCAGCCGGGGAACAGCGCGGGCAGCAGCAGGCTGCCGGGCAGCCACAACAGCGCGATTACCCGCAGGTAGTACCAGGCCGGCTGCACGTGGTGCCAGGCGGCGGTGTAGCGGGTGGCGGTCTGGCGCAGCAGGATTTCGCGTGCGTAGGCCTGCAGTGACGGATCATCGCTGCGCCACAGCGCCAGCGCGAGCGGCAGCAGCCACACCGCGGTGCCGGCGATGAACATCGGCAGCGTGGCGGCCCAGCGCCAGCCATCGCCGCGCGAAGCGGGCCACGCGCGGCCGTGCAGGCGCGCATGCAGTGCCCACGGCAGCAGCACCAGCAGGGGCAGGAAGCCCACGCCCTTGGTCACCGTGCCGACGCCGGCGGCGAACGCGCCCAGCCACCACGCACGCCAGTGCGGGCCCAGCAGCAGGTGGCGCAGCAGGCCCCACAGCGAGAGCGTGGTCATCGCCAGCAGCACCATGTCGATATGCGCGCGCTTGGCCATCAGGCCGAACTGCAGGGTGGAGAACACCGCCAGCGCGGCGAGGTCGCCGATGCGCGGGTGCCACAGGCGGCGGCCGAGGTCGCGCACCAGCCACAGTACCGCCAGCGCGGCCAGCAGCGAGGGCAGCAGGAAGGCGGTCGTCCAGTCGTGGGTGAGCTGGTAGGCGCCGGCTTGCAGCCACATGAAGACCGGCGGCTTTTCCGCGTACAGCTCGCTGCCGCGGTGGGGCAGCAGCCACTGGCCGCTCTCGACCATGCTGCGCGCGGCCAGCACGAAGCGCGGCTCGTCGGCGGGATTGGGTTGGCGCAGGCCCAGGCCGGCGAGCAGGCTGAGCGCGATCAGCAAACCCACCAGCGCGTTGCGCCAGGGGGCGGGGGAGGCGGTGGTGGGAAGGGTCGTCGGCATCGGCGCGGCGGCTGGCATGGAACCGGGCATGGTGGCGGTGGGGGCGTGGGAAGATTGTCGGAACGCCGCCGGTTTCGACACGATTCCGACATCCAACCGCTACGATGGACGCTCCGTTCCCCCGCGGGTCCCGCATGCGGCTCCTGGTCATCGAAGACAACCGCAACCTGGTCGCCAACCTCTTCGACTATTTCGAAGCGCGCGGCCACGTGCTCGATGCCGCGCCCGACGGCGTGACCGGCCTGCACCTGGCCACCACCCAGGCCTACGACGCGATCATCCTGGACTGGATGATGCCGCGCATGGACGGGCCGGAGGTGCTGCGCCGGCTGCGCGAGGAACACCAGTCGGAAGTGCCGGTGATCATGCTCACCGCGCGCGACGAGCTGCCGGACAAGATCGCCGGTTTCCGCGCCGGCGCCGATGACTACCTCACCAAGCCGTTCGCGCTGCCGGAGCTGGAAGTCCGCCTGGAAGCGCTGCTCGTGCGCGCGCAGGGCCGCGGACGCAGCAAGGCGCTGCAGGTATCCGACCTGCGCCTGGACCTGGCCACGCTGGAGGCCACCCGCGCCGGCCGCCCGCTGCACCTGTACCCGGCCTGCCGCAAGTTGCTGGAAGTGTTGATGCAGGCGAGCCCGGCGGCGGTCACGCGCGAGCGCCTGGAGCACGCGCTGTGGGGCGACGAGCCGCCCGACGGCGACATGCTGCGTTCGCATATCTACGAATTGCGCCGCAGCGTGGATGGCCCGTTCGCCGAGAAGCTGATCCACACCTTGCCGCGCGTCGGTTACCGGCTGGCGCAGGTGGATGCGGCGGAGGCCGGCGATGGCGCCTAAGCCCCGCGCGCTGCGGCGGCAGGTGACCCTGTGGCTGGTGGCCTACGCCGCGCTGATCTCGCTGGCGGTGTTCGTGCACGGCTACATCGTCAACGAGCAGGCCGAGCAGCTGACCTGGCATTCGCTGCTGAAGTCCGAGCTGGACCACTTCGTGCAGCGCAGCGCCGAGGATCCGGATTACCACTGGACCGACAGCCAGACGGTGCAGCTGTTCGGCGACGACGACGATTCGCCGCCGCCGCCCGAATACGCCGGCTTCCAGCCGGGTATCCACGACGGCATCGCCTACCAGGGCCGCGACAAGGTGCTGATGGTGCAGGACGTGAAGGGGCGCCGGCTGGTACTGGCGCTGGACATCACCGAACTGCAGCGGCACGAGAACAACCTCGGCCTGTGGATGGTGGCCTCCAACCTGGTGGCGATCGTGCTGCTCGGCCTGCTGGTGGGTTGGGGCATGGGCCGGGTGGTGAAGCCGCTGAGCCAGATGGCCGAGCGCATCCGCCGGCTGCAGCCGGATCGGCCCGGCCAGCGCGTGGAGCTCGATCCGCGCGCCAGCAGCGAGCAGAAGGTGATCACCGACGCGCTCAACGATTACCTCGGCCGCAACGACCAGTTCGTCGAACGCGAGCGTTCCTTCATCAACAGTGCCAGCCATGAACTGCGCACGCCGATCGCGGTGATCGACGGCGCCAGCGAGTTGGCGTTGGCGCAGGAAGACGTGCCGGCGCCGGTGCGCCACCAGTTGCTGCGCATTCGCCAGACGGCGGCTGGCGTGGAGCAGTTGCTGGCGCTGCTGCTGGTGCTGGCCAAGGATCCGGCGCGGTTGGCGCGCAGCAGCGACGAGGTGCGGCTGGACCAGCTGTTGCCGGAGATCGTGGCCGACCACCAGCACCTGAGCGCGGACAAGGACTTGCGATTGGAACTGCACGCCGAGGTGCCGGCGCGCGTGTTCGCGCCGGTGGCGATCCTGCAGGCGGCGATCGGCAACCTGCTGCGCAATGCCATCGAGAACAGCGACCGCGGCACGATCCGCATCGCCGTGTCGGCGCCGGCCATCGTGCGCATCGAGGACCCGGGGCACGGGATGTCGCCGGAGGAGATCAGCGCGATCTACGCGCGCATGGCGCGCGGCGACTACAGCGGCCGCGCGCCATGCGCGCGTA
>NZ_LLXU01000080.1 GCF_001431645.1 Stenotrophomonas panacihumi | reverse complement strand
CCCACCCCCTGGCCGGGACACGCCGTGAACCCATCCATGGGGGCTCGTCGGCGACATCCATGTCGCCAACGGTCCCGGCCAGGGGCTGCGCCCGGCGGCCCGATGATGTGTCGTGGGCGGACAGGAAAGCGGCGGCTTGTCGCAGGGTGTGTGTTGCTGCCGGCCCGGGCCTAACATGGGGCGTCGACAGGAGCCCTTGATGCATTCGTCCCACGAACCTCATCACGACGCGGTTGGCCGCCCTTCCCATGCGTGCTGCCACGGCGGCGATGCCGCGCCACTGCGCGATCCCGTGTGCGGCATGAGCGTCACTTCGGAATCAAGGCATCACGTCGAGCACGCCGGCCAGACCTACTACTTCTGCAGCGCCGGGTGCGCTGCGAAGTTCCAGGCGGCGCCAGGGCGCTATCTGCACGGCGAGGGGCACGCTGCCATGCCGAAGGCATCCGCACCCGCCGGCACGATCTACACCTGCCCCATGCATCCGGAGATCCGGCAGGATCATCCCGGCACCTGCCCCAAGTGCGGGATGGCGCTGGAGCCGGAGCTGCCGAGCCTGGAAGCGGACGACAATCCCGAGCTGCGCGATTTCTCGCGCCGGTTCTGGTGGACGTTGCCGCTGTCGCTGGTCGTGATGCTGCTGGCCATGTTCGGCCATCGCCTGCACCTGATGGCCATGGCAACGCAGAGCTGGGTCGAACTGGTGCTGACGCTGCCCGTGGTGCTATGGGCCGGGGCGCCGTTCTTCCAGCGCGGCTGGCAGTCGGTGGTCAACCGCAGCCCCAACATGTGGACGCTCATCAGCCTCGGCACCGGCGCGGCGTTCGTCTACAGCGTGGTCGCCACGGTGGCGCCCGGCGTGTTTCCCGCGTCCTTCATGTCGATGGGCCGGGTGAACGTGTACTTCGAGGCGGCGGCGGTGATCATCTCGCTGACGCTGCTCGGCCAGTTGCTGGAGCTTCGCGCGCGGGCGCAGACCTCCGCGGCGATCCGCTCGCTGCTCGGGCTCGCGCCAAAGACGGCGCGGCGCGTGCGCGAGGACGGCCAGGAGGAAGACGTGCCGCTGGCCGACGTGCAGGTCGGCGACCGGCTGCGCGTGCGGCCCGGCGAGAAGATTCCCACCGATGGCCGCGTGCTCGAAGGCCGCAGCGCGGTGGACGAATCCATGCTCACCGGCGAGCCCGTGCCGCTGACCAAGCGCCCCGGCGATGCCTTGATCGGCGCGACGCTCAATACCAGCGGCGCGCTGCTGATGCGCAGCGAGCGCGTCGGCGCGGAGACGGTGCTGTCGCAGATCGTGCAGATGGTGGCGCAGGCACAGCGTTCGCGCGCGCCCATGCAGCGCATGGCCGATGGCGTGGCCGGGGTGTTCGTGCTGGCGGTGGCCGCGGCCGCGCTGCTGACGTTCTTCGCGTGGGGCCTGTTCGGACCGGCCCAGGGCTGGGTGTTCGGGCTGGTCAACGCGGTGGCGGTGCTGATCATCGCCTGCCCCTGCGCGCTGGGGTTGGCCACGCCGATGTCGATCATGGTGGCGACCGGGCGCGGCGCCACGCTCGGCATCCTGTTCCGCGATGCGGCGGCGATCGAGAACCTGCGCCGCGTCGATACGCTGATCGTCGACAAGACCGGCACGCTCACCGAAGGCCGGCCGGCGTTCGAGCGCGTGGTGCCCGCCGCAGGCGTCGATGCCGATACCGTGCTGCGGCTCGCCGCCAGCCTCGACCAGGGCAGCGAGCATCCGCTGGCCGCGGCGATCGTCGCCCAGGCGCGCGCGCAGGGCGTGGCGTTGTCGAGCGTCGGGGACTTCGAATCCGGCTCGGGCATCGGCGTGCGGGGTCGCGTGGACGGCCACGCGCTGGCGCTGGGCAACACCGCGTTGATGGCGCAGGTGGGCGTCGACGTCGCGCCGTTGTCGGAACAGGCCGAGGCGCTGCGCACGCAGGGCGCGAGCGTGATGCACCTGGCCGTGGATGGCGCGCTCGCCGGTTTGCTGGCAGTGGCCGATCCGATCAAGGCCAGCACGCCCGAGGCATTGGCCACGCTGCACGCCGCCGGCCTGCGCGTGGTGATGGCCACCGGCGATGGCCAGACCACCGCGCAGGCGGTCGCCACACGGTTGGGCATCGACGAGGTACACGGCGAGGTGAAGCCGCAGGACAAGCTGGCGTTGGTCGAACGCCTGCAGGGCGAAGGCCGCGTGGTCGCGATGGCCGGCGACGGCATCAACGATGCGCCGGCGCTGGCGCGTGCCGATGTCGGCATCGCGATGGGCACCGGCACCGACGTGGCGATGAACAGCGCGCAGGTCACGCTGGTGAAGGGCGACCTGCGGGGCATCGCGGTGGCGCGCGGCTTGTCGCAGGCCACGGTGGCCAACATGCGGCAGAACCTGGGCTTCGCGCTGGTCTACAACGGCTTGGGCGTGCCGCTGGCCGCCGGCGTGCTGTATCCGCTCACCGGCTGGCTGCTGTCGCCGATGTTCGCGGCATTGGCGATGAGCCTGAGCTCAGCGTCAGTGGTGGGCAATGCGCTGCGGCTTCGTCGCCAGCGGTTGCCGGGCGCGTAAGCGGCCGGGTTGACCGCCGGGAGGGGGCCGCAGGATGCGGCCCACCCGCCTCAATCGCGCTTGCGCTCCGCCCGGCGTACCGAGGACGGCACGTCGATCTCCACGTGCGCCGGCACCGCGTGGATGCGCAGTTCGCCGTTCTCCCATTCCACCGGTTCGCCATTGACCTTCGCATCGCCCGGCTTGCCGGCATACGGCCACGGCAGCACCAGGCCACCGGCCGGCGGAGTGATGCCGGCGGGCACGTCCAGCACCAACTGGCGGTCGTTGCGCTGCAGGCGATAACCCAGGTGACCCTGCGGCGTGCGCAGGTCATTGATCGACACGCCCTGCCCTTCGAACCAGCGCGTCGGCAGGCCGGCGGCGAGCACGATGCTGTCATCCACCTCGCGCCCGTAGGCGAACATGTCCAGCGTCGAACGCACGAAGTCCGAGGCCACCCACGCGTGCGGCAGGTCGCCGACGAAGAACGGCTTGCGCGGCGTGCGCGAGACCACCTCGGCCCACTGGTTCCAGGGCTGCGGCGCGCGGTCCTTGAAGAAGAAGGACACCGCATCCCACGCGCGGTCGCGCCAGCCCAGGCGCACGAAGGCGGCGACGTTGCGCCACTCGTAGGGCGTGTAGTCCTTCCACTGGCGGGTGCCGTCGCGACGCTGCACGAACTCGTCCCAGTAGCGCTGGAAGGTGTTGTCGAGCAGGTCGGCCGGCAGCCGGCCCTGCTCGCCGCCCGGGGCCAGCGCGATGGTGGTGGAGGTGGCGTCGAAGTCGCCCAGCTCGGCCGAGCCCGGCAGGAAGTCGATGCCGTGCTGGCGCACCGCCGCCTGCAGCGAGGCGGCCAGGTCGCCGCGGAACTCGTCGCGCGCGCCGGCCATCAGCGGGGCCTCGTCCACCTTGCCCAGCGTCTCGGCGATGTCGGCGGCATCCTTGTAGCCACGCAGCGCCCAGAAGTTGTCCCAGTACGAATGCATCGGCTTGGCCGAATAGCCTTCGTGGCTGATCGACACCGGCATCATTCCGTAGAAGGCCGGGTTGCGCATGAAGTTCTCTTCGGTGCGCTCGCTGGCGCGCAGCTGCTCCATGTAGTTGAACGCGCCGAGCACGTGCGGCCACATCGCATCGAGGAAGGCGCGGTCGCCCGTGTAGCGGTAGTACTCGGCGATGTTATAGATCAGCTCGCCGTGGCTGTCGTTCTCCGGCACCGGGTCGCTGCCGCGGTCATCCACGCAGCACGGCACCATGCCGTTCTGGAACTGGAACGGGGCGAACCAGTCCACGTATTCGCGCACCACGTCCTCGCGGCCCATGCGCAGCAGCCCTTCGGAGATCATCGCGCCATCGCGGATCCAGCTGCGCGCATACGAGCGCGTGCCCGGCTGCAGGCGCGGGCCGTTGCGCGAAATCAGCATGTGCGCCAGCGCGGTGCGCAGCGTGTCCACCATCGGCTTGCCTTCGGCCGGCACGGTGAAGCGCACGCGGTCCAGGCGGTCACGCCACCCCTGCGCCACCTGCTGCTGCGCGCGGTCGGCGTCGAAACCGGCCGGCAGCGCGGCGGTGCCGGTCTGCGGCACGACGATGGCGACCTCGCGCGTTTCCCCCGGCGCCAGGTGCCAGGTGTAGACCAGCGCGCCCGAGGCCAAGCCGGTGTCGTCCTTCACCTGCCGCGTGGTCGGCAGCTTCGCCGCCGAGAGCTGCTTGACCGCCATGCCACTGTCGAAGGCGGTGACGAAGCTGGCATCCGGCGCCTGCGCGGCGAACACCTTCGGCTTGCCGTTGACGCTCACCTGCCCGCCATCGACCGTCATCTGCTCGATGCGGCTGATGCCGCCGACGGTGTTGAGGAACTGCGTCGGCGGGTTGACCTGGAACGGACGCACCGCCAGCGCCAGGCTGAAGTCGCGCGCCTCCTTGCCGGTGTTGCGCAGCTGGTAGCGCGCCACCAGCTGCGATTGCGCCGGGGTGCCCTGCACGAAGGCGGTCACGCGCAGGTCGAGCTGGTCGTGGTGCCACTGCACGCTGGGAATCGGCAGGTAGTCGTCCTGCAGGCTCTGCTCGCTGCTCACGTCGGCCCAGCTGATCCACTTGCCGCCAGCCCGCACGAACGGTTCGATGCTGAAGCCGCCCTTGCCCACCTCGACCGCGCCGTCCTCGCCGATCAGCCCCTGCTCGGTACCGCCGTCCAGGCCGATCAGCGTCCAGTACGGCTGCTCGCCGGTATACGCACGCGGGAACGCGCCGCGCGGCGACAGCGCCGCCACCGAGCTGATGAAACCATTCGGCGTGGCCGCCCAGTCGAGCGGCTTGAGGGTGATCTCGCGCAGGCCGTAGCGCCAGTTCGGGCCGTCCTTGAGGTCGAAACGCAGGTAGCGCGCCTCGGTATCGGGCAGCGCGAGGAAATCCGTGCCACCGGCGCCGGCGACCACGCTGCGCAACGCCTTCCAGCTGCGGCCGTCCACCGAGCCGCGAACGTCGTACTGCGAAGCCTCCAGGCCGGGAATCCAGTCGACGATGGCGCCGCCGAATTCGCGCACCTTGCCCAGGTCCAGGGTGACGGTCTGGGTCTTGACCCCGCCGCTGAGCCAGAAGGTGTCGGTCTTGCCGTCGGCGATGCGCTGCTCCAGCGCCGGCGCGGTATCGGCGATGGCGTTGCCGTGCAGCGGCGAGTTGTCCGGCGGCGGCAGCGCGGTGAGCGCGAGGCGATCGAAGCACACCGTGCCCTTGCCGCCGACCTTGTTGTAGATGGTGAACTCCACGCTGGCGCTGCGCTTGAGCGTGGCGTCGGCGTCGGGGCCCCAGGCCTTGCTGATCTGGCGCTTGCGGTAAACCTGCGGAGTCCAGTTCTTCGGGAACGTGAAGCCGGTCTTGTTCACCCACCACACGTTGTCGCCGCTGGCGTCGATCAGCTTGAACTGCAGGTCGTTGCCCGGCGAATCGCCGCGCAGGTTGAAGCTGAGCTGGTAGTTGTCCGGATAGGCGATCGGAATATCGCGGCGGATGCCCACGTAGCCGGAGACGCCGTTGAAGTTGTAGTCCAGGCACAGCGCCTTGCCGCCGCCGGGCACGCTCACCGGGCGCAACGAACCGCTGACCTGGTTGGAGACCACCAGCTTCCACGGGGTGATGTCGTCGAAATCGTCGAGCACCTTGGCCTCCTGCGCGGCAACGTGCATCGGGATGCCGGCGCACAGCGCCAGCACCGCCCAGAATCCGAGCTTGTGGGTCTTCGGTGACATCGTGGTCCTGTTTCGTTGGTGTTGCAGCGACGCGGCCCGCGGGCCGCATCGCGGATTGTCGCGGGCCTTCAGCCTTTCACGCTACCCAGCAGAAGGCCCTGGATGTAGTAGCGCTGCAAGGCCAGGAACAGCAGCAGCACCGGGATCACCGTGATCACCGCGCCGGCCATCATCAATTCCACGTCCATGATGTGCTCGCGCGACAGCGACGCCAGCGCGACCGGCAGCGTGTAGTGCTCCTGGTCGGTGAGCACGATCAACGGCCACATGAAATCGTTCCAGGCGCCCATGAAGGTGAAGATGGTCAGCGTCACCAGCACCGGCTTGAGCATCGGCAGCACGATCTGGAAGAAGATGCGCATCTCGCTGGCGCCGTCGATGCGCGCCGCTTCCAGCAGTTCGTCGGGAATGCCGCGCGCGTACTGGCGCACCAGGAAGATGCCGAACACCGAGGCCAACGCCGGCAGGATCACCCCGCCGTAGCTGTTGACCAGGTGCAGCTGCTTCATCAGCAGGAACAGCGGCAGCATCGCCACCTGCGCCGGGATCACCAGCGCGGCCAGCAGGACCTGGAAGATCCGCTCGCGCCCGACGAAACGCAGCTTGGCGAAGGCGTAGCCGGCCAGCGTGTTGACCAGCAGCGAACCCAGCGTGATCGCCAGTGACACGCCCAGCGAGTTGGCGAAGTGGCTCGCCATGCCGGTGCGCTCGAACAGCTCGTGGTAGTTGGCGGTGGTCCACTTCGATGGCAGCAGCGGCGGCGGGAACGTGCTCGCCTCGCCGGTCGGCATGAACGATACCGAGGCCATCCACAGCAGCGGGCCGACCGCGATGAGCGCCAACAACAGCAGGCCGCCATTGACGAGCCAGGCGTTCCAGCGCGATTGGCCGATCTCGCGGCTCATACCAGGTCCTTCTTGCGGCCGAAGCGCAGCATCACGGTGGTCACCGCCAGGATGATGAGGAACAACAGGAACGCCACCGCCGACGCACGGCCGAGGTTCCACCACTTGAAGCCTTCCTCGAACATGAAGTACAGCACGCTCACCGTGCTCTGCAGCGGGTCGCCGCGGGTCATCACGTAGGGCTCGGCGAACAGCTGGAAGTAGCCGGACACGGTAATGACGCCGACCACCATCAGCACCGGGCCGAGCATCGGCAAGGTGATGTGCAGGAACTGCTTCCACTTCGAGGCGCCGTCGATGCGCGCGGCCTCGTACAGGTCCTGCGGGATGCCCTGCAGGCCGGCCAGGAAGATCACCATGTTGTAGCCGAAGTTCTTCCACACGGCGAACAGCATGATGGTGGGCATCGCCCAGCGCGGGTCACCGAGGAAATCCACCGGCGAGATGCCCAGGTGGCCGAGGCCCCAGTTCACCAGGCCATACTTGACGTGGAACAGGTAGCGCCAGATCACCGCCACGGCCACCAGCGTGGTCACCACCGGGGCGAACAGCGCGGTGCGGAACAGCGCGCGGAAACGCGCCGCCTTCGCATTGAGCAGCATCGCCGCGCCCAGCGAAACGGCAATGGACACCGGCACGCCGAGCAGCACGAAATAAGTGGTATTCCACAGCGACTTCCAGAACAGCGGCGTCTGCAGCAGGTCGATGTAGTTGCCCAGGCCGACGAAGCGCAGGTGGCTGCTGTCGGCCAGCGCGTAGAGGTCGAAGTCGGTCAGGCTGAGTACCAGTGCGGCCAGCACCGGCACGCCGAAGAACATGCCCAGCACCAGCAGCGCGGGCGCGGTGAACACCCAGCCGGCGAGCGTGTAGCGCTTCATGGCGTGGCCTCCGCGGCCTTGGCCGTGTCCGGATGCTGTTGCGCCCAGATCCAGCGCCGCTTGGCGAGGATGTCATCCACGCGCTTGTCCAGCTCCTGCACCGCGTTCTCCTGGCTTTCGCCGCCGCGCACCACCCGTTCGGTGACCAGGCGCATCTCCTGCACGATGCGCTCCCACTCCAGCACCTTCGGCGTGGCCTTGACGCGTTCGAGCTGGTCGCCGAACGCCTGCGCCAGCGGGTCCTCGCGCAGCGAGGGGTACTGCCAGGTGCTGCGACGCGGCGGCAGGTCGCCGATGATGGCGTGGAAGCGTGCCTGCTGCTGCGGGCGCGAGAGGAATTCGATCAGCTTCCAGGCCGCGTCCTTGTGCTGCGACTGGCGCATGATCACCAGGCTGGCGCCGCCGGCGATGCCCGCGCCCGGACCGTTCGGGCCCGGCAGCGGCATCGTGCCCCACTTGCCTTCCATGCCCGGCGGCTGGCGCAGGCGGAACTCGCGCACGTTCCAGGGGCCGGAGAGGTAGAAGGCGAACGAGCCGTTGAAGAATTCGTACCAGACGTTGGAGATCTGGGTTTCGGACACCTTCTGCGCCCAGCCCTGCTCGTACATGTTGGCGTAGAACGCCAGCGCCTTGCGGAAGCCGGGGCTGCGGAAGTTGCCGTAGTTGTCGTTGTCGCGCAGCAGCGGGTCGTCCTGCTGCAGCGCGAACGACAGCTGCTGCTCGAACTCGTTGAGCGGCATCATGATCGCGTAGCGCTGCGGGCCCACGTGCCGCTTCACCGCCGCCATCGCCTGCTCGAACTCGGCCCACGTGCGCGGCGTTTGCTTCACGCCGGATTCGGCCAGCAGGTCCTTGCGATAGAACAGCAGGCGCGTGTCCACGTACCATGGCACGCCGTAGAGCGTGCCGTTGACGATGTTGGTGTCCCACACGCCCGGGAAGTAGTCCTTCGGGTCGATGACCTGGGAACGGTCCACGTATGGCTGCAGCGGTTCGAGCGCGTCGAGCATCGCGAACTCGGGCAGCCAGGTGTTGCCGAGCTGGCACACGTCCGGCAGGCCGTCGGCGGCGAAGGCCGTCAGCAGCTTCTCGTGCGCGGCGGTCATCGGGATGTTCTGCACGTCCACGTGGATGCCGGGGTTTTCCTTCTCGAAGTCGGCCACCAGCTCGGTGACGACCTCGGCCTCGCGGCCCATCGCCCAGAAGCGGATCGTCTCGCCCTGCGGCGCACGCGCGCAGCCGGCGACGCCGGCAAGCAGCAGCGCCGCGACCAGCCACCGGCCCATGCGCGCGCTCACTCCGGCTTCTGCTGCTGGCGCTGCGCGGGGTTCTGCTGCGCCTCGGCGGCGGCCGCGCGCGATTCGGCGATGCCGATCGCCCGCGCGGCGGCGGCCTGCTCGTCCTTCTTCGGCTGCTGCGGCGCCTCGCCCTCCGGGGCGAGCCAGCCACCGGTGAAGCCGGCACGTTCCAGGCCCGTGCGGATGTACTTGTTCTTCTTCATCACGGTCCACACGAACTCGTTGCGGTAGTTCGCGATCATCGTGAGGATCGGGCCCTGGTCGATGGCGATGTAATCGCTGGCCACCCAGCCGCGGTCCGGCACCACGCGCCCGGTCTTGAGCGGGATGTCGTAGTTGAAGCTGGGGTTGAACGAATCCAGGAAGCCGTAGCTGGAATACAGGTAGTCGCCGTAGCGCTTGTGCATTTCCTCGGTGGCCGGGATCACCACCTCCGGCGCGAACACGATCGAGGAGATCGCCGCGGTCGGCGCGATGGTGCCGTCGTCGAAGTTCTCGCGCAGGCCGGCGCCGCGCGAGGAATAGTGGCGGAACTGGCGCTGCTCGCCGCGGTATTCCTGGCTGGTGTTCTGCGGGCCGTCGCTGGCGGTCAGGCCCCAGACGTTCTCGCCGTAGTCCTTCCACTTCATCGGGTTGTCGATGGCGTAGTCGCGCTGGGCCAGCGTGGCGCGGCGGCTGTTGAGGAAGTAGTCGATGCCGCGCTCGCGCATGTACTGGTCCTGGATATCGCGGAAGTCGATCCAGACATGGCTGTACTGGTGGCCGAACAGCGGGCCGAAGGACAGGTATTCCTGGCCCTGGTACACGCCCCAGTCGTTGTTGTAGGTGCGCGTCCACACCGTCCAGGCGTCGGGGTCTACCGGATGCGACGGCGAGCCCAGGGCCAGCACGTACAGCATCATCGCCTCGTTGTAGCCCATCCAGTCGTGGTTGATGAAGCCGCTCTCCGGGAACCAGCCCATCGAGATCAGCGGCGCGCGCTGCTGCAGCCAGGTCCAGTCCACGCGCTTGTAGAGCGTGTCGGCGATCTGGCGGATCTCCTTCTCGCGCGGGTCGTCGCCGTCGTAGTAGGACTGCGCGAACAGCACGCCCATCATCAGCAGCGCCGTATCCACGCTCGACAGCTCGACCCAGCTGTCGTAGCGCTGGCCGCGCTGCATGTCCAGGAAGTGGTAGTAGAAGCCCTTGTAGCCGGCCTTGCCGGTGCGCTGCGGGCCCACCGGCGCATCACGGAAGAACTTCAGCGTGAGCAGCGTGCGGTCCACCGCCTGGGTACGGCTGACCCAGCCGTTCTCGATGCCGATCGGATAGGCCGTCAGCGCGAAGCCCACCGAGGCGATGCTGGCGAACGGCCGCGACGGGAAGCGGTCGGGGGTGAGGCCGTTGGTCTCGTTGGTGGTGTCCCAGAAGAACTGGAAGGTGCGCCGTTCGATGTCGGTGAACAGCGGCGGCAGTTCCGGCTTCACCGGCTTGGGCGGCGCGGGCGGGAGGATCGGTTCGATCAGGGTCACGGTGGGTGCCGGCTTGGCCGCGGGGGGCGAAGGCGCCTGCTGCTGGCAGGCGGACAGCAGCAGCATGCCCAGCGCGAGCCACGCCCCGGGGAAGAAGCGGGCCGGGCCGCGAACGTTGTGCTTGCTGCCGTCTTTCATGAAATCGCTTACAACCCTCACCAAGAAACTCCCTCTGAGACTAACCCGTGCATCGGTGAAGAACGGGGTGAAAACTGACGCCCGGCCCAACGGCGGCGCGGGCTCGCGACGATCAACCGGTGGCGGCGCGTGGCCGGCTCACGCCTGCCCCGCCCCGGCCACGGTGGAATCCCGCACGATCAGCGTCGGCTTGAGCGTGACGCTGCCCTGCGGCGCGGCGCCGGCCGGGTCGATAAGGCCCAGCAGCCGGCCCATCGCCTGGGCGCCGAGTTCGGCGATGCTGACCCGCATCGTCGTCAGCCCCGGATGGACGAAACGCGCCAGCGGGATGTCATCGAAGCCGGCCAGTGCGACCTGCCCCGGCACCTGCACGCCGGCCTGGGTCAGCGCGTAGAGGCAGCCCAGCGCCATCATGTCGTTGGCCGCGAACACCGCGTCGGGCAGCTCGCCCTGCAGCAGCTGCTGGCCGGCGCGGTAGCCGGACGCCTCGTCGAAGTCGCCGTACAGCACCCGCGCGCGGGCGTCGGCACCGTGCGCGGCCATCGCGTCCTGGAAACCGCGCAGGCGTTCGCGCGCGTCGAAATTCAGCTCCGGCCCGGCGATGAAGACGATGCGGCGGTGTCCCTGCCCGAGCAGGTGCTCGGTCATGGCGATGGCGCCGGCGTGGTCGTCGATGCTCAGCACCGGGTAGTGGTCGTCGTCGGGCAGGTGCGTGTTGATCAGCACCGTCGGCAAGGACTGCGGCAGGTTCTCGGTCAGAAAGCCCGGGTGCTCGGCATAGGGCGAAAGCACCAGCAGGCCGTCCACGCGCCCGCGCATCGCGCGCAGCGCGCGGCCCTGCTCTTCCTGGTCGCCGTGGTAGCTGGACACCAGCAGGTGTTGCCGGCGCGCGCGCGCCACCCCGTCGATGCCGCGGATCAGTTCGGAAAAGAATTCACCGTACAGGTCCGGCAGCACCACGCCGATGGTCTGCGTGTGCCGGCTGCTCAGGCTGCGGGCGGCCGCATGCGGGCTGTAGCGCAGGCGATCTGCGACCTCCAGCACGGCCTTGCGCACCGCCTCGGCCACGTTGTCGTGCCCGTTGAGTGCGCGCGAAACGGTCGCCACCGAGACCTTGGCTTCGCGCGCCACGTCCTTGATGGTGATGGAATTCTTTGCCAACGTACCGCCCTCCACGGTCGAGACTCCGAATGCGTCGCCGGACTGTAATCGTTTTCAGGCGACGCGTCATCCTGCACTGCAACGCAATTCTAACCTGACCGTGTCCGGTGGACAGGATCGGCCGCGAAGTTCGGACATCGCCCGGCCATGCGGGCGACAAACCCTTATGCGGCGGGCGGCTGGGCCTGGATCGAAAGCGCGTGGATGTCCTCTTGCATCATCGTGCCCAGCGCGGCATAGACCGCCCGGTGCCGGGCCAGCGGCGCCATGCCGGCGAAGGCCGTCGCCTCGATGCGCACCGAGTAATGCCCCCGCCCGTCACGGGCCCCGGCATGGCCGGCATGCTTGTGGCTGTCGTCCACCACTTCCAGCACGGACGGATGGAAGGCGGCGCGCAGCGCGGCCTCGATGCGGGCAACGCGATCGTTCACGGCAGCACCCGCTTGAACGGCCGGACCTCGACGCGGACATACACACCGGCGTCCATGTAAGGATCGGCATCGGCCCAGGCACGCGCCTCGGCCAGCGAGGGGAACTCGGCCACCACCAGGCTGCCGCTGAAACCGGCCTCGCCCGGGTCCTCGGCATCGATCGCCGGGCACGGCCCGGCCAGCAGCAGGCGGCCGGCGTCGGCCAGCGCGCGCAGGCGTTCCAGGTGGGCCGGGCGGGCGGTGCGCCGCCCCTCGGCGGCCCCGGGGCCGTCGTATCCCTCGATCACGTACCACATGCCGACCGCACCTCCTTTCCTGGAACAAGGCATTCATTCTAGCCCCGGCGGCGCTGGACACCGCCCCGGCCGTGCCATTACCCTAGCCGTCAATGCACGCGGCGGGATGCGGCGGCACGTCGGCTCACCGGCCCCTGCGGCCTCGCCGGCCACCCGCTCCGCCGGTTCCCGAACCGCCCGCGTAGACCACCTCCTCGTTGTCCAGTCGCTGCAGCCGCTTGCAGCGGCGTTAGTTTGAATTGGGATCGTGCCGCCGCCGGCACGCCGTAGAAGCCACCTTCGCCGGACGGGTTTCCCCCGCACGTGCGCGTCGTGGGCGCCGTTGAAGCACACGCCGCAACACCAGATCGCTGATGACCGCCGAACTCGCGCAAGACGCGAAGCCGCCAACCCAGAGCCCCTCGCCGCAGCAGCAGGAAATGCCGCTGGCGGTCGTGCATGGGCAGCCGGTGCTGCAGATCCCGCAGGACCTCTACATCCCGCCGGATGCGCTGGAAGTCATCCTCGACGCCTTCGAAGGCCCGCTGGACCTGCTGCTATACCTGATCCGCCGGCAGAACCTGAACATCCTGGACATCCCCGTCGCCGAGATCACCCGGCAGTACGTGGACTACATCAACGTGATGCAGGAGCTGCGCTTCGAGCTGGCCGCCGAATACCTGGTGATGGCCGCGATCCTGGCCGAGATCAAGTCGCGCATGCTGCTGCCGCGCCCGCCGACCGCCGAGGGCGAGGAAGACGACCCGCGCGCGGAGCTGGTGCGCCGCCTGCAGGAATACGAGCGCTTCAAGCAGGCCGCAGAGGATATCGACACCCTGCCCCGCCAGGACCGCGATACCACCCCGGTGCATGCGCACGTGCCGGACCGCGCCGCGGTAAAGCTGCCGCCGCCGGTGGACCTGAAAGAAATGCTGATGGCGCTGCACGACGTGCTCAAGCGCGCCGAGCTGTTCACCGGCCACGCCATCCGTCGCGAGGCGCTGAGCGTGCGCCAGCGCATGGGCGACGTGCTCGGCCGCCTGGACGACGGCAAGTTCTACCGTTTCGAAAGCCTGTTCACCGCCGAGGAAGGCAAGCTCGGCGTGCTGGTCACCTTCCTGGCCCTGCTGGAACTGGCCAAGGAACAACTGCTGGACATCGTGCAGGAAGCGCCGCTGGCGCCGATCTACGTCAAGTCGCTGGCGCTGGGCAACACCAACGCCCCGCTCGCCTTCTCCAGCGAGTTCGACGACAGCGGCGCCGACGACGCCACCCACTGAGCCGGAAGACACCGCGATCGTGCAAATGGACCAACCGCTGATCACCCGTATCGTCGAGGGCGCCCTGCTGGCCAGCCCGCAGCCGCTCACGCTGGCGCAGCTGCAGGGCCTGTTCCCGGAAGAGGAACCCGCGCCGCCGGGCAGCATCGAGCGCGCCATCGAGCTGCTGCGCGAAGGCTGCGCCGAGCGCGGCGTGGAGCTGGTCGAGGTGGCCTCCGGCTTCCGCTTCCAGGTCAAGGCCGACGTGCACGGCTGGGTCGCGCGGCTGTGGACCGAACGCAAGACCAAGTACACCCGCGCCACGCTGGAAACGCTGGCATTGATCGCCTACCGCCAGCCGATCACCCGCGGCGAGATCGAGCAGGTGCGTGGCGTGGCGGTGAGCAGCAACATCATCCAGGCGCTGGAAGAGCGCGAGTGGATCCGCGTGGTCGGCCACCGCGACGTGCCCGGCAAGCCGGCGCTGTTCGGCACCACCAAGGGCTTCCTGGATTATTTCGGCCTCAAGCGCCTGGACGAACTGCCGCCGCTGTCCGAACTGAAGGACATCGGCGAGCTGGAGCCGCAGCTGCCGCTGGACAGCGAGGGCCAGCCGGCCGCGCCGCTGGCCGCTGGCGCGGCGCTGGATGGCGAAGGCGAAGCGGCCAATGACGCCGATGCCGACGCCGATGCCGATGCAGGCGACGCCGAGGCGGCGCCCGCGGCCGAAGCCGAAGACGAAGTGACCCCCACCGAGGCGGCCGATGCCGGCGCCGAGGACGCGGACGCGCAGGACGCCGCCGCCGAAGACGACGCGGCGCCTGTCGCGGCGGACGACGAACCCGCACAGGACCCCACCCCTTCCGACGACGCGGACGCCGATACGGCCGCGACGGCGGACGACAACGAAGACGAAACCACTGAGGCCGACGCGCAACGCGCTGGCCGGAGCGAATGAAATGAGTGACACCCCCCGCAAGCTCTCGCTGAACAAACTGTCGCTCAAGCGCGGCGGCGAGACCGAACAACCCAAGCTCGAGGAACGCCTGCACAAGGTGCTGGCGCAGGCCGGCCTGGGTTCGCGCCGCGCGCTGGAACAGCGCATCGCCGACGGCCTGGTCAAGGTCAACGGCGAGGTCGCGCAGACCGGCATGTCGGTGCGCAGCGGCGACCGCATCGAGCTGGATGGCCGCGGCTTCGTGGCCAGCGCGCTGAGCGAGCCCTCGCGCGTGCTGATCTACAACAAGCCCGAGGGCGAGGTCACCACGCGTGACGATCCCGAAGGCCGCCCGACCATCTTCGAAGCGCTGCCGCCCCTCAAGGGCGCGCGCTGGATCGCCATCGGCCGCCTGGACATCAACACCACCGGCCTGCTGCTGCTCACCACCGATGGCGAACTCGCCAACGCGATGATGCACCCCTCCTTCGAGGTCGAGCGCGAATACGTCGTGCGCGTGCGCGCGCCGGAAGGCCAGGAGCAGGTGTCCGACCAGATCGTCGAGCGCCTCGCGCGCGGCGTCGCGCTGGAGGACGGCCCGGCCAAGTTCGACGAGATCGAACGCATCGGCGGCACCGACTCGCACGACTGGTTCCGCGTGGTCGTCAAGGAAGGCCGCAACCGCGAAGTGCGTCGCCTGTGGGAATCGCAGGGCTGCCAGGTCAGCCGCCTCAAGCGCACGCGCTACGGCAAGATCTCGCTGCCGCGCGAACTGCTGCGTGGCCAGTCGGTGGAAGTGCCGCAGGCGCAGGTCGAAGCGCTGCGCGCCGAACTCAAGCTCGAGGAAGGCCAGCCTTCCGCGCTGACCCTGCAGCCGGTGATCGGCCAGCGCCGCGCCAGCCGTGCCACCGTGCACGTCGGCCGCGACGGCGGCGGTACGCGCAATGCCTACGTCAACGGCCACAACACCGCCGACGAAGGCCGTGAGCTGCGCCGCTTCGACACCCTGCGCGAAGACCGCGGCCGCGGTGGCCGTGGCAAGCCGGGCGGCTTCAAGGGCGGCCTGACGGTGAGCGGCGAAGCGGCGGCCAAGCAGTCGCAGAAGCCGTTCAAGCAGCGCAAGGAAAAGGGTCCCAAGCCGTTGCCGGATGGCAACCCAGCCGCGTTCCGCACCTGGTACGTGCCCGATGGCGTGAGCACCGGCCCGAGCGGCCATCGCAACGCCGGCCCGGGTGGCGCGCGCGGCAACGCGCAGCCGCGCCCGTACGGCAAGAGCAAGCCGGCCGGTGCGCGCGGCAACACCGGTCGTCCGCAGGGCCAGGGCCAGGGCCAGGGCCAAGGCAAGAAGCATCCCTACGGCCACCCGGGCAACGCCCCGAGCTTCCCGTCCGACCACGCCACGCCGGGCTTCAACCCGTATGGCCAGGCCCGTCCGGCCGGTGGTCGCCCGGGTGGCGCGCAGAACCGCGGTCCGCGTCCGGGTGGCGGTGGCCGTCCCGGTGGCGGCGGTCGTCCGGGCGGTGGTGCCGGCCGTCCCGGTGGCGGCGCGGGCCGTCCCGGCGGCGGTCGTCCCGGTGGTGGCCATCGCGGTCCGCGCGGCGGCTGAGCCACGCGCAACGCGATAAAGACACGGGCGCCCCACGGCGCCCGTTCTTTTTTGCGGCATCGGCGTGCTGCGGCACAGCAAGAAAACGGCGTGGCGCACACATTGCGTGATCGCCCAGGCCAGCACGGCGGCATCGAAAACCGCCGTTTTCCCGACGAAAACGCGGCGATGCGCAAACACGCACCGGCAGCACGGGCGATGGGCCAACACGCCAACGCCCCGTGATGTGAGCGCTCGCATATCCTGTGGCTTCCTGCCCCGAACGTGCGACCTTCGTGAAAGAACAGAACCGGATCCGGATCGAAGACGTCGCCGCTGCCGCGGGGGTCTCGATGAAGACGGTGTCGCGCGTCTTCAACTACGAGCCCAACGTCCGCCCGGATACGCGCGAGAAGGTCGAGCAGGCCGCGCGGGCGCTCAACTACCGGCCCAACCCTTCTGCCCGCAGCCTGGCGTCGAACCGCTCGTACCAGATCGCCCTGCTCTACGACAATCCGTCGTCGAACTACATCATGGAGATCATCGGCGGCGTGCTCGACGCCTGCCGTTCGCGCCACTACAGCATGATGCTGCAGCCGATGGAGCCGACCAGCGGCGGCTACCGCCCGCAGGTGGAAAGCCTGCTACACCAGTACCGGCCGGACGGGATGATCCTCACCCCGCCGATCACCGACGACGACGAACTGCTCGACTGGCTGCAAACCCACGGCATGCCGTATGCCTCCATTTCACCGCGCCGGCGCGTCGGCCAGATCGGCGCCACGCTGGACGAGCGCGAAGCGGCGGCCGAACTGGTCGTGCACGTCGCCAGCCTCGGCCACCACCGCATCGGCCACATCACCGGCCACCACTCGCACGGCGCCCGCGCCTGGCGGCTGGACGGCTACCGGGATGCCTTGCTGCGCGCCGGCCTGCCGTTCGACCCGGCGCTGGTGATCGAAGGCGAGTTCTCGTTCGACTCCGGCATCGAGGGCGCGCGCGCCCTGCTCGACCTGCCCGAACCGCCCACGGCGATCTTCGCCGCCAACGACGACACCGCCGCCGGGGTGATCTACGAAGCGGAGGAACGCGGCCTGCGCATTCCGCGCGATTTGTCGGTGTTCGGTTTCGACGACATGCCGATGGCCCGGCAGATCTGGCCGAGCCTGACCACGGTGCGGCAGCCCAGCCATGAGATGGGCCGCATCGCCGCCGAGCAGCTGCTGGCGCACATCGGCGACGCCGGCCGCGGCGAGTTGGTCAAGGTGCCTTACGAAATGCGCCTGCGTCGTTCGACCGGCGTGTGGCCTTCGCGGGAATGAGGTAGCAGCGCCATCGCCCGATGAGGCGATGGCGCTTGGTCGCGATGCTTCAGCGACGCGAGATCACGAAGTTGCCCACGCCCACGCCCAGGTCCCAGCCTTCGCCGGTGCCGGCGAGCGCGAGCGAGATGTCGCCCTTGGTCACCACCTGCGCGTTGCTCGACTTCACCGCGCCGGCATGCGCCTCTGCGCCGCCGTAGGTGCCGAACAGGTCGTTGACGCTGTAGGCGCCGGTGAAGCTGCCCTTGCCATCGACGATCCTGGACTTGCCCACGGTCAAGCCCCCGCCCTTGGCGCTGATCTTCACCGGGATGCTGGTGCCGTTGCTGCAGGTGATGGTGCCGGTGCCCTTGGCGGTCTTGTAGAACACCGACCAGCCGGAGAGGTTGAAGCGCAGCGTGCAGTCCAGGTTGCCGGCGGCCTGGGCGGCCGGCGCGAAAGTGGCGGCGGCGGCGAGCGCGGCCAGCAGGGTCACGGTCTTGAACATGGGAAGGTCCTGGGTGAACTGGCGGCGAGGTTAGCAGCGCCGGCGTCAGCGTGGCGCCGAGGCCGGCGCACGCCGTTCAGCCACCATGCGCTCAGCGCGCGGCGTTGACCGCGCCGAGCTGGAAGGCGTCGGCGTCGAGCATCGCCGGGAAGCGCGCGCGGTGTTCGGCCAGGGCGGCGGCGGAGATGGTGGTGGTGGCCACCTGCTCGCGCTCGCGGATTTCCAGCTGCGGCTGGCCGAGGAAATCGATCACCGCGCTGTCGCCGGCGTAGTGCAGGCCGTTGCCGTCGACGCCGACGCGGTTCACCGCCGCCACGAAGCACAGGTTCTCGATCGCCCGGGCGCGCAGCAGCGTGCGCCAGGCATAGGCGCGCGCCGAGGGCCAGTTGGCGACGAACAGCTGCAGGTCGAAATCCAGCTGGCCGGGGCGTTCGACGTCGTAGCGGTTGCGGCAGAACACCGGGAAACGCAGGTCGTAGCAGACCTGCGGATTGATCCGCCAGCCCTTCCACTCCACGGTGAGGCGGTCGCGGCCGGCGGCATAGCGCTCGTGCTCGTTGGCGTAGCGGAACAGGTGACGCTTGTCGTAGTACTGCAGGCCCCCGTCGGGCGTGGCGAACAGCAGGCGGTTGAACACGCCTTCGGCGGTGCGCAGCTGCACGCTGCCGGTGACCGCCGCGTCCAGGCGCGCGGCCTGCTCGCTGATCCAGGCCACGGTCGGGCCGTCCATGCCTTCGGCCTTGTCGATGGCATCGTTGGAGAAGCCGCTGGTGAAGGTTTCCGGCAGCACGACCAGGTCGGTGGTGCCGGCCAGCGGGGCGAGCAGTTCGCCGTAATGGTCGCGGTTGCCGGCCGGATCGTGCCAGCGGGTGTCGCCCTGGACGAGGGAGATGCGCAGGTCCTGCATGGTGGCCTCAGAGTTTTTTCAGGCGTTCGATCGCCGCATCGAGGGTGGCTTCGTTCTTGGCGAAGCACAGCCGCGCCAGGCGCTGGCCGGCGGGCGGGGTTTCGTAGAACGGCGAGAGCGGGATCGCCGCCACGCCATGTTCGACGGTGAGCCACTTCACGAACTCGTGGTCCGGCAGGTCGCTGACGGCCGAGTAGTCCACCAGCTGGAAGTAGCCACCCGGTACCGGCAGCGGCTTGAGGCGGGTGCCGAGCAGCTGTTCGCGGAAGCGGTCGCGCTTGGCCTGGTAGAACGCGCCGAGTTGTTCGTCGTGTTCGGGTTCGTCGCGGATCATCGCGGCGAAGGCATGCTGGGCGGGGGCGAAGCTGGCGAAGGTGTTGTACTGGTGGACCTTGCGGAACTCGGCGCTCATGGCCGGCGGGGCGATGGCGTAGCCGATCTTCCAGCCGGTGCAGTGGTAGGTCTTGCCGAAGCTGGAGACGACGAAGGCGCGTTCGCGCAGTTCGGGCCAGCGCAGCACGGATTCATGGCGGCGGCCGTCGAAGACGATGTGTTCGTAGACCTCATCGGAGATGAGGAAAATATCGGTGCCGCGCAGCAGGTCGGCCAGGGCGCGCATGTCGTCGGCGGAGAACATGGCGCCGGACGGGTTGTGCGGCGAGTTGATCATCAACAGGCGGGTGCGCGGGGTGATGGCGGCCTGCACCCTGGCCCAGTCGACGGCGAAGGTTTGCGGATCGAGGGCGACATGCACGGCACGCGCGCCGGCCAGGTCGATGGCCGGTTCGTAGCAGTCATACGCGGGGTCGAGGACAATGACTTCCTCGCCTTCGCGCACGACGCTGTGGATGGCGTTGAAGATGGCCTCGGTGGCGCCGCTGGTGACGGTGATCTCGGTATCGGCATCCACCGTGGCGCCGTAGCAACGCAGGGCCTTGCCGGCGATGGCCTGGCGCAGCGGCGCCGCGCCGGTCATCGGCGGGTACTGGTTGTGGCCTTCGCGCATGGCGCGGTCGAGTTCTTCGACGAGGCGCTGCGGCACGGGGAAATCCGGGAAGCCCTGGCCGAGGTTGACCGCCTTGTGCTCGGCCGCCAGCTGCGACATCACGGTGAAGATGGTGGTGCCGACTTTGGGCAGCTTGGTGGCGGGAACGGGCATCTGAGCGTTGATCCGGTTCTGGGTGCTTGTGGGGGGTTGGAGTTTAGCAGCGACTTGCTTTCGGGCTTGTTGCTTGTGGTTGGTGGGCTATCGGCGGGCGTCCGGGGGCCATGTCCGGGCGGGGGACGCCAAGAGCTGCATCCATGCGGGGCTCGT